>NZ_JBMEZS010000007.1:0-371629 GCF_048822555.1 Klebsiella sp. C283
GCTATCTGCACTGGTTATCGGCTGGCAATATGAGAATAGAAATGAAAATCCTGCTTAACTGGTCGCCGTTGCGCCGGCTCTTCACCTACCTTCAGGAGCGCTTTACCTTTCTGGTGCTGCTCTGCTGGCCAGCGATAATCTGGCTGTTCTGCCGGGTCGGCGTGTGGCTGACGGATAACCTGTATGAACTGCTGGGGAAATCACCCGCCCAGTCCTTCACTGTCTATCTGCAGCCGTTTATGACCCCCGGCACGCTGCTGCGCATCTCCATCAGCTGGGTGGTGCTGCTGTTCATTCTCTTCAGCATGGCGATGGCCTTCACCTGGGGTCTTCGCCACTTTATGAATCGCCACAAATAAACCATTCGGGCCGCCGGGAGTCGACGGCCCTTCTTAAGCCCTTACGCCATCTGACCAATCGTTTTGCGAAAACGCAGCAGGGCGATAGTAAAGAACACCGCTCCGATAGCCAGCAAGGTTAAGAACTGCGGCCAGACGATACTGAAGCTGGCGCCGCGGTACAGAATCGCCTGCGCCAGACTGACGAAGTGGGTGGTCGGCATGGTCAACATGATATCCTGAACCAGCTGCGGCATACTTTCACGCGGCGTGGAGCCGCCAGAGAGCATCTGCAGCGGCAGCAGCACCAGGATCATCAGCAGCCCCAGCTGCGGCATCGAGCGGGCGAGGGTGCCCATAAAAATGCCGATCGAGGTGGTGGCGAACAGGCTGAGCGCCACCCCCAGCATAAACAGTGGAATCGACCCCTCAATGGGCACCTGCAAAATCCCCTGAACCATCAGCAGCAGCGACAGCCCGGAGACCACCAGCACCACCAGCCCCATCGACCAGATCTTGGCCATCATGATCTCAAACGGCGTAACCGGCATCACCAGCAGGTGCTCGATGGTACCGTGCTCGCGCTCGCGGATCAGCGCCGAGCCGGTGAGGACAATAGCCAGCATGGTGATGTTGTTGATGATCGCCATCACCGCGCCAAAGCGCTCCTGTTCCAGGTTAGGGTTAAAGCGCATTCTTACCGCCAGCTCTACCGGCAGCACGCTGTTCTCCCGGTAGCGGGCAATGAAGCCGTTTACTTCGCCGTTAATAATATTCTGGATATAGCCGTTGCCGGTAAAGGCCTGGCTCATGCGCGTGGCGTCGACGTTGACCTGCACTTCCGGCTGGCGGCCGGCCAGCACATCGCGCTGGAAATTTGGCGGAATATTGATGGCGAAAGTGTAGCGCCCGGCATCCAGGCCGGCGTCCATCTCATCGGCGGTGATCAGCTCCGGTTCGAGAAACCAGGGGCGGTAGAAAGCGTTAATGATGCGTGAAGAGAGCTGCGACTTATCCATATCGGCAACCGCAATTGGCGCCAGGTGCAGCGAGCCGGGCATCACCGTAGCTGAGGAGTACACCGACACGGTAAAAGCAAACACGATTAGCGCCAGCATCGCTTTATCACCCAGCAGGCTGCGCAGCTCTTTGACGCCGAGGTTATAAATATTACGTAATCCGCGCATCACCCCTCCTGTTTCTTCAGCAGCAACACGCTCAGCCCGAGCACCAGCGGCACCGCAATCAGTAGGGGAATAAAGGAGCCCCACAAATCGCTGAGATTCAGCGCTTTGGAGAAGGTGCCGCGGGCGATAGTCAGGAAGTGGCTGGTCGGGTAGATTTGTCCAATCCAGCGCCCGGGGCCTTCCAGCGACGCCACCGGATCGATCATCCCGGAGAACTGGGTCGCCGGGATGAGCGTAATGATGGCGGTGCCGAAGATGGCGGCGATTTGGCTCTTCATAAAGGTTGAGATCAGCAGTCCCAGTCCGGTGGCGATGGTGACATAGAGCAGCGCCGCCAGGCTCAGCGTCAGGAAGCTGCCCTTATGTGATACGCCAAAGACGAAGACCGACAGCGCGCACAGCAAAAAGAAGTTAAACATTCCCAGTACGATGTAAGGCACCTGCTTGCCGAGCAGGAATTCGCTGCGGGTGGTCGGCGTCACGTACAGGTTGATGATCGACCCGAGCTCCTTCTCGCGTACCACGCTCAGGGCGCTGAGCATCGCCGGGATCATCATCAGCAGCAGCGGGATCACCGCCGGGACGATGGCCGGCAGGCTCTTCACGTCCGGGTTATAGCGATAGCGGGTCTCAATGGAGATGAGAGAGGTAGCGCGCTGCGGACTGCTCTGCCGGGCGGCCATCTCCTGCAGCCAGGCCAGATGCATGGCCTGCATGTAGCCGCGTACCGTTTCAGCACGGTTTGGCATTGCGCCATCCACCCAGACACCGATTTGCACCGGCGTGCCGCGGGCGATATCGCGGCCAAAGTTCGGCGGGATCTCTATCGCCACCGCCAGCTCGCCGTCGCGCATCCGCCGGTCGAGCTCATCGTAACTGCGCAGCGGCGCCTGTTCGATAAAGTAGCGTGAGCCAGCGATATTCTGCGACCAGCCCTGACTGCTGAGGGTTTGATCGCGGTCGAGTACCGCAAAGCGCAGATCCTCGACGTCCATGCTGATCCCATAGCCCATGATAAACATCAGGATCACCGTTCCCAGCAGCGCCAGCGTCGAGCGCACCGGATCGCGGCGCAGTTCCAGCGCTTCGCGGCGGCTGTAGCTGAACAGCCGTTGCAGACTGAAGGCCTGGCGCGGGGCCGCGCGTTCTGGATGGGATGCTGCAGCAGGCGCAGGTTCCTCAGGAGCTGCGGCGGTTGGCTGCGCCTCCTGGAGCCAGGCGATAAACGCCTCTTCGAGGCTGGCGGCACCGCGCTGCTCGACCAGCGCCTGCGGCGTATCGCTGGCCAGCACCTTGCCGGCGTGCATCAGCGAGATGCGGTCGCAGCGTTCTGCCTCATTCATAAAGTGGGTGGAGATAAAAATGGTCACCCGATCCTGACGCGCGAGGTCGACCATCAGCTGCCAGAACATATCCCGTGCCACCGGATCGACCCCGGAGGTGGGTTCGTCGAGGATCAGCATTTCCGGGCGATGGATAACCGCCACCGCCAGCGACAGACGCTGACGGATGCCCAGCGGCAGGGCGGTGGGCAGGGCGTCTTCCACTTCGCTGAGCATGAAGCGCTCGCTCATTTCCGCCACCCGACCGGGGATTTCGCCGTCCGGAATATGAAACAGGCGGGCGTGCAGTTCGAGGTTTTGCCGGACGGTCAGTTCGCTATAGAGCGAGAAAGCCTGCGACATATAGCCCACCCGCTGGCGGGTGGCGATATCTTTCGGGTCGACCGGCTGGCCGAACAGCCAGGCTTCGCCTTCGCTGGCGGGCAGCAGGCCGGTGAGCATCTTCATGGTGGTGGATTTGCCGCAGCCGTTGGAGCCGAGGAAGCCGAAGATTTCACCGCGGGCGATGCGGAAGTTAACGTGGTCGACGGCGACGAAGTCGCCAAAGCGCATGGTCAGCCCACGGGCTTCGATGGCGATCTCTTCCTCGCGGTCGTCGCGCGGCGGGATTACCACTGCCTTATGCGCCTGGCGCTGCGCTTCCGGCAGCAGGGCGATAAACGCCTGCTCCAGCGTCTGACTGCCGGTCTGCGCTTTCAGCTCCGCAGCGGTACCGGTCGCCAGCACCTCGCCGGCGTTCATCGCCACCAGCCAGTCAAAGCGCTCAGCCTCTTCCATGTAGGCGGTAGCCACCAGCACGCTCATCTCCGGCTGGCGCTGACGAATGCTGTCGATAAGCTCCCAGAACTGCGCCCGGGAAAGCGGGTCGACGCCGGTGGTGGGTTCATCGAGGATCAGCAGCTGCGGGTCGTGGATAAGGGCGCAACAGAGCCCCAGCTTTTGCTTCATCCCGCCGGAGAGCTTACCCGCCGGGCGATCGCGAAACGGCGCCAGCCCGGTGCTCTGCAGCAGCTCGTTGATACGAGATTCGCGTTCGGCTTTATCGTGGCCAAACAGGCGGGCGAAGAAGTCGACGTTTTCATACACCGAAAGGGTGTGATAGAGGTTTTTCCCCAGCCCCTGCGGCATCCAGGCAATCTTCGGGCACACCTCGCGGCGGTGATGAACGTCACGCATATCCCCGCCGAGCACCATCACGTTACCCTGCTCAATAGCCCGCGCCCCGGCGATGAGAGAGAGCAGGCTCGATTTGCCGACGCCGTCCGGGCCAATCAGGCCGACCATGCGCCGCGCCGGGATCGCCAGACTGATATCCCGCAGCGCCACGGTGGTGCCAAAGCGCTGGCCAACGTTGTCCAGCCGGGCGACGGGGGGCGAGGTATCCTGTGGCGTCAGTATCATTGCGGCAACCTTACCGTCAGGGCTTCAGGCCAGGACAGCTGGTTATCCAGCCGCACGTAAGCCATGCCGGGCAGACCGGTTTTGACATACTCCAGGTGCTGCGCCAGCAGCTCCGGCGGGATACGCACTTTGACGCGGAACATCAGTTTGAGACGCTCGTCGCGGGTCTCCACCGTTTTCGGCGTGAACTGGGCGACGCTGGCGACAAAGCTGATATTGGCCGGGATCACCAGATCCGGCGCGGCATCGAGGATCAAGCGCGCTTCGCTGCCGAGCGCCAGCAGACCCGCCTGTTCGGTGGGCAGAAAGAAAGTCATATAGACGTCGGCGAGATCGACCATGTTCAGCACCCGGCCACCGGCGGCCAGGACTTCACCGGGCTCGGCGACGCGATACTGAACGCGGCCGTCGCGGGGGGCTTTCAGCTCGCTATCGTCAATATCGGCGAGGATCCGCCGCTCGGTCGCCTGGGCGGCTTCGACGCGGGTTTGCGCCTGAATAATGCTGGTGCGGGCGGCCTCGATGGCGGCGCGGGCGGCAGAGACCTGGGCTTTCGCCGACTCCAGCGCCGCGCGAGCGCTCTCCGCCGCGGCGCGATCGTCATCCAGTTGCTGAGCGGAGACGGCGCCGCGCTGGGAGAGAGTGTGCGAGCGGACGTGACGTTTCGCCGTGGAGTCGAGCTCCGCCTGACGCTGCTTCACTACCGCTTCGCTGGCGCGCATTTCACTTTGCCGCTGATCGAGCAAGGCTCTGGCGGCCAGGACCGCGCTTTCCGCTTCCTTGATTTGCGCGGCGGCTTCAAGACGCTGCTCGTTCAGTACACGGGTATCCATTCTCGCCAGCACCTCTCCCTGGTGCACGAACTGACCCTCTTTGACCAGAATGGTGTCGATACGCCCGGCGATTTTGCTGGCAATATCCACCTCGGTGGCTTCGATTCGTCCGTTGCTACTGGCAAAACCCTCCGGGAGGTCCGGCGGGCGCAGCAGCCACCATGCTGCGGCGGCGAGTACCACCAGTAAGCCGACAAAATACCCTGTCCAACGTTTCTTTATTTTGTCCATACGCGACTCGCTTGATTCCCTGTGCGAAGTGATACGCGTGTCTTCTCCGGCGGGCGGAGCGTCCTCCTTGCGAAGGACGAATGAGTGGGGAAGGGCCGCTGACGCCGCGCTCTACCGCGTCGATGCGCAGCCGAACGCTGTACTACTTATGTGGTCATCATCAGCGATCCTGGCCTTAATGAAACACGCATAGTGAGAGCTACCGTTAACGTGATAGTAACATTCGCGGCGGCGTTGTCCACACTAAAGGCAGGGTCTTGTCGACGCGTTAACAAAATATCCACTACCGGAAACCTTTCATCACCTCAGAACAGGACCGGCAGCCCCAGACCTCGTTTCACCTCATGCAGCGTCTGCTGCGTCAACTGGTGGGCGCGCTCGCTGCCCTGACGCAACAATTCCAGCAGCATCCCTTTATCCTGAATAAAGGTGGCCCGCCGTTCGCGGATCGGCGCCAGGAGCGCCTGCAGGCAGGTTTCCAGTTCATTCTTACACTGGCGATCCCCCAGCCCGCCGCGCTGATAGTGGGCTTTCATCTCAGCCACCCGCGCCTTATCGCTATGGAAAGCGTCGAGATAGGTAAACACCACGTTGCCGTCGACATGCCCCGGATCGCTGACTCTCAGGTGCGTCGGGTCGGTATACATCGCGCTGACCGCGCGGTGGATCTCCTCTTCACTGGCCGATAACGTCAGCGTATTGCCCAGCGATTTCGACATTTTGGCGTTGCCGTCGACGCCCGGCAGGCGGCTCACTTCGCTGAGTAGCGCCTTGCAGTGGCGCAGCACCGGTTCGCCGGTGAGGCTATTCATCTTGTGGACGATCTCGTTGGTCTGCTCAATCATCGGTAGCTGATCGTCGCCCACTGGCACCAGTTCGGCTTTGAAGGCGGTGATATCTGCCGCCTGGCTAATCGGATAGGCGAGAAAGCCCACCGGCAGCGAACGGGCGAATCCCTTCTGGGCAATCTCATTTTTGACCGTCGGATTACGTTCCACGCGGGCGACGGTGACGATATTCATATACAGCGCGCTGAGCTCCGCCAGCGCGGGCAGGGCGGACTGCAGGCAGATCGTGGTGAGCCTGGGGTCAATGCCGACGGCCAGATAATCGGCCATCACTTCGAGAATATGATGGCTTATTTTTTGCGGGTTGCTGCCGTTGTCAGTGAGCCCTTGCAGGTCGGCGATCAGAATAAACTGCTGGTGGTCGTGCTGCAGCGCGACGCGCTGGCGCAGCGAGCCGACGTAGTGGCCAAGATGTAGCTGGCCGGTGGGGCGGTCGCCAGTGAGGATGGTTTGCGGATGGTTCATCAGGGACTCCTTATCAGACTGTTCAGCCGAAAGACGTCCTGAAAACACCAAAGCCGCCTTCCGGCGGCTTTGAAAATGGAAACGTGTATCGTGCCGCCTGTTATGCAGGCAGCCACCAACGGCGGGGATAGGTTACGATCGCGTTTCTGTTCATCTTTTTATCCTGCCACGGAATAGGCCAAGAGCGCAATCAAAAACCATATGATTTTGCTGGTATTATTTTTTTGTTGTTTTGCGGTAAATGACCAGACGGGAAAATAGGTTTTCTCATAGACCTGATAATTATTATGGAACAATAAAGTATGTTGCAGGCTTTTTGTGAAAAAGCTCACGTCACAGGATTATAGTATTATTATCCATATTTATAGCTGGATATTACCTGTCTGCTGTTACAGCTTGTGTTTATTCTCTTCTAAATTATTAACATTATTACTATTTATATCTTTTTTCCATTTTGCGTCATACCCCTGTCTGACTACAACGTATTGAGGCTAATTATTATGCATAAACGTCTGGTCGTTAATATTTTTTCATCCTTGCTGTTGGGGGCTGCGCTTATTTCCGCGCCGGTATATGCGGCGGAAAAAACGGTAGTCAATATTTCAAAAGTAGATGGCATGCCATGGTTTAACCGGATGGGTGAAGGGGTAGTCCAGGCTGGGAAAGAGTTTAACCTCAACGCCTCTCAGGTTGGGCCGTCCAGCACCGACGCGCCGCAGCAGGTGAAAATTATTGAGGACCTGATTGCACGTAAAGTGGATGCCATCACTATCGTGCCTAACGATGCCAACGTGCTGGAGCCGGTATTCAAAAAAGCCCGTGACGCCGGCATCGTCGTGCTGACCAACGAATCGCCCGGGCAGCCGAGCGCCAACTGGGATGTGGAGATCATCGATAACGAGAAGTTCGCCGCTGAATATGTGGAGCATATGGCCAAGCGGATGGGTGGCAAAGGCGGCTACGTTATCTATGTAGGTAGTCTTACGGTACCGCAGCACAACCTGTGGGCCGATCTGCTGGTGAAATACCAAAAAGAGCATTATCCGGACATGCATGAAGTCACCCGCCGCATGCCGGTAGCGGAAAGTGTTGATGATTCCCGCCGTACCACGCTCGATCTAATGAAAACTTATCCGGATTTGAAAGCGGTGGTCTCTTTTGGTTCGAATGGTCCGATTGGCGCGGGGCGCGCGGTGAAAGAGAAGCGTGCGAAAAACAAAGTTGCGGTCTACGGGATGATGATCCCATCGCAGGCGGCCTCCCTCATTAAGAGTGGTGATATTACAGAAGGCATTACCTACGATCCGGCGACAGCCGGCTATGCCCTCGCGGCCGTCGCCAGCACCCTGCTGAACGGCAAATCCATTGAGCCAGGATTTGAACTGAAAGAGCTCGGTAAAGCGGATGTCGATAGCGACAAGCATATTATCCGCTTCCATAAAGTGCTGCTGGTAAATAAAGACAATATTGATTCGCTCTACTAATCCATCTTCCGGGGCGCCTGGCGCCCCGGCTTAACCTGCCAGGGGATGTTATGGAACCTTTCCTTTCCCTTCGTCACGTCAGCAAAACCTTCCACGCCAACCGCGCGCTCAATGATATCAGCATCGATTTTATGCCCGGGGAAGTACACTGCCTGGCCGGGCAGAACGGTTGCGGGAAGTCGACGTTGATCAAAATTATCTCCGGCGTCTATCGCCCGGATGAGGGCGCGGCGATGGAGCTGGGCGGCAAGACGTGGCCCAGACTGACGCCTGCGGCCTCTGTCGCCCATGGGATCCAGGTGATTTATCAGGATCTGTCGCTGTTTCCCAATCTCAGCGTGTGGGAGAACATTGCCATCAACCACTATCACCGCGGCGTGCTGGTAAAGCGCAGCGAACTGCGGCGCAGTGCGGAGCAGGCGATGCGGAGTATTAACGTCTCGCTGCCGCTTGATGCCACCGTTGAGTCGCTCTCCATCGCCCGCTGCCAGCTGGTGGCGATCTGCCGCGCGCTGGCGCAGGACGCCCGGCTTATCATTATGGATGAACCCACAGCCTCATTGACCCATCAGGAAGTGGAGGGGCTACTGAATGTCGTGCGCCAGCTACGTGAGAGGGGGATCTGCATCGTCTTCGTTAGCCACCGTCTGGAAGAGGTCATGGCCGTATCGGATCGCATCAGCGTGCTGAAGGATGGCAATCTGGTCGGCACCTTACCGGCGGCAGAGGTGACTACTCGGCGACTCGGTTTTCTGATGACGGGCCAGGAGTTTGATTATCAGGTGCGCGACCTGTGGCAAGGGAAGGGCAGCACGCCGGTACTGGAAGTGCGCAATCTCAGCCGCAAGGGGGAATATCACAACGTCTCTCTGAAGGTCGAAGCCGGAGAAGTGGTGTCGATAGTCGGCCTGCTGGGTGCGGGGCGAACAGAGTTGTGCCTGAGCCTTTTCGGCATGACCCGCCCCGACAGCGGCGAGATCCTGATAAATGGCCAACCGGTGCGGTTGCGTAGCAATCAGGACGCTATCCGCCACGGTATCGGCTATGTCTCTGAGGACCGTATGTCACGCGGCCTGGTGATGAGTCAGTCGATTGAAAATAACATCATCAGCACGGTGTTTCATAAAGTGAAAGGCACTTGCGGACTATTGAGTGACAGTAAAGCTCAGCAACTGGTCGCGAGAATGGTCAACGCGTTGACCATTAAAGCGCCGGATACGCATTTGCCGGTGAATACCCTCTCCGGCGGCAATGCCCAACGCGTCTCTATCGCCAAATGGCTGGCGATCGCCCCTAAGCTGCTGATCCTTGATAGCCCGACGGTGGGGGTGGATATCGCAAACAAAGCCGGGATCTATCATATCATCAGCGATTTGGCTGCCCATGGCATCGCCGTGCTGATGATTTGTGACGAGATCGAAGAGGCGTGGTACCAGAGTCATCGCATCCTGGTGATGAAGCAGGGCGAATTGACGCATAGCTTCCTGCCGGACAGCAGTAACCAACAGCAGATAGCGGAGGTGGTTAATGGCTAATCTGTTGAAACAACATGAATTCTGGTTAGGTATGTTTATTATCGCGCTGTGCCTGATGCTGGGCTGGCGCAGTGAGGAATTTTTCACTTTCGGTAATATTTACGACCTCGCTAATAACTACGCGATGCTGACTATCCTCGCCTGTGGCCTGTTCGTGGTGCTGATCGCCGGCGGGATTGATATCTCCTTCCCGGCCATGACCATTATCGCCCAGTACGGCATGGTAGTGATGCTGCAAAAAGTGGGCGGCAACTTCGCGGTGGCCTTTGTGCTTGCCGGCGGTATCGGCGTGCTACTGGGGCTGGTTAACGCGCTGTTGGTCAATCGTCTGCGGGTCCCCTCGATCATTATCACCATTTCCACGCTCAATATTTTCTACGGTTTGCTGCTGTGGTTAAGCAAAGGTGTCTGGCTCTATGACTTCCCCCCGTGGTTTGAAAAGGGGGTCATGCTGTTCAAATACACCGATGCCGATGGTTACGATTACGGCCTGGGGCTGCCGCTGCTGACGATGATAGCGGTGGTGTTGTTGACCGCGTTTATCATGAATTTCACCACCGTTGGCCGCAAGATCTATGCCATGGGCGGCAACCGGGAATCCGCCAGCCGCGTCGGCTTCAGTGTGCTCCGCCTGCAGTTGTTCGTTTATGGCTACATGGGGCTGATGTCGGGGGCCGCAGGTGTCGTGCAGGCATGGACAGTGATGACTGTCGCGCCGGATTCATTGCTGGGCTATGAGCTGACGGTGCTGGCCGCGGTGGTGCTGGGCGGCACCAGCCTGATTGGCGGGCGCGGAACCCTCACCGGTACGCTGCTGGGGGTGATTTTACTGGCGGTGATGCAGAACGGCCTGAACCTGCTGGGGGTCTCCTCCTACTGGCAGACCCTGATTACCGGGGCGATCATCGTCGTCAGTATCAGCGTAACGGCCTGGAGCCAGCATCAGAACCGGAGCTTGTTATGAAAAAATCATGGCGCAATAACGTTGAGTTTTACCTGATCGGCCTGCTGCTGCTGACGGTTATCGCCTTTAGCATTGCCATGCCAAACATCTTCTGGTCTGTCACTAATTTCCAGTCGATTGCCTCGCAAATGCCGGTGTTGGGGATCCTGGCGCTGGCGATGGCAATGACCATGCTTTGCGGCGGCATTAATCTGTCAATTATCGCGACCGCCAACGCCTGCTCGCTGGTGATGGCCTGGGTAGCGACAAGCTATCCACCGGGTGCCGCCACTGCGCTGGCGACGCTGCTGGCCGGCGGAGGGGCGGCGATGATCATTGGCCTGTGCAACGGGATACTGATCGCCGGGATCCGTGTTTCGCCGATCCTGGCTACCCTCGGTATGATGACCCTGCTCAAAGGGATAAATATTTTGATCACCGGCGGCAGCGCCATCGCTAACTATCCTCAGTGGGTACTGTGGCTGAATCATGCCCAGTGGTTTGGTATTCCGCTACCAATGTGGCTTTTTGCGGTGGTGGCGATCGGGCTGTGGGTGCTGCTGGAGAAAAGCCCGCTGGGTCGAGCGATCATGTTGATCGGATCCAACGAGCGGGCGACCCATTATTCCGGGATCAATACCCGACGGGTGTTGATGTGGGTATATGTCATCTCGGCCCTGCTCTGCGCTGTGGCCGCGTTTCTGATGATGTCGAAGCTGAACTCAGCCAAAGCGTCTTATGGAGAATCGTATCTGTTGGTGTCGATCCTCGCGGCGGTGCTTGGCGGCGTGAATCCGGATGGCGGCAGCGGGCGCATCGTCGGGATGGTGCTAGCGCTGTTCCTGCTGCAGATCATTGAGAGTGGGTTCAATATCCTCGGTATCAGCCCCTATCTGACGATGGCGCTGTGGGGTGTATTGCTGCTGTGCTTTATCCAGGCGCGAGGCATGCTGGGGCTGGAGAGAGTCGGATAAACTACCCATCCTCGGTGGCGAAGACGGGCAGCGTTTGTCTGCTACTTGCTACGCAGATGCACCGCCAGGCCGCTTTGCCCCGGCGCCAGCTCCGGGCGCAGCGTCAGCGATGGGATCAGATAGTCGCCATGATTTTGCCGGCGAAATGGAATGGGCTCAGTTTGCCACAGCGTGTCCAGCCGCCCGGCCAGGGTGGCGCACTGGTTGGCGAACTGCGCGGCATCGGTTTTGTCCGTGCGGTAGAACACCAGCGGCGGAAGCACCTCGAAGCCGGGATAGAACAGCATACCGTGCTGAATGGGGAACAGGATGTCGTCGATGGGGCCATTGATCCCGCGCGGTGAATAGTGTTCCGCCCAGCCGCCGGCGGTGACGATCAGCATTGCCCGCTTGCCGACGAAGGTGCCTTCCCCATAGCGATCGCCCCAGTGGCGGTCGCTGTGCTCGCCGACGCCATAGGCAAAACCCCAGGCGTATACCCGATCGATCCAGCCTTTCATGATCGCCGGCATCGAGAACCACCACAGCGGGAACTGAAAAATCACCGTATCGGCCCACAGCAGCTTTTCCTGCTCGGCTGCGATATCCGCGCTTTGAGTTCCTTGCGAAAAGGCCTGTTTTGAATCAAGGGTAGGACGCCAGAACTCGCCGACCGGCGGCGCGCCGCTGTCGTCGGCGTCATACCCGGCCTTCCAGCGCATGGCGTAGAGATCGGACACCTGGACTTCATGACCGGCCTGCTGCAGATGACGGATGGCGAAATCTTTGAGTCCGCCATTGAGGGAGCGCGGTTCCGGATGGGCGTAAATCAGCAGTACTTTCATAACATCACCTCTGAAGTGGGAAGATCTGCAGAGTAGGAAAGCTGGCGCTATAGTAGAAATTAATTACTTCAATCTCAGGTATAGCTGTGATTAATTTACATCGTCTGGATCTCAATCTGCTGCGCACGCTCGACGTGCTGCTCAGTGAAAACAACGTCACCCGGGCGGCGCAGCGACTGAATCTGTCGCAGCCGTCGGTGAGTATTCAGCTCGCCAGGTTGCGGGAGATGTTTGCCGACCCGCTGCTGATGCCGGGCCCGCGCGGCATGCAGCCCACCGCCCGCGCCGATGAGCTTCGCCAGCCGCTGCGCGCCGCGTTAGCCGCGCTGGAGCAGGCGGTGGCGCCGGTCAGCCCTTTTGATCCGGCGACGGCGGCGGAGACCTGGCGGGTGGCGGCGACGGACTATATGGCCTCGGCGATCCTCCTGCCGATGCTGGGCAGGCTACGCCTGGCCTCTCCCGGCAGTCGGCTGGCGGTATTTGAGCTCCAGCCGGCGCGCCTGGAGCAGCAGGCGGCCAGCGATGAAGTGGATCTCTGCTTCCATACCCGCGAGGGCGCGCCGCCGGGGCTGCATCAGCGCCTGCTGTTTCGCGAGCGCTACGTGCTGGCGGGCCGGGCCGGGCATCCGGCGCTGCGGCAAGGGTTGAGTCTGGAAACGTTCTGTCAGCTGGAGCAAGCGATCGTCTCCCCGGACGGGGGCGGCTTCAGCGCAGCGACCGATACCGCGCTGGCGAACCTTGGCCTGACGCGGCGGGTTGTCCTCTCCGTGCCACATTTCCTGTTTATGCTGGAGACCCTGCGCAATAGCGATTTGGTGGCGATGCTGCCGGAGCGGCTGGTGCGCGGGCAGAGCGGGCTGGCGGTCGTCGAGCCGCCGCTGGCGGTCGCCGGCTTTGAGATGCTGATGCTGTGGCACGAGCGCTGGCACCGCGACCCGGCGCATCAATGGCTGCGCCAGTTCATTGTGAATTCACTGGAGGAACAGACATGCTGAGCGGACTGAATCACCTGACCCTGGCGGTCAGCCAGCTGGCGCCGAGCGTGGCGTTTTATCAGCAGCTGCTGGGTATGACGCTGCACGCCCGCTGGGAGAGCGGCGCCTATCTCTCCTGCGGCGATCTGTGGCTATGCCTGTCGCTGGATCCGCAGCGGCGCATCACCCCGCCGGAGGAGAGCGATTACACCCATTATGCGTTTAGCATCAGCGAAGCCGATTTCGCCTGCTTCGCCGCTCGCCTTGAGGTTGCCGGCGTGGCGGTGTGGAAGCTGAACCGCAGCGAAGGCGCCTCGCACTACTTCCTCGACCCCGACGGCCATAAGCTGGAGCTGCACGTCGGCAGCCTCGCCCAGCGTCTGGCCGCCTGCCGCGAACAGCCGTATAAGGGGATGGTGTTTTTTGACCAGTGAAGCGCTTTGCTGACGCGGGATCATCCGTAGCCCCGGTAAGCGCAGCGCCACCGGGGAGAACAGGTTGCACTTCACTCCATCGCCACCTTCACCGCTTCTCCCAGCTTCACCATCACCGCTTTATGTTTCTCGGTCGGCGGCAGGGCGCAGTTGATCCTGACGCAGTTGCGATACTTGCCCGCCGCGGAAAACAGCGAGCCCGGCGCGACCTGGATCTTCAGCCGGCACAGCTGTTTGGCGACACAGACCATATCCACCTGCTCCGGCAGCTCCACCCACAGCATAAAACCCCCCTTCGGCCGGGTGACGCAGATCCCGCAGGGGAAAAATTCCCGCAGCCAGCAGGTATAGATCTCCATATTGCGCTGATAGATCTGCCGCATCCGCCGCACGTGACGGTGGTAGTGGCCTTCGCGAATAAAGTTACAGGCCGCCAGCTGAGTGGAGGGGACGTTGGTGCCGCTGGCGGCGTACTTCATCTGTAGCAGCTTGTCGTAGTAGCGACCGGGGGCGATCCAGCCGATGCGCAGGCCGGGGGCGATGGTTTTGGTAAAGGAGCTGCAGAGCATCACCCGGCCGTCGATATCCCAGGAGTGAATGGTGCGCGGGCGCGGGTACTCGGTGGCCAGCTCGCCGTAGATATCATCCTCGAAAATAACGATATCGTGGCGCTGGGCCAGGTTCAGCACTGCGCGCTTGCGAGCGTCCGGCATGATAAAGCCCAGCGGGTTGTTGCAGTTCGGCACCAGGATCACCCCTTTGATCGGCCACTGATCCAGCGCCAGCTCCAGGGCCTCGATGCTGATCCCGGTTTCCGGATCGGTGGGGATCTCAATCGTCTTTAATCCCAGTCCGCGCAGCATCTGCATGGTGCCGTAGTAGCAGGGGGATTCCACGGCGATGATGTCCCCAGGCTGGCACACCGACAGCAGGGCCAGCGACAGCGCGCTGTGGCAGCCGCTGGTGAGCACCAGATCGTCGGCAGTCACCACCGATCCGCCGTCGAGCATCAGGCGGGCGATCTGCTCCCGTAGCTCACGGCGCCCGGCCAGTTCGTCATAGTTCAACACCTCAGTGAGGTTGTGCTGGATCGCCCGGCTCAGTTCGCGCCAGATGGGCTTCAGGCTTGGCTGCGTCACGTCCGGCGAGCCGCCGCCGAAGGGGATGATCGTTTTATCGTAGCGGGCGTCGAGCATGGTCAGCACCTGATCCCACTGGGTGATCTCCACCGGGCGCTGCACCGGGCGCGACATCGGCGGCACCGGCGGCTGGGCCTTGCGGGGGGCGACGAAATAGCCCGATCGCGGCTGCGGCACAATCATCTGCTGCTGCTCTAGCAGCTGATAGGCCTGCTGGACGGTGCTGATGCTGACGCCGTGCTCTTGGCTCAGGCTGCGCACCGACGGCAGCTTTTCGCCGTGGCGATACAGGCCCTGTTCAATGCGTTCGGCCAGCAGCGTCGCGAGATGTTGATAGCGGGTCATGTGTATCCTTAATTGCCGCCATACAGATGGAATAACCAGTACAGATGGCCGTAAAAAGTGGGGTCTGCTGTACGTTTTAGCTAATCTGTATGTTAAAGAAAAGTGTTTTGTGAATCTGTATTCCTTACCCCCAAATCCGTGAAGATAAAGCCTCTGGCAAGGTGAGGAGGTAGAGGATGGAATTTCACGAGAACAGGGCAAGACAGCCATTTATCGGTTTCGTACTGCTGGTGCGGTTTGTCAAAAAATGGTGGCTTCAGGAGCAAACGCGCAGAGCTTTGCAGAAAATGAGCGACGAACAGCTGAAAGATATCGGCCTGCGTCGGGATCAGATCAATTAAAAAGTGCGGTTTTTTTCAGACATCATTTCTTCTTTGCCCCGGTAAGCGCTGGCGACGCCGGGGAAACATTCACGAAATTTATCAATTGATGCGACGCGACCTTCCGTTTCTTGATACTTACCCTGATAAGTATTATTTTCTTCTCAACAATGAGAGGAAAAGCTGTGACTGAAGACGAACTGTTTGCCCGCCGCCCGCTGGGGATGCGGATGGCCATGGTGGTGCGCCAGTGGCGCGCGATTATTGACTCCGCTATCACCGATACGGGACTCACCCAGTCCAGCTGGACGGTGCTGATGCAGCTGCAACAGCTGGGAGACAACGTCTCGGTCAGCGAACTGGCGGAGGTGCAGGGGATTGAACTGCCGCCGCTGACGCGCACCCTCTCATTACTGGAAAAGCAGGGCTATCTGTTGCGTTCCACATCGCCATATGACAAACGCATTCGCCTGCTGAAGCTGACCGCCGAGGGGCGGGCTATTCTGGAAAAACTGAGCCGCGTGATCGAGACCTATCAGGAGCGCGTAACCCAGACCATCCCGGAGGCCGACCTCGCCACCTTCAGCGCCACGTTAAATCAAATCGCCTGCCGTTTGCGGACTATCCGCGAAGAAGATAACAAGATCTAACACACTATGATGACGCCTGAACAAAAATTTGCCCGCTGGGTACGGGTGAGTATTGCCGCTTTTCTGGGAATATTCGCCTGGTTTATCGTTGCCGATATCTGGATCCCGCTGACGCCGGACTCCACCGTCATGCGCGTGGTGACCCCGGTTTCGTCGCGGGTCTCCGGCTATGTCTCGCACGTCTACGTGCATAACAATAGCCAGGTGAAAAAGGGCGACCTGCTGTATGAGCTCGACCCAACGCCATTCATTAATAAAGTTGAAGCGGCACAGATCGCCCTTGAACAGGCGAAGCTGAGCAACCAGCAGCTGGACGCGCAAATCGCCGCCGCCCGCGCCAACCTGCGCACCGCGCAGTACACCGCCCGTAACGATAAGGTCACGCTCGATCGCTATCAGCGCCTGAGCACCATGCAGAACGTCTCGCAGTCCGATCTCGACAAGGTGCGGACCACCTGGCAGACCAGCGAGCAGTCGGTCTCGGCGCTGAACGCGCAGATCCAGAACCTGCTGATCCAGCGCGGCGAGCGCGACGATAAGCGCAACGTCACCCTGCAGAAATACCGCAACGCGCTGGAGGAGGCGCAGCTGAACCTGGCCTGGACCAAAGTGCGTGCGGAAACTGACGGCATGGTCAGCAACCTGCAGCTTAACCCGGGGATCTACGCCACCGCGGCAACGGCCGTGCTGGCGCTGGTCAACAACAATACCGATATCGTCGCTGACTTCCGTGAGAAGAGCCTGCGCCACACCGCGGTAAACACCGATGCGGCGGTGGTCTTTGACGCCCTGCCGGGGGAAGTTTTCCCGGCGCACGTGACCAGCAGCGATGCCGGGATTCTGGCGGGGCAGGAGGCGGTTAACGGACAGCTGTCGCAGCCGGAACAGTCCACCCGCTGGGTGCGTGATGCCCAGCGAATGCGCATTCACGTCGCGCTGGATCAGCCGCTGGCGAAACCGCTGCCGACCGGCGCCCGCGCCACGGTGCAGCTGTACAATAGCGAGGGACCTTTCGCCCGTACCTTCGCCGGCCTGCAGATCCATCTGGTGAGCTGGTTGCACTATGTCTATTAATACCCTGGCGCACGTCTTTACCCCGCACGGCAATATCGTCTACACGGCGAATGATTTTCGCCAGACGGTGCGTATCGCCGTGGCCGGGACCATTGCGCTCAGCATCTCCACCTTCTACGACGTGCAGTACGGCGTATTTTTTGTGGTGTATCCGCTGATGCTGATGTCGCTGGTGCCGGTGTTCAACCGCCACGTCGCCCGCCAGTTTGTGTTCAGCGCGGCGGTGAACTGCGTCGAAATGGTATTGATCGTTGGTTATCTGTCGCAATGGCCGGTGATCATGACGCTGGTGGTGTTCGCCCTGTACGTGATGCGTTTTCGCTTTATGAGCCAGGGGCCGCTGTTTCTGCTGGGGTCGATGGGGGTGGTGTGTCAGAGTACGATGCTCAACTTTATGAGCTACCCGACCAGTAACTGGCACACCCTGATGTTCTCCAACATGGAAGCGTGCGTGCTGGCGGTGGCGCTAAGCGCGCTGCTGCATTACCTGATCCCGGACGTCGAGCCGCGCAAGCCGCCGCCGCGCCTTGAAAAAGACGCCGCCCGCATCCGCCACGAGTCGCTGCTCTCCGGAACGGTGGCGACGATCATCTTCGTGGTGTTTCAGATCTGCGATCTCAGCGACTCGCTGTCAGCGCTGATGGCCGGGATCCTGATCCTGTTCCCGATGCACTATCGCGGGGCGGTGATCAGCTCGATCTGGCGCGTGGCGGGGGTGGTGCTGGCCTGTCTCTATATTCTGGTGGTGCAGTTGATTATCTATGACTTCAGCAACCACATGGTCCTGATGATGCCGCTGATTGGCCTCGGGCTGGCCTTCAGCGCCCGTCTGCACGTGATGGAGAAAGTGGGCGCCGGGGTGGGCTTCGCCAGCATCACCACCATCGGCATTATGTTTGGCCAGAATCTGCATCCCTATCAGGATCTGGTATTCAGCGATCTGTACCGCATCACCTCGGTAACGGTCTCGCTGGTGGTGACGCTGACCCTGGTCTTTCTGATGCACCGTCTGCTGAACTGCTTTGCGGCGACGCGCTTTGTGGTAAGCGATTAACCTGCCGGTGGGAAGGTGGCGAGACAGCGCCACGCTTCCCCGTCCTGCTGATACAACGCCGCCGTCTGTTCCGGGACGATCCAGGCTCGCGCGTCGGCTTCCGTCCCCTCAAGCAGGATGCACAGCCCGCAGCCGCTGCGCAGCTGGCGGGGAATATCTTTGACCTCGAAGGTCATTCCCGCCGCCTGCAGGGCTTTGCGCGTGCGCACCACTCCCACCGTGGAATGAAATAAAAACAGAAACGTTGTCATCCGCGCCTCCGCTGGCGCTGGCCGATCAGCGCCGCGCCGATCGCCCCGGCGAACTGGGCGTCGGGATGGGTTGTCACCGCCATGCCGACATGGCTTTCCAGCATGCGGGCAAAGGCGGCGCAGTGGCTGACGCCGCCGGTAAACAGCAGCGGTCCCTGCGCCGATAAGCGGCCGATAAAGTTCGCGCTGCGCCGGGCCATGGCGTTAATCACCCCCGCCAGAATCGCCTCCGGCGCGACCCCCGCCGACCGCAGGCTGATGACTTCCGATTCGGCGAATACCGTACACATGCTGGTGATGGCATGCGGTTCCACGCCGTCGGTAATGGCGTCCAGCTGTTCGACGCTGGCGCCGAGGGTGCGTGAAATGACCTCCAGAAAGCGGCCGGTGCCGGCGGCGCATTTGTCATTCATCAGAAAGTCGCTGAGGTTGCCCCCGGCATCCAGCTGGATAACCTTGCTGTCCTGGCCGCCGATATCAATCACCGTGCGGGTGTCCGGCGCCAGCAGGCGGGCGCCGAGACCATGACAGGAAATCTCCGTCACCTGTTTATTGGCGAAATCCACCAGCTGGCGGCCATAGCCGGTGAGGGTTAAAAAGGGCGTTTCCGCGAGGCCAGCGCGCAGCGTCTCCCAGGCCTCATGGATGGCGTCGGCGGGGCGAAAGGGGGTCGGGCAGAGGAAACGACGCGTAATCACCCCGTCCGCCAGCAGGATGCCTTTCGTGGCGGTGGAGCCGGAATCAATACCAACCGTGTAGATCACGCCTGCTCCTTACAGCATTTCGATAAAGGCGGCGACGCGGGTGCTGAGCTGGCCGAGGTCCGCTGTCGAATAGTCGGTTTCAATCGCCATATAAGGAAGGTCGTGCTGCTGGCGCAGATGGCGTTTAATGGCCAGCGATTCCACGGCATAGGTATGGCAGGCCTGCAGGATGACGTCGATTACCCCGTCGGCCTGGTACTCCTCCACCATCTGGCTCAGCAGCTGCAGGCGCTGATCGTTAGGGGAAATACAGGAGCAGCCGATGGCGAGATATTTATCGGTTAAGGCGTCGTAGACGTCACCCTCTTCCGCCACGCAGCGCTCGGTCGCCTTCGCGCCGGTGCAGTTTTCATAGCCCACCACCCAGCCGCCGTTTTCTTCGATGGCGCGAACCACTTTCTCCGCCGCCCCGCCGATCGGGCAGCCGGTGATCAGAATGCGCGGGCGTGAGGCCAGTCGTTGACCCTGCCGCCACTCCTGACGGATGCGCTCCGCCATGGCGTTGAGCTCGTCAATCAGCGCGGTTTTGTCGAAGCGGAAGGTGGCGCCATACACCACTTTCAGGATGTCGCCGCCGCTGAGCGCCGGCGGATTGAGCTGCCCGAGATGATAAAAGTGGGCCAGCGCCCGGCGTTCGCGGTTTTTCAGCACGATGGCCTCGCGCAGCGCCGCCTCGCTAATCGGCGCGCCAAACTGCGCCTCAATCACCTGCTGCAGGCGCAGGATCTCCGCTTTCCACAGGGCGCGGGAGGCCGCGTCGCTGGCGCTGTTCGGCAGCTGCATGACGTGGACCGCCTTGAACTCGGCCATGTACTCGTACATTTTCTTTTTACCGTCGCAGGTGGTTTCCCCAACCACCAGGTCAGAGAAATAGAAATAGGGGCATTTATCGGTTTTGCCGAAGCCGTAGCTGCTTTTGATTAACGGACAGAGGTTGCGCGGCAGATCTTTTTCCGCTTCCTCGATGGTTTCATCGGAGGTAGAGCACAGCGAGACCACCACGGCCCCCGCCGCCATGGCGATCTCCTGAGGCATAAAGGTGCAGTAGGTGCCCACCAGCGGCACGTTCTGCTCTTTAAGATCCATGACGGTGAGAAAGCCCTTCTGGCGAGCTTCCGAGAACTGGTCAAAAATGGCGGGTAGATCGGTGATAAGCGACATGGTTTTCCTTCCCCGTACACGGGAGATGCTGAAAGAGTCGCCATTATAACCCTGTTGTTTGTATGCTTTTATTGATCTCCTGCGTCTGCGCGCGGCGTTAATAGACCTTCTTTAAATCCATCTCTTCCTGGATCCGCTCGCTCCATGCCAGATGGGTGCGGATGGCCTCTTCGATACCGGCGTTGTAAAACAGCGGCCCCAGCTCCTGGGCGATAAAGTCGACAAAAAATTCAGCGTCAAACTGCTCCAGTTCGAGGTTAAATGTCTCTTCGCAGTACTTGCTGAGCCTGTCGCGCAGCAGGTCGCGCTGCGCCGGGCTGAGTTCAATCTCACTCATGATGGGGCTTTCTCCGTAAAAGGGGTCACGACTGCCGGGCTTCAATGACCGCTTGCGCACACTGACGCTGGTGGCGTAACAGTCCGGCGAGGCAGCAGGCGGCGGCGAGCCCCGCGACCACCGCCAACAGGTGGAAGGGCAGTCTCCCGCCATGGAACCACAGCCAGCGAGCGCCTTCAATCGATAAGGCGCTGACGCTGAGGATCACGATATTCAGCGAGGCGGAGACCGTGCCTTTCGGCAGGTCGTTGGAAAAGAGGGTAAAGCGGAACAGCGTCGGGAAAATCAGCCCGATGCCAAAGGCGTAGAAGCAGGTGCCGAGCACCGACCACAGCCAGACGTGCGGCCAGGCCAGATTCCCGACGATCAGGATGGCCAGGCCGAGCATCTGTACCGGCACCGCGCTCAGCACAAAGCGCGGACGGGTGGGATCTTTTACCCAGCGCGCCACCGACAGGTTGGCAATGATGACGGCGCTGAAGACCGGCACCTGGCTCCAGGCGAACTCGCTGGTGGTCAGCCCGCCGGCGTCCATTAAAATCACCGGCGATACCGCCACCCAGCTCATCAGCGGAATATAGCTCAGCGACAGCGTGGCGGCGCCGAGCAAAAAGATGCGGTTGCGAAAGACGTTGCGAAAATCGCGCAGCACGCCCAGGGGGCTGAACGGCACATCGCCGCGGCGCACCGTCTCCGGCATGGTCAACAGCAGCCCCAGCCAGGCCACCAGCCCCATGGCGGCGATAATGCCGAACAGCGCTTTCCAGTGGATAAAATGCATCAGCGCCGCGCCGGAGAGCGGGCCGACGATCGGCGCCACCAGCACGACGGAGGTGATCACCGCCATCAGCCTGATCGACCTTTTTTCCTCAAAGGCTTCCTGTACGGTGACGTAGCCGACGGTGGCGATAAAGCAGATGCTGGTGCCCTGCACGAAGCGGGCGATCAGGAACTGGGTCATGGAGGTGGTGAACAGCGTCGCCAGGCAGGCGAGGGTGAAAATCAGCGCGCCGGTGAGCAGTACCGGACGCCGTCCGATCCGGTCAGAGAGCGGCCCCAGCAGCCACTGCAGCGCCATGCCGCCGGCCATATACAGGCTCACCGAGGCTGGAGCCAGCGCCACATCGGCGTTGAAATCCCGCACCACGTGCAGGATCCCCGGCTGGATCAGGTCGGTGGTGAGATAGGCGGAAAAATCATACAGAATGAGCGCCGCCGGGAAGAACAGCGCGGCGGCGTGCCGGGTTAGCCAGCGGGTCATCCGGTGCATCATCTCGCCCTCCCTGTGGAATATTTTTCAGCGCTATTGTTCAGATAGTATCATTGCTAACCAATATGCAGATGCAGCAGCGACGGGATCTGCGAGAGCAGCCACAACAACAGGCCGATGGTTCCCCCCACCAGGGTGCCGTTGATGCGGATGAACTGCAGATCTTTACCGATATTAAGCTCGATCTGCCGCGACATATCGCGGGCGTCCCAGCTCTTCACCGTGTCGCTGATATGCCGAGTGAGGAAGGCGGCGAACTCCGGCGCCACCCGATGCGCCGCCTGCTCCAGGTGTTCGTTAAGCGATTCGCGCAGCGCGTCGTCGCGGAGTAAGGTTTCACCGAACCACTGGCCAGCCTCGGCGATGCGCTGCTTAATACGCGAGTCGTCGCTGCTGATATCGTTTTTTACCCAACCGCGCAGGTCGCCCCACACTTCGCCAAGATAGCGGTTGAAGGTCTCATCATTTTTCAGCCAGGCTTTGATGTTATCTGCCTTCTGCGCCAGTTCCGGGTCGGATTTCAGGTTATCGATTAGCTTTTGCGTCGCGCGGTCAAAGGTCTGGCGGATCTGGTGGGTGCGATCGTGAGTGACCTCGTCCAGCAGGGTATTCACGGCGTCGGTGACCATCTCGGCGCTGTGCTCGCCGAGCCACTCGGTGGGTAATAGCCTGGCCTTCAGCGGGTGTTCGGTCTCCAGCCAGCGCACGATGCCGCGGGCGATAAAGGCGCGGGAGCTGTCGCGCTGCAGCAGGGCGATCAGCTGATTTATCAGCGAATCCAACAGCTTTTGATGGCGGTTGTCGCGGGTCAGCCCCTCCAGCATCATGGCGCTGGTCTGCGTCAGGTCGACCTTATCGATCGCCTTATGCACCGCGCGCCGCAGCAGGCGCTGAATGCGGGCGTCATCGGTCAGTTCGAGAAAACCGCTCATCACCTGCAGCAGGTGCTGGCCGACCCGCCGGGCGTTCTCCGGCTGGCTGAACCAGTTGCCGAGCATCAGAGCTGGTTGATAGCGGCGGATCAGCGCCACCAGCGACGGGGTATCGAGGAACTTCTCTTCCACAAAGCGGCCGAGGTTGTCGGCGATGCGATCTTTGTTGCGCGGGATAATCGCGGTATGGCGGGCGACAAAGGGCAGCGGAATACGACGAAACAGGGCCACCACCGCAAACCAGTCGGCCAGCGCCCCGACCATCGCCGCTTCGGAAATGGCCTTCAGCGCGCTGACCCATGGCGTCGGCGGCAGCAGCAGGGTGGTGATAAATAGCGCGGCGGCGATCAGCAGCAGCGACAGCGCCAGCAGTTTGGCGCGTTTCAGTTCAGCGAGTTTTTCCATAAACTTAAGCATATAACCTGACGGCGAGGTCGTGCAAAAATCGCCAGATAATCCACAGACCGAACATCATCAGGATCGCCCCCGCCGCCCGCTCGACCCGCCAGACGATGGCGCTCAGGCGGTGCTGTACCTGCGGCAGCGCAATCGCGCTCACCAGCAGTAAATCCCAGAAGAACACCACGCTGACCATCCACAGGCCACTTACCGTTTGCTGCAGCAAGGTAACCGCCGGCCCCAGCAGGGAGGTCATCAGCGCCAGATAAAACAGCGCGTTCTTCGGGTTGAGCAGCGATGACCCCAGCCCCAGCAGCAGCTGCTTGCCGAACCCCGGACACGATGCGCGAACGCTCTCCACCGCCAGCGCCGCGGGACGGCTGCGAATCAGCAGGCTGCCAATCCACAGTAAATAGCCTGCGCCCAGCAGCTCGATGAGCAAAAACAGCAGCGGCGCCTGGCGCAGAAGCCCCCAGCCAACGATGGCCAGAACAATATACAGCGCATTGCCGGCGGCGATGCCGAGACACAGTCCGAGGCTGCCGCGGATCCGGTAGCGTACAGCGTAACCGACCAGCAGAAAAAAATCGGGGCCCGGGCTGAGCAGAGCGACAAAGTGGGACAGGGCTAACGCCGGAAAGGCGGCGGGGAAGAGAGTCGATAAGGTATTCATAGTGGCCTCGATAATGGTGCTGAGGCCACCCTACGCCAGGTGGAAAATTACTTATTGTCGGAAATTGATCGGCTTTGCGCATACTGCCGCGGCGTGGCGGCGGTATAACTGACGAAGGTTTTATGGAAATGGCTCTGATCGGCAAAGCCGGCCTGATAGCCGACGTCGGCAATAGGGTCCCCGGCACGTAAGCGCGTTTTCGCATATTCAATGCGCGCCATATTGATCAAACTGGCGGGCGTCAGGCCGGTATCCTGTTTCACGGCGCGGATAACGGTCTCTTTACGTAGCGCGCTGTCGTGGGCCAGCTTATCCAGCGATGGCGGCGCCGGCAGATCTGTCGCCAGGCGCTGAAACAGCAGGGCGCTGGCGTGATGTGGCGCCTGCGGCGCGGCGGCGCATAGCGGCAGCGCGTGCAGGAGCTGCGCCAGCCGGGCGGGCAGTTGCTCAATGCGGCCGCGGCTCATCAGGACGACAATCTGCTGGAAGCAGGCAAAGAGAGGGCTGTCGCGCAGCAGTGGCTGCGGCGAGGTGATACTGGCGCCAGGGGGAATATCCGGCCGCTGCGCATGGCACCATGCCGCCTCCAGGTACAGCATATGATAGCTGCGCGGCCGGTCACGCAGCGGATTACAGCTATGCGGCGCGTGCGGCGGGATCACGATCAGATCCCCGGGCTGCAGGAGATATTCCTGACCATTGCACAGGCAGCGCGTTTCACCGTCGATAATCGCCCCCACCGAGAGCTGCGGGTGGCTGTGGCGCTTATAGGCCTGACGGCTGCGCCAGGTGCTGCGCAGCTCCAGCCACGGCAGGCGTTCGTCTCGCCAGAAGGTTTGGGGAATATCTCGGGTATGGTTCACCGCATCGACCTTTGCTGAGGGGATAAATCGTTTATAGCATGCTGCGCCAAGGCTGTCGCCCGCCGGGATTTGCGTACCGCGTCGAAAAAGGATGTCACGCTTGCAGTCCGGGGAAATATGTTTTCGTCGCGGAATGTAAAATCCCGGTTTCCGGGGTGTCAGCGACATTCATGGGAGGTAGAGTCCCTGCAGGATAAGCAGGCAGGGATGAGCCGATGGCAAAGGGCACCACCTCGACGCCGCATGATGCGGTGTTTAAACAGTTTCTCACTCAGGCCGACATCGCTCGTGATTTCCTGGCGATCCATCTACCGCCTGCGCTGCGTCAGCGCTGCGACCTCGATACCTTACAGCTGGAGTCGGCAAGCTTTATCGAGGAGAGCCTGCGGGCCTGGTACTCCGATGTGCTGTGGTCACTCAAAACCGCGTCTGGCGAGGGATACATTTATGTGGTTATCGAACATCAGAGCTCGCCGGATGCGCAGATGGCCTTCCGCCTGATGCGCTACGCCATCGCCGCGATGCAGCGCCATCTGGATAGCGGTCATACCAGACTGCCGCTGGTGGTGCCGATGCTGTTCTATCACGGAGCGACCACGCCATACCCGTGGTCGCTCAACTGGCTGGACTGCTTTGTCGATCCACCGCTGGCGAGGGAGCTTTATGCCTCGCCCTTTCCGCTGGTGGATATCACGGTGATCCCCGACGATGAGATCGTTCGCCACCGGCGGGTGGCATTACTCGAGCTGATACAGAAGCATATTCGCCAGCGCGATTTAATGGCGATTGTTGAGCAGCTGACGACGATTTTACTTAGCGGTGACGCTAATGACAGGCAGATAAAAACGCTGTTTAATTATCTACTGCAGACTGGCAACGCGCGTCGCTTTGGCCGGTTTATCCAGGAAGTGGCGCAACGGGTTCCTCAGCACAGGGAGAGATTAATGACCATCGCCGAACGATTACAGGAAGTGTGGCGCAGAAAAGGCAAGCGTGAAGGACAGCATGCCGAGGCGCTGCGCATTGCCCAGAGGATGCTGGCCGACGGCATTGCCTGCGAGACGGTGGTGAAAATCACCGGCCTGACCGCCGACGAGATCGCCGCGCTGGCGCATTGATAACGCCGGGGCGGCCTGACGGTCGCCCCGGTTAGCCACCGTTATGGAATATTCCGGATATACCTAACTTTACCCGCATCGCCAGCCATCTCGACTACCCTTAATATCCTTAACGGCATTTTTGACTGCCTTAATAGCGATAACAAGGAGACATGCGATATGGCCTATCAGACGGTGAATCCTGCGAACAATCAGCTTATTAAAACGTACCCGGCGCACAGCGATGCGGACGTGGAAGCGGCGCTGCGGCAGGCGGATGCGCTCTATCATTCGGCTTGGGCGAAAGGGGATATCGAACCGCGCCTGGCTGTGCTGCATAAGCTGGCGGATCTGATCGACAGCCGGGCGGAAGATCTGGCGAAAATCGCCAGCGAGGAGATGGGGAAACTCATTAAGCAGAGCCGCGGCGAAGTGAAACTGTGCGCGCAAATCGCCCGCTACTACGCCGATAACGCCAAATCGATGCTGGCGCCGGTGAAATATCCCACCGAACTCGGCGACGCCTGGGTTGAACACCATCCCATCGGTGTATTAGTGGCGGTGGAACCGTGGAACTTCCCCTATTACCAGCTGATGCGCGTCCTGGCGCCAAACCTGGCGGCCGGGAACCCGGTTATCGCCAAACACGCCAGCATTGTGCCGCACTGCGCGGAGACCTTTGCTCATCTGGTGCGCGAGGCCGGCGCACCAGATGGGGCGTGGACCAATCTGTTTATCTCCCAGGATCAGGTGGCGAAGATTATCGCCGACGATCGTGTGCAGGGCGCGGCGCTGACCGGGTCGGAAAAAGCTGGCAGCGTGGTGGCGGCGCAGGCGGCGAAGCATATTAAAAAATCGACCCTGGAACTCGGCGGCAACGATGTGTTTGTGGTGCTCGACGATGCCGACCTCGATCGCGCGGTGAAAATCGGCGTCCAGGCGCGGCTGAACAACGCCGGCCAGGTGTGTACTGCCGCCAAGCGGTTTATCCTGCATGAGAACATCGCTGAGTCGTTTCTGACGAAATTTAGCGAGGCGTTTCGCCAGGTAAAAATAGGCGATCCGCTGGATGAAAGCACCACGCTGGGGCCGCTCTCCTCTAAAGATGCGCTGGAAACCTTAAGCAAGCAGGTTGGCGAGGCGGTCAAACACGGCGCCACGCTGCATCTGGGCGGCAAGCCCGTGGCGCGAGACGGCAACTTCTTTGAACCCACTATCCTGACCGGTATCACCCGCGACAACCCGGCGTACTTCGAAGAGTTCTTTGGCCCGGTGGCGCAGATCTACGTGGTGAAAAACGATGAGGAGGCGATTGCGCTTGCCAACGATTCTCACTATGGCCTGGGCGGCGCGGTGTTCAGTCAGGATATCGAACGCGCTAAACGGATGGCATCCGCCATTGAAACCGGGATGGTCTATATCAACTGGCTGACCGATACCGCGCCTGAACTGCCGTTTGGCGGCGTGAAGCGTTCCGGTTATGGCCGGGAGCTCTCCGATCTCGGCATCAAAGAGTTTGTGAACCAAAAGCTGGTGGTGGTTCGCCGCTAAGCCCGACCATAAAAAAACCTGCCATCCGGCAGGTTTTTTTATAATAGATTTATTGCACTTCGACTTTATCCCAGCCGCTTTTGAACATACAGCTGTCGACTAAGGTCTCCCGCTGATATTCATTCGCGTCTTCTACCGTATAACTTGTTTCAACATCCTGTTTCTTATGCTTTTTGTCGCTTTTTTCTGAACTGGACCCGGTCACCACGTTATCCGGAGGGAGATCGACCAGGGCCTGCGCTTCACATTCGGTGAGCTTTTTATGCATGTCGGCATCGCTTAAACCCGGCTTCACCCAGGTATACTGAGTGCAGCCGGTGAGCAGCAACGCCAGGCTCAGCGCAGAGAGCGCGGCGAGACGTGATTTCATCAGAAGGTAATCCCGCCGCCCACGTAGGCGCCATCAATCAGGGTGTGGTTTGGGCGGCCCTCTTTGCCGTCAACGCTCACGTGACGGTAACCGACCTTCAGGGTCAGTGGACCAACCGGGGACCAGCTCACGCCGCCGTTCGCCTCAACATAGTTTTTCACGCTGTTGTTCAGGCCGTCGGGGGCGACATACCCTTCGCCAAACACGTGGATGCTGTCGGTCAGGGCCACGTTCACTCCGCCGCCGACCGGAAACGCGACGCCGTTATCGCCTTTTTTCGGCCCGAGGTAGATAGCTTTCGCGCCAGCGTTGAGCATCACCGGGCCAACTTCCAGATTGTAACCCGCGCCAACGCCGCCGGTCTGGCTACCATCATCGGTATTCTTCAGCCAGTGGCTTTCGGCATACAGGCCGGAAGAGGATTTACCCATTTCCATATTCAGGTTGGTAAAATTCTTACCTTGTTCAACGGTAAACCCCATTGCCATGGCGGAACCAGAGACCGCGGTCAGGGCAGCAACAATCAGGATGTTAAGCTTTTTCATGGTTTGCTCCTCGTCATTAAATTTGTCTGAGGGCACCTTAACAATCGATGTTTACCTCTGCAAATGTGACTTACGTCGATTTTTTATGCTGTGTTTGTCAGGGAAGTGTTTTGAAAATGTTGTCATGACGTTGGGTTATGGCGAGGTCAATCATCAAATTTGGTCTGTTTAGCCACAGTTTAATGGGTGGGCTAAACAGAAACTGAACAGGGCGGGCATTAATTATTAAGCATCCTATTCATTGAATTTCTTATTATTTCCAAAAGTGTTTCTGCTGTTACTTATAAAAACGTTGATTTACATTTTTCGACGCGATGACGACGTTTTAACCCTGTCTTTGACGATGTACGGGGAGAGAAGGGGGCCTGCGCCTTAGCGCGCAGGCGGGCAGATTAGCGTCGTAGCCCGGCAAATGCCGCGCGAATCTCCTCTTCCGGCAACTGAATGCCGATAAACACCAGCGTGCTGTGCGGCGTTTCATCGCCCCACGGGCGATCCCAGTCGGCGCTGTAGAGGCGCTGCACGCCCTGGAACAGCAGGCGATTTGGCTCGCCGTCGATCCACAGCATCCCTTTATAGCGCATCAATTGCTCGGCGAAGGAGAGCAGCAGATTTTCCATTACACGCGACACTTCGCTGATATCCACCGGGTAATCCATCTCAACCACGATTGATGACACGTCGTTTTGCTTATCTGCCATAAAGTGGAAACGCGGTTTGCTGTTTACGACGTTCTCTTCCAGCATAAAGCCGCTGGTGTTAAACAGCTGGCTAAGATCGATATCGCCGTGAATGACGGTATAAATCGGCGCCCGGGCATTAATGCGCGCCAGCCGTTCGCGCAATTTTTCGGTGTCGCCGGCAACATCAGTTTTGGTCAGCAAAATGCGGTCTGCGTAGCCTACCTGCGACTGGGCGATGGTGAACTGATCCATCTGCTGGTCGGCATGGACCGCATCCACCAGGGCGATCACGCCATCCAGCAGATAGCGCTCGCAAAGCACCTCGTGGGAGAAAAAGGTCTGGATAATCGGCCCCGGGTCGGCCATGCCGGTGCATTCAATCACCAGCCGGTCGAACTCGATTTCACCGCGGTCGCGGCTGTCGAGCAGATCGAGCAGGGCGTCTTCCAGTTCGTTGGAGCGCGTACAGCAGATGCAGCCGTTGGTCAGGGTTTTAATCTGCGTGGCGCGGTCGCCGATCAGCTGATCGTCAACGGCGACTTCGCCAAATTCATTTTCAATCACGGCGATTTTAAAGCCGTGCTGTTCGTTGAGAATATGGCGCAACAGGGTGGTTTTACCTGCGCCGAGAAAACCGGTGAGTAGGGTGACTGCAATTGGTGCCATTATTGCCTCCATTAACAGCAGCGGACGCCGCCTTTGCCGTCGCCGCCGTAGCGGGCCTGCTGGCGTTCGCGGAAGAATTCTTCATAAGTCATGTACGGCTGATCCGGATGGTTGGTTTGCATATGGGTGACGTAGTTGTCGTAATCCGGAATGCCAATCAGCATTTTCGCCGCCTGACCGAGATATTTTTTTGCCTGACCTAAGTTACCAAACATTGTAAGTTCCAGATAACGAATAAAGCCGGATGGCGGCTAGCGCCTTCTCCGGCCTACGTTGATGCGCTTTTTTGTAGGCCGGATAAGCGTAGCGCCATCCGGCATCGGGGTTAATGATGTGACGAGGTCTTCACGCCGCCTTCCGGTACCGGCACGTACGGGGTCTCTTTGTCGGTACGCACTTTATTGTTGCGGACAGTGAGCCAGGTTTTGATGCCGTAGAAGATGATGCTGTACACCACCACCAGGAACAGGATGCTCAGGCCGGCGTTGGTGTAGTTGTTGACCACGATATGGTTCATGTTGGCAATCTGCTGTGCGGTCAGTTCGCCGCCGGAAGCGATCTTCTCTTTATACTGCTGAGCCATAAAGAAGAAGCCTTCCATCTGCGGGTTGGTGCTGAACAGCTTCAGGCCCAGCGCCCAGGTGGTGCACAGCAGCAGCCACGCAGCCGGGATCACGGTGACCCAGATATATTTGGTGCGCTGCATTTTGACCAGCACCACGGTGCCAAGCACCAGCGCCACCGCGGCCAGCATCTGGTTAGAGATACCGAACAGCGGCCACAGGCTCTTCACGCCGCCCAGCGGATCGACCACGCCCTGATACAGCAGGTAGCCCCACAGCCCGACGCAGCCGGCGGTACCGATAATCCCGGCGACCAGCGAGTCGGTTTTTTTCAGGAACGGCACGAAGTTACCCAGCAGATCCTGCAGCATAAAGCGGCCTGCGCGGGTCCCGGCATCCAGCGCGGTGAGGATAAACAGCGCTTCAAACAGGATACCGAAGTGGTACCAGAAGCCCATATCCGCCATCGGGATGATTTTGTGGAACACATGAGCGATACCCACGGCCAGCGTCGGCGCGCCGCCTGCGCGGTTCAGTACCGACGGTTCGCCGATATCTTTCGCGGTTTGCAGGATCTGCTCAGGTGAGATCACGAAGCCCCAGGAGCTGACGGTCGCTGCCGCGTGAGCGGTGACATCCCTCAGCTGGGCGGCAATCAGCGCCGCGTTTTCACCGCCCATTTCGTGCAGGTTCGGCATGGTGATGCCCAGACCCGCCGGCGGGGTGTTCATCGCGAAGTAGAGGCCCGGTTCGATAATCGATGCCGCCACCAGCGCCATCACCGCCACGAAGGACTCCATCAGCATTGCGCCGTAGCCGATAAAGCGGGCGTCGGTTTCGTTGGCCAGCAGCTTCGGCGTGGTGCCGGAGGCGATCAGGGCGTGGAAGCCGGAGACCGCGCCGCAGGCAATAGTGATAAACAGGAACGGGAACAGGGCGCCTTTCCACAGCGGACCGGTACCGTCAATGTACTGGGTCACCGCCGGCATTTTCAGGTCCGGGTTAAGGATCACGATACCCAGCGCCAGGCCAACGATGACGCCGATTTTCAGGAAGGTCGCCAGGTAGTCGCGCGGCGCCAGAATCAGCCATACCGGCAGCAGAGCCGAGATAAACGCGTAGCCAATCAGGGTAAAGGTGATGGTGGTGTCTTTAAAGGTCAGCGCCGGGCCCCAGTACGGGTCGTGGGCAATCACGCCGCCGAAGTAAATAGACGCCACCAGCAGGACGATACCGATGACCGATACTTCGCCTACGCGGCCCGGGCGCAGGAAGCGCATGTAGATCCCCATGAACAGGGCAATTGGCACCGTCGAGCAGACGGTGAAGACGCCCCACGGGCTTTCCGCCAGCGCTTTCACCACGATCAGCGCCAGCACCGCGAGGATGATGATCATTATCAGGAAGCAGCCGAACAGCGCGATGGAGCCAGGTACGGGACCCATCTCCTGTTTGATCATCTCGCCCAGCGAGGCGCCGTTACGCCGTGAGGAGATAAACAGCACCATAAAGTCCTGTACCGCGCCTGCCAGCACGACGCCCGCCAGCAGCCACAGGGTGCCCGGCAGGTAGCCCATCTGCGCGGCGAGCACCGGGCCCACCAGCGGACCGGCGCCGGCAATCGCGGCAAAGTGGTGGCCAAACAGCACGTAGCGGTTGGTCGGCACATAGTTCAGGCCATCGTTATTAATGACCGCTGGCGTGGAGCGCGTCGGGTCAAGCTTCATCACCTTCTGCGCGATATACAGGCTGTAATACCGGTAGGCGACGAGATACACGGAAACCGACGCCACCACGATCCACAGGGCACTGACGTGCTCACCGCGGCGCAGGGCGACGACTGAGAGGCAAAATGCCCCGATGATCCCGAGAATCACCCAGGGTATGTGCTTGAATAGTTTTTTGGTATCCATAGTAAAACCTGGCGTTAATGAGATGAATAATTGGCCGAAGCCGTCTGGTTTTAAGTAAGGGTTGATAGAGGTATTGATTAGCTAGGCTGTCTCCGATCTTGCCAGACCGGCGCGCGCGTAAAGATGAGTAAATGGGTGAGTGGTTATATAGGAGGTTAAGCGGTTACTGGAAGGGGTAAGCGGTTGGCTACGAAGTGAACAGGGCGGGATTATGTGATTGTGATCACAGGAGATTGTGGCCTGAGACGCTGTGGGTTAACGCTCCTCCCCAACCGGGGAGGAGCAGACAAGGCGATTACACTGCGACTTCCATTTCCATCATTACCGGGTGGAAGCGGCGCTTAAAGTAGATCAGCCCGTGGCCCTGCTGGCTCAGGGTTATATTCCTGATTTCTACCAGATAGACCAGGTGGGTGCCGATGGTTTGTACCTGGCTAATCTCCCCCTCGAGACTGGCCAGCGACCCCTTCAGCACCGGCTGCCCGAGCGCGCCCTGCTGCCAGCCGCTGAGGGCAAAACGCTCTTCCATCGTCACCCCGGTCATCCCGGCGAAATGACGGGCCATGATTTCCTGTTCATGGTTCAGCACGTTGATGCACAACTTGCCGTTGCCCTGAAACACCGGGTTCATCGCGCTGTTGGCGTTGATACACACCATCACCGAGGGCGGCGTATCCGTCACCGAGCACACCGCCGTGGCAGTAATCCCGCAGCGGCCGGCTTCGCCTGCGGTGGTGACCACGTTAACCGCCGCCGACAGGCTGGCCATGGCATCGCGAAAACGCAGGCGTTGTTCATCTAATTGCATTATGACCTCCCGCTGCGAATTACTTCAGCAGCTTATCCAACATGTTGATATCAGCGTTATTGTGCAGATGCGGCACCGTCCAGCCGTTCTGGTCGTACTCGGACAGGCAGCGGTCGACCATCGCCATCATCTTGTCCATATTGCCGGAGCTCTGCGCCTGGCGCAGACACTGCAGGCGAATCTCATCCTGGCTACCGGAGTAGTTGATTTCATACAGCTCGTGGCGGCCGCCGAACTCGCTGCCGATGGCGTCCCACATCAGTTTGAGGATCTTGATACGTTCAACGTGATCCATACCGTTGGAGCCGCGCACATACTTCGCCAGATACTGGTCAATCTGCGGGTTGTTCAGATCGCGGGCGCTGGACGGCAGATAAATCAGGCCGCTGGTGACGTTGCGCTCGATGATGTTCTTGATCTTGGCGTAGGCCATCGGGGCCATCACGCGATAGGTCTGCAGCGCGGCGTGATCCGGCAGCCATGCGCCGTTGACCCACGGCGTCGCTTCCGAGCACATGGAATCGCTCAGCGCCCAGAACATGTTGCGCCATGCCACCACTTCGCCGAGGTCGGCCTGCACGCCGCGGAACTCGAGGGTGCCGGTACATTCCAGCGAGCGCTTCAGCAGGGCGGTGATAAAGTCCAGTTTTACCGCCAGACGTACGCAGGCCTGCAGCGGGTACATGCGGGCGAACCCCCCTTCCATGGTCCAGCGGCGGCAGCGGTCGAAGTCGCGATAAATCAGCACGTTCTCCCATGGGATCAGCACCTTATCCATTACCAGAATCGCGTCGTTCTCGTCGAAACGGCTGGAGAGCGGATAGTCGTACGGGGAGCCGGTCGCGCCGGCGACCATCTCATAGGAGGCGCGGGAGATCAGCTTGACGCCTTCGGCGTCCATCGGCGCGACGAACATCAGCGCGAAGTCCGGGTTTTCGCCCATCACCTGCGCGGAGCCGAAGCCGATCATGTTGTAGTGGGTCAGCGCCGAGTTGGTGGCCACCACTTTCGCGCCGCTGACGATGATCCCGGCATCGGTCTCTTTTTCCAGCTTGATGTAGACGTCCTTCACTTCATCGGCCGGCTTGTGGCGGTCGATCGGCGGGTTGACGATCGCATGGTTAAAGTACAGGCCGGTTTCCTGAATGCGGGTGTACCAGTTGCGGGCGTTCTGCTCGAACTGGCCGTAAAACGCCGGGTTGGCGCCCAGCGCGCAGCCGAATGCGGCTTTATAGTCCGGGGTGCGGCCCATCCAGCCGTAGCTTAAGCGCGACCACTCGGCGATGGCGTCGCGCTGCTGGCGCAGATCGTCGGCGCTTTTCGCCACGCGGAAGAATTTATGGGTGTAGCCGCCGCTGCCGGTATCGGTGCCCCAGCACAGGGAATCCTGCATCTCCGGTTTGTGCAGCGCATCGTACAGTTGAGCGACGGAGGCCGCGGCGTTACGGAAGGCCGGGTGGGTAGTGACATCCTTCACGCGCTCGCCGTAGATATAAATTTCGCGGCCATCCTGCAGGCTTTTTAAATACTCTTCGCCAGTTAACGGGCGTTTCGCGTCGGCGCGGAAATCTTCAGGTTTCATAGGGGCCTCTTCAGTATTTATCGGAAAATGATGTTAAATATATGTTTTGTTTTTGTTGTTCAATTGAAGCGGTTATTGCGCTTGTCGTGAAGGGACGTTTGCGACAATGACGGGTACTTTTCAGGCGGGAGTGAATTTTGTGATCTCTGCAGCGTTTGCCGGCTGGCGCGGCGCTGAACCGACCTGTGGACCATCGCCCGGCAGGCGCAGCGCCAGCGGGGAATTACGATACCGGTACTTTTTGCGCCCGGTAGCTGCTGGGCGAGCAGCCGACCTGGCGGCTAAAAAAACGCGCAAAATAAGCGGGATCTTTAAACCCCAGCTGCCAGGCTATCTCATTGACGGCGCTATCGGAGAACAGCAGCAGGCGCTTCGCCTCGCGCAGCTGGCGGTCGAATATCAGCCGTTTGGGCGAACGGTTGGCAAAGCGGCGACAGATATCGGTCAGCCGCGATTCGGTCAGGTGCAGCTCCCTGGCGTAATCCGGTACCGTCCAGTGCTGATGGTAGTGGCTGTCGATCATCTGGTTAAAGCGCTGGAATAGTTTCAGCTCGCCGCGCATGCCGCTGGCGGCGTGATCGTCGAGCTTTGCGTTACGCAATAGCAGGGTAAAGACCGCCTGCGCCAGCAGCGCCAGGGTGTGCTCGCGCCCCGGCAACTGGGCAGTGGATTCCCGGCGGATCAGCTGCCAGTAGTGGGCCAGCGCGGCCAGCTCGTCGGGTTTATCCGCCAGCGACAGGCAGATCCCCGGCAGGCCGAAGGTCTCCCGCGTGCCGGGATAGAGCACCTCCAGCAGCGGCCAGATGAGTTCTTCGTGCACCGTCAGCACATGGCCATCGCTATCGGACTCGGTAATAAAGGCGTGCGGCACCGAGGGCGGCGTTAACACAAACAATGGCGCCTGCACCGAATAGCGATGGTCATCAAGCTGCAGCTCAATCTGCCCGGTATCAAGATAGTGCATTTGGAAATAGCGGTCATGGCGATGCGCCTGCATGTCGCGGCCAAAAAAGGCCGCCATGCGGGAAAACGACTGATAGTGCACCTCCTCGGTGCCCAGGCTCTCGTCGTAATCTTTATTGATATCGATATTGGCGATGGAATGCTGGCACATACCCGCTCCTTAGTGGCCTTTCTGCGCCGCTAAGCCCGGCGCGGCGGCGGCGTCCTCACGCTGGCTCATTGGAATGCGGGTGAGCACCAGCGCGCCGACAATCAGCAGCCCGGCGACAAACCACAGCCCGGAGCTAAAGCTGCCGGTGGTATCGCGCAAAATGCCGATCAACAGCGGGCTGACGGCAGAGCCGACGTTGCCGATGGCGTTGATCACCGCCAGCGCCACCGCGCGCGACTGCAGGCTGATCACCCGATCCGGGGTGGTCCAGAAAATGGCCATCGCGGTAAAGGATCCCACAGAAGCCATAATAATGCCGATCAGCTGGATCAGGCTGTGGTGAGTTGCCGAAGCCAGCAGCCAACCCGCCGCGGCGAACAGGTAGGGCAGGATGGTATGCATTTTGCGCTCTTTGCGCCGGTCGGAGCGGCGGCTCCACCAGATCATGCCGAAAATAGTGCAGAACTGCGGGATCGCCGCCAGCAGGCCAATCATGATGTTGCTACTGCCGGTGTTGAAGCTCTGCAGGATCTGCGGCGTCCAGATATTAATGGCGCTCAGGGTATTGGTCAGGCAGAAGTAGGCCAGGGTATACATCAGCACCGCTGGCGTCAGGACTTCGCGCAGCGTGGAACGCGGCGAAGCCGGAACGACCGCCGCATTTTCCCGTTCACGATCGATCATCGCCTTCAGCGCCTGTTTTTCTTCGCTATCGAGCCAGTTGGCTTTATCCGGCGTGTCGTTGAGGAAGAACCAGGTGACGACGCCGAGCACCACCGACGGCAGGCCTTCCAGCAGAAACAGCCACTGCCAGCCCTTCAGGTTCCACAGGCCGTCGAGCGCCAGAATATAGCCGGAAAGTATCGAGCCGAGCATCATGGTCACCGGCATGGCGATCATAAACAGGGCGTTGGCGCGGGCGCGATGGTAGGCCGGGAACCACCAGGTCAGATAGACGAGGATCCCCGGTAGAAAACCAGCCTCGGCGATGCCGACCAGCATGCGCAGGATGTACAGCGTATGCGGGCTGGTGGCGAACATGGTGCAGGTCGAGGCGATCCCCCAGACCACCATAATTCCGGCGATCCAACGGCGCGCGCCGACTTTCGCCAGCATGATATTGCTGGGGATCCCGCACAGCACGTAGGTGACGTAGAACAGCGTCGCCGCCAGGCCGAACATGGTGGAGGTCAGGCCGAGGTCTTTGCCCATCGTCAGGCCGGCGAAGCCGATATTAATGCGGTCCAAAAATGAGAAAACAAAGAGAACAAACAGGAAGGTAATCAGGCGGCGGAACAGCTTTTTGATCACCCGGTTTTCTACTTCAACGGCTTTATTATCATTGTGTTGCAGGGTAGAGGTAGTCATGTTGCGCTCCACATTATCCGTTCAATAGACGGATTTATTGTTATCGGTTGTGGTCGTTGCGGTGTGGGTAAAACGGGCCGCCAGCGCTTCTGCGCCGCGCGCCAGCAGGGTGGTATCGACGCCGACGGCGACGAACAGCGCGCCCAGTTCGAGATAGCGCTTCGCCAGCGCTTCATTGGCCATCAGGATCCCCGGCGCCTTACCGGCCTGACGGATTTGCTGGATGGCCTGTTCAATGGCGGCCTGCACTTCCGGGTGCTGCGGATTGCCGCCATGGCCCATATCGGCGCTGAGGTCCGCCGGGCCGATAAACACGCCGTCCACGCCGTCGACATCGAGGATCTGCGGCAGATTTTTCAGCGCTTCGCGGGTCTCAATCTGTACCAGGACGCACATGGCGTCGTTGGCCTGGTGAAGATAATCCGGCACCCGGTTCCAGCGCGAGGCGCGGGCCAGCGCGCTGCCGACGCCGCGAATGCCGGCGGGCGGGTAGCGGGTGGCTCTGACCGCCAGCCGCGCTTCATCGGCGTTCTGCACCATGGGCACCAGCAGGGTTTGCGCGCCGATATCCAGCAGCTGTTTGATCTGCACCGGGTCGTTCCACGACGGGCGGACCACCGGCTGGCTGGGGTAGGGGGCGATGGCCTGAAGCTGGGTCAGCACCGTTTGCACATTGTTAGGCGCGTGTTCGCCGTCGATCAGCAGCCAGTCGAAGCCGGCCCCGGCCAGCAGTTCTGCGCTGTAGCTACTGCACAGCCCCAGCCACAGGCCAATCTGCGGTCGACCCGCTTTTATGGCGTCTTTAAAGGCGTTATTCATCATATTCCTCCTAGACGAACCGGCAGCTAATCGCGCCCATGGTGCCGTAATCAACGTGGAAGGTATCGCCCTTGCGCGCCGGGACCGGACGGGTGAAGGAGCCGCCGAGGATGATTTGCCCGGCTTCGAGCTGGACATCGTACGGCGCCAGTTTGTTGGCCAGCCAGGCCACGCCGTTGGCCGGGTGATTGAGCACCCCCGCGGCGACGCCGGTCTCCTCAATCACGCCGTTGCGATACAGCAGGGCGGAGATCCAGCGCAGATCCAGCTCGTCGGGCTTGATCGGGCGGCCGCCGAGGATCACCCCGGCGTTGGCGGCGTTATCGGAAATGGTGTCGAACACTTTACGCGGGCGCTGGGTTTCCGGGTCGATGTTGTGGCAGCGGGCGTCAATCAGCTCCAGCGCCGGGATCACGTAGTCGGTGGCGTTGTAGACATCAAACAGGGTGCAGTTCGGGCCGCGCAGCGGTTTGGCCAGCACGAACGCCAGCTCGACTTCGATACGCGGAACGATAAAACGGTCGGTGGGGATATCGCTGCCGTCGTGGAAGAACATATCGTCAAGCAGCGCGCCGTAGTCCGGCTCGCTGATCTGCGAGCTGGCCTGCATGGCTTTCGAGGTCAGGCCGATCTTGTGGCCTTTGAGTACGCGGCCTTCGGCGATCTTCATCTCGACCCACTCGCGCTGTACGGCGTAGGCGTCCTCAATGGTGATCGACGGATAATCCAGCGAGATCGCGCGGATCTGTTCACGCTGTTTTTCGGCCTGATTCAGCCGCTGGGCAATCAGGGTTCGGGTCTGTTTATCGAGCATAGTGATTCCTGTGGCATTGTATTGCCGGATGGCGCTTCGCTTATCCGGCCTACAATTCATGGCCGCTGTAGGCCCGGTAAGCGCAGCGCCACCGGGCAATTTGCACGTTATTTAAATAAGGCGTGCACGTTGTTCTGTTTGTAGTTCAGCGTCGGATCGAGCTCTTCCATGGCGAACGACAGCGCCAGGTAGCGGCTCTCCATCAGCGCCGCGAAGTGGGATTTGATCAGCGCGAACAGCATATCTCCCACGTCCTGACGGCTCTCCAGGCTGCGCCCGGAGCCGATCTTCAGCGTCATATGGACAAAGGCGTAATCCTGCCTGCCGTCGGCCATCTGCCAGGTATCCAGCCAGTGGGCACGGCTGCGGATCCCGCCGATCGGAAAGATGCCGGTAGCGGCCAGCGCCTCGTTGACTTTGGCGAACAGCCCAGGCAGATCGGCCTGCTCGCGGATGTTGTCGGTACATTCGGCGATAAAATGCGGCATGGGGCCTCCTTACGCCTGCGCCGGCAGCGGGAACACGGCGTTAACCTGGCCGGTGCCGGAGCTGGCGAACAGCTCGGTGATAAACTCCACCTTGCCGTCGTATTTATCCCAGCCCAGCAGGCCAAGCAGCATCACCGTGTCGTGCATGTTGCCTTCGCCGTAGCAGTAGTCGGCGTACTCCGGCAGCATGGTGCAGAACTCTTTAAATTTGCCCTCGCGCCACAGCTTCACCACCCGCTCATCCATCTGATGATCGAACTCGCGGGTGTAGCTGTTCATCCCCTCTTCGGCGCGCTGATCGTCGATAAAGCGGTGCGACAGCGAGCCGCTGGCCAGCACCGCCACGGTGCCGTCATATTTCTCAATGGCTTTGAGGATCGCTTCGCCCAGCCTGCGGCTGTCGGCAAAGTCGTGAACGGTACAGAAGGCGGAAATGGACACCACCTTGAAGTGCTTATCGCTGTTCATGTAGCGCATCGGCACCAGGGTGCCGTACTCCAGCTTCAGGCTCGGAATATTGTGCGCTTTGGCGCGCACCCCGAGCTTCACCGCCTCGTCGGCGATGAGCTGACCCAGCTCCGGGTTGCCGTCATAGTCGTAGGTCATGTCGCGAATAAAGTGCGGCAGTTCGTTACTGGTGTAGACGCCCTGGAAATGGTCGGCGCAGTTGATGTGGTAGGCGCTGTTGACCAGCCAGTGGGTATCGAACACGATGATGGTATCGACGCCCATTTCCCGGCAGCGCTTGCCAATCTCTTTATGCCCGTCGATAGCGCCCTGGCGGCAGCCGTGGTTTTTCCCCGGCAGCTCAGACAGGTACATCGACGGCACGTGAGTGATTTTTGCTGCTAACGCTAACTTACCCATATCAGACTCCCCATTTCGGGATCGGATGGTCGCCCATCGAGATGCAGACGTTTTTCATTTCGGCGAACACTTCAAAGCTGTACTCGCCGCCTTCGCGGCCGGTGCCGGAGGCCTTCACGCCGCCGAACGGCTGACGCAGGTCGCGGACGTTCTGGGTGTTGACGAACACCATCCCGGCTTCAATACCGCGCGCCAGACGCAGCACTTTGCTGACGTCCTGGGTCCAGATATACGACGCCAGGCCGTATTCCACATCGTTCGCCAGGCGCAGCCCTTCCGCCTCGTCTTTGAACGGCAGCAGGCAGGCGACCGGGCCAAAAATCTCTTCCTGCGCGACGCGCATGCGGTTGTCGACATCCGCCAGCACCGTCGGGCGCAGGAAATTGCCGGCTTTCAGATGCGCCGGCAGGTCGGACGGTTTATCCGCGCCGCCGGCCAGCAGGGTTGCCCCTTCTTCAATGCCGAGGCGGATATAGCCGGAGACTTTCTCCCAATGTTGCTGGCTAATCAGTGCGCCGACCTGGGTGTTCGGGTCGGTTGGATCGCCGACGCGCAGGCGGTTAGCGCGCTCGGCGAAGCGTTTAACGAACTCGGGGTAGATGCTCTGCTGAATGAAAATGCGCGAGCCGGCGGTGCAGCGTTCGCCGTTGATCGAGAAGATGGTGAACAGCGCGGCGTCGAGGGCGCGCTCAATATCGGCGTCTTCGAAAATCAGCACCGGCGATTTGCCGCCCAGCTCCATTGAGTACTTTTTCAGCCCGGCATTTTTCATGATGTTGCGCCCGGTGGCGGTACCGCCGGTAAACGATACCGCGCGCACGTCATGGTGGCGTACCAGCGCATCGCCCGCCGTCGCGCCGTAGCCCTGCACCACGTTCAGTACCCCCGCCGGAATACCCGCTTCCAGCGCCAGTTCGCCCAGACGGTCGGCGGTCAGCGGCGACAGCTCGGACATCTTCAGCACCGCGGTATTCCCCAAGGCCAGGCACGGCGCCACCTTCCAGGTGGCGGTCATAAACGGCACGTTCCACGGCGACACCAGCGCGCAGACACCCACCGGCTGCACCAGGGTGTAGTTCAGCATCTTGTCGTCGACCGGATAGGTCTTACCGTTCATCTGCTGGCACACTTCGGCGAAAAACTCGAAATTGTGGGAGGCGCGCGGGATCAGCACGTTTTTGGTCTGGTGGATAGGCAGACCGGTATCGGCGGTTTCCATCGCCGCGATCTCCGGGACGTTCTGGTCGATCAGATCCCCGAGGCGGCGCATCAGACGCGCGCGCTCTTTCATCGGCAGGTTAGCCCACTTCGGGAAGGCCTCTTTCGCCGCCGCTACCGCCTGATGGACTTCGGCTTCACCGCCGGCGGCGACTTCCGCCAGCACTTCGCCGGTGGCCGGGTTGGTGGTATGAAAATAGTCTGCGCCGGCAACGTTTTTACCGTTGATCCAATGGTTAATCTTTTTCATGACAGTGTCTCCTCATACGCTTGCTGGCTGATGATATGGTTGGCCAGGCGGCCCACGCCCTCGACTTCAACGATCACCTCGTCGCCTGGCACCACGTCGGACAGCCCTTTCGGCGTGCCGGTGGCGATCATGTCGCCCGGTTGCAGGGTCATAAATTCGCTTAAGTAAGCGATGAGAAACGGGATGCTGAAGATCAGATCGGCGGTGGTGCCCTGCTGGCGCAGCTCGCCGTTGACCCAGGTGCGCAGGGCCAGATTATGCGGATCCGGGATCGCCTCTTTGCCGACGATCCACGGGCCGATCGGCGTCAGGGTGTCGCGGCTTTTCACCCGCAGGTTTGGCCGGTAGTAGTTTTCCAGATAGTCGCGGATCGCGTAGTCGTTGCAGACGGTATAGCCGGCGACATAGTCCATGGCCTCGGCTTCGCTGACGCGGCGGGCGGTTTTACCGATCACCACCACCAGTTCAGCTTCGTAGTGCATGTATTCCACGTTATCCGGGCGTACCGACTGCTGCTGGTGGCCAGTAAAGGTGTTTGGCGCTTTGATAAACACCAGCGGCTCGGTTGGCGGCTTAAACGCCAGCTCGCTGGCGTGGTCGGCGTAGTTCAGCCCCAGCGCGAACAGCGTGCCGTCGGCGGGCGGCAGCCAGCGGAATTCACCTTCTTTCAATACCGTGCCATCGTCCAGGCGCACCTGGTCGCGTTCATCGACCACCGCATCGCGTACCTGTCCCTGCCATTCAATACGTGCCTGTTTCATGCCAGCTCTCCTTCTGCGACAACCGGGTTTTCCAGCGCCGGGAAGCCCTCGGCGAGAATGCGTACGCGATCGCCGGGACGCAGCGTAACGCGGGAGTGGGGCGTACCGATGAGGATCGCGTCGCCGGGATTGAGGGTGGCGAACTCGCTCAAGGCGCTCAGCAGCTGCGCGGCGTTACGCTGCAGATCGCCGGTATGCCAGCTGTCCGCTTCGCGGCCGTTGATTTCGGTGATGATGGTCAGGTTATCGACGTTGCGCACCGGCGACAGCGCGCCGACGGGGCAGAAACCATCGCGGCACTTGGCCTTGATCGCCGGGCGATAAAAACTCTCTTCCGGCAGGCTGACGTCGTTCGCCAGCGCGTAGCCGGCGATATAGTTCGCTGCCTCTTCCGCCGCCACCTTGCGCGCGGTTTTGCCGACAATCAGCGCCACGGTGGCGCCGCTTTGCACGGTTTCGCCCTGCGGATGGGGGATCGCCTCGCCATCGCCAATCACGGTATTGCGCGGCTTGATAAACCAGACCGCGGTTTTCGGCGGCGTTTTGTAGGGGGCCTGTTGAAACGCCTCGCGCCAGGCGTCGAGCTGGCTGCGATGATTGAGCGCAACGGCGAAGATGGTACCTTTCATTCACCACTCCTCTGGGACTGATTTCGGTTCAAAGGGATTTCGTTAATATATTAATGATCATCTTTTATGCTTTGCGATGAGGTTTAGCAACTGGAAGTGAATGTTTTGTGATCGGATTAACACAATATTTACACATCAATAACTTATTCGTTATTAATCAAATGGTTGAATATTTTTCTGGGAAAGGCTGGTACTTTTCAGGTGCAGAAACCGGTTGTACATGGCAGGATTAAAGCTAATTATTAAGTTGTTAATAAGTTTTAGATGAGGCCGTTGAGGGGATACTATGCATGATTCATTAACCATTGCCTTGTTGCAGGCGCGTGAAGCGGCGATGGCCTACTTTCGACCGATCGTCAAACGACACAATCTCACCGAACAGCAGTGGCGGATCGTGCGTATCCTCGCCGAACGTCCGTCAATGGACTTTCACGATCTGGCTTTTCGCGCCTGTATTCTGCGCCCCAGTCTGACCGGGATTTTGACGCGCATGGAGCGGGATGGACTGGTGCTGCGGCTGAAGCCGGTTAACGATCAGCGCAAGCTGTACGTCTCGCTGACGCCTGCCGGAACCGCGCTGTACGAAAGCGCCCAGGCGGAGGTGGAAGAAACCTATCGCCTGCTGGAGGCTCAGTTCACTACGGAAAAGCTGCAGCAACTGACCTCGCTGCTGGAGGAGTTTATTGCGCTTGGCGTCCCTGCCGGGCGCGGTGATGAAGAAGAGTAGCGGTTACGGCTCGGCGCTCAGCCTGGCGAGGGCAATAAGCGTCTCCGCACGGGCGGGAGACAGCGGCTCTCTCGGCTGCGGCAGCGGCCAGCCATACAGCCAGCGGGCGCTGGCGGCGCAGGTGCGTCCCTGACAGGCGCCCATTCCGCAGCGCTGGGTAAGCTTGGCCTGTAGCCAGTCGTCGGCGGCTGCCACATCGCCGCAGCGCACATCTTCGCAACGGCACAGCAGGCTCTCCGGCGTCGCCGCGTTTTTCAACGACTCCGCCAGCCGGAAGGTGCGGTTGATGGCCGTGGCGAAGCGCTGCCAGCGGGCGCGACGGGCAAATAACGCCTGGGCCTGCTGGCTGGCCCCGGCGGCGGCATACCCGGCGATTTCGCCCTCCGCCAGCGCCAGCTCGCTCCCGCCGAAACCGGTGCACTCCCCGGCGGCGTAAATATCCGCGAGGCTGGTCTGCTGCCAGCGGTTAACCTGGATCGCCTCCTGCGCCGTGGCGCAACCGAACAGCAGCCCCGTCTCGACATTGGGCACCAGCCCGTAGCCGATAGCCAGCCGATCGCAGGCGACAGTCCGCTCGACGCCGCGCTGGCGCAGCGTCACGGCTTCCAGCCGCGTTGTACCGTGAGCGCGGATCGCCTGGGCGCCGCTAAGATAGCCTTTCGGGGCCAGCGTCGCTAACTGGCGCAGCTTCTGCGGCCAGCGCCACAGCCCGCTGGCGAAGTGCAGCAGCGCCGGGAGCGGTGCTTGCTCAACGATATTCGTTACCTGGCCTCCGGCCTTGTTCACCGTATCCGCCACCGCCAGCAGCAGCGGGCCGCTGCCGGCAATCACTACTTTTTCGCCTTTCAGCGACAGGCCATGTTTGATCTGCGCCTGCAGGCCGCCCGCGCTGGTCACGCCGGGTAAGGTCCAGCCGGGAAAGGGCAGCGACAGCTCGCGCGCGCCGCAGCAGAGGATCAGTTTCTGCCAGTAGACCACGCCACCGCCGTCGGCGGTTTCAAACAGCACGCTGCGCGCGGAGGGGCGGGCAATCAGCCGCGCGCCGTTCACCACCCGGATGACGGCAGACGCGGCGATGGCGTCGCGGTAGCGCCGGGCCAGGGCGGGCAGCGTCGCCTGCGGGCCGGCGCGCCAGATTTGCCCTCCGGGGGCGGGGTTATCGTCGAGAATAATGACCTGTTTATCGCAGGCGGCGGCAGCGAGGGCTGCCGCCATGCCGGCGGGGCCGGCGCCGAGGATTAAAATGTCACAGCGCAGCGTGTACATAGCGGCTCCTTTCTATTTGCATGCCGGCCCGGCACAGGGTCTGGCAGGCCAGCACCCGCCGGCCGTCGACGGTGATCCGGCACTCCTGGCAGACCCCCATGCCGCAAAACGGCGCGCGGGGGGCGCCGTTAACCGCCTGTCGGGTGGTGGGATCGCCGGTCAACGCCAGCGCTGCCGCCACGCTGATACCTTCCGGCACCGTCAGCGCTTCGCCATCGACAGTGATATTGAGCGTGCTATTCATGCGATTGCCTCCTGATGGTACAGACGGGCCGGGAGCCAGGCCTCAGGCGCCAGCGGGCAGCGTTCGCCGAGGATCTGCGCCGCCAGCAGCTCAGCCGTCGCCGGGGCGGTGGTGACCCCCAGTCCTTCATGGCCCAGCGCCAGCCATACACCGCGGCGCGTGGGGTGCGGGCCGATCAGCGGATTGCCATCCTGCGAGGCGGCGCGCAGGCCGCTCCAGCAGCGGATGATATTCAGCGTCGCCAGCGCCGGCACAAAATGGCGGGCGCGGTCGAGCATCTGCCCCAGCAAGGGGAGATCCAGCTGGCGCTCGCGATTATCGAACTGGCGCGAAGAGCCAATCAGCAGCTGGCCAGTGGGCCGCGGCTGCAGGTTAAACGCTACCGAGGTACCGCCGCCGTGGGCGCTGGCGCCGTAGCCCAGCTCAACCAGCTGGTGATGCACCCGCGGCCCGTAGCGATCGGTAATTGCCAGCTGACCCTTCCTTGGCCGCAGCCAGTTTTCCGCCAATAGCGTATTGGCCTCCAGGCCGCAGGCCACCACGATGGCCCGCGCCTGTAGCCGTTTGCCGCTGGCGAGCAGCACCTGCGGTTCGGTAATCGCCTGCGCGCTGTCGTGCAGGCAGGTGAGATGGTCTCCGGCATCGGCCATCAGCCAGCGGGCGACGTTTGGCGCGTAGACGATGCTGTCGCCGGGTACCCATAGCCCGCCGGCCAGCCCGCTGCGCAGCAGCGGCTCGCGCCCAGCGATCTGCTGTGGGGTCTGCAGTTCGCTGTGGATCTGATAGCCAGCCAGCCGCCGCTGTTTTTCACCCGCGACGGCCATCTCTTCTTCGCTTTCCGCCAGCCACAGCGTGCCGCAGCCGCGCCAGGCGCAAGTGGCGGGCATCCGCGGGGTGATGGCGCGCCAGCGCGCCAGCGACCACGCCGACAGCGCCAGTTCGGCGGGGTCGTCATCCATGCACACCAGATGGCCCATACCCGCCGCCGTGGCGCCGGGTTGACCGTCATCGATAAGCGTCACTTTCTGCCCCCGCTTCGCCAGCTGCCACGCGCAGGCGGCGCCGATGATCCCGGCGCCGATCACGATGACATCGCACGGCTTCACGGCGCGATCCCCCAGCAGAAGGGATCGTCCGGGTTGAGGATCAACTGGTTATCGCCGCACACCCAGGCTTCGCCGCGGATCGTTGGAATGATGCCTGCGGCGGCGCGCTGGTAGCTGGCGGTAAACTGGCTGCCGATGATGCTGGCCTGGCGCCAGATCGCTCCCGGCTGGAGTTTGCCATCCTGCGCCAGGCAGGCCAGCTTGGCGCTGGTGCCGGTGCCGCACGGCGAACGATCCCAGGCCTTTCCCGGACAGAGTACAAAGCTGCGGCTGTCGGCGGCATCGTCATCGGCGAACAGCTCGATATGGTCGATAACGCCGCCGTCGTCGCCGCGGATCCCCGCGGCCTCCAGCCCCTCGCGCACCGCCCAGGCGTAGTCGGTGAGCTGTGGAATGTGCGCCGGGGTAATGGCGAACGGGTGATCGTTAATCAGGAAAAACCAGTTGCCGCCCCAGGCAATATCGCCGATGACGGGACCCCGCGCGGTCTCCACGCGGACCTGCTTTTTCCAGCGGCGGGCCGGGACGTTTTGCACCGATACGCTGCCATCGTCGTGCAACGTGGCGCTTACGTCGCCGACCGGGGTTTCAATCAGATGAACGCCTGGCTGGATACGGCCAAGCCACGCCAGCGAGGCGATAAGCCCGATGGTGCCGTGGCCGCACATATTCAGAAAACCGGCGTTGTTGAAGAAAATGACGCCAGCGGTGGCCGCCGCCGAGACCGGTTTGCAAAGCAGCGCGCCGACCAGCACATCGCTGCCACGCGGTTCGAGAATCACCGCCTGACGCCAGCGATCGAAGTCACGGGCGAAACGGTCGCGACGCTCCGCCATGCTGCCGCCGCCGAGGTCGGGGAAGCCGTCAACGATCAGGCGGGTGGGTTCGCCGCCGGTGTGTGAATCAATGGCTCTCAGCGTAATAGGGGGGCGTGGCGCGGTCATTCTGCTCTCCGGAAGTTAACAACATGTTTCATCATGCTGGCGCAACCCGTGACGGGCGGCTTGAACGCTTTCGGCAGAGATAATGACGAAATCGGCATAATAGCGCCGGGGGGATGTTCATTTGGTGCATAATTATTTCTTATTAATCATTCTGTTAATGGCGTGGTAAACCGAAAGTGGCGATTGCGCCAGTGGATAAACCAGGGGAAGGCGTAAAGCGGATCCAGGATCGCAAAACCGGCGGTTGCCGCTTGAGGTGTTAACAGGAAGTGAATAAATATCCTTCGGTCACTTACCATGAGGAAGCCCTATGATCGGTGTGTCTGAAGCGGCGCCGCCGCGCGCTGTTAATCAACCGGAGCTGGCGGTCGATGAGCTGAGCCAGATCTGCGAAGGGCTGGCGCGCCAGCGGCCGGAGAATATGGCGGCGCTGCTCAATGCCCTGGCGCTGATCGCCCCCCTGCTCAATGCCATCCCCAACGTGGTCTTTTTTATCAAAGACAGCGAAGCGCGTTATCTGCTGGCGAATCTGACGCTGGCCCGCCGCTGCGGTTTCAAAACCGTCTCCTCGCTGCTGGGGAAAACCTCCGCCGACGTCTTTCCTTCCGCACTGGGTCAGGGTTACACCGAACAGGATCTTCGGGTATTGCGGGAGGGCGTGACCCTGCGCGACCAGCTGGAAATGCATCTCTACAATGGCCGGGAACGCGGCTGGTGCCTGACGCAGAAGCTGGCGCTGCGCGATGTCCGCGGACAGGTGATCGGCATGGCCGGGATCTCTCACGATCTGCAGGAGGCCCACGCCCGCCATCCGGCGTGGCAGCGGCTGGCGATCGTCGACGATCATATCCGCCGCCACTATCACCGGCCGATCGCCATGGAAGAGCTGACCGCCTTGAGCGGGATGTCGATTGCGCAGATCGAGCGCTACTGCAAACGGATCTTCCATCTCACGCCGCGGCAGATGATCCACAAAGTGCGTCTGGAAAAAGCCACCGAATTGCTGGCCGGCGACACGCCGATTACCGATATCGCCTTGCAGTGCGGCTATACCGATCACAGCGCCTTCAGCCGCCAGTTCAAAGCGATGACCGGCTCGACGCCGCGCGATTTTCGCCTGACGCTGCAGGGATAACGGCTGGCTCACACTTTTGTAGACTGTGCTAATTTCGTCATCGGATTAAGGGAAAACCGACAAGCCGCCGGTTCCGCGACGCGTCAATCTGTCAGTGAATATTCACCAATCATTCACCTCGACTTAACAAAATGACGACAAGGAACCGAGCATGAGCAATAAAGCGATTCACTGGAGCGGCGTATTCCCGGCGGTTAGCACGCAGTTTCGTAGCGATTACTCCCTCGATTTAGACGCCACCCACGCGGTGATGAAAAACCTGGTCAAAGATGGCGTTTCCGGGCTGGTGGTGTGCGGCAGCGTAGGGGAGAACACCTCCCTGAGCACTGATGAAAAATTGCAGATTATCGAGGTGGCGAAAGATGCCGCCGGCGGCAAAATTCCGGTGATCGCCGGGGTGGCCGAGTTCACCACCGCCTTTGCCCAGAAGATGGCGAAAGAGGCGGAGCGCGTCGGCGTCGACGGGATCATGGTGATGCCGGCGCTGGTCTACTCCTCAAAACCGCATGAAACCGCCGCTCACTTCCGCAGCGTGGCCACCGCCACCGACCTGCCGATCATGGTCTACAACAACCCGCCGATTTACAAAAACGACGTGACGCCGGACATTCTCGCCACCCTGACCGATTGTGACAACATCGTCTGCTTTAAAGACTCCTCCGGCGATACCCGCCGCTTTATCGACCTGCGTAACACCGTTGGCGACCGCTTCGTGCTGTTTGCCGGGCTGGATGACGTGGTGGTGGAAAGCATCGCCGTCGGCGCGGAAGGGTGGATCTCCGGAATGTCCAACGCCTTCCCGCGCGAAGGGGAAACGTTATTCCGTCTCGCCCGCCAACAGCGTTACGAAGAAGCGATGGCGCTGTACCGCTGGTTCATGCCGCTGCTGCATCTCGATGCGCGTCCGGATCTGGTGCAGTGCATCAAGCTGTGCGAAGAGCTACTCGGGCGCGGCAGCGCTGTGACTCGTCCGCCGCGTCTGGCGCTGGAAGGCGAAACGCGCCAGCAGGTGGTGGCGATCGTGGAACAGGCGCTGGCGACTCGTCCTGCCCTGCCGGACGTTGGCCTCTGAGCACAGGAGTCAGTATGAATGCATCTCAAACCACGGCGGGACGGCAGTTTATCGCCGGACGCCGCGTTGCCAGCGGCGAAGCGACGCTATTGAGCCTGCGGGCGGTGGATGGCGAGGCCACCGGCCATCGCTTTTATCCGGCTTCCCACGCGGAGGCCGCCCAAGCCGCGGAGGCGGCGCAGCAGGCGTTTGCCATTTATTCACAGACCACGCCGCAGCAGCGGGCGCACTTTCTCTGCGCCATTGCCGATGAACTGGACGCGCTGGGGGAGGCGTTTTTTGCTATCGCCGAACAGGAGACCGCGCTGCCGCTGGCGCGGCTGCAGGGCGAGCGGGCGCGAACCAGCGGCCAGCTGCGGATGTTTGCTGGCGTGATCCTGCGCGGGGATACCTTCGCCGCCCGTATTGATACCGCCTTAGCTGACCGTCAGCCGCTGCCGCGCCCGGACCTGCGTCAATATCAGCAGGCGTTAGGGCCGGTGGCGGTGTTTGGCGCCAGCAACTTTCCGTTGGCCTTTTCCACCGCTGGCGGCGATACCGCCTCGGCGCTGGCGGCTGGCTGCCCGGTGGTGGTGAAGGCCCATGCGGGCCATATGGCCACCGCCGAGCTGACCGCTGACGCGATCGTCCGGGCGGTCGCGCGGTGTGGGTTACCCGGCGGCGTATTCAATATGATTTTCGGGACGGATATCGGCGCCGAATTAGTCCGCCATCCAGCGATTCAGGCCGTTGGCTTTACCGGCTCGCTGGCCGGCGGTAAGGCGCTATATCAGCTGGCGCAGCAGCGCCCACAGCCAATCCCGCTGTTTGCTGAAATGTCGGCGATTAACCCGCTGATTATTCTGCCGCAGGCGCTGCAGACGCGGGCCGAGGCGCTGGCGAACGAGCTGGTGGCGTCATTTACCCTCGGCGGCGGCCAGTTCTGTACCCGTCCGGGGCTGATTCTGGCGCTGCGCGGCGCCGGACTGGAACGCTTTAAGTCGGCGCTGTGCGCGGCGGTAGCGGGCTGCGCGCCGCAGGTGTTGCTCAATGCGCCGACCCTTCAGCACTACCGCCAGGGCGTGGCGGCGCTGGCGACGCATCCGCGTATCGAGAGGCTGGCGAGCGGCCTCGCCGCCGGCGCCGGGGAGGCGCAAACCCAGCTGTGGCAGGCTCAGGTCGAGGATCTGCTGGCGCAGGATACGCTGCTGCAGACCGAAGTTTTCGGCCCGCTATCGTTGCTGGTGGAAGTGGACGACGCGGCCCAGCTGCAGGCGGTGGTGAAAGCGCTGCAAGGACAGCTCACCGCGACGCTGCACGCGGAAGCGGACGACGGCCCGCTGGCGGCGAGTCTGCTACCGCTGCTGTGTGAGAAGGCCGGACGGGTGCTGTTTAACGGTTATCCCACCGGCGTGGAAGTGTGCGATGCGATGGTCCACGGCGGCCCATGGCCGGCGACGACCGATGCGCGCGGGACGTCGGTCGGCAGCCGGGCGATTGAGCGTTTTCTGCGCCCGGTCTGCCTGCAGAATGCGCCGGCCGCCCTGTTACCGCCGGCGCTGCAGGATGCGAACCCTTTAAACCTGCTGCGCCTGGTCAACGGCCAGTGGACCCGGGAAGCGATTTCCTCCTCTCATTGACGCAAGGGCATCACCATGACCATTCACACTACGCATAACAGTCAAACCCGCGTTGCGGAGTCGGGTAAGTTTAAAAAACAGCTGACCCTGACCGACCTCACCTTTATCGGCCTGGGGGCGATCTTCGGCTCCGGATGGTTATTCGCCGCCAGCCATGTGGCATCCATTGCCGGTCCGGCCGGTATCGCGTCGTGGGTGATCGGCGGCTTTGCGGTGCTGCTGCTGGGGATTGTCTACTGCGAGCTGGGGGCGGCGCTGCCGCGCGCCGGCGGCATTATTCGTTACCCGGTCTTTTCCCACGGTGAGCTGATGGGTTATCTGCTGGGGTTCATCACCCTGATCGCCTTCTCCAGCCTGATCTCGATAGAAATTGTCGCCGCCCGGCAATATGCCGCGGCCTGGTTTCCGGCGCTGACCCAGCCGGGCTCCAGCTCGCCGACGCTGCTGGGGTGGGGGGTGCAGTTCCTGCTGCTCTGTTTCTTCTTCGCGCTGAACTACTACAGCGTCAAGACCTTCGCCCGCTCGAACAACTTCATCAGCGTGCTCAAGTTTCTGGTGCCGCTGCTGGTGGTGGTCACGCTGTTCGCCTTCTTTAAACCTGAGAACCTGCATGCTCAGGGCATTGCGCCGTTTGGTATGTCCGGGGTGGAAGCGGCGATCAGCGCTGGGGGAATTATCTTCGCCTATCTGGGACTGACGCCGATTATCTCGGTGGCCAGCGAAGTACAAAAGCCACAGCGGACTATCCCTATCGCGTTGATTTTATCAGTGGTGCTGTCGACGATTATCTACGTGCTGCTGCAGTTGGCGTTCCTTGGCAGTATTCCCACCGAGATGCTGAACGGCGGTTGGGCCGAAGTGAGCAAACAGTTCTCGCTGCCGTATCGCGATATCGCCATTACCCTCGGCATGGGCTGGCTGGCCTTTATGGTGATAAGCGATGCGATCATCTCCCCGAGCGGCACCGGCAATATCTATATGAACGCGACGCCGCGGGTGATCTACGGCTGGGCGAAGGCGGGTACTTTCTTTAAAGCCTTTACCCATATTGATAAAGCGTCCGGTATTCCGCGCCCGGCGCTGTGGCTGACCTTTGGGCTGTCGATTTTCTGGACGCTGCCGTTCCCCTCCTGGGAACAGCTGATAAGCGTGGTGTCGGCGGCCCTGGTGCTGAGCTACGCCATCGCCCCGGTGACCGCCGCCGGGCTGCGCCGCAACGCCCCGGATCTGCCGCGGCCGTTCCGCGTGCGCGCCTTCGGCATCATCGGCCCGGTGTCGTTTATGGTCTCGGCGCTGATCGTCTACTGGTCCGGCTGGAATACGCTCTCGTGGCTGCTGGGGCTGCAGATCGTGATGTTTGTGGCGTATGTGATGTGCAAAGGCAAGGTGCCGGAACATACCGTGAGCCTGGCGCAGCAGGTGAAGTCTTCGCTGTGGCTGATCGCTTTTTATGCGTTGATTATCCTCTTTTCCTGGCTGGGCAGTTTCGGCGGGCTTAATGTTATTGGTCACCCCTGGGATACGGTGCTGGTGGCGGCAATGTCGCTGGGGATTTATTACTGGGGCGCGCGCAGCTGTCTGCCGCAGGCTAATTTTAGCGGAGACGAAGAAGAGTAAAGGAGAACAGTATGGGGTCGGTAACTCTATCGTTACCAGAAGCTTATGACCTGGCGCTGGCGGTGCTCAGCGCCAATGGATTCAGCGCCGACCACGCGGCGGCCATCGCCCGTAACGTGGCTGCCGGGGAGCGCGACGGCTGCGCTTCCCACGGCCTGTGGCGGCTGTTGGGCATTGTCGATACCTTGCGTAAAGGTAAGGTTTCGCCTGATGCCGAGCCGCAGATCCACGACCAGGCGCCGGCGATTGTGCGGGCGGATGCCGGGGGCGCCTTTTCGCTGCTGGCCTACGAACGCGCGCTGCCGCTGCTGCTGGAGAAAGCGCGGCACAGCGGTATTGCGGCGCTGGCGATTAACCGCTGCGTCCATTTTTCCGCGTTGTTTGCCGATATTGAACCGTTGACTGAGGCAGGGCTGGTGGGGCTGGCCTGTACGCCAAGCCATGCCTGGGTCGCCCCGGCGGGCGGCACCCGTCCGCTGTTCGGCACCAACCCTATCGCCTTTGGCTGGCCGCGGCGGGAGGAGCCGCCGTTTATTGTGGATATGGCGACCAGCGCCGCGGCGCGAGGCGAGATCCAGCTGCATCAGCGCGCCGGCAAAGCGCTACCGGAAGGGTGGGGAATCGACAGCCAGGGGCAGCCGACTACCGATGCCACAGAGGTACTGAACGGCGCGATGTTAACCTTCGGCGGCCATAAGGGCTCGGCGCTGGCGGCAATGGTTGAGCTGCTGGCCGGGCCGCTTATCGGCGATATGACCAGCGCCGAATCGCTGGCGTGGGATAACGGCGCGGGCGGTTTACCCTACGGCGGCGAGCTTATCCTGGCGCTGGATCCGCAGCGTTTTCTCGGCGCGCAGGCACAGGAGCAGCTGGCGCGCGCCGAAACGCTGTTCAATGCGATGCAGGATCAGGGCGCGCGGCTGCCGGGCGAGCGGCGTTTCGCCTGCCGCCAGCAGAGTGAGCGGCAGGGGGTCGCCATCAGCCGTTCATTGCATGATGAGATTTGCGCCTTGCGCCAGGGCGGGTAAGGCGCGAATCGCCGTCCCCCGGGACATCCCCCGGCTTGCGCTACGCTTAGCCGGGCTACCGAACGTCGCGGGTTGTGTAGCCCGGGCAAGGCGCGAAGCGCCGCCACCGGGGCATCCCCCGGCTTGCGCTACGCTTAGCCGGGCTACCGAGCGTCGCGGGTTGTGTAGCCCGGGTAAGGCGCGGAGCGCCGTCACCCGGGATGCCTGTCAAAACAGCGTGTCGAGCTCGTCCAGCACGTTGTAGTCGTCATCGACCAGCAGCAACGTCTTCCACTTATCAAAGGTCAGACAGGGGTGCGAGGCGCCGAACAGCAGAATATCGCCGACCTGCACATCGCTGCCCGGCGCCAGGCGCAGCATGCAGTGCTGATCCATGATGCCGATACTGACGATCGACTCCGCGCGCAGCGCTAACTGCTGGCCGTTACGATAATGGGCGATCGGCTGCGGCAGCCCGGCGTCGAAGGCGCAGTCGCGCTTGCCGAAATTCACCACCGCGCGATCCGCCTCAGGCACCGATTGCACCATCGCCATCAGCTCCAGCGCTGATGTAAGATCGCCGGCGAGATCGCAGGCAATCGGATCGCGGGCGATCAGCGCTTGTTGGGCGAGATCGTAGATCCCGCGATCGTGGGTGATATAACAGCCCGGGCGAATGACGATACGGCAGCGGCGCGGTTTTGCCGCCGCCAGCCAGATGTTGCACACCACGTCATACCAGACGGTGCCCGCGCCGGTGAGAATAAATTCGCCGTCAACCAGCGGCTCCATGCGGCAGGCTAGCGCTGCAGCCTGTTGTAATAGCGCTTCCACCTGCGGTTGCGGATCGTCGCCGTGCAGGACCCCTTCATACAATTCCAGACCGCGTAGCCGTAGCCCCGGCAGGTCGCTGACCCGCTGCGCCAATGCCAGCGCGTCATCCACGCTACGACAGCCGCAGCGCCCGCCCGGCACGCCAAGTTCAATCAGCACATCCAGCGTTTGTCCCTGGGCGGCGAAGAACGCGGAGAGGGCGCGCACGTTGGCCTCGCTATCGACACAGCAGATAAAATCCACTGCCCGGTAGTGGGCTTTTAGCTGCGCGACCACCTGCATATTGGCCTTACCGACCAGCTGATTGACCATCAGGACGCGTTGGATGCCGCTGGCCATCGCCGCGCTGGCCTGCCAGGCGCTGCCCACGCCGATCCCCCACGCTCCCGCTCGCTGCTGCGCCTGAAATATCCATGGCGTCATTGTCGTTTTACCATGCGGCGCCAGCGATACGCCGCGGGCATCGGCGTAGCGCTGCATCCATGAAATATTATTTTCCAGCGCCGACTTTTTTAGCAGCGCGGCAGGCAGACAGCCCTCTTCCGCCAGCAGATTAGCCGGCGCGGACATGAGGGCGGATTTGTGCGGAATGAGCGGTGCTGAATGGTATTTCATAACACTTTCCTTTCAGGGTTTATAATCGGTGAGTTGCTGGGTATCATTTATAAATATTTGATAATAATGATTTTAATTAATAATTGTTGTTTATTTTGAATAAAAGTATCACAAAATGATGTGGTTTTTGCGTAGTTTTCCACTGTTTTTTGCACTTGTAAATGGTTAACTTGTCGGTATGTCGAAAGGGAGTAATTGCTATGAAAGTTGACTGGCTTTTCAAAAACGTCACGGTGATCGACGGGAGCGGTGGGCCGCAATACCGTGCCGATGTGGCGGTGAAGGGCGACCGAATAATGGCTATCGCTCCGGCGCTTGACGTCGCGGCGGAGCAGGAGATAGATGGTCAAGGGCGGGTACTGGCGCCTGGCTTTATCGATGTTCACACCCATGACGATATCAACGTCATCCGCATGCCGGAGTACCTGCCTAAGCTCAGCCAGGGGGTGACAACCGTGATCGTCGGCAACTGTGGGATCAGCGCGGCAACCGCCACCATGCGCGGCGAGGTGCCGGACCCGATGAATCTTCTCGGCGAACGACAGCACTTTATCTATCCCACTGTCGAAGCCTATGCCCATGCGGTAGAGGCCGCGCGACCCTCGCTTAACGTCGGGACGCTGATTGGGCACACCGCGCTGCGCAATAACCATATGGATGACCTGTTCCGCCCGGCGAGCGAGACGGAAATCGCCGGCATGCGCATACAGTTGCGCGATGCGCTGCGCCAGGGCGCTTTAGGACTGAGCACGGGACTTGCCTACGCCAGCGCCTTCCAGTCTACCACCGAAGAAGTGATGGCGCTCGCTGAGGAGTTGACGGCAGAGGGGGGAATTTACACCACCCACCTGCGTTCGGAGTTCGAGCCGATTCTGGAGGCGCTCGACGAGGCGTTCCGCATTGGTCGCCACGGCAACGTGCCGGTGGTGGTCTCGCACCATAAGTGCGCCGGCGCGAAAAACTGGGGTCGCACGAAGGAGACGCTGGCTTTCTTCGATGAGATGCGCCAGCGCCAGGAGATCGCCTGTGACTGTTACCCCTATTCCGCCAGCTCGTCGACGCTGGATATGAAGCAGGTCACCGATGAGTTCGATATCGTCATCACCTGGTCGGAAGCACAGCCCGAGCAGGCCGGAAAAACGCTGCAGCAGATCGCCGATGAATGGCAGGTGAGCCTGCACGACGCCGCGGCGCGGCTGATGCCGGCAGGCGCTATTTATTACAACATGGACGAGCAGGACGTACGGCGGGTGCTGGGTTATCCGGTGACCATGATTGGCTCCGACGGGCTGTCGAACGACCCGATGCCGCATCCGCGGCTGTGGGGGGCGTTTCCGCGGGTCCTGGGCCACTATTGCCGCGATGAACGCCTGTTTCCGCTGACTACCGCGATCCACAAAATGACCGGGCTGTCGTCGGCGCGCTTCCAGCTGGCGGATCGTGGGCTGGTAAAAGTGGGCTACTACGCCGACCTGGTGCTGTTTGACCCGCTGACGGTGCGCGATGTCGCCAGTTTCTCCGACCCGAAACGTCCGGCGGACGGTATTGAGGCGGTGATGGTTAACGGCGTGATGAGCTACGGCAGCGACAAAAAGATTATCGGGCGCGCGGGGCGTTTCCTGCGCCGCCGAATGAACTGAGGAGTGAAAAATGAGTATTAAACGTTATGGCGTAGAGGGCGGTACCGGTACCGGCGGGCAGCACCTGCCGTTCGCGCGGGCGGTGGAAGCGGGAGGCTGGCTGTACGTCTCCGGCCAGACGCCGATGAAGGACGGGGAAGTGGTGGAAGGCGGGATTGTCGACCAGGCGCGTCTGGCGATTCAGAACTGCGTAGATATCATGACCGAAGCGGGCTACACCCTGGCCGACGTGGTGCATGTTAAAGTGATCCTCACCGATGCGCGCTATTTTCAGTCTTTCAATAAAGTCTTCCGCGAGTTCTTTGGCGACAACCCGCCTGCCCGCATCTGCTGCGTAGCGGACCTGGTGGTGGATTGTAAAGTCGAAGTGGATGTGACCTGTTATAACGCTTCTCGCGCATAAAAAGTTAGTAACCAGAAATATAAACAGTCATTTTGAGCGCTGAAATAATTCAGCGCTTCGTAGCCTTTTACCTTTACAAAATTAACTGGCAGGATGTGAATTATGAATAGTCATGTCTTTTTAGTCGGCTTTATTATTTACGCATTGGCCATGATTTGGCTTGGCTGGTACGTGTCCCGTCATCAAAAAAGCGGTGAGGATTTTTTACTCGGCGGCCGTTCTTTGCCGCTGTTCCTGACGCTGGGGTCTACCGTGGCGACCATGGTGGGAACCGGTTCAAGCATGGGCGCTGTCGGCTTCGGCTACAGCAATGGATGGGCCGGGATGCTCTACGGCGTGGGCGGCGCCATCGGTATTTTACTGGTGGCCTGGCTGTTTGCGCCGGTGCGAAAGCTGCGCTTTATGACCATGAGCGAAGAGCTTTCTTATTACACAGGTAGCAGCCATTTAATTAAAAATCTCGTCGGGATAATGATATTTATTGCCTCAATTGGCTGGCTGGGGGCGCATATTCTTGGCGGGAGTATGTATTTAGCCTGGGCGACAGGAATTAATCTGACGGTGGCAAAAATTATTATTGCCATGGCGTTTGCGATTTACGTCATTATCGGCGGTTATTCTGCTGTGGTGTGGACAGACACCATTCAGGCATTAATTCTGTTTTTCGGTTTTATCCTGATGGCGATTCTGGCAGTGGTTCACGTCGGGGGATGGGATGCCATCGTTCAGGCGATGGATCCCAAGGCGATGAGCCTGTTTGCGGTCGATAAGTTGGGGACCATTCCGGCGCTATCGCTGGCGATGGTCATCGGCGTCGGCGTGCTGGCGACCCCTTCCTATCGCCAGCGTATTTACTCGGGAAAAGACGTCTCTTCGGTGCGGCGCTCGTTTGTCTATACCGGCGTGCTGTATCTGTTTTTCTCGGTGCTGCCGGCGATCATCGGCATGGCGGCCTGGACGATGAACCCCAATCTTGAGAACAGTAACTACGCCTTCCTGTTCGCCACCAGCTTCTTACCGGCGATCCTCGGGCTGGTGGTCCTGATTGCCGGACTTTCCGCCACCATGTCTTCGGCCAGCTCCGATGCGATAGCCGCCGTGGCCATCATGATGCGGGATGTCTATACCCTCGTGACCGGAAAAATGCCGCCGGCGCATAAGGCGATAACGCTCTCTCGCTGGATGCTGGCGTTCGTCATCGGCCTGGCGATGATCTTCGCCCTGACCTCGAACGATATCATCAGCTATATCACCAAAATGATCTCCATGCTGATGTCCGGGCTCTTCGTCTGTTCCATTCTCGGCCGCTTCTGGCTGCGCTTTAACTGGCAGGGGGCGCTCACCGCGCTGCTGAGCGGCATGCTGGTGTCTATTGTGGTTCTGGTTAAGGCCGACTGGCTGGCTTACTGGGGCAATCCGTGCATTCCGTCGGTCGTTGGCAGCTTTGTTTCCGCTATTTTTGTCACCGTCATGACGCCAGCCAGCAAAATCAGCCGTCAGCAGGCGCTGGAAATGATTACCCAGGAGCGGGAAGGGGAGGCGATCCCGGCGAAGACGGCGGTGCAGGTCTCAGGAGAAGCACAATGAAGGATTATATTGCCGTCGACTGGGGCTCTACCCAGCTGCGCGGCTGGCTGATTCGCAACGGCCAGTGCGTCGAAACGAAGCAGCTGCCGCTGGGTATTACCCGCCTGAACGGACGATCGCCTGCCGATGTATTCGCGGAGCATTTGGCCCCCTGGCGCGGCGCACAGGCGCTGCCGGTGCTGATGGCCGGGATGATCGGCAGCGATGCGGGCTGGCAGGCGGTGCCGTATCTGGACTGTCCGGCGGCGATCGACGCGCCTGGGCGGCAGCTATGCGCCGTTGCTGAAGGCGTGTGGATTATTCCCGGCCTCAAGATTGAACAGGACGGGGATTTCAACGTGATGCGCGGCGAAGAGACGCAGCTGCTGGGGGCCTGCCAGCTGGCGCCGGCGGAGTGTTACGTGCTGCCGGGCACCCACTGCAAATGGGTCCAGGTGGCGGGCGGCGCGGTGCGTCATTTTGCCACGGCGATGACCGGCGAACTGCATCATCTGCTGATGACGCAATCGCTGATCGGCAAAGGGCTGCCTGCCCAGCAGCCGGACGAGGCGGCGTTTGAACGGGGGCTGGAAAAAGGGCTGGCGCAGCCGTCGCTGATTAGCGAACTGTTTGTCGCCAGGGCCGCCCGGGTGCTGGGCGGTCTGGCGGCGAGCTCGGTCAGCGATTACCTCTCCGGGCTGCTGATTGGCGCGGAGGTAGCGACCCTGGGGCAGCGTTTCCGTGCTTCTGCCGTCACGCTGGTTGGCGACCCGGCGCTGAATGCCCGCTACGGTCGGGCGATGAAGGCGCGCGGAATGACGGTTAACAGCTGCAGTGGCGATGAGGCATTGCTGGCTGGCATGGCGAGGATAATGCATGAACAAGATTAAGCTGGTGGCGATTTTACGCGGTATTCGCCCCGCTGAGGCAGCGGAGCATATTGAGACGCTAATCAATGCAGGCTTTCGCTATATCGAAATCCCGCTCAATTCGCCAGACTGGCAGCAGAGTATTCCGCAGATGGTTGCGCGGTTTGGCGAGCAGGCGATGATAGGCGCGGGAACGGTACTGCGCGTGGAACAGGTCGATTTTCTCGCTGAGGCCGGGGCGAAGCTTATCGTGACGCCGAATACCCAGCCTGCGGTGATCCGTCAGGCAGTGGCGCACGGAATGCAGGTTTGTGCCGGGTGCGCCACCGCGACTGAGGCGTTTAACGCGCTGGATGCCGGGGCGCAGTGGCTGAAGATATTTCCGTCTTCTGCTTTCGGTCCGGACTACATTCGGGCGCTGAAAGCGGTGTTGCCGTCGGAGGTGCCGGTGCTGGCGGTGGGCGGCGTGACGCCGGAAAATCTGGCAACCTGGATGCGGGCTGGGTGCGCCGGAGCCGGTCTGGGCAGCGATCTTTATCGCGCCGGACAGGCCGTGGAACGTACCCGCCTGCAGGCGGAGAGGTTTATCGCCGCTGCCGGTGGCTAGTCGCCAAGAGGCTGGCGATCGACGCCGCCGCGGTGGCTGTCGAGGGCCAGCTTAATACGACGTAATTTGCCTTTTGCCTGAGTTTTGTTGGCCATCGCCAGTTCGGTGGCCAGCACATCGACCATCGCCAGCATCGCATAACGCGAAGTGCTGGGCTTGAAGATATAGTCGTTTTCCCGCACCAGCAGCGGCAGCACCAGATCCGCCTGCTCAGCCAGCGGCGTCCCGGCGGGGGTAATCGCAATGACCTTCGCGCCGTACTGGCTGGCAATCGCCGCGCTCTCGATGATCTCCGGGGTATAGCCGCCCAGAGACAGTACAATCACCACATCCTGCGGCGTCACCGCCGAGCTCATCATGCGTACCAGCAGACCGTCGCTCTGACTGACGACCGGAAGACCAAGACGAAACAGGCGATATTGAATCTCCTGAGCGCAGATGGTTGACCCGCCGCCCATTCCAAGGGCGAGGATCTGCCGCGCTGCACTCAACCAGCTCACCGCACGCTTCAACGCCTCGATATCCAGCGCCCGGCGATTGGTCTCCAGCACGCTGATGATTGACTCATAGATCCCCTGTACGCCTTCGAGGTCCGGAACATCGAGGATAAACCGCTGGCCGACCGCAAGGGATTGCGCAAGCTTCATCTTCAGCTCACGGACGTCTTTACAGCCGAGCGCCCGGGCAAAACGGGTGACCGACGCCTGGCTGGTCTGAGTCAGACGCGCTATCTCGGCGATGGGTAGCTCCGCCGCCGCCGCGACATCATCGAGAATAAACTGCGCGATGCGCTTTTCGGTCGCCGTGAGCTCCACAAAGCGATCGGTAATACAGGAAATAATATCGATTGACCAGGACATACGGGTAGCAACAGGTAAGTTTTGATTGGTACTTTGTACCATATATCGCCGCTAAATTCAGCGCTGGCGTCTACAACGCCAGGCGCATGGCGCAGCGCGTCTCCGGCGGCAGTCCGTGCCGGGTCTCCTGTTCTCTTTTCGCCGCCAGCCCGGCGGGCAGGGTCAGCTCATCGAGGATGGCGAATCCCAGGCGGGTATAAAACGGCGCATTCCACGGCACTTCGCGGAAGGTGGTGAGGGTCACCGCCGGGTAAGCCATTTGCCCGGCGCGCTCGATAACCTGCTCCAGCAGCATCCGCCCGATGCCCTGATGCTGCCAGGCCTGGTGGACGGCGATTTCGGCGATAAATAAGGCATCGTCGAGCGGTTCGGTAAGAATAAAACCAACCGGCTGCCCGGCGGCCACCGCCAGCAGACTATGTTCCGTTTCCAGATAATCATGATGGCGCGCAACGCTAATCACCTCGCTGTCCGCCAGCCAGGCGAGAGCGGGGATCTGACGAAATGCCTGAGCGGCGGAACGTTCAATGGCCGGCAGAAGGGCGATATCACTCTCCTCGGTCAGGCGTAATCCGGCGCCGGCAGTTATAGTGTTAGTTTTCATCACCTGAGCATAGCAGCCTTCGGGAGAAAAATATGGAGCTGACCGCCGTTCCCGCCACGCAGTTCAGCAGCGTGCAGTTAACGGATATTCTTAACGCCTGTTTTGAAGCCTATCTGGTACCGGTGACCCAGTCGGTGGAGGGATTTGTTCAGCGCTTTAGCGCCGAGGGGATGAGCCTGATCGATTCCCGCGTCTGGCTGGCCGGAGATGAACCGGCGGCGATCACGATCGTCGCGCGTCGGGGGAATATGGCTCGCCTGGCGGCCTTTGCCCTGCGCCCGGCCTGGCGCGGCAAAGGTCTTGGGCGGAAATTGATGCAGGAGCTGCTGACGTTTCTGCAGCAGCAGGAGATCGAGACGGTTTCCCTGGAGGTGATCCGCGATAACCACGCGGCCGTCGCGCTGTATCAGTCGTTAGGCTTTACGCGGCGCTATGGGCTCTGCGGCTACCTGAGCGCAGAGCCTCTGGCTGCGGCGCCTGGCGCGTTACAGCCTTATCCGATCCTGGCACTGCTTCGACGCGCCGTTGAGGAGAGTAACAGTCAGCTCCCCTGGCTGATGGATCCGCTTACCTTCGCCACCCTGCCATGCCGCGTCGTGACCCTGGAACAGCGCGCCTTCGCGGTACTGAGCACCTCGGGCTCACGGCCTGTACTGCAGTTTTTATGGGTGGAACCCGCCGCCCGTCGCCAGGGGCTGGCGCAAGCGCTGCTGATGGCGCTGGCGCAGCAGTTCCCGGGGATCGGCACGTCGGTGACGGTCCCGGAAACCTTTACGCCGCTGTTTGCCGCGGCGGGGTATGCGCCGCTATCGCTGCAGCAGTATGAAATGACGATGGAGTGTGCCGCAGCGAAGTCCGCTTAGGCGGGAGTGTGCGCTGGGCCGCAAAAAACAGCACGGGGCGTCGATAAGCCTCTCTTTTGCCGCATCATATCTCTTCGTAATGGCGACGAGGGGGATGTAATGCGTAAAACGGAACTGTTGGCTTTTTTGCAAAATCAGACCGATTTTTTCGATCCGGATCACCTGAGCGACGTTTTCACCGCCAGCTGGCTGGCTCAGCGTTTCGCGATGCAAAGAAATACCGCCAGCCACTATCTCAATCAGCTGGTCGCCCAGGACGTGCTGGTGAAGATCAACACCCGGCCGGTCTATTTTCTGCATAAAAAAGCCTTCTGCCAGCAGTTCTTCCCCCTTTCCCGCAGCGAGTACGCCAGCATGGCGGAGCTGCTCGCGGAGAGTGACCGCCAGCCGGAACAGGCGGACCATTTTTCGTTGCTGACCGGGCATGACGGCAGCCTGCGTAAACCGATTGAGCAGATGAAAACCGCGCTGTTTTATCCCAACGGCGGCCTGCCGCTACTGATCGTCGGCGACAGCGGAACCGGCAAAAGCTATATGGCGGAGCTGATGCACGAGTTCGCGATCGCCCAGGGCCTGCTGGCGCCCGATGCGCCCTTTGTCAGCTTCAACTGCGCGCAATATGCCAGTAACCCGGAGCTGCTGGCCGCCAACCTGTTTGGCTATGTCAAAGGCGCGTTTACCGGCGCGCAGAGCGATAAAGCCGGGGCGTTCGAGGCGGCAAACGGCGGGATGCTGTTTCTCGACGAGGTCCATCGACTGGATGCTCAGGGGCAGGAGAAGCTCTTCACCTGGCTGGACCGCAAGGAGATCTACCGGGTGGGAGAGACCGCCCATGGCCTGCCGATTTCCCTGCGGCTGGTGTTTGCCACCACCGAAGATATTCACAGCACGTTTCTGACCACCTTTCTTCGTCGTATTCCGATCCTGGTCAGCTTGCCCGATCTTCAACACCGCAGCCGCGAGGAGAAGGAGGCGCTAACGCTGCAGTTTTTCTGGCAGGAGGCGTGGACGCTTGCCGCCAGGCTGCAGCTCACGCCGCGGCTTTTGCAGGTTCTGACGCAGTACGTTTATCGAGGCAACGTCGGCGAGCTGAAGAATGTGGTGAAGTACGCCGTTGCATCGGCCTGGGCCAGGTCTCCGGGCAGCGAGATGCTGACCGTGACGCTGCACGATCTGCCGGAAAATATCATGGCGGCGACGCCGGCGCTCAGTGAAGCCATGGGCCAGAAGGAGCCGCTGCTTATCGAGCCGCAGACCAGCCTGGTCTGGCTGCTGCGGGCGCGCGATCCGGTTCAGGGGCTGATCCATGACGTTCAGTGTCGGATTCTGGCGCTGTATGAAGCAGTGCTAAATAAAAAAACGGTCTGGGAAGAGGCGCAAAGAAGCATGGGGGAGGAGATTGAAACCCTCTTCGATCGGCTGATCTTTGATAACCAGGATGCCAGTAGCTCGCAGATGTTGCTGCTGATCGCCCATCAGGTGCGGGAGGAGTATTATCGCCTGGAAAAACGCTTCAATATCCAGTTTAACGGCAACTGTCTCTACGCCCTGAGCCACTACCTGATCCATCGCTCCCGTCAGGCGCAGTCGACGATGAGCAATGAGAAAATCCGTCTGCTGGCGGATTTTCTGGCAAACAAATTCCCGCTGCTGTATCGCTTTTGCGAAGCGATCCTCGACGCGCTGGCGTTGAAGCTGGATATTGAGCCCCGGCGTATTGACCTGCTGTTGCTGGTGCTATGGTTCCAGAAAAACGGCGCAATCAGCCAGCAGCAGGTGACCCGCGCGATTATTCTCGCTCACGGTTACGCCACCGCCAGCAGCATCGCCAGCGTGGCGAACCGCTTGCTGAAAAGCCCGCTGTTTGAGTCATTCGACATGCCGCTCGACGTGACGCCGGAGGCTATCGCTAATCAGGTGATGGCGTATATTGAGCGCCACGCGCTGGCTTCAGGGCTGATCATTCTGGTCGATATGGGATCGCTGAACGCTATTCACAGCCATTTTAATCGTCGCCTGAATACGCCGGTGGCGATTATTAACAATGTCTCCACCGGCATGGCGATGTACGTCGGGGAGCGGATTTTACACGGCGATATGCTGGAAGATATCGTCCGCGAGATCGGCGACGATCTGGCGGTTGAGCACCAGCTCTATTACCCGCAGACCGATAAACCGCGGGCGATTTTGACCACCTGCGCCACCGGTCTGGGCGCTGCGGCGAACCTGTCGGCGCTGTTAAAAGCCAGCATCCCTGAAGCGCTCGGCGTTGATATTGTGGCCTGCGATGTGGAGACCCTGGCCGACCCCGCGCGGCGGGAGCCGATGCTCAGCCGCTACGACGTGCTGGCGATCGTCGGCACCCTCGATCCGCATCTTGCCGATCTCCCGTGGATCTCGCTGGATTCGCTGATCTCGGGGGAGGGAAGTCGCCCGCTAATGCGTATCTTCGGCGAACTGGCGACAGCGGAGCAGGTCAGCGAGATCAACAACCTGATCCTGAAAAACTTCTCGCTGCGGCGGGTGATCGAGTCGGTGACGATCCTCGATACCGCGAAGGTGATCAACCAGGTTGAGCAGTTTTTGCTGCGCTATGAGCATTTGGCCGGGTACGAGGTGCCCAACGAACGTAAGGTGGCGCTGTATGTGCATATCAGCTGTCTGATAGAGCGGTTAATTCGCCACGCTTCCCCAACCCATTATGCGGGAAGGCAGTGTCCGGAGCGCGAGCTGGCGACGCTGCGCGAGGCCTTTAGTGTCATAGAGAGCGGATATAGTGTCAAAATCCCCGCCGTAGAACTGTACTACATTCACGATATTCTGACGCGGGAAACGGAATTTATTCAGGAAGATCAAGAGTTTTAACGCTTCTCTCCCTTTTGTCCTTACGTTAGCCGACGCGCCACTGTTTCTGGCACGTCGGTTGCAATTAAGAAAGCAGTGGAATGCGCTTTCGAGGTAAGGATGAAACGACACTATATTTTTGCCAGCCACGGCACCTTTGCTAACGGTTTGTTGAACTCTGTGGAGCTGATCCTCGGTAAACAGCCGGATATTCATACTCTGTGCGCCTATGTGGAAGAGGAGGTCGATCTGACGCAGCAGGTGGAGGCGCTGCTGGCGCGTTTCCCGGCGCAGGATGAGCTGATAGTGATTACGGATATTTTCGCCGGTAGCGTGAATAATGAGTTTGTGCGTTTTTTATCGCGCCCGCACTTCCATTTATTGTCCGGGTTAAATCTACCATTAATTATTGATCTGCTTATTTCTGCAGCGGAAGAGAATACCGAAAAATTAATTTCTGAAGCATTAATCAACGCCAAAGAGAGCATTCAGTACTGCAATCAGACTATTGCCGGGGCGATGACTATGGATAAAGACTTCTGAAATGAGGATGCATAATGATTACGTTATTAAGGGTTGACCATCGATTACTTCACGGCCAGGTAGCCTTTTCCTGGACCCAATATGTCGGCGCCGATTGCATTTTAATCGCCAACGACAGTGTCCCTGAGGATGAACTGCGGAAAACCACCATTAAGCTTGCTAAACCACCCTCGGTGAAGCTGGTGATTAAAAATATAAATGATTCTATTGAGGCGATAAAAAGCGGGGTTACCGATAAATATAATTTATTTATTGTTGTGGAGTCGGTCAATGACGCCTGGCGTATTGCCAGCGCCGTTGGGGACATAAAAAGTATTAATCTCGGCGGGATTAAAGCCAAAGAGGGCAGTAAAAATATCTCTAAGGCGATTAATTTATTGTCGGAGGAAATAGAGCAGTTGCAACAACTGGTGGGCAAAGGCGTCGAGGTGGAGATTCGCCAGGTCCCGAACGATCGCAAACAGCTTTTTACGGAATGCGTGTGATTCCGGAGGACAGATTATGGTAGAGGCTCTCTTACTGGGTCTGGTGGCGTTTATCGCGCAATCGGAATATGCCTTAGGGACGTCGCTGATTTCCCGGCCTATCGTCACCGGGCTACTGACCGGTCTGGTGCTGGGGGATGTGCAGACCGGCGTCATTATGGGCGCGACGCTGGAGCTGGCGTTTATCGGTTCGTTCTCCGTTGGCGCCTCGATCCCGCCCGACGTGGTGACCGGCGGTATTCTCGGCGTGGCGTTCGCCATCACCTCCGGCGCGGGCACGGAAACGGCGCTGTTGCTCGGCCTGCCTATCGCCACCCTGACCCTGATCCTGAAAAACGTTTATCTGGGGATGTTTATTCCGCTGCTCAGCCAGAAAGCGGACGGCTATGCGGAACGGGCGGATACGCGCGGCATTGAGCGGATGCATCTGATTGCCGGATTCGGCCTGTCGCTGATGCTTGCCACGGTGGTGACCGTCTCATTCCTGGTGGGCAGCAACGCGGTGAAATCCCTGCTCGATACGATCCCGGAATTTATTAAACACGGACTCAGCGTGGCCACCGGGATCATTCCGGCTCTCGGCTTCGCGATGCTCGCCAGGTTGCTGATTAACAAGAAGGTGGCGCCGTACTTTTTCCTCGGCTTTGTACTGATGGCCTATTTGAAAATCCCGGTGACCGGTATCGCCATTCTCGGCGCCATCGTGGCGGTGGTGATGGTTAATGTCACCGCATTGAGCGCACCTCGTACCACGACAGAACAAGGAGTCAGCGATGACGACGAAGATGATTTCTGACGAAACTCTGCAGCCGCAGGCGCAGGAAGAAGCCCGTATTACGCCGCGCGATCTACGCCGGGTCTTCTGGCGCTCCTTCCAGATGGAGTTCTCCTGGAACTATGAGCGGCAGATGAATCTTGCCTTTGTTTACGCGCTGATCCCGGTGCTGAAAAAGCTCTATCCGCGCAAAGAGGAGCTGGCCGGGGCGCTGAAACGCCATCTGGTGTTCTTCAATACCACGCCGCATATCGTCACCCTGCTGCTGGGGATCACGACGGCGATGGAGGAGAAAAACAGCCAGCAGAAAAATATGGATGCCAACGCGATTGATAACGTCAAAGCCTCGCTGATGGGCCCGCTGGCCGGGCTGGGAGACTCCTTCTTCTGGGGAACGCTGCGCCTGATCGCGACCGGCATCGGCACCAGCCTGGCGCTAAAGGGCAATATTCTCGGGCCGATCCTGTTTCTGCTGGTGTTTAACGTGCCGCACATTCTGGTGCGCTGGTGCTTTACCCGCTGGGGCTACGTGCTGGGCACCGGGGTGCTGCAGCGGATCCAGAAGAGCGGAATGATGGAGAGCCTGACCTACGGGGCGTCGATTATCGGCCTGATGGTGGTCGGGGCGATGACCGCCTCAATGATCGATATCACCATCCCTGTCTCCTTCGGGGCCGGGGAGGCCAAAACTCAGGTGCAGGACATCATCAACGACATTCTGCCCTGCATGCTGCCGCTGGTGAGTTTCGGTATCGTCTACTGGCTGCTGGGGCGGAAGGTTAAACCGCTCTCTATTATCGGCGGAATGGCGCTGGTGGGCATTCTGGGTTCGTGGATCGGATTGTTTTAACGGGAGTGAGCTATGCGACCAACAATGATGACCTATATCAGCGAAGAGCCGGCCTGTCTGGCGCAGATCCTGCGCGACTACCGGCGCAAGCTGGCGGCGATTGAGACCTTCGCCCGCCAGCAGCCGGTGCGGCGTATTTTGCTACTGGCGACCGGATCGTCGCTGAATGCCGCGCTTTGCGCGCGCTATTTCTTTGAACAACGCTTTGACGTGCTGGTGGACATTAAAGAGCCGTACAACTTTACCCATTACGAAACTATCGACCCGCATACCGATCTGGTGGTGGCGATTTCACAGAGCGGAAAAAGCGCGTCGACGCTGGAGGCGATGCGTAAGGTACAGGCCTCAGGACTGCCGGTATTTGCTCTGACCTCCGACCCGCAAAGCCCGACCGGGCGGGCCTGCGATGGCGTTCTGGATATCAATACCGGGATCGAGAGCGTAGGGTTTGTCACCCGCGGCTTTAGCGCGACAGTGCTCAATCTGCTGCTGATAGCGCTGATGATTGCTCGCAGCCAGGGGAAGGCCAGTGAAGCCGAGGAGCAGCACTATCTTGCCGAATTCCAGCGACTGGCGGCGGCGATCCCGGAGGTCATCGCCCGCACTTCGCGCTTTATCGACCGGCATAGCGAAACGCTGCGGCGCGGCGAGCGCTTTGTCGCCACCGGCTATGGCGCGCTGGTTGGCGTGGCGAAAGAGTTCGAAACCAAATTTACCGAGACGGTGCGGGTACCTTCCAGCGGCTTTGAGCTGGAAGCCTATATGCACGGCCCCTATCTGGAAGCCAATGCCCGCCATGTGATGCTGTTTATGGAGGACTCGCCGGACGCGCGAACCCGGGCGCTGCGCGACTATATGGCGCCGTCGATTGCCCGCGCCTTTACGCTGACGCTGGGGGACGAAGAGGATGAACAAACGCTGGCGCTTAACTGCCCGTGCGAGCATCACCTGGCGCCGCTGCTGCTGATTGTCCCCGTGCAGATGCTCGCCTGGCATACCGCCGGGCTAAAAGGCATCGATCTGGCGATACGTATTTTCGACGATTTTGACCGCGTATTAAAAAGTAAAATCTGATTATTCAGGAGAAAACTATGTTGGGTTTTAATCAGGACGAGTACCTGACCAGTGCTCGCGAGATCATCGCTGCGCGTAAACAGGCGGAAACCGTGGCCGACGCTATTTATGACAGCGGCTGCAGCGCGTTATTTTTCGCCTCGGTAGGCGGTTCTTTAGCTCCGATGATGGCAATTAATGAGTTTGCCAAAGAATTAACCAGCGTGCCGGTTTATCTTGAGCAGGCGGCGGAATTAATTCATCGCGGGCATAAAAAATTAAATAAAGAGGCGGTGGTGGTGACGTTATCCAAATCCGGCGATACCAAAGAGTCGGTGGCCATTGCCGAATGGTGCAAGGCGCAGGGGATACGCGTGGTAGCCATTACCCGTCATGCCGATTCGCCATTGGCTGCCGCCGCCAGCTGGCATATTCCGATGTGCCACAAAAATGGCGTGGAATATGAATATATGCTGCTGTACTGGTTATTCTTTCGGGTCATTTATCGTCACGGCGAGTTTGCGGATTATGCGCGTTTTGCCAGCCAGCTCGAGTTGCTGCCGGAAAATCTTCTGCAGGCCAAACGCCAGTTCGATCCCCAGGCGGACAGCATTGCCGCGCAATACCATGACAGCGACTATATGATGTGGATTGGCGGCGCGGAAATGTGGGGTGAGGTCTACCTGTTCTCGATGTGTATTCTCGAAGAGATGCAGTGGAAGCGGACCAAGTCGGTAAGCTCGGCTGAATTTTTCCACGGCACTCTGGAGCTGCTGGAAAAAGAGGTCCCGCTGTTTCTGGTGAAGGGCGAGGGGAAATGCCGGGCGCTGGACGAGCGCGTCGAACGCTTTGCCGAAAAGATAACTGACCATCTGGTGGTGATCGACCCGCGCGACTATCCGCTGAACGGCATTGATGATGCGTTCCGCTGGATTATGGCGCCGTGCGTGGTGTCCACTCTGCTGGTGGACCGGCTGGCGGCCCACTTTGAGCACCATACCGGCCACGACCTGAATATCCGCCGTTATTACCGGCAGTTTGATTACTAAATCTTGCCTATGGCGGCCAGTCAAACTGGCCGCTCCGCTATTCTCCGAGGCGCTTCCCAGAAAATCATCGTTAAAACCAACCGGTTAAAAACCGGTGGTAGAGTCCGGCTTTCCTTCTCTTTCAGGCAAGCGGATGGCCATGAAAAAACGAATAACCGCCACGCCGCATGATGCGGTGTTTAAACGATTTCTTCGCCACCCGGAGACGGCGAATGATTTTCTCATGCTCTATCTTCCCGAAGCGATCCGCCAGCGGTGCGATTTAGCTACTCTGAGGCTGCAATCGGCGAGCTTTATCGATGAGGATCTGCGCGCCTGGTATTCGGACGTGCTGTGGTCGGTGCAAACCACCTGCGGGGCGGGATATATTTACGTGGTGATAGAGCATCAGAGCTCGCCGGATAATCATATGGCTTTTCGTTTAATGCGCTATGCGATTGCCGCGATGCAGCGACACCTCGACGCCGGGCACAAAACGCTGCCGCTGGTGGTGCCGATGCTTTTTTATCATGGCGCAACCAGTCCGTATCCTTTTTCCCTCAACTGGCTGGATGAATTTGCCGACCCGCAGCTGGCGAAGAGGCTGTACGGCAGTCAGTTTCCATTGATCGACGTCACGGTCATGCCGGACGATGAAATCGTGCAGCATCGGCGGGTCGCCCTGCTGGAGCTGATGCAAAAGCATATTCGCCAGCGCGATCTCAGCGGCATAACGGAGTCGTTGGCGGCCGTGGTGATGCTGGGATACACTAATCCCCGGCAGTTGAGAATGCTGTTTCACTATATGCTGCAGTACGGTAACACGGCCGAGCCGGGCGTGTTTCTCCGCCGGCTGGCCCGCCGTCTGCCACAGTATGAGGAGACATTGATGTCTATCGCGCAAAAGCTTAAGCAGGAAGGTCGACAGGAAGGTCGGCATGAGGGCCGACAGGAGGGGCGCCTGGAAGGGCGCCTTGAGGGCTTACAGGAAGGGAGCCGGCGTGAGGCGCTGCGCATTGCCGGCAGCATGTTACAGAATGGCCTCGACAAAGAGACGGTACAGAAAATTACCGGACTGTCGGCTGACGACCTCAAGCCGCTGTTTTGTTAACACCCTGCCACGGAAACTGTTGCCCGGCGCCAATATCCGCCGGGCAAGGTGGCTTTAACCTTCGCTTTTTACCACTTTGATCTCCACCATACCGATCCCCAGCTGACGCGGGGAGTGGCCGAGGATATTGCCCTCGTTGGTGGACTGCGGGTCCGGCGGAGTGATGGTCAGCGTATTGCTGCGCGTTGGGTTGTCGAAATGCAGCGTCGTGGTGGTCACATCATTGACCAGTGTAAGCACTTGCTCACTTTGACCAACCCGCACCGGGATCGGCTTATTGGCATTGGGACCGTAGGCTTTGGCGGTGATCACCAGATCAAATTTCTCCGGCAGCGGCTCTTTATATTCAATCTTCACGTCGCTGCCCAGCTGGGCATTGGACCACCGACCCCAGGACTCGGGCCGCGAAATGCCGCTAAACTGTTTCACCTCTTCCGGCGCGCCGGCAACGTTAAACACGAAGCTGTCGGCCTTATAGCGAATATCGTTGTCGACAACTTTCAGCGTATCGACGTTGCCCTTATAGCGCTCCATATCGATAAGGGTGTCCCTGAAGGCGGTCTTACCTTGCCACTGTGGCTTATCAACGTGCTGGACCTTCTGCTCACCCCCCAGTTGTCCCTGCGAGACGCACCAGTCGGTGGAGAGCGCCAGCTCAGGAGACCACAGCTGGCCCATTTTATAGCAGCGATCGACCCACACGAAATTATCCCGCGGCGCGAAATCGGCCAGCTGGAAGCGCAGCGGCGCCGAGTATTCGCTCTCCGGCAGCGGTTCAACGCGCTGGTTCGACACCCGGAGCAGCAGCGGCAGACGGAAATGGCTGCCGGAGAAGGCGATCATGTTCTTCTGCGAGTCGATGGTGAAGTTTTTCATCTCTTTCGGGAAGTTCCACAGGCGGATCACGTCGGGTTTCCAGGCCAGGACCTTCTCTTTCATATTCATGAAAATACCGGAGAGCGACTGGCCAGAGAGACTGCTGCGCCCGAGGCCGATATAGTTATCGCCACCGAGAATATCCAGCACCGTCGCGCCGTTATCCATGGTGTTGCGTTTCACCGCCAGGGTCTCCTGCTGCGGCCGATCGCCGCGCAGGACAAAGAACAAATTGCTGCGATCGTGTTTGTTGAGGTAATCCCAGGCGCTGTTCTTCATGGCCAGGTGATCGGAAGAGACCACGATGACCGTGTTTTTGAAATAGGGAGAGGCTTTGATCTTCTCGATCAGCGCGGCGATATGTTCCTGGCTGCAGCTAACGGCGCTGAAGGAGAGGTTTTTCTTGCCGTCCACGTCATAGCGTTTACGCTCGCAGGTACGCGAGATAAAGCCGTCGGGATGGTGAGTGTCCACCGTCAGGGCGAACAGTGAAAAGCGTTTTCCGGACTGCGACAGTTCTTCGAATTTTTTCCACGTCTCGTCGAGTACCGTGTCGTCATAGAAGCCCCAGTCGTTGCGGTAGGTTGGATCGGCTACCGTGGTTTTGAGCTCTTCCGCCCCGAACAGGTGATCGAAGCCGTGGGATTTGAGAAACACGTCTTTGCCGGCAAAGCGCAGGTTAGCTCCCTGCACAAAATAGTTTTCGTAACCGGAGTTTTTCAGGATATCGCCAAGGCAGATATTCTGCGGAAAGAAGCTGGAGACCGAGGCCGAAGCGTTGCCTTCAAACGGGGCAAACAGCGGAATGCCACACTGTGATGCGACCATGCCGGCGATGGTGTAATCGGTCCCCGGCAGCTGCATAGTATTGCTGAAATCAATGCCCTCATCTTTTATTCTGCCAAGCTCAGGGGTGAGGTTGGGGAAAGCATCGTTATCAAAATAGGTGCGCTCAAGGCTTTCGCCATAGATATAGACCAGATTCAGCTGCGGATTGTCGATACGCTTCGACGGTTCTTTGTAGTACGCCGCAAAGTCCGGATCTCCTTCCCGCGACTGCGATTTCACCAGCTCGCTGATTTGATGGAAGGCCGGGCTGGCGTCGACCGAAGCCAGCGCCAGCAGCAGCGCCGCCAGGCTGTAGCCGACGTGATGAGGATGATGCCGACGGCGGCGCAGCACCCATCCCAGGGCGCCAAAGACGGCAACCAGCGCGACGGCCACGCCGACGCCCGGCAGAATGTATTTGCCGATCCCGGCGCCGGTCAGGCTGTTGGTCAGAGTGTAGAGTACCGCGTCGTTGATGCCGTCGCCGGTAAAGTAGTCGCTGGCGTAGAGGGTGATATTCAGCACCACGAACAGACCTAACACCGTGAGCGTGGCGGCAAACCACCAGGTGTTACGACCCGCTTTCCAGGCATAAAGCACCACCGAAGCTAAAAATAAGGCGATGGATAACAACTCTGACACAGCTCATCCTCATTAACGCCAGTTATCGGCTGGCAGAACAGATTACTTTTCAAGCCACACTGTAATTGCAGCGCCATCTTGCTGCAATTCTAGCGTCATGAAAGTGTGCAGTTATTCAGAATTGGTTTAGAAGTTGCCTTTTTTGATCGGCGTCGCAACGGGCGGGGCGGGGAAGCGCAAGGAGAAATAGGCGAAAAAAGCCGTTTCAGGCCGCGCTGCCGTCGCGAAGGCGACAAACGCGGCATTGGCCCTCTGCGTCAGGAGAGAAAGTTAACGCCCTGTTTTAAGACCAGATCGCAGGCTTTGGTTTTCACCTGATTCGCCAGCGAACTGTTGCCGAGGGTATTCAGGTCAAGCTGCTGGCCATTATTGCTGTTGAGCAGCCCCTGCAGGCCATCAAGATAGCTGGTGTCCTGTTTTTGTTTTTCCGGCGTGCTGAGCCCCAGCTTATCCAGCACCTGGTTTTTGACGTTATCAGCGCTGGTCGCCGAGGCGAGCTTCTGTTTGGCGCAATATGACATGATCCCGGCGGCGTTATTCATGCTGCTGGCGGTCAGCGACTGGCTGCTGCCGTTGAGCAGGCTGGTCAGAGAGGAGATGGACATTCCGCCGCCGCTGGCCTGGGTGGTGCTGCCGCTGAGCTGGCTGGCGGCGCTGTTGAGAGAATCCTGCCAGGAGGCGGCGTGGGCGCCGGAGAGGGTAAATGCGCTGAGGGTAAGCGCGGCAAGCAAGCCATTTTTTAACGATTTCATAGACGGACTCATAAGCGTGACTGAAGAATCGCTTTAGTATAACGCCGTCGTCGTCCGGAAATCTCTTAATACTCCTTGCCGGTGACGCGGTGCCGGTAACTTTCCCAGTTGAAGATAACCCACAGGCTGTTGCCCAGGCGCATACGGTCCATCACCCGTTCGCCGAGCAGCTTATTCATCTCTTCCATATTACTGTTGGTCAGCATACCGGTGGGCCGTTTGGATGAAGATCGGCGGTCAACGATCTGATTGATAATGACCTTTTCATAGCGAGACTCTGTCTGCATACCAATTTCATCAATGACCAGAAGATCGACCTTGCTGAGGTCGTTCAGTAACTGCTCTTCGCTCGTCTCCCGGTTGCCGAAGGTATCTTTCATCGCCGACATAATATCGGCCACGGTGATGATTAAGACCGACTTCCCGCGCAGCAGCAGTTCGTTGCAGATAGCCGCAGCGAGGTGGTTTTTGCCGGTGCCCGGTTTGCCGGAGAAGATAAAGCTGGCGATATTGCCATCGAACTCCTCCACGTACTGACGCGCGCGGGCGAGGGCGTTCATCTGCCCCTCGCACTCGACGCGATAGTTATCAAAGGAGCAGTTCTGATGAAGGGGGCGGATCCCCGAGCGGTTAAAGGTGCGCTGCATTTTCATCGCGCGGTTCTCCCGCTCCAGCGCTTCGGAACGCAGCTTGCCTTGCTCTTTTTGCCAGGCCAGCAGCTCTTCGCCGGTTTTAAACGCCGGTTCGATATGAGCCGGCATCATTTTCTGCAGGCGCTTCATCAGATCGCCAACGTTTTTCATGCTCATCCTCGGAAACCTCGCGGAATATGACTGTCGGGTTCGCTAACGCTGTTCACATCGCGCTTCGGCTGCCCGCCGTTGCTGGCGCGGCTGATTTGCACGCTGCGAGCCAGTTTCTGCTGCCACTGCACGTGGTGAAACACTTTACCTTCCGCCTGCCAGTAAGCGACGAAAGCGGCCAGCTCTTCCGGGGTGACCGGCTGGCTCAGCGCGATGCCCCACAGCGCGGCCAGACGCTGAAAGTCGGCGTCCGGCTGCCAGGCCGCATACATGGCAAATTTGCCCATCGGCACCGCAACCGGCGCCGCGGCGGGCTCGTCGAAAAACTGCGGGTCAAGCGCGATGTCGCTGCCGGGGCGCGCCAGCCTGGCTTCCAGCTCCAGCAGCTGCGCCAGCCGGGCTGGGGTCAGCGCATAGAACGCCGGGGCGTTGTTGGCAAAAACGGCGACGGTGCCGTCAGTCGATTTCGCCAGCAGCGCCGCGTGCTGCTGGAGGAACTCTTCCAGGCCGCTAAAATGGGAGGTTAAAATTCGCGAAGACATAACTCTATCTCAACTCTGAACTGCAAAGAGTGGGGTGATCTGCACATAGTAGCACAGAGCCCGTCGCGGAAGGAGCGTCGCGGCTCTGCCGCGACGCCGGGGTTAGACGCGAGGGCGCTTACGATACAGCCACAGACCGGGTATCGACAGGCCAATGGAGAGGGCGCCCACGATCGAAGAGGCCTTTAAAAAATTGCTCAGCAGCAAAATCATCATCTCTTCAGAATAGCCAAAATGGCTGATTTTTACCGCGGAGATCATCGCGGTGTAAGCGGAAATACCGGGAAACATCGGGATCACGGCGGCGACGGTAAAAATCTTCGGATGCGCCAGATACCAGCGCGACCACTGGATGCCGATGCAGCCCACCAGCAGGGCGGCGAGAAACGTGGCCCATTCAATGTTAAAACCAGCGCTCATCATGACCATGCGCGAACCATGGCCGATCGCTCCCAGCAGCGCGCACCAGCGCAGGGCGCGCTGCGGGACATTAAAGACCATCGCAAACCCGACGGCAGGGATCGCCGCCAGCAGCATGTCTTCCGCCAGTGCGAAAATAAACGAAATTATGCCCATCCCCGCAGCCCCCATACGGTCATTGCCATCACTACGCCAATGCAGGTGGCAAGGGTTAACAGGCTGGCGATCGCCCAGCGGGCGAGGCCAGTATTTATATGCCCTTTAAACATATCGGCGACGGCATTGATCAGCGGAAAGCCCGGGACCAGCAGCAGGACGCTGGCGGCCATGGCAATGGTCGGGGTGCTGGCAAAGGTCGGGAGGCGCAGCAGTAGCCCGGAGATCGTGGTGGCCACAAAGGCGGTGATGCAGAAGTTGATCTGCGGATGCATAGAACGGTGGGTCAGCACCTGGCGAATGTACATGGCCACCGTGCTGGCGCAGAAGCTGACCAGCGCTCCATCCCAGCCGCCGTTATTCAGTTTACAGAAACAAGCGCAGGAGAGGCCCACCATGATCACCAGCAACCAGCGGGGATAACGCAGGGGCCTAATCTGCGCGAAGCGCTTCTCGACGTCGCGATAGTCCAGCAGCTTATGCTCGGCGAGGATCACGATATGCTGCACTTCCGTCACCACATGCATATTAATGCCGCGGTCGACATTCTTACGCGTTGAGGTAAGACATTCGCCATCCTTAATGGTGGTCAGGACGATAGCGTTGGAGGAGATGGCGCTTTCGACGCTGTCCATCCCCAGCGCCAGCCCGAGACGCGTTGAAAGCTCTTCCACCAGCGCGCTTTCGGCGCCGTGCTGTAACAAAAAAAGACCACACTGGATGCATAATCGTGTGATTGCCCGCTGCTGTGCCCGATCAACCTGCATATTTCCTCTGCTGTCCGCGACGCCTGGTATCTGCCGATACTTTAACCTGAAGCGCCGGGGCGGCTGAGGGGGGTGGGATCAAATAATGTGCAAAAATCTCCCGTCCGCCGGGGTGGCGGAATTTGAAGCGTCCCACACTTTTGCCAGTTTGGTGAAAAGTGCAATTTTTGTCGCCATTCATCCCTTCTTTTTCCCGTCTGACTTATCAAAAATGCAGGAAAGCACTTTTATTAAACAAAAATTATACAAATAATTAACCCTGCAAAAGTGAGACAATCCTATGAAAACACAGGTCGCGATTATTGGCGCTGGCCCTTCCGGGCTGCTGCTGGGGCAGCTACTGCACAACGCCGGGATCCACACGGTCATTCTTGAGCGTCAAACGCCGCAGTATGTGCTGGGGCGTATCCGTGCGGGAATTCTGGAAAGCGGTACCGTCGATCTGCTCCGTGAAGCGGGCGTGGCGCAGCGGATGGATGTCGAAGGCCTGGTGCATCATGGGGTGGAGTTTCTCTTTGACGGCCAGCGGGTGCCCGTCTCACTGAGCGAGCTGACCGACGGCAAGAGCGTGATGGTTTACGGCCAGACTGAAGTGACCCGCGATCTGATGGCTGCCCGGGCCGCCAGCGACGCGCCGATCGTGTACGGCGTCAGCGAAGTGACTATCCATGACGCAAAAAGTGACCGGCCGACGATCACCTATCTTAGCGAAGGTGAATTCTGCCGCCTGGAGTGTGACTTTATCGCCGGTTGCGACGGGTTCCATGGCGTGTCGCGGCAAAGTATTCCCGCTGACATCCTCAAGACTTACGAGAGCGTCTGGCCGTTCGGTTGGTTAGGCCTGCTGGCGGATACGCCGCCGGTCAATCCGGAGCTGATCTATGCGCATCATCAGCGGGGATTTGTTTTATGTAGTCAGCGCTCACTTACTCGCAGCCGCTACTATCTGCAGGTTCCGCTGAGCGATAAGGTGGAGGACTGGTCGGACGAACGCTTCTGGCAGGAGTTGAAATGCCGATTGCCGGAGGATCTGTCATCAAAGTTAGTGACTGGTCACTCACTTGAGAAAAGCATCGCGCCCTTGCGCAGCTTCGTCGTCGAGCCAATGCAATATGGGCGATTGTTCCTGGTGGGGGATGCCGCGCATATCGTACCGCCGACCGGCGCTAAAGGGTTGAACCTGGCGGCATCGGACGTGAACTATCTGTGGCGGATCCTGCGTGAATACTACCATCACGGCCGGAGCGATCTGCTGGCGACCTATTCGCGACTGGCGCTGGATCGGGTCTGGAAAGGGGAACGCTTTAGCTGGTTCATGACCCGCCTGCTGCACGATTTTCCGCAGCAGAGCGAGTTCGACGCCAAAATGCAGGCGGCCGATCGCCGCTACTATCTGGGCTCGCGCGCCGGGCTGACCACTATCGCGGAAAACTACGTGGGCCTGCCCATGGAGCGTGTCGTCTGACTGAACAGGAGTCACTATGCCGCCCGTCCAAACTGTTCCGGTATTTAAGCTGTATGGCGAGGAGCGCGGCTGGCCGACGCCGGACCTGCTGCACTGCGAGTCGATTTTGCAGCGCAGCAGCCTGTATCAGTGGCATATTCGCGTCCACCAGCACGCCGAAATGGTCCAGCTCCTCTATTTGCATAAAGGTCGGGCGGAGATCGAAATTGAAGGCACCACCTCGGTGATGACGGAGTCCTGCATCCAGGTGGTGCCCGCCCTCTGCATTCATGGCTTTCATTTCTCACCCGGAACGCACGGATTTGTGCTCTCCCTGGCGCTACCGCTGCTGAGCCGCTTTGAAAATCAGTTCGGCCGACCGCTGGATGTGCTTAGCGTTGCGCAGTGTCTGCCGGTGGGGCGTTCCCGGGGGCGTATGCATACGCTGTTTTCAGCGCTTCGCGAGGAGTACAGTGCCGATCATGATGCCCGGGAAATGATGCTTTATTCGCTGCTGGGGACGCTGCTGGCCTGGTTGAACCGGCAGTGCCGCCCCGCACCGCCCGCGGAAGATAAAGCGGAGCGAAAGCGCAGTATGATGCGTCATTTTTCCCGGCTTATTGAGAGCCACTACCGACAGCACCTCCCGCTGGCGGAGTATGCGAAGTTGATTGGGCTCTCGGTCACGCATTTAAACTATTTATGTCGCGAGTTCTATGGCTGTAGCGCCCTTGGGGTATTGCATCAGCGACTGATGCTTGAGGCGCGGCGTAATCTGCAATACACCCGCATGACGATAACGCAACTCTCTGATTATTTGGGCTTTAGCGACGCCGCCTATTTTTCTCGCTTTTTCCGCCGCTATAGCGGTATGTCGCCTAAAGCATTTAGAGAAGCAATTAAAGAGAATGCTTCATAATGTTCATGCCTGAAATTATTTTTGCTAAATAATGGTTTTATCTTTTCTAATTTATTAGCGCAGGGCGTCTGTGCTAATATTCATCGCAAGTATACACAGGAATAATATTTACTTGATATGACCACGGTTCGGTCATGCAGTATATCGTGTACGCGGGCCATGAATATGCTTTTAATATTCATCCAGTAAATGGTATGGCGATCGAGTCACTCGCCGATCGTTTGCGGGCAAGCGAAGAAACTTCGACAGGAAGCGGAGGTGTTATGTTACCAGGACAAGGTAAGTTTGGCGTCGTTATTAGTAAAATCCCCGTCATGCAGTCAGGGTTAAAGGTGATCTTCAATGAGAACCTCCCGGATTACGAACTCAGTTTTTGCCGCACTCATGATGAGCTCACCCTTTTACAACTGCGGCGAGCGGTGCTGGTCGTTGCGGATATCTCCGGCGAGATTGCGCAGCCCCGGGCCGTCTGCGAGCGTTATTACTCCCTCATGACCCAGTATCGAGATATTCACTGGGTTTTTATGGTCAGCGACAGCCTCTATCCATTAGCCGTTGAGCTTTTAATTCGTCCCGAAAGCTCGCTGATCTCAGAGAACGAGCCGGTTGACCGGCTGATTGAGGTGATTTGCGCCGGTAGCCGTGCGGCTGAGCAGATTAGCCGTACGTTGTTTACCGGGGATGTGGACAGCGATTTCGCTAGCTACCACTCAGCGGCGATGCTGACCCTGTCAGAGCGGAAAGTTCTGCGCCTTCTGGCGAAGGGATGGGGAATTAACCAGATCGCCGCGCTGTTGAAAAAGAGTAATAAGACGATTAGCGCGCAGAAAAATAGCGCAATGCGTCGTTTATCGCTACGCAGCAACGCTGAAATGTATGCCTGGATCAACAGTGCGCAGGGAATGCAAGAGCTGAATATCAATTCAGCTTACGGGGAACAAATGGAATGGAAAAAAATAGCACAACCCGTCATGTCGCCATCGTAGAAAAATGTGTGATGACGGAAATGGCCTGGCGCTATACCTTTAGCCGTGAAGAGAGCAGCCAATACCGCATTCATTTTTTTAAAAATATCAATTTGCTCAGGGCGGTGGAAACGTCGTTCCCATGGTCAGCAATCATCTTTTCACTTTCGGGGAGTCGTTCGTCCAGAGCCGAGAGCCTGCTTTTTCTTCACGAAATGGCGAGGATCCGACCGGAAGTTCAAACGATTATTCTGGCTAATAATGAAAGCGAAATGCGTCTGATCGGCCATTTAATGCCGGCCTGCCTGCAGGGTATATTAAATAAATCCGCGCCGCGACGCGGATTGCAGGAGCATTTGTTACAGCTGCTGGATAATCATTCCCTCGCCGGCAAAGAGCACTTTTGCGGCAGAGAGGCATGCAACGATCCGCTAAGCCCAACGGAGCACGCCATTCTTCGGTATATGTCGTGGGGATATTCGCTTGCGGAAATTGCGGTGCAGCTGAACCGGAACATTAAAACCATCCGCGCGCATAAATTCAACGCCATGACCAAGCTCGGGGTTCGCTCTGACATTGGTTTATTAAACGCGGCGGATATCTTGCTGCATTTACCGATAAGCGGCCCGACCAGCGCCGTTAAACAGGTGGCATAACGCGGCTATATGCATACGTCTACCCATGTTGCATCGGTGAGCTGCGCCATTCGTTCTGGTTCAATGCGAACGGCGCTGTGAATAGCTCCCGCTGCGGGTAGCACCTCCTGATAGTGCCTGAGCGAGACGTCACAGAAGACGGCCAGCGGATTTTCCAGACCAAACGGGCACACGCCGCCAACCGGATGGCCGGTCCAGGTTACCACCTCGTCGCTGCTCAACATACGCGCTTTAGCGCCAAAGGTCTCTTTCAGCTTTTTATTATCCAGCCGCGCATCGCCCCTGGCGACGATCAGTACAATCTTATCTTTGATCTTGAGCGACAGCGTTTTGGCTATTTGTCCCGGCTCAACGTTGTGCGCGGCAGCGGCAAGCGCCACAGTGGCGGTACTCTGGTTTAACTCAATAATTTCGATATCGGGGGCGTGTTCGGCAAAAAACTGCCGTACAGACTGCAGACTCATTGGATTCTCCTGATTTAAGGCTGGTTAAATCTGTCACAAGCCTGGCGGAGTGTAAATATCAGCGCGGACAATCCAGATTCTTTCTATTTTGTCGATCTCCTTCACATTCACCGTAACCGGTTACAGTAACCGGTTGCGGTTATCTGCATTGAGATGAATACTGGAACAGTCACTTCTCCTTTTATTTATAACAAAAGAGCCGTGTATGAATCGTTGTGTTATGGGCAGTATAGCCGGTAATCCACCCGCGGCCTGCTGCATCAATAAGCGGTCATCGTAACGGCAGGGTAATCGTTGTTGGGCCAGTATCAATAGCCTGTCAGGAGGGCTACTATGTCTGCTAACCATGCTGCGTTTAATTTGATATTTCGCTTTGTAGAAAATTACATAAGCCCCATAGCAGGGCGGATCTCATCGCAGCGTCACGTCATGGCTATCCGTGACGGTTTTATCTCCGCGATGCCGTTTATGATCGTCGGATCGTTCCTGCTGGTGTTTGCTTATCCTCCTTTCTCCCCGGACACCACCTGGGGTTTTGCCCGCGCCTGGCTGGATCTGGCAAAAGAGTTTGAGGGGCGCATTCTGACCCCCTTTGATATGACGATGGGGATCATGTCGATCTACATCTGCGCGGCAATCTCTTACAACCTCGGTAAGCACTACGAGAAATCCAATCAGCTCGATCCCTTTATGTGCGCGATGCTGTCGATCATGGCCTTTTTACTGATTGCCGCGCCGAAGACGAATGGCACGCTGCCGGTGGATAGCCTCGGCGGAACAGGGATCTTTACCGCCATTCTGGTGGCGATCTACTGTGTGGAGATGATGCGTTTTCTCAAGGCGCATAATATCGGTATCCGTCTACCGGATCAGGTCCCACCGATGATCAAAAATTCCTTTGATCTGTTGATCCCGGTGCTGGTGGTTGTGCTGACGCTCTATCCGCTGAGCCTGTTTATTCAGCACCATTTTGACATGCTGATCCCGCAGGCCATTATGGCAATTTTCAAACCGCTGGTTTCGGCAGCCGATTCCCTGCCGGCGATCCTGCTGGCGGTCCTCATCGGCCACCTGCTGTGGTTTGCCGGGATCCACGGTGCGGCGATCGTTTCCGGGATGCTGCAGATGTTCTGGCTGACCAACCTCGGTATGAATCAGCAGGCGCTGGCCCAGGGCGCGCCTCTGCCGCATATTTTTATGGAGGCGTTCTGGACCTTCTTTATCGTGGTCGGAGGTTCCGGTGCCACCATGGGGCTGGTGTTCTGCTATCTGCGCAGCCGCTCAGCGCATTTGCGCTCCATTGGGCGTTTAAGCGTGGTGCCAAGCCTGTTTAACATTAACGAGCCGGTCATCTTTGGGACGCCTATCGTCATGAACCCGGTGTTCTTTATTCCGTTCCTGCTGGCGCCGATGGTGAATGCGGTGTTGGCCTGGGCGGCAATGAAGCTGGATCTGATTGGCCGCGTCATCTCCGTGGTACCGTGGACGGCGCCGGCGCCGATTGGCGGTGCCTGGGCGCTGGGCTGGGATTTCCGGGCGGCGATTCTGGTCATCGTTCTGGCCTGCGTGTCGGCGATTATCTACTTCCCGTTCTTTAAGGTATATGAGAAGCAACTGCTTGCTCAGGAAGCGGAAGAGGCTGAACGGGCGGAGCAGGAGAGTCAGCAGACCGCATAAATAGTGACCGGGCGGCCACAGGCCGCCCGTTGCTTATTGTAGACAGGGCGTTATTTTAACGTGCAGTCGCCGCACTGTTGGACGTCCGGCAGGCGATAGCGCTGGCAGCAGGTGCGTCGGACTAACTGTCCTTCACGCAGCACAACCGTTCGCCATAGTGGGTTATCCTGACCATCGGCGAGTTGTTTTTCGAAGAAACAGTGCTGGCGCAGGGCGGCAAGCTGCTCATCCCCCAACAGCGCGCGCATTTCCCCAAGATACCAGTTAATCAGATAGCCAGTATTGCTCCAGATAAGTTTGCCATTGATCTCGCCCGTGGCTTCCAGCGCCTCAATAACCGGCTGCAGGGTGCGCGTCACCAGGGCATCCATTCGCGACAGCGGTGACAGTCTCTCAATACCGGCATCGCTATGGACATCAATCCAGAAACAGGCCGCCCTGCCGCTTTCGTGAAATTCGACGTGGAAATGTTCCGGCGCCAGGCTGAGACCCTGTGGTTCATTGAGCAACGCCAGCATCAGCGGCGGCACCAGCAGACCGATATACCATTGCGCCCAGAGCGAGAGCAGAGGTTTTGCTTCCCGTGTCAGCGTTGGCTGATGACGATAGATATGATCGGAATAAGTGGCCAGCAGGGAGCGTAAGGCGGTGGGTCGCGACCACTCGGCAAGCGTCAAAGCGTGCCCTGGAGCGGATTCATCCAGGCGCAGGAAATCGAGCAGATGGGGGCGAAGGGTGGCGATTTTTTCCCGAATACTCTCCGCCAGGGCGCGCTCAGCCGTCGGCAAAGGGGCCCGCCAGATAAGTTCATCGCTGAGAGGAAGGGAACGCCAGGCCATTCGATTTCCAGATACAAATCTAAATGATAATGATTCCTGATATTAGTTGTTTGCAGGCGGCATGGCAAGAATTTTGTCGGCGCCACGATGCCGCGGCGCGCGCAGGTTAACTGGCCAGAATAATGTTGCGGCCTTTATTCTTAGCGTCATAGAGTGCGCCGTCGGCGCGCGCCAGCGCTTGCTCAATATTGTCATCAATAAGCGGCGTCAGGCCAATACTGATGGTCACGTTGGTGGCGACGCTCTCATTAAACATATGCGGGATTTTCAGGTCATAGACCCGCTGCCGAATACGTTCGGCAGCCTGCCAGGCCGTTTCTTCGCTGCTGTTGGTCAGCAGCACCATAAACTCCTCGCCGCCAAAGCGGGCGACAATATCGCGCGAGCGTACGGCGTTGCGAATGGCTGCAGAGACGCGAATGAGCGCCTGGTCGCCCATCATATGACCATAGTGATCGTTATAGGCTTTGAAATGATCGATATCGAGGAGCAGCACGAAGTGGTTGTCGCCGTCCAGCGCCAGCAGGGTATCGAGGCGATTCTGCAGTCCGCGGCGGTTATACAAACCGGTCAGAGGATCCAGCATACTGAGATCGTTGAGGGTGTTGCGTTCCTGCATGAGTTTATCCATTAATCCTTGTGTGAAGGCATCGCTGCGCTTCTGGATAATATTTTGCAGGGTAATACCGGCAATAGGCAGCATAAAACAGTAAGTCATGCGCAACCATTGTTCCCCCTCCGCCATTATCAGGCAGGCAAGGAAAGTCGGTAAAGAGTGGAGGGTAAAGGCAGTGATATTATTGGAAAAAGCGATGGTGCCGATAAACAGAATGCTTAATAGGGCGATCACCAGAAAGTTAAAATGCGGCGGTGTCAATAGCATCGCCTTTGTCACTACGTGCCATGCCCATAGCATGCCAAATAACAACGAGATAGCGGGAATATTTATTTTCGATTGCGGCCATTTCCAGTGCCAGAGCAGCAGCAACCCGCTGCAGGCCACGATCAGGGCGCAAGGCAGCGTAAAACGAACTACCGTAAATAGGGGGGTGACCAGCGACAGAGAGGATGAAATGAAATTAAGCAGTAAAAAAAGCCGTAAGGAATATTGATATTTTTGTGCGTAGTGTGCTCGCCAGGTTTGTGCAGTCATATCGGAAGAATCATTATTAGTCGTTAAATTTCAAAATGATGAAAGCCAAAAATGAAGAGTCTGATAACAATGTGCAAAAAAAGGTTATTTGCAAAATAAGAAAAATATTTAATATATATCGATAATCCGCTTAATTTATCACCTTCATGAATGTATGTCATTACCGCGAACGTAAAGAATAAGGCGCAGAGCACATCGCAAATGACAAATGATAAAAGTTATCATATGATATTGGTTATCATTATCGTTGTGAGAGGTGAAACCATGCTGCAGCGAGCATTAGGAAGCGGTTGGGGAGTCATCGTTCCCGGCGCGCTGATTGTCGCTCTCGGGTATGCCGGGGTGTCGGCTGACGTATGGCGGACGCTGGTCGCGGTGGGCATGCTGATGTCCGCGGCGATGATATGGCATCGTCAACTGCGCCATTTTATTCTGCTGCCATCGTGCGTTGCACTGGTTGGTGGAATAATGCTGATGCTTGTGGATATCAAACTGAGGGGATAACGCCGGGAGAGGGAAAAATATTGGTGCGAGGGGGGGGACTTGAACCCCCACGTCCGTAAGGACACTAACACCTGAAGCTAGCGCGTCTACCAATTCCGCCACCTTCGCACAGTATTCTTTCTTTAGATATTGCCTCGTTGGTGCGAGGGGGGGGACTTGAACCCCCACGTCCGTAAGGACACTAACACCTGAAGCTAGCGCGTCTACCAATTCCGCCACCTTCGCCCAGTGCGAGCAATATCTTCGTGGATTATGGTGCGAGGGGGGGGACTTGAACCCCCACGTCCGTAAGGACACTAACACCTGAAGCTAGCGCGTCTACCAATTCCGCCACCTTCGCATACCATCGACACTATGAAAGTATCGTTACCACGGAGGCGCATTCTAGTGGTTTTCGGCGACACGTCAATAGTTAATTATGCAGGTTGTATCGATTGCTGCAAAAATGGGCGGATTTGCCCGCAGGAAGCGCCAGCGGTACCAGAAACGGGCCGCCGGCGTGAGAAGGCGACTATTTTTTCGCCTGACGGGTCATGATGGTGCGATAGACCTTAAAACGTCCGGTCTGGGCGATCACCTCATGGAAGCCGAACGTCTCATCCAGCACCTGCGGATACGGCAGGAAGGCGTTGGCGACAATGCGCAGCTCGCCGCCGCTGTTCAGATGGCGAACCGCGCCGCGGATCAGCGCCTGGGCGGCTTCGAGGCTGGTCTGCAGCCCGTCATGGAATGGCGGGTTGGAGATGATCATGTCGAAGCGACCATTGACCTCGGAGAAGACGTTGCTGGCAAACACATCGCCAGCCAGGCCGTTGGCGGCAAGCGTCGCGCGGCTGGCTTCGACCGCAGGGGCGCTGACGTCGCACAGGGTCAGGCGCACTTTCGGCGAATGGCTGGCCAGCGCGGCGGCCAGCACGCCTGCGCCGCAGCCGACGTCCAGCACTTTCCCTTTGGTATGCGGCTCGAGGGTGGAGAGCAGCAGCTGGCTGCCGACGTCCAGCCCGTCGCGGCTAAAGACGCCTGGCAGGGTTTTAATCGTCAGATTATCCAGTGTGTATTCGCCCCAGAAGGCATCGGCGTTGAAGGCGGGCTGCTTTTCCAGTCGGCCATGATAGAGGCCACAGCGGCGGGCGCTATCCACTTTGTTTAATGGCGCGTATTCAGCCAGCATCTGCTCCGCGCTGCGGACGCCGCTGCGGTTTTCACCGACGACGAAAATGTCGCTTCCCACCGGCAGCAGAGAGAGCAGGTTCATCAGCTGGAACTGTGCCTCTGGTTTATTCTTTGGCCAGTAGTAGATCAGGGTGTCGCATTCGGCGACGTCAGCGGCCTCAGCCACTAAGCTAAAACGGACGGTGTCTCCCATCTGGCGGTTGAGAACCTGCCAGTGGTGGAACTGTTGGGTGTGGGCGCGGCTGGCCGCGGTATCCAGACGCGCAGGCAGGTCATCCTGCAGGTCACCGGCAAACAGAACGCGGGCGGACTCGAAATCATCACTGTGGCGCAGCAAGACTTCACTTGCCGGGGTAAAAGCGGACATGAAACACTCCTTCATTAAGACTGGCGCCGATTATAGTAGTTTGTTGGCGCAGATACGACGGATTTGCTATATTGCGCGCTTGTTTAACAGGAGTGTTTCGCTATGACATCCCGACGAGACTGGCAACTACAGCAGCTGGGCATTACCCAGTGGTCGCTGCGCCGACCGGGGGCGTTGCAGGGCGAAATCGCTATCTCGCTTCCTGAACATATTCGTCTGGTGATGGTGGCGGAAACCCCGCCGTCGCTGACAGAGCCGCTGATTGGCGACGTATTGCGCGCGCTGGCCGTGACGCCAGATCAGGTCCTGCAGCTGACCCCGGAGCGGGTGGCGATGCTGCCGCAGGACAGCCGCTGCAACAGCTGGCGGTTGGGCACAGAGGCGTCGCTGCCGCTGGCGGGCGCCCAGGTGTCCACCCCCGCTTTTGATGAACTCCAGACCAGCGCGCCGGCTCGCAGGGCGCTCTGGCAACAAATCTGCGCACATGAACACGATTTCTACCCTCAGCACGGCTGATTTAACCCGAGCCTGGCAAATCGAAACCCGCGCCCACGCTTTCCCGTGGAGCGAACAGACCCTGGCCAGTAACCAGGGGGAACGCTATCGCAACTATCAGCTGTCGGTGGATGGCGAAATGGCGGCGTTCGCCATTACGCAAGTGGTGCTGGATGAGGCGACGTTGTTCAATATCGCGGTCGATCCCGCTTACCAGCGCCGTGGCCTGGGGCGAGCGCTGCTGGAACACGTCATTGACGAAGTCGAAAGGCTCGGCGTCGTCACGCTATGGCTGGAGGTACGCGCCTCCAACGTTGCCGCTATCGCGCTGTATGAAAGCTTAGGCTTCAATGAGGCGACGATTCGCCGCAACTACTACCCGACGGCCGACGGGCGCGAAGACGCCATTATTATGGCTCTGCCAATCAGTATGTAAGACAAGGTGATACGATGAAATGGGACTGGATTTTCTTTGATGCCGATGAAACGCTGTTTACGTTTGATTCTTTCAGCGGCTTGCAGCGGATGTTTCTCGACTACAGCGTGACCTTTACCGCCGAAGATTTTCAGGACTATCAGGCCGTGAATAAGCCGCTATGGGTGGATTACCAGAACGGCGCCATCACCTCGCTGCAGCTGCAGCACCAGCGCTTTGACAGCTGGGCGGAACGTTTGAATGTGCCGCCGGGGGAACTCAACGACGCGTTTATGAATGCGATGGCGGAAATCTGTGCGCCGCTGCCGGGCGCGGTCTCTCTGCTCAACGCGCTGCAGGGCAAGGTCAAGATGGGCATCATCACCAACGGCTTTACCTCGCTGCAGCAGACTCGTCTGGAGCGGACCGGTTTACGCGATCACTTTGATTTGCTGATTATTTCTGAAGAAGTGGGCGTCGCCAAACCGGACGCGCGCATTTTCGATTACGCGCTGGCGCAGGCGGGTAACCCACCGCGCTCGCGGGTGCTGATGGTCGGCGATACCGCCGAGTCGGATATTCGCGGCGGCGTGAATGCCGGACTGGCGACCTGCTGGCTCAATGCGCATCAGCGCGAGCTGCCGGCGGACCTCGAGCCGGACTGGACGGTGACCTCGTTAAGCGAACTGGAGCAGCTCCTGTGTAAACACTGATTGCCTCCCCCCCGTTGATGGGTAAAATAGCCGCAATTTTTCGTATTCCACATGCGTGGCTCATGGCCGCGTTTACTTAGAAGATTAATTATGACGTTGTCTCCTTATCTGCAAGAGGTGGCCAAACGCCGCACTTTTGCCATTATTTCTCACCCGGATGCCGGTAAGACCACCATCACCGAAAAGGTGCTGCTGTTCGGACAGGCGATTCAGACCGCCGGTACCGTAAAAGGTCGTGGCTCCAGCCAGCACGCGAAATCCGACTGGATGGAAATGGAAAAGCAGCGTGGTATCTCGATCACCACCTCGGTGATGCAGTTCCCCTATCATGACTGTCTGGTGAACCTGCTGGATACCCCGGGGCACGAAGACTTCTCGGAAGATACCTACCGTACCCTGACGGCGGTGGACTGCTGCCTGATGGTGATTGACGCGGCAAAAGGCGTCGAAGATCGGACCCGTAAGCTGATGGAAGTCACCCGTCTGCGCGATACGCCGATCCTCACCTTTATGAACAAACTCGACCGTGATATCCGCGATCCGATGGAGCTGCTGGATGAAGTGGAGAACGAGCTGAAAATCGGCTGCGCGCCGATTACCTGGCCTATCGGCTGCGGTAAGCTGTTCAAGGGCGTCTATCATCTCTACAAAGATGAAACCTACCTGTATCAGACCGGTAAAGGCCATACCATCCAGGAAGTGCGCATCGTGAAGGGGCTCAACAACCCGGATCTCGACGCGGCGGTGGGGGAAGATCTGGCGCAGCAGCTGCGCGATGAGCTGGAGCTGGTGCAGGGCGCGTCGAACGAGTTCGATAAAGATCTGTTCCTGGCCGGGGAAATCACCCCGGTGTTCTTCGGGACCGCGTTAGGTAACTTCGGCGTTGACCATATGCTGGATGGCCTGGTGGAGTGGGCGCCGGCGCCGATGCCGCGTAACACCGACACCCGTGAAGTCACCGCGACGGAAGAGAAGTTCACCGGCTTCGTGTTTAAAATTCAGGCCAATATGGACCCGAAACACCGCGACCGCGTGGCTTTCATGCGCGTGGTGTCAGGTAAATATGAGAAAGGCATGAAGCTGCGTCAGGTGCGCATCGGTAAAGACGTGGTGATCTCCGACGCGCTGACCTTTATGGCCGGCGACCGTTCGCACGTTGAAGAAGCCTATCCTGGGGATATCATCGGCCTGCATAACCACGGCACCATTCAGATTGGCGATACCTTCACCCAGGGCGAGATGATGAAGTTCACCGGTATTCCGAACTTCGCACCGGAACTGTTCCGTCGTATTCGCCTGAAGGATCCGCTGAAGCAGAAACAGCTGCTGAAAGGGCTGGTTCAGCTTTCTGAAGAGGGCGCGGTGCAGGTCTTCCGTCCGATCGCCAATAACGATCTGATCGTCGGCGCCGTGGGTGTGCTGCAGTTTGACGTCGTCGTGGCGCGCCTGAAAAGCGAATACAACGTGGAAGCGATTTACGAATCGGTCAACGTGGCCACCGCACGCTGGGTTGAATCCACTGACGTGAAGAAATTCGAAGAGTTCAAACGTAAAAACGAAGTTCAGCTGGCGCTGGATGGCGGCGATAACCTGACCTACATCGCCCCGACGATGGTCAACCTGAACCTGACGCAGGAGCGTTATCCTGACGTGGTGTTCCGCAAAACGCGCGAGCACTAATCCCTGACGAAGCGCGGCGCAGGCCGCGCTTTTTTCTTCTTCCGCCCGCGCTTCCCTCCTTCTGGAAAGTTCTTAAAACGCCGCTAATTCGTCTGTTTTTTATCCATATCCTCCGCAACCCCTTCGCCTGTCTACTATATTTAATTCGTGTTTTTAAAAATGCTGGCGTAATTCACTGCGATAAGACGCCAGCGCTGGTGAAAAAACGAGGACATCACGATGACCAGACTAAAGAATGCCAATATGTTGCTGGCGCTCTTCTTAGGCTTAGCCGCGTTGAACGCCTCGGCAGAGACGGAAAAAACAACGGTAGACAGTGCGAAGTCAGCTGCCAGCAATGCGGGAGAGGCGGTAGACAATTCGATTAATAAAGTCGGCGATTTTATGGACGACAGCACTATTACCGCACGGGTAAAGGCGGCGCTGATCGACCATAAAGATATTAACTCCGGCGATATTTCGGTGAAAACGGAAAACAAAGTGGTCACCCTCAGCGGCGACGTCACCAGTGCTGAACAGAAAAGTCAGGCGCTGAGCGTGGCAAAAGCGGTCGAAGGCGTCTCTCAGGTCAACGACAAGCTGACGGTGCAGCACAAATCGTCGAGTGAGACGGCGACGCTGAAAGGCTATGCCGGGGACACCGCTATTACCAGCGAAGTGAAGGCTAAGCTGCTGGCGGATGACATTGTCCCTTCGCGCAATGTGAAAGTCGAAACTAACGCCGGCGCAGTGCATCTGACCGGTACGGTGGCTTCCGCGGCGCAGGCTGAGCGCGCCGCAGAGATTGCGAAAGCGGTTTCCGGTGTGAAAAGCGTCCGCAACGATCTTAGCGTGAAGTAAATCGAGTTATTAACAAAAGTGTTGTCTGGCCAAGGTTGCCGAACGAATAGCAGCACCCACTGAGCGATGAGCTTTCCAGAAAGGGTGCGCAAACCGCTGTTCACCGTCCATTATGGTAAGGAGAAAAGTATGTTTCGATGGGGAATTATTTTTCTGGTCATTGCATTAATTGCTGCGGCCCTGGGCTTTGGTGGTCTGGCGGGTACTGCCGCTGGCGCCGCGAAAATCGTCTTTGTCGTCGGGATTATCCTGTTCCTGGTGAGCCTGTTTACAGGACGCAGACGTCCGTAGAGGGACAACAATCCGGGCGATGCTGAAGCCTGAGCGTTTTTACTGACACGTCGTCTTACACAAAGCCAGTCCTGCGGACTGGCTTTCGCGGTTTAAGCGATGGGCAAATTGCGTTACCTTGTCAGGAGAAGACTAATCGAACAGGAAAGCAGGGTGGGGCAACGCATTCCCGTTACGCTGGGCAATATCGCCCCGCTGGCGGTTAAACCCTTCCGACCAGGCAAGCTGGCGCTGGTGTGTGAAGGCGGGGGACAGCGAGGGATTTTCACCGCCGGGGTTCTGGACGAATTCATGCGCGCCGGATTTAACCCCTTTGACCTGATGCTGGGGACCTCCGCGGGGGCGCAAAATCTCTCCGCTTACATGTGTAATCAGCAAGGCTATGCCCGCAAAGTCATCACACGCTACACCACCTCACGCCAGTTTTTCGATCCGATGCGCTTTGTGCGCGGCGGCAACCTTATCGATCTCGACTGGCTGGTGGAGGCCACCTCGCAGCAGATGCCGCTGGCCATGAACTATGCCGAAACGCAGTTCGCGCTGGGCAAAGAGCTGTGGATGTGCGCCTGTCGCGGCGACGATTACTCCGCCAGCTATTTTTCACCGACGCCGCAAACCTGGCTGGATCTGATCCGCGCCTCCAGCGCCATCCCCGGGTTTTACCGCAGCGGCGTGTTACTTGACGGCGTTAGCTACCTTGACGGCGGCGTCAGCGATGCGATCCCGGTACAGGAGGCGGCCCGCCGCGGCGCTCAGACCATCGTGGTGATCCGCACTGTCCCTTCGCAGATGTTTTACACCCCGGAGTGGTTTAAGCGGATGGAGCGCTGGCTGGGGGAGAGCAGCCTGCAGCCGCTGGTCAATCTGGTGCATCATCACGAAACCACCTATCGCGCCATCCAGCAGTTCATCGAAAAACCGCCCGGCAAACTGCGGATCTTCGAAATCTATCCCCAGCGGCCGCTGCGCAGCATGGCGCTTGGCAGCCGACTGCCGGCGCTGCTGGAGGACTACAAAACCGGACGCCAGTGCGGCCGTTATTTCCTGGCCACCGTGGGTAAACTGCTGGCCGACCGACCGCCGCTGTTGCGCCACGCGCCGCGTATCGCCCGGCCTGCGCCGGTGGTGGTGCCGCCGGTGCCGGTGGCCAATGAAGCGCCGCAGGCGACCATCATCGCTGCGCCGCAGGCCAATGACGCAAGCTTTAATCATGAGGATCTGGCGTGACGCACCGTTTTATCGATACCCACTGCCACTTCGATTTTCCTCCCTTCGCGGAAGATGAGGTCGCCAGCCTGGCGCGTGCGGCGCAGGCCGGCGTCGGGCGAATTATCGTTCCGGCCATCTCCGCTGAGCGTTTTAGCCGCGTGCTGGCGCTGGCGGCGCAGCACGAGGCGCTGTATGCCGCGCTGGGCCTGCATCCGATTGTCATCGAGCAGCACACCGATGAGGGGCTGGCGCAACTGGAGGCGTCGCTGGCGCAGCGCCCGCCAAAACTGGTGGCGGTGGGGGAGATTGGTCTCGATCTCTATCGCGACGAGCCGCAGTTCGATCGTCAGCAGGCGCTGCTGGAAGCGCAGCTGCGTCTGGCGAAGCGTTACGATCTGCCGGTGATCCTCCACTCCCGACGCACCCACGATAAGCTGGCGATGCTGCTGAAAAAACATGCCCTACCGCGTACCGGGGTGGTACATGGCTTCGCCGGCAGCCTGCAGCAGGCCGAGCGTTTCGTGCAGCTTGGCTATAAGATCGGCGTTGGCGGCACCATTACCTATCCCCGCGCCAGCAAAACCCGCGAGGTGATGGCGCGTCTGCCGCTTTCAGCCCTGCTGCTGGAGACCGATGCCCCGGATATGCCGCTCAATGGCTTCCAGGGACAGCCCAATCGCCCGGAGCAAGCTGCGCGGGTATTTGACGCCCTGTGCGAACTGCGGTCGGAGCCGCCGGCAGCCATAGCCGAAGGGATAATGCGCAACACGCTCGCCTTGTTTTCCCTGCCCTCCGCCACTGTATGGTGATCGAATTCTCATAATTGTTCATCCATATCATTGATTTGCGTAAAATGTGTGAAGCCTGGCAGGCAGGATAGTTTCATGCCGATATAATCACGCCGTTAGTGCTGGACTATCAAAACACAGGGAATCTGTATGCAAATCCTCATGGGACTTATCGGCATGGTGGCGCTGTTGGCCATTGCTGTGCTGCTCTCCAATAATCGAAAAGCCATTAACCTGCGTACTGTGCTCGGCGCCTGGATAATCCAGGTGGGTATCGGCGCGTTGATATTGTATGTACCGGCCGGGCGCTCGGCGCTGTTAGCGATGTCGAACGGCGTCGCCCGCGTAATTGCCTATGGCAATGAAGGGATCGGTTTCATCTTCGGCGGGCTGGTCTCCGATAAAATGTTCGAGGTGTTTGGCGGCGGCGGCTTTGTCTTTGCCCTGCGCGTGCTGCCGGTGATCGTCTTCTTCTCGTCGCTGATTGCCGTGCTTTATTACCTGGGCATTATGCAGCTGGTCATTCGCATTCTCGGCGGCGCGCTGCGGGCGGTACTGAAGACCTCGCGTACCGAATCGCTGTCGGCCACGGCGAACATCTTCGTTGGTCAGACCGAAGCGCCGCTGGTGGTGCGTCCTTATATCGCCACTATGACCCGCTCGGAGCTGTTTGCGGTCATGTGCGGCGGCCTGGCCTCGGTGGCAGGTTCCGTGCTGGCGGGCTATGCGCAGATGGGCGTTCCGCTGGAGTACCTGATTGCCGCGTCGTTTATGGCGGCGCCGGGTGGATTGCTGTTTGCCAAAATTATCGTACCGGAAACGGAAACGCCGGACGATAACCCGGCTCATGACCGCCAGAGCGCAGACGCGGATAAACCGGCCAACGTGCTGGACGCCGCCGCCTCCGGTGCCGCGTCTGGTATGCAGCTGGCGCTCAACGTCGGCGCGATGCTGCTGGCGTTTATTGCGCTGATCGCCCTGCTGAACGGCATTCTGTCCGGCGTCGGCGGCTGGTTTAACCATCCGGAGCTGTCGCTGCAGATGATCCTCGGCTGGGTCTTCTCACCGCTGGCGTGGGTGATCGGCGTGCCGTGGCACGAAGCGACGGTCGCGGGGTCGTTTATCGGCCAGAAGCTGATCATTAACGAGTTCGTGGCCTATATGAACTTTGGCGAGTATCTGAAGGCGGATGCCGAGGTGGCGGCGGCCGGGCTGCAGGTTATTTCAGATCACACTAAAGCCATTATCTCTTTCGCGCTGTGCGGATTCGCTAACCTGTCATCGATCGCCATCCTGATTGGCGGCCTCGGGGGGATGGCGCCCAACCGGCGTCAGGATATCGCCCAGCTTGGGCTGCGTGCGGTGGCGGCGGGGACGCTATCTAACCTGATGAGCGCCACCATCGCCGGGGTTTTCCTCGCCCTCTAAGCCAGTTCCCTCAACCAGCGGCCGCCGCGTCGCTGGTTTTATTGAATTTGTTAAAATCCCATCATTTCTGGCTTTTGGAAAAATAGCTTATATTTCAAAACATAATAATTTCATCACCGGCTGGGTGGGCAAAATGTGCGCCACGGTGTCGAGAGTCTCTGTCATTGTGTGTTAGAATTATCACATACTCATTGGGTGCGGAGTTTCGATTATGCTTAAGAGGGGCGTGAGGATAATTGCCGCGGTATGCGCTGATATTTTGTGATTAAAGTCACATTACAGTAATGCAAATTAGTAAGTAGTTTTCATTAACTGTGATGAATGTCGAAGTGTAGCGGCGAGTGAATGTTACAATAGTAACAGACTCGCAAGGTGAACAAACTATTGAACCGGCACTGCGCCGGCGGAGTATGAAATGACTGATTTAAAAGCAAGCAGCCTGCGCGCGTTAAAACTGATGGACCTGACCACCCTGAACGACGACGACACCAATGAGAAGGTGATTGCCCTGTGTCATCAGGCGAAAACCCCGGTGGGTAACACCGCGGCGGTCTGCATCTATCCGCGCTTCATCCCGATTGCCCGTAAAACGCTGAACGAGCAGGGAACGCCGGAGATCCGCATCGCTACGGTCACCAACTTCCCGCACGGTAATGACGATATCGACATTGCGCTGGCGGAAACCCGCGCGGCGATCGCTTACGGCGCCGATGAAGTGGACGTGGTGTTCCCGTACCGCGCGCTGATTGCCGGTAACGAGCAGGTCGGCTTCGAGCTGGTGAAAGCCTGTAAAGAGGCCTGCGCGGCGGCCAACGTGCTGCTGAAAGTGATCATCGAAACCGGTGAGCTGAAAGAAGAAGCGCTGATCCGTAAAGCGTCTGAAATCTCTATCAAAGCCGGGGCCGATTTCATCAAAACCTCGACCGGTAAAGTGCCGGTGAATGCTACGCCGGAAAGCGCGCGCATCATGATGGAAGTCATCCGCGATATGGGCGTTGAGAAAACCGTTGGCTTCAAACCGGCGGGCGGCGTGCGCAGCGCGGAAGATGCGCAGCAGTTCCTGGCGATCGCCGATGAGCTGTTTGGCGCCGACTGGGCCGATGCCCGTCACTACCGCTTTGGTGCCTCCAGCCTGCTGGCCAGCCTGTTGAAAGCCCTGGGTCACGGCGACGGCAAGAGCGCCAGCAGCTACTGATTGTCAGACATTGCCGGATGACGCTTCGCTTATCCGGCCTACAGGATCGTAGGGCGGGTAAGCGTAGCGCCACCCGCCACCATTCACCCGATTCCTCATGGGGGTTACCGTGTTTCTCGCACAAGAAATTATTCGTAAAAAACGTGATGGTCAGGCATTAAGCGATGAAGAGATCCGCTTTTTCATCAACGGCATCCGCGACAATACTATCTCAGAAGGGCAGATCGCCGCGCTGGCGATGACCATCTTCTTCCACGATATGTCTATGCCGGAGCGCGTTTCGCTGACCATGGCGATGCGGGATTCCGGTACCGTTCTGGACTGGAAAAGCCTCAACCTTAACGGCCCAATCGTCGATAAACACTCCACCGGCGGCGTCGGGGATGTCACTTCGCTGATGCTGGGGCCGATGGTGGCCGCCTGCGGCGGTTATGTGCCGATGATTTCCGGCCGCGGACTCGGCCATACCGGCGGTACCCTGGATAAACTGGAAGCGATCCCGGGCTTCGATATCTTCCCGGACGACAACCGATTCCGCGAGATTATTAAAGATGTCGGCGTGGCGATTATCGGGCAGACCAGCTCCCTCGCTCCGGCGGACAAACGTTTCTATGCCACCCGCGATATTACCGCGACGGTGGACTCCATCCCGCTGATCACCGCCTCGATCCTTGCCAAGAAGCTGGCGGAAGGGCTGGATGCGCTGGTGATGGACGTCAAAGTCGGCAGCGGCGCGTTTATGCCGACTTATGAACTTTCCGCCGCGCTGGCGGAAGCGATCGTCGGGGTCGCCAACGGCGCCGGCGTGCGCACCACCGCGCTGCTGACCGATATGAACCAGGTGCTGGCTTCCAGCGCCGGGAACGCCGTTGAAGTTCGCGAAGCGGTCCAGTTCCTGACCGGCGAATACCGCAATCCGCGTCTGTTCGACGTGACGATGGCGCTGTGTGTGGAGATGCTGATTTCCGGCAAGCTGGCGGCGGACGATGCCGACGCGCGCGCGAAGCTGCAGGCGGTACTGGATAATGGTAAAGCGGCGGAAGTCTTTGGCCGTATGGTCGCGGCGCAGAAAGGACCGAGCGACTTTGTCGAGAATTATGATCATTATCTGCCGACGGCGATGCTGAGCAAAGCAGTCTATGCTGATACCGAAGGTTTTGTCAGCGCGATGGATACTCGCGCGCTGGGTATGGCAGTGGTTTCTATGGGCGGCGGCCGCCGTCAGGCATCAGACACCATTGACTATAGCGTTGGCTTTACCGAGATGGCGCGTCTGGGTGACCGCGTGGACGGACAGCGTCCGCTGGCGGTGATCCATGCCAAAGACGAGAACAGCTGGCAGGAGGCCGCGAAAGCGGTCAAAGCGGCCATTAAACTGGACGATAAAGCTCCGGAAATTACACCGACAGTCTATCGCCGTATCACCGAATAGCGATATACTGATCTGATCGCTTTTTTGCAGCGCAAGATGTATGGAGAACAAGATGAAACGTGCATTTATCATGGTGCTGGACTCCTTTGGGATTGGCGCAACGGAAGACGCAGACCGCTTTGGCGACGTCGGCGCCGATACCCTGGGACACATTGCGGAAGCCTGCGCCAAAGGCGAGGCTGACCACGGCCGCAAAGGCCCGCTGAATTTACCGAACCTGACCCGTCTGGGGCTGGTGAAAGCGCATGAAGGCTCTACCGGTAAAATTGCCGCCGGAATGGATGGCAATGCCGAAGTGATTGGCGCCTGGGCCTGGGCGCATGAACTCTCTTCTGGTAAAGATACGCCGTCCGGCCACTGGGAAATCGCCGGCGTGCCGGTGCTGTTTGACTGGGGCTACTTCAGCGATCATGAAAACAGCTTCCCGCAGGAGCTGCTGGATAAGCTGGTGAAACGCGCCAACCTGCCGGGCTACCTCGGCAACTGCCACTCTTCCGGGACGGTGATCCTCGATCAGCTCGGCGAAGAGCATATGAAAACCGGGAAACCGATTTTCTATACCTCCGCTGACTCCGTGTTCCAGATCGCCTGTCACGAAGAGACCTTTGGCCTCGACAAGCTGTATGAGCTGTGCGAAATCGCCCGTGAAGAGCTGACCGAAGGCGGCTACAACATTGGCCGCGTCATCGCTCGTCCGTTTATCGGCGATAAAGCCGGTAACTTCCAGCGTACCGGCAACCGTCACGATCTGGCGGTCGAACCGCCGGCGCCGACCGTGCTGCAGAAGCTGGTTGACGAGAAGAACGGCCACGTGGTGTCTGTCGGTAAGATAGCGGACATCTACGCAAACTGCGGCATCACCAAAAAAGTGAAAGCCACCGGGCTGGACGCGCTGTTCGACGCGACCATCAAAGAGATGAAGGAAGCCGGCGACGAGACTATCGTCTTCACCAACTTCGTCGACTTTGACTCCTCCTGGGGCCACCGTCGCGATGTCGCCGGCTACGCGGCGGGTCTGGAACTGTTTGACCGCCGTCTGCCGGAGCTGATGGAGCTGGTAGGGGAAGACGACATCCTGATCCTCACCGCCGACCACGGCTGCGACCCGACCTGGACCGGTACCGACCACACCCGCGAGCATATTCCGGTGCTGGTGTACGGCCCGAAAGTGAAACCAGGATCGTTAGGCCACCGCGAAACTTTCGCGGACATCGGCCAGACGCTGGCGACATACTTTGGTACCTCGCCAATGGCCTACGGTAAAAACATGCTGTGATGCAATTGCCCGGTGGCGCTCAGCGATCCGGGCCTACGGTTTTGTCGGCCGGGTCAGGCGTAGCCGCCCGGCAAAAACAACAATGTAAAAGGAACTGAAGATGGCAACTCCTCACATTAACGCAGAAATGGGCGATTTCGCTGACGTAGTCTTGATGCCGGGCGACCCGCTGCGCGCCAAGCACATTGCAGAAACCTTTCTCGAAGACGTGCGTGAAGTGAACAACGTGCGCGGCATGCTGGGCTTCACCGGCACCTATAAAGGCCGCAAAATCTCCGTCATGGGCCACGGGATGGGTATTCCGTCCTGCTCTATCTACACCAAAGAGCTGATCACCGATTTCGGCGTCAAGAAAATCATCCGCGTCGGCTCCTGCGGCGCGGTGCGCGAAGACGTCAAACTGCGCGACGTGGTGATCGGTATGGGCGCCTGCACCGACTCCAAAGTGAACCGTCTGCGTTTTAAAGACCACGACTTCGCGGCGATTGCCGATTTCGGCATGGTGCGTAACGCGGTAGACGCGGCGAAAGCGCTGGGCGTTGACGCGCGCGTCGGCAACATCTTCTCTGCAGACCTGTTCTATACCCCGGACCCGTCCATGTTCGACGTGATGGAAAAATACGGCATCCTGGGCGTGGAAATGGAAGCGGCGGGTATCTACGGCGTGGCGGCGGAATTCGGGGCGAAAGCGCTGACCATCTGCACCGTGTCTGACCATATTCGTACCCACGAGCAGACCACTGCCGCGGAGCGTCAGACCACGTTCAACGACATGATTAAAATCGCGCTGGAATCCGTGCTGCTGGGCGATAAAGAGTAAAAGCTGTTGTGCCGGGCGGCGGCTTCGCCTGACCCGGCCTGCGGTTTTCCAGGCCCGCTAAGCGCTACGCCAGCGGGCTTTTTTTTTAGCGTACCGCGCCGGCAATCCACACCGACAGCGCTTTGAGTTCCGCTTCCTGCTCCGGGAAGTCCTCCATCAGCGCCTCACACTGCTGTTGCAAAACCTCAGCCCGATACTGACAGCCGATTAAGCGTTCCGCCAGCGCCTCCAGCGGCGCCGGATTCAGGCTATCGGTAAAGGCCTGCGCGCGGGTGATATGGCCCTTCTCAACGTCAAAATGCAGCTCGACGCCGCCCCAGGGGAAGCGCTCGTCCAGCAGGTGGGAAAAGGCGGGCGCCTGGCCGAAGTTCCACTCCCAGCTGCTCTGGCGAGCGAAAGTGTCGGCAAAGTTCGGCAGGTCCGGCGTGTTGTCCGGGGAGATCACCTCGGCGTCTACCCGTTCGGCGTAATGGCTGAAGAACGCCTCCTGGATCGCCTCGCAAACTTGCTGATGGGTAATGCCCGGCAGCAGCTCAACCAGGTTCGCCACCCGCCCGCGCACCGAGGTAATGCCTTTAGCCTGCAGCTTTTTCTGGTCCGGGTTGAGGTAGTTGGCGAGACGGCTTAAATCGGCGTTGAGCAGCAGGGTGCCGTGGTGAAAACCGCGGTCCATGGTTTCACGATAGGCTGAGCCGGAGACTTTGCGGTCGCCGCTGTCGGTTTTGACCACCAGATCGTTGCGCCCGGAGGCGTCGGCGGTTACGCCAAGTGAATTGAGCGCCGCCAGCACAATAGCGGTGGAGACGGTTTTGTCGTACTCCGGTTTGCCTGCCATAAAGGTAAAGCAGGTATTGCCGAGGTCGTGGAACACCGCGCCGCCGCCGCTGCTGCGACGGGCCAGCCGCACATGATCTTCCTCCATGCGGCGGGTATTACACTCCTTCCACGGGTTCTGCGCGCGGCCGATGACCACGGTATCGGCATTGCGCCACAGGAACAGCACCCGCTGGGTGGCGGGCATCTGGCGGAAAATGCACTCCTCGACCGCCAGGTTGAACCACGGGTCGTAAGAGTCAGAAAGCAGGAGGCGCAGTGTGGACATTATAGATTTCCTTTCTTTTCATCGTCTTCATCCTCAACCGGCTTGTTGGCGGTGAGCAGGAAGGGCGATTGCTGCCAGCGGGTGCGTTTGCCCTGCAGCAGCGTGCGGGTCAGTACCACGCCGATGGCCAGGGACAGCAACAGCATCAGGCGTAAAATATTGGTGGTATTATCCACCTGCTTCGCCTCGGTCGCCAGCGTATGGGTATCGAGGGTCAGACGCAGGTAGCCCAGCGGGCCGTTTTTTCCCGGCACCGGCTCGACAATCTGCTGGTTGAAGTAGCCACCGGCTTTCTTACCATCCAGCGCCAGCCGGTCGCGAACCTCGACGCTTTCGCCAGAGCGCGCCACCAGGTCGCCCTGGTCGTCATATACCCCGGCGTCCAGTACGCGGCTGTTGTGGGTGAGCTGCGTCAACAGCTGATTGATGCGCTTTTCGTCCGGCGTTTCGCTGCGCATCAGCGGCGTGAGATTCAGCACCACCTGCTGCGCCAGCGTGCGGGCCAGCTCTTCCAGCTGCGGATTGCGTTGTTTCTGACTGTTCTGACTGAACCACGAGGCGCCCTGCATCAGCGCGACGAGCAGGGCGAGACAGATAAGGACAATGACCGCACGATGCAGCCGGAATTTCAGTTTTGCGCGAACCATATTCCACCTTTGAAAATTTGCAGCTTAATGTTGCCAGAAGCGCTGGTTACAAGGTAGCCTCATGCGTTATTTTCCTCGCCTGAATGAAGAGATGTGGAGCCGTAATGCCTAACAGTTTGACCTGGTGCGACCTGCCTGAAGACGTTTCCCTGTGGCCTGGGTTGCCGCTTTCCCTGAGCGGTGACGAGGTCATGCCGCTGGATTATCACGCCGGGCGCAGCGGCTGGCTGCTGTACGGGCGTGGGCTGGATAAACGCCGTCTGACGGACTGGCAGCGTGAGCTGGGCGCCGCGTTAGTGATCGTCGCCTCCTGGGTGGTCGAAGATTACCAGGTGATCCGCCTGGCCGGTTCGCTGACCCCCCGTGCGACGCGGCTGGCGCATGAGGCGGGGCTGGACGTCGCGCCTTTGGGTAAAATCCCTCATCTGCGCACCCCGGGACTGCTGGTGATGGATATGGACTCCACGGCGATCCAGATCGAATGCATCGATGAGATCGCGAAACTGGCCGGCACCGGCGAGCTGGTATCGGAAGTGACCGAGCGGGCGATGCGCGGGGAGCTGGACTTCACCGCCAGCCTGCGCCAGCGCGTGGCGACGCTGAAAGACGCTGATGCCAGCATTCTGCTGCAGGTTCGCGACGCGCTGCCGCTGATGCCGGGCCTGGCGCAGCTGGTGCTCAAGCTGGAAACGCTGGGCTGGAAGGTGGCGATCGCCTCCGGCGGCTTCACCTTCTTCGCCGAGTATCTGCGCGATAAGCTGCATCTCGACGCGGTGTTCGCCAACGAACTGGAGATCCGCGACGGCAAGCTCACCGGCAACGTGCTCGGCGATATCGTCGATGCCAAATACAAAGCCAATACGCTGCGCAAGCTGGCGGAAAAGTATGCGATCCCAACGGCGCAGACCGTGGCCATCGGCGATGGCGCCAACGACCTGCCGATGATTAAGGCTGCCGGGCTTGGCATCGCGTATCATGCGAAGCCTAAAGTGAATGAACAGGCGGAAGTGACTATCCGCCACGCTGACCTGATGGGGGTATTCTGTATTCTCTCGGGCAGCATGAACCAAAAGTAAGAGGTAAACGTGGCGAAAGCTCCAAAACGCGCATTTGTCTGTAATGAATGTGGTGCGGATTACCCGCGCTGGCAGGGGCAGTGCAGCGCCTGCCATGCCTGGAATACCATCACCGAGATGCGCATCGCCGCGTCGCCGCAGGTGGCGAGAAACGAGCGTTTGTCAGGCTACGCCGGTCACGCCGGCGTCTCGAAGGTGCAGAAGCTGTCAGACATCAGCCTTGAGGCGCTGCCGCGTTTTTCCACCGGTTTTAAAGAGTTTGACCGCGTACTCGGCGGCGGCGTGGTGCCGGGCAGCGCGATCCTGATTGGCGGTAACCCCGGCGCGGGGAAATCGACGCTGCTGCTGCAGACGTTGTGCAAGCTGGCGGAAGGGATGAAAACCCTGTACGTCACCGGGGAGGAGTCCCTTCAGCAGGTGGCGATGCGCGCCCATCGCCTTGGGCTGCCGACGGCGAACCTGAACATGCTGTCGGAAACCAGCATTGAGCAGATCTGTCAGATTGCCGAGGAAGAAAAACCGCAGCTGATGGTGATCGACTCTATCCAGGTGATGCATATGGCCGACGTTCAGTCGTCGCCGGGCAGCGTCGCCCAGGTACGTGAAACGGCGGCCTACCTGACGCGCTTTGCCAAAACACGCGGCGTGGCGATCGTCATGGTCGGCCACGTCACCAAAGACGGTTCGCTGGCCGGCCCGAAGGTGCTGGAGCACTGTATTGACTGCTCGGTGCTGCTGGACGGCGATGCCGACTCCCGCTTCCGCACTCTGCGCAGCCACAAAAACCGCTTTGGCGCGGTGAACGAGCTGGGCGTCTTCGCCATGACCGAGCAGGGGCTGCGCGAAGTGAGCAACCCATCCGCTATCTTCCTCAGCCGGGGAGATGAAATCACCTCCGGCAGCTCGGTGATGGTGGTCTGGGAAGGGACCCGCCCGCTGCTGGTGGAGATCCAGGCGCTGGTGGATCACTCGATGATGTCCAACCCGCGCCGCGTGGCGGTGGGGCTGGAACAGAACCGTCTGGCGATCCTGCTGGCGGTGCTGCATCGCCACGGCGGCCTGCAGATGGCCGATCAGGACGTTTTCGTCAACGTGGTCGGTGGGGTGAAGGTCACGGAAACCAGCGCCGATCTGGCGCTGCTGCTGGCGATGGTCTCCAGCTTGCGCGATCGCCCGCTGCCGCAGGACCTGGTGGTCTTTGGCGAAGTGGGGTTGGCTGGCGAAATTCGCCCGGTGCCGAGCGGACAGGAGCGTATCTCCGAAGCGGCGAAGCATGGCTTCCGCCGCGCCATCGTCCCGGCGGCCAATGTGCCGAAAAAAGTGCCGGAAGGCATGCAAATCTTTGGTGTGAAAAAGCTTTCAGACGCGCTAAGCGTTTTTGACGACTTATAATAAGTTAAAAGGAGATTAGCGATGTCGTCATTTGACTATTTAAAAAGCGCCATAAAGCAGAAAGGCTGTACCCTGCAGCAGGTGGCGGAAGCCAGCGGGATGACCAAAGGGTATCTCAGCCAACTGTTGAATGCCAAAATCAAAAGCCCGAGCGCGCAGAAGCTAGAAGCGCTGCATCGTTTCCTCGGGCTGGAGTTTCCCCGCCGACAGAAAAGCGTCGGCGTGGTGTTTGGTAAATTTTACCCGCTGCATACCGGGCACATCTATTTGATTCAACGCGCCTGTAGCCAGGTCGATGAGCTGCATATCATCATGGGCTATGACGACACTCGCGACCGCGAGCTGTTTGAAGAGAGCGCCATGTCGCAGCAGCCGACGGTGCCTGACCGCCTGCGCTGGCTGCTACAAACCTTTAAATATCAGAAGAATATTCGCATCCACGCCTTCAATGAAGAGGGGATGGAACCCTATCCGCACGGCTGGGATGTGTGGAGTCATGGGATCCGCGCTTTTATGAGCGAAAAAGGGATCGAACCGAACCGGATCTATACCTCGGAAGAGGCCGATGCGCCGCAGTACCTTGAGCATCTGGGGATCGAGACGGTGCTTATCGATCCTAAGCGGACCTTTATGAATATTAGCGGCGGCCAGATCCGCGAGAACCCGTTCCGTTACTGGGAATATATTCCGACGGAAGTGAAACCGTTCTTTGTGCGGACGGTGGCGATCCTCGGCGGCGAGTCGAGCGGGAAATCAACGCTGGTCAATAAGCTCGCCAATATCTTCAATACCACCAGCGCCTGGGAATATGGCCGGGATTATGTCTTTTCGCATCTCGGCGGCGATGAGATGGCGCTCCAGTATTCGGATTACGATAAAATAGCCCTCGGGCACGCCCAGTATATTGATTTCGCAGTGAAATATGCCAACAAGGTGGCGTTTATCGATACCGACTTCGTCAGCACTCAGGCGTTCTGCCTGAAGTACGAGGGGCGAGAGCACCCGTTCGTGCAGGCGCTGATTGATGAATACCGCTTCGATCTGGTGATCCTGCTGGAGAACAATACCCCGTGGGTGGCCGATGGGTTACGCAGCCTTGGGAGTTCGGTGGATCGTAAAGAGTTTCAGTCGCTGCTGGTGTCGCTGCTGAAAGAGAATGAGATCGAGTTCGTCCATGTTAAGGAGTCGGACTACGATACGCGCTTCCTGCGCTGCGTCGAGCTGGTGAAGCAGCTGATGGGGGAGCAGGGCTAGATCCTCTGCGGGCTGATGCCCTCACCCCGGCCCTCTCCCGGTGGGAGAGGGAGCAAACATTAAAAAAGGCAACTTGCGTTGCCTTTTTGCATTTTATTTTGAGATACGTTTGTACTTGATTCGCTTCGGCTCCAGCGCGTCGGCGCCGAGGGTGCGTTTCTTGTACTCTTCGTACTCGGTAAAGTTACCTTCAAAGAACTCCACCTTACCTTCATCCTGGTAATCCAGAATGTGGGTGGCGATACGGTCAAGGAACCAACGGTCGTGCGAGATAACCATCGCGCAGCCCGGGAACTCCAGCAGGGCGTTTTCCAGCGCGCGCAGGGTTTCGATATCCAGGTCGTTGGTCGGTTCATCGAGCAGCAGTACGTTACCGCCAACCTGCAGCAGCTTCGCCAGGTGCAGACGACCGCGTTCACCGCCGGACAACTCGCCAACGCGTTTGCCCTGGTCTACGCCTTTGAAGTTAAAGCGGCCCACGTAGGCGCGGCTCGGCATCTCGGTGTTGCCGATCTTCATGATATCCAGGCCGCCGGAGACCTCTTCCCACACGGTCTTGCTGTTGTCCATCGCGTCGCGGAACTGATCGACGGAGGCCAGCTTAACGGTTTCGCCCAGGGTGATGGTGCCGGAATCTGGCTGTTCCTGGCCGGACATCATGCGGAACAGCGTTGATTTACCCGCGCCGTTCGGGCCGATGATGCCGACGATAGCGCCCTTCGGTACCGAGAAGCTCAGATCGTCGATCAGCACGCGGTCGCCGTAGGATTTACGCAAGTTGCTGACTTCCAGAACTTTATCGCCCAGACGCGCGCCTGGCGGAATGAACAGTTCGTTGGTCTCGTTACGTTTCTGGTATTCAACGTTGTTGAGCTCTTCAAAGCGCGCCAGACGGGCTTTGCCCTTGGACTGACGGCCTTTCGCGCCCTGGCGAACCCACTCGAGCTCTTTCTCGATGGATTTGCGACGCGCGGCTTCCTGAGAGGCTTCCTGCGCCAGACGCTGATCTTTCTGCTCCAGCCAGGAGGAGTAGTTGCCTTCCCACGGAATACCTTCGCCGCGGTCAAGTTCGAGGATCCAACCGGCGACGTTATCGAGGAAGTAACGGTCGTGGGTAATTGCCACCACGGTGCCTTCGAAGTCGTGCAGGAAGCGTTCCAGCCAGGCGACGGACTCGGCGTCCAGGTGGTTGGTCGGTTCGTCGAGCAGCAGCATGTCTGGTTTTTCCAGCAGCAGGCGGCACAGCGCGACGCGGCGGCGTTCACCACCGGAAAGATTGGCGATTTTCGCATCCCAGTCCGGCAGGCGCAGGGCGTCGGCCGCGCGCTCCAGCTGCACGTTCAGATTGTGGCCGTCGTGCGCCTGGATAATTTCTTCGAACTTGCCTTGCTGTGCGGCAAGCTTATCGAAGTCTGCATCCGGCTCGGCGTACTTGGCATAGACTTCGTCCAGACCCTTCAGCGCGTTAACCACTTCGGCGACCGCTTCTTCAACGGACTCGCGCACGGTGTGCTCCGGGTTGAGCTGCGGCTCCTGCGGCAGGTAGCCGATTTTAATGCCAGGCTGCGGACGCGCTTCACCTTCGATCTCGGTGTCGATACCGGCCATGATGCGCAGCAGGGTAGATTTACCGGCGCCGTTCAGACCGAGCACACCGATTTTTGCGCCAGGGAAAAAGCTGAGGGAGATATTTTTCAAAATATGACGTTTCGGCGGAACCACTTTGCCGACACGATGCATGGTATAAACGAATTGAGCCACGTTGGACTTCGCCTCTTTCTATTTTGATAGATAGTTCAAAGCCGAAGTGTAGCCTTTTTCGCGCGCTAATCCCAGCGAGGCGACAGGATTCACAGAAGCGTAAAAAAATGTTCAGGACATGGCGCGTTTAGCGTTGTCTGATTAGCATAAGTAAAGCCGCCTGCCGAACCGGCAGTGGCTTTTAAGCGGCACGATGCTGCGAAAATGCACCTGAAAGAGGAAGAGCTTGTGGAAAAAGCCAAAAAAATGGCGTGGCATCTTTTGGCTGCCAGCGTTGGTCTGTTGGCGTTGAGTCAGCTGGCGCATGCGGATTCACTGGATGAACAGCGCAGCCGCTACGCACAAATTAAGCAGGCGTGGGATAACCGGCAGATGGATGTGGTTGACCAGCTGATGCCCACGTTAAGCACCTATCCCCTGTATCCCTATTTGCAGTACCGGCAGATTACCGACGATCTGATGAACCAGCCGGCGCTGGTGGTGAAAAACTTTATTGACGCCAACCCGACGCTGCCCCCCGCGCGTTCATTACGTTCGCGCTTCGTGAATGAACTGGCCCGGCGCAGCGATTGGCGCGGCTTGCTGGCGTTTAGTCCCGATAAGCCGACCAGCACCGAGGCGCAGTGCAACTACTACTACGCCAAACTGAGCGTGGGGCAGTCGCAGGAGGCCTGGAGCGGAGCGAAAGACCTCTGGCTGACGGGCAAGAACCAGCCCGGCGCCTGTGAACCGCTGTTCAGCGCCTGGCGCGACTCCGGCCAGCAGGATCCGCTGGCTTATCTTGAACGGATCCGCCTGGCGATGAAGGCCGGCAATATCGGGCTGGTGAAATCGCTGGCCCAGCAGATGCCCGCCAACTACCAGAGCATCGCCAGCGCCGTGGTCGCTCTGGCTAACGATCCTAACAGCGTCCTGACCTTTGCCCGCACCACCGGGGCGACGGACTTTACCCGCCAGATGGCCGCCGTCGCCTTCGCCAGCGTCGCCCGTCAGGATGTGGAAAATGCCCGTTTGATGATCCCTTCGCTGGTGCAGGCCCAGCAGCTCAATGAGGATCAGACCCAGGAGCTACGCGATATTGTCGCCTGGCGCCTGATGGGGAACGATGTGACCGAAGAGCAGGCCATCTGGCGCGACGATGCGATTATGCGATCGCAGTCCACGCCGCTGGTGGAGCGGCGGGTGCGGATGGCGCTGGGGACGGGCGATCGCCATGGCCTGAATACCTGGCTGGCGCGCCTGCCGATGGAGGCGAAAGAGAAAGACGAATGGCGCTACTGGCAGGCGGATCTGTTGCTGGAGCGCGGCAGGGACGAGGAGGCGCAGGCGATCCTCCGGTCGTTGATGCGGCAGCGCGGTTTCTACCCGATGGTCGCCGCGCAGCGTCTCGGCGAGGAGTATACCTTCCGCATCGATAAAGCGACTGGCACGCTCGATCCGGCGCTGGCCTCCGGTCCGGAGATGGCCCGGGTACGCGAGCTGATGTACTGGAATATGGATAACACCGCGCGCACCGAATGGGCGAATCTGGTCACCAGCCGCACGAAATCTCAGCAGGCACAGCTGGCGCGCTATGCCTTCGATCAACACTGGTGGGATCTGAGCGTGCAGGCGACGATCGCCGGCAAGCTGTGGGATCAGCTGGAGGAGCGCTTCCCGCTGGCCTATAACGATCTGTTTGCCCGCTATATCAGCGGTAAAGATATTCCGCAGAGCTACGCGATGGCCATTGCCCGCCAGGAGAGCGCCTGGAACCCGAAAGTGCGTTCGCCGGTCGGCGCCAGCGGGCTGATGCAGATTATGCCGGGCACCGCGACGCATACCGTCAGCATGTTCCGCATTCCCGGCTACAGCGGCCCGTCGCAGCTATTGGATCCGGAAACCAACATCAACATCGGCACCAGCTATCTGCAGTACGTTTACCAGCAGTTCGGCAATAACCGCATCTACGCCTCGGCGGCCTATAACGCCGGGCCGGGTCGGGTACGCACCTGGCAGGGGAACAGCGCCGGACGGATCGATGCCGTGGCGTTTGTCGAGAGTATTCCGTTCTCGGAAACCCGCGGCTACGTGAAGAATGTCCTCTCCTATGACGCCTACTACCGCTACTTTATGGGACAGCAGGATAAGCTCTTCAGCGATGCGGAGTGGCGGCAGCGTTACTGATCGCCGGGAAGTATGTTATGCTTTGTACTCGTTGAAGAGTACATTCGACGGGCAGCGTAAGCTGCCCGTCTCAATATGGTGGCGCGATATGACCCAACAATCTCCCTATTCCGCGGCCGTTGCCGAACAACGTCATCAGGAGTGGCTGCGCTTTGTGACGCTGCTACAGCAGGCCTATGCGCAGGATCTGCATCTGCCGCTGCTGCAGCTAATGCTAACCCCTGATGAGCGCGAAGCGCTGGGAACCCGGGTGCGCATTATCGAAGAGCTGCTGCGCGGCGAGATGAGCCAGCGCGAGCTGAAAAATGAGCTCGGCGCCGGCATTGCGACCATTACCCGCGGGTCGAACAGCCTGAAGTCGGCGCCGGTTGAGCTGCGTCAGTGGCTGGAGCAGACGCTGCTGGCTAGCGATAAATAGCGTTGTGGAACGGGCTTAACGCCAGCACGACCGCCTGATGGTAAACGCTGCTGCGGGTTAATTTGCCGCCGGTGAAAACCCCAATCGCCCCCTCTTTACGACCGATCTGATCGATGCCGGTATACTGCGACATGACCGGCCCGAGGGCTTCGCCAGCGCGAACCTGCTCAAGAATAACGTCAGGCAACGGCAGCGTGGCTGAGCGCGCTTCTCCGCGCTGGCTGGCGCTTTCGATGACCACCCAGCTAAAGGTACTGCCATCGTCAATTCCGGCTTCGATGGCGACCCAGAAATCGGCATGGGGCTGGGCGAGGCGCGCATTAGCGACGCGATTTCGTGCGCCAGCGCGCGTTTCCTCGCTGCCGAAGGGCTGTTCCGGCACGCCGCTCTCGACGGATACGGACTCAATGTGGCAGGATCCTTCGCCGAAAATCTCGTCAAAAGCCTGCAGAATTGCCTGAATTTTGGCGGGATTAGTGGTCGCTGAGACAACATGGTGCATAATCAAAACAACTCAGAATAAACTAACGTCATCGCAGTATACTCTAAATCACCCCCAGGGCAGGCGGTAATGCCCGAAAGCGGTCGATAACGAGTTCAGAACGGAAAAAAAGCATGTTACAGGTATACCTTGTTCGCCACGGTGAAACGCAGTGGAACGCCGAGCGACGTATTCAGGGTCAGTCCGACAGCCCGCTGACCGCACACGGTGAGCGCCAGGCCTGGCAGGTTGGCGAGCGCGCCAGAACGCTGGGGATCACCCATATCATTACCAGCGATCTGGGACGAACCCGCCGCACAGCAGAGATTATCGCCGAAGCCTGCGGCTGCAGCGTGATCGCCGATGCGCGCCTGCGCGAGCTGGATATGGGGGTGCTGGAGAAGCGCCATATCGACTCGCTCAGCGAAGAAGAAGAGGGCTGGCGCCGCCAGCTGGTCAACGGCACGCCGGATGGTCGTATTCCTCAGGGCGAATCGATGCAGGAGCTTAGCGAACGCATGCATGCGGCGCTGGCAGCCTGTCTGGAATTACCGGCCGGTAGTCGACCACTGCTGGTGAGTCATGGTATCGCGCTGGGCTGCCTGGTGAGCACGATTTTAGGGCTGCCGGCGTACGCAGAGCGTCGTCTGCGCCTGCGCAACTGCTCTATCTCGCGCGTCGATTATCAGCAGAGCCCGTGGCTGGCTTCCGGCTGGGTGGTGGAAACGGCGGGCGACGTCTCGCATCTTGACGCCCCCGCGATGGACGAGCTGCAGCGTTAACGGCGGATCGGGATCAGATATTCGCAGCGCAACTGAATCGGCGTGGCCTGATCCCGGCTTTCATCTTCAGGATAGAAGCGTTCAATATCCAGCCCCTTGCGACGCGTCAGGTTCAGCATCGGCATGCAGGTGCCGTAGACCGTCAGGATGAATTCCTGCAGGCCGGTACCCAGCCCTTCATACGTAAACATGACATACTCGCCGCCCTCCAGCGTCACCGGATGGGCGTTCTGCAGGTGGCCGTTAGCCATCTCCGGCGTCAGCGCGGTGGTATAGAACACTTCCTGTTCATCGTCTTTCTCCAGGCTCGGACGCGGTTCATGCAGCCCATAGAGCACCGGGGGGATCGACGGCGAGTTGCCGAGGAAATCGCGCCAGAACTGGACCCGCATCTGGTTGCGGAAGTCGGAGATTTCCTCCAGCTTACAGGTATAGCTCTGGGTTACTCCCAGCAGTTGAGTCGTGGGCAGGGCGACAAATTCATGTTTCGGCAGGGTAAACTCGCCAAGACGCAGCGGCGGACGCATACCGAACGAGCTCCAGTCCGGCGAGCGGCGGTAGAGCGCCGGCGTCAGCGAGAACTGCTTCTTAAACGCCCGGGTGAAGGTCTGCTGGGAGTCGAAACGGTACTGCAGCGCAATATCAAGGATTGGACGGGCGGTAAGGCGTAATGCGACAGCTGATTTCGACAACCGGCGCGCGCGAATATAGGCACCGATGGCATGGCCGGTGACATCCTTAAACATTCGCTGCAAATGCCACTTGGAATAACCCGCCTTCGCCGCCACATTGTCCAGAGAAAGCGGCTGATCCAGGTGACCTTCCAGCCAGCTAAGGAGATCGCGAATAATCCCTGCTTGATCCATAAAATGTCCCCATCCTTAAACACAGGTGCCTGATATTAAAGTAGCGGATAATAGCATTTTTTGATGTTTTAGCATTCAGTGTTTTTTTTGCTTTTAAATGCGGTAGGTCCGTGGATCTGAACGAGAATTTTGTAAAGCTGTGATCTATAAACCTTTTCCGCAAAGTGCGTGATAATCACTCAGCTATATTTTTTAAGAATGGTAACAATATGAAATACAAGAAGTTTGCGATGGGCCTGCTGCTGCTGGCCGGCTGCCAGGTCGCTCAGGCGGAGCAGATTGGTTCCGTGGATACGGTCTTCAAATGGTTAGGGCCGGATCACAAAATTGTCGTCGAAGCCTTTGACGATCCGGATGTGCAGAACGTGACCTGCTATATCAGCCGGGCGAAGACCGGCGGGATCAAAGGCGGGCTGGGGCTGGCGGAAGATACCTCTGACGCGGCCATCTCCTGCCAGCAGGTCGGGCCGATTGAGCTGACGGACAAAATCAAAAATGGCAAAAGCCAGGGCGACGTGGTGTTCCAGAAGCGCACCTCGCTGGTGTTTAAAAAGCTACAGGTCGTTCGCTTCTATGATGCGAAACGCAATGCGCTGGTCTACCTGACCTATTCGGATAAAGTGGTTGATGGTTCGCCGAAGAACGCCATCAGCGCCGTGCCGATTATGCCCTGGAATAAATAAACGGGAGCGCGCATGCAGCAGCCACGGATTTGGTTAGTTGAGGATGAACAGAGTATCGCCGATACCCTGGTTTATATGCTCCAGCAGGAGGGCTTCCAGGTCACCGTCTTTGACCGCGGGTTGCCCGCGCTGGAGGCGGCGGCGCATCAGGCGCCCGATGTGGCCATCCTCGACGTCGGCTTGCCGGATATCAGCGGCTTCGAGCTCTGTCGGCGCCTGCTGACGCGCTTTCCGGCGCTGCCGGTGCTGTTTCTGACGGCGCGGAGCGACGAGGTCGATAAGCTGCTGGGGCTGGAAATCGGCGCTGACGATTACATCGCCAAGCCGTTTTCGCCGCGCGAAGTCTGCGCGCGGGTGCGCAGCGTGCTGCGGCGGCTGCAAAAATTCGCCGCGCCTTCGTCGGTAGTTCGCGTCGGCGAGTTTGTGCTTGACGAGCAGGCGGCGTCGATAAGCTGGTTCGGCCAGCCGCTGAACCTGACGCGCTATGAATTTCTGCTGTTGAAAACGCTGCTTCACGCGCCCGGTCGCGTCTTCTCCCGCCAGCAGCTGATGGAGCTGGTGTGGAGCGATGCCTGGGAAAGCCTCGACCGCACCGTCGACACCCACATCAAAACCCTGCGCGCTAAACTGCGGGTCGTTAATCCTGAGGTGGCGCCAATCAATACCCATCGCGGGATGGGCTACAGCCTGGGGCGCGGCTGATGCGCATCGGCATGCGCCTGCTGCTGGGCTATTTTCTTATCGTCGCGATCGCCGCGTGGTTTGTACTGTCGATCTTTGTCCAGGAAGTCAAGCCGGGCGTGCGCCGGGCCACGGAGGGGACCCTCAACGATACCGCCACCCTGCTGGCGGCGCTGGCGCGTGAGGACCTGCTGGCGGCAAACCCGCAGCAGGGCAGGCTGGCGCAGGCCTTTCACCAGCTCAACCAGCAGCGGCTCAACGCCAATATTGGCGGAATTAAAAAGGTGCGGAATGAGTACCGCGTCTATCTGACCGATGCCCGGGGCAAGGTGGTGTTTGACTCGAGCGGAGAGGCGACAGGGCAGGACTATTCACGCTGGAACGACGTCTGGCTCACCCTGCGCGGCCAGTACGGCGCGCGCAGTACGCGCAGCGATCCGCATGATGAAGCCAGCTCGGTGATGTATATCGCCGCGCCGGTGATGGATAAGGGGCGGATTATCGGCGTGCTGAGCGTCGGTAAACCCAACCTGGCGATGACGCCGGTCATTCAGCGCAGCGAGCGGCGGATCCTCTGGGCCGGCGGCGCCCTGCTGGGTATTGCCCTGTTGATTGGCTGCGGCGTCGTCTGGTGGATCAATTTCTCTATCGGCAAGCTGGTGCGCTATGCGGACTCGGTGACCGCTGAACGCCCGCTGCCGCTGCCGGAGGTCGGCAGCAGCGAACTGCGTAAGCTGGCCCAGGCGCTGGAGAGCATGCGGGTGAAGCTCGAAGGCAAAAACGCCATCGAAAACTATGTCTATGACCTGACTCACGAGCTGAAAAGTCCGCTGGCGGCCATCCGCGGTGCGGCGGAGATCCTGCGCGAAGAGCCGCCGCCTGCGGTGGCGGCGCGGTTTACTGAGAATATCCTCGCGCAAAATACTCGCATGCAGCTGTTGGTGGAGCGGTTGCTCCAGCAGGCGCGACTGGAAAACCGGCTGGAGATAAAGCCGCAGCCGGTGTCGATAGATGCGCTATACCAACGCCTGGCGGAAGAGCGCGACATCGCCCTGGCGGCGAAAGCCATCACCCTGCGCTGGCAGGAGAGTGGGATGCTGGTCAATGGCGATGGCGAACTGCTGTCCCAGGCGCTGGGCAATCTGCTCGACAACGCGATTGATTTTACCCCCCAGGGGGGCGAGATCGCCCTGGCAGTAGAGAAACGAAATGCAGAGGTGCGACTGAGCGTAACGGATAACGGATGCGGTATTCCGGAGTATGCCCTGACGCGGATCTTTGAGCGGTTCTACTCGCTGCCGCGTGAAGACGGCCACAAGAGCAGCGGCCTTGGGCTGGCCTTCGTTCGTGAAGTCGCGCGCCTGCATCACGGCGATATCCGTCTACACAATCGGCCCGAAGGCGGCGTGGTCGCCACGCTGAGACTTCACCGTCCCTTCACATAGCTTCAAATTCCCCCCACACAACCGCCCTATTGTGAGGCCATTACGATAGGGAGAAAGCTATGTTGAAATCACCGTTATTCTGGAAAATTACCACGTTAATAGGCTGTATTGTGCTGTTATCTCTGCCTTTGATGATAGTCAGGGAGCTCATCAATGAGCGGGCTGATTATCGCAGCGAGGTTGTGGATGCCATTGAACAGAGCACCAGCGGCTCGCAAAAACTCGCCGGGCCGCTGATCGCTATTCCGGTAACCGAGACGCTGACCCGCAGGGAGAACCAAAAAGAGGTCGAATATCAGCGGAGCTGGGAGTACTACTGGCTGCCGGAGTCGCTGGCGGTCACCGGCAAACAGACCGTGGAGTCGAGAAGGGTGGGCATCTACAGCGGACAGGTCTGGCATAACGCCCTGCAGATCAAGGCCTCCTTCGATCCGCTGCGTCTGGCGTCATTGCGAAAAACGAATATCTCCCTGGGCCAGCCGCGGCTGGTGGTGAGCGTCGGCGATGCCCGCGGCATTGGCGCCATTCATGCCCCGGAGGTTAACGGCAGCCTATTAAGCGTGGAGCCTGGGCTGGGGATCAGCGGCGATGGGGCGGGCATCCATATGCCGATGCCTGCGCTGGCGGAGGACAACAAGCCGCTTGAGATCGCTTTTTCGCTCGATCTGAACGGGACGGGCGCATTTTCACTGGCGCCGCTCGGGCGCAACAGCGAGCTGCAGCTGACCAGTAACTGGCCGCATCCCGGCTTTCTCGGCAGCTTCCTGCCAACGAAACGCGAAGTGAATACTGCCGGCTATCGCGCCCACTGGCAAAGCAGCTGGTTCGCCAACGATATGGGCAGCTATTTCAAGGATGATATGGAGATCCCGTGGTCGCGCCTGCCGGCGTTCAGTGCCGATGTCATGTCGCTTGCCGACCAGTACCAGCTAACCGACCGGGCGACAAAATATGCCATCCTGTTAATCGGGCTGACGTTTATGGCCTTTTTCGCTTTCGAAAGCCTGACCCATCGCTCCCTGCATCCGATGCAATATTTGCTGGTGGGCTTATCGCTGGTGCTGTTTTACCTGGTGCTGCTGGCGCTTTCGGAGCACATTGGCTTTACCGCCGCCTGGCTGGCCGCCAGCCTGTCCGGCGCGGTGATGAACGGGATCTACCTCCAGGCGGTGCTCAGGGGATGGCGTAACAGCCTGCTGTTTGTCGCGGCGCTGCTGCTGCTGGACGGGGTGATGTGGTTTCTGCTGCATTCCGAGGACAGCGCGCTGCTGTTGGGTACCGGGGTGCTGGTGCTGGCGCTAAGCAGCCTGATGTTTTTGACCCGGCGAGTGGACTGGTATGCGTTATCGTTACCGAAAGGCAGTGTGCCTCCGCCTCCGTCTGCCGATGACGACAAACTGCGCCTCTGGAAAGAGTGATGGCATAAAAAAACGGCGCCCTCGGGGCGCCGTTTTCACATCATGGCTGCGGAATAAATCGCATTATTCCTGCAGATCGCCACAGAAACGGTAACCTTCACCGTGAATGGTAGCGATGATTTCCGGGGTATCCGGAGTGGATTCGAAGTGTTTACGAATCCGACGAATGGTCACGTCAACGGTACGGTCATGCGGCTTCAGCTCGCGACCGGTCATTTTCTTCAGCAGCTCGGCACGAGACTGAATTTTGCCCGGGTTTTCGCAGAAGTGCAGCATCGCGCGGAATTCACTGCGCGGCAGCTTGTACTGTTCGCCGTTCGGGCTGACCAGGGAACGGCTGTTGATATCGAGTTCCCAGCCGTTGAACTTGTAGCTTTCAACGCTGCGACGCTCTTCGCTCACGGTACCGAGGTTCATGGTACGGGAGAGCAGGTTGCGCGCGCGGATAGTCAGTTCACGCGGGTTAAACGGTTTAGTGATATAGTCGTCAGCGCCGATTTCGAGGCCAAGGATCTTATCCACTTCGTTGTCGCGACCGGTTAAGAACATCAGCGCGACGTCAGCCTGCTCGCGCAGCTCGCGCGCCAGCAGAAGACCATTTTTACCCGGCAGGTTGATATCCATGATCACCAGGTTGATATCATTTTCAGACAGGATCTGATGCATTTCCGCGCCATCGGTCGCTTCGAATACATCGTAACCTTCTGCTTCGAAAATACTTTTTAACGTGTTGCGTGTTACCAACTCGTCTTCAACGATAAGAATGTGCGGGGTCTGCATGTTTGCTACCTAAATTGCCAACTAAATCGAAACAGGAAGTACCAAAGTCCCTGACCTGCCTGCTGCATGTCGCAAATTAACATGCGCGGCGTAACATGACTAAAGTACGTAATTGCGTTCTTGATGCACTTTCCATCAACGTCAACAACATCATTAGCTTGGTCGTGGGTACTTTCCCTCTGGACCCGACGGTGTCAAAAACGGCTGACATCCTAACCATTTTAACAGCAACATAACAGGCTAAGAGAGGCCGAACACCCAATAAAACTACGCTTCGTTGACATATATCAAGTTCAATTGTAGCACGTTAACAGTCTTGTGAAATCATTGCATCGCCATGCTCTTTATAGTCACAATCTTTACCCGGCTCAACTAGTTGCGTGGATAAATTAATAAATACAGTGAATCCAATGCCTGCAACGATGCGTCAGGTGAAATTTCATTGCCCATCATATGGATAAATGGGTTCTGTTAACATACTCCTTGTCATGGCCTCCTGAGAACAGTTTAGATTTTTTTATGGGTAAGAAAACGCAATTTTAGTGATTTTTGTTGCAAATTTGTAAATTTTCACCGCGTAAAATGCGGGGCTCCGCGCCTCGACAACGCCTGAGAGAGAGAAAAAAACCGCAATGCGTTTAACGATTATTTTAGTCGGTCCTGCCCGGGCCGAGAACGTCGGCGCCGCCGCCAGGGCGATGAAAACCATGGGATTTCGCGATCTGCGGATCGTGGACAGTGAAGCCCATCTGGCGCCGGCGACACGCTGGGTGGCGCACGGCTCAGGCGACATCCTCGATGGCATCACCACCTATTCCACCCTTGCCGAGGCGCTGCACGACGTCGATTTTACCGTCGCCACCACCGCCCGCAGTCGCGCGCGGTTTCACTATTACGCCACGCCGCAGCAGCTGTTGCCGCTGCTGGAGGAGAAGGCGAACTGGATGACCCATACCGCGCTGGTATTTGGCCGTGAAGACGCCGGATTGACCAATGAGGAGCTGGCCCTGGCCGATGTGCTGACCGGCGTGCCGATGGCCGCGGATTATCCTTCGCTAAACCTCGGTCAGTCGGTGATGGTCTACTGCTATCAATTAGCATCGCTTATGCAACAACCGGCGCCCGCCGCCGCCGCGGCAGACCATCATCAGCTGCAGGCGTTGCGCCTGCGCGCCCTGGCCTTGCTTTCGCGTCTGGGCGTGGAGGACGATGCCAAACTGGCCGACTGGCTGTCGCAACGAATGGGGCTGCTGCAGCAGCGCGACACGGCAATGTTGCATCGTTTGCTGCATGATATTGAAAAAAACCTTCCAGAATAAAGCTCTGTAATATATTTTAATTATGGTTGTATGTGCTGTTTTTGCGGGGAATGTTCCGCCGATCTGGATGTTTTTCCTTGTCGGGGTGGCGCAATACGTAAGCTCGCTGAAATGAGGTTAATTGAGAAATTCATTGACTTAAGAGGGCAGATACTTTAACCAATATAGGCAGGACACACAGACAGATAAAAATACAGAGTACACAACATCCATGAATCGCATCGGCATGATTACCACCATTATCACCACCACCATTACCACAGGTAACGGTGCGGGCTGACGCGTACAGGAAACACAGAAAAAAGCCCGCACCTGAACAGTGCGGGCTTTTTTTTTGACAAGAGATCAAGGGGTAAGAACCATGCGAGTGTTGAAGTTCGGCGGTACATCAGTGGCAAATGCGGAACGGTTTCTGCGGGTTGCCGATATTCTGGAGAGTAATGCCAGGCAGGGGCAGGTAGCGACCGTCCTGTCTGCCCCGGCGAAGATCACCAACCATCTGGTAGCGATGATTGAAAAGACCATTGGCGGCCAGGATGCCCTCCCCAATATTGCCGACGCTGAACGCATTTTTACCGAACTTCTTCAGGGCCTTGCCGACGCCCAGCCCGCTTTCCCGCTCGCCCAGCTGAAAGCCTTTGTTGAGCAGGAGTTTGCTCAGATTAAGCATGTCCTGCACGGTATCAGCCTGCTGGGTCAGTGCCCGGACAGCGTCAATGCCGCGCTGATCTGCCGAGGCGAAAAGCTCTCCATCGCCATCATGGCGGGTCTGCTGGAAGCCCGTGGTCATAAAGTCAGTGTGATTAACCCGGTGGAAAAACTGCTCGCGGTGGGCCACTATCTGGAATCCACGGTCGATATCGCCGAATCCACCCGCCGCATCGCCGCCAGCCAGATCCCGGCAGACCATATGATCCTGATGGCCGGGTTTACCGCCGGCAATGAGAAGGGCGAGCTGGTGGTGCTGGGGCGCAACGGCTCCGACTATTCGGCTGCGGTACTGGCCGCCTGCCTGCGCGCCGACTGCTGCGAAATCTGGACCGATGTCGACGGCGTGTACACTTGCGACCCGCGCCAGGTGCCGGATGCGCGTCTGCTGAAATCGATGTCTTATCAGGAGGCGATGGAGCTCTCCTACTTTGGCGCGAAAGTGCTGCACCCGCGCACCATCGCTCCTATCGCCCAGTTCCAAATCCCATGTCTGATTAAAAATACCGGCAACCCGCAGGCGCCGGGAACGCTCATCGGCGCCAGCCGCGACGAGGACGATCTGCCGGTCAAAGGCATCTCTAACCTCAACAACATGGCGATGTTCAACGTCTCCGGGCCGGGGATGAAAGGCATGGTCGGCATGGCGGCCCGCGTCTTCGCCACCATGTCCCGCGCCGGCATCTCGGTCGTGCTGATCACCCAATCCTCTTCCGAGTACAGCATCAGTTTCTGCGTGCCGCAGAGCGACTGCGCGCGTGCCAAACGGGCGATGGAAGATGAGTTTTATCTCGAGCTGAAAGAGGGGCTGCTGGAGCCGCTGGCCATTATGGAGCGTCTGGCTATTATCTCGGTGGTGGGCGACGGAATGCGCACCCTGCGCGGTATCTCGGCAAAGTTTTTTGCCGCGCTGGCCCGCGCCAATATCAATATCGTGGCGATTGCCCAGGGTTCATCCGAGCGCTCCATTTCGGTGGTGGTCAGCAATGACGACGCCACCACCGGCGTGCGCGTGACCCATCAGATGCTGTTCAACACCGACCAGGTGATCGAAGTGTTCGTCATCGGCGTCGGCGGCGTCGGCGGCGCGCTGCTGGAGCAAATCAAACGCCAGCAGAGTTGGCTGAAGAGCAAACATATCGATCTGCGCGTTTGCGGCGTGGCCAACTCTCAGGCGCTGCTGACCAGCGTGCATGGTCTGAATCTGGAAAACTGGAGTGAGGCGCTGGCGGAGGCGAAAGAACCCTTTAATCTCGGTCGCCTGATCCGCCTGGTAAAAGAGTACCACCTGCTGAATCCGGTGATCGTCGACTGTACCTCCAGCCAGGCGGTCGCCGATCAGTACGCCGACTTCCTGCGCGAAGGTTTCCATGTGGTCACGCCGAATAAAAAGGCCAATACCTCTTCGCTGGATTATTATCATCAGCTGCGCCACGCCGCGAGCAGCTCGCGCCGCAAGTTCCTCTATGACACTAACGTTGGCGCTGGCCTGCCGGTGATTGAGAACCTGCAGAACCTGCTCAACGCCGGCGATGAACTGCGCCATTTCTCCGGGATCCTCTCCGGCTCTCTGTCGTTTATCTTCGGCAAGCTGGATGAAGGCGTGAGTTTCTCGGCGGCGACGGCGATGGCCCGTGAGATGGGGTATACCGAGCCGGATCCGCGCGACGATTTATCCGGGGTGGATGTCGCGCGTAAGCTGCTGATTCTGGCCCGTGAGACTGGACGTGAACTGGAGCTGTCGGACATTATCGTCGAGTCGGCGCTGCCGGCGGACTTCGACGCCAGCGGTGATGTTGAGACCTTTATGGCCCGCCTGCCGTCGCTGGATGATGCGTTCGCCTCGCGGATCGCTAAGGCGCGCGATGAAGGTAAAGTCTTGCGCTATGTCGGTAACATCGAAGAGGATGGTACCTGCCGGGTGAAAATTGCCGCCGTTGACGGCAACGATCCGCTGTTCAAAGTCAAAAATGGCGAGAACGCGCTGGCCTTTTACAGCCACTATTATCAGCCATTGCCGCTGGTGCTGCGCGGCTATGGTGCCGGGAACGACGTCACGGCGGCCGGTGTTTTCGCCGACCTGCTGCGCACCCTTTCCTGGAAGTTAGGAGTTTAAGATGGTCAAAGTATATGCCCCGGCTTCCAGTGCCAATATGAGCGTCGGGTTTGATGTGTTGGGCGCGGCGGTCACGCCGGTCGATGGCACGCTGCTTGGCGACAACGTCACTGTCGAAGCGGCGGAGCAATTCAGCCTGCAGAATCTGGGACGCTTCGCCAGCAAACTGCCGGCGGCGCCGCAGGAGAACATTGTTTACCAGTGCTGGGAAAGCTTTTGCCGGGAGATCGGTAAAACGGTGCCGGTGGCGATGACCCTGGAAAAAAACATGCCGATTGGCTCCGGGCTGGGCTCCAGCGCCTGCTCGGTGGTTGCCGCGCTGGTGGCGATGAACGAGTTTTGCGGTAAGCCGCTGAACGAGACGCGCATGCTGGCGCTGATGGGGGAGATGGAAGGGCGTATCTCCGGCAGCATTCACTACGACAACGTGGCGCCGTGCTATCTTGGCGGCATGCAATTGATGATCGAAGAGAACGGGATTATCAGCCAGCAGGTGCCCGGGTTTGATGAGTGGCTGTGGGTGCTGGCCTATCCGGGGATTAAAGTATCTACCGCCGAAGCGCGGGCGATTCTGCCGGCGCAGTACCGCCGTCAGGATTGTATCGCTCATGGTCGCCACCTCGCGGGCTTTATTCACGCCTGCTACACCCGCCAGCCGCAGCTGGCGGCAAAATTGATGAAAGATGTGATTGCCGAACCGTACCGAACCAAACTGCTGCCGGGCTTTAGCGAAGCGCGTCAGGCGGCCATGGAGATGGGCGCCCAGGCTTGCGGCATCTCCGGCTCTGGCCCAACGCTGTTCGCGTTGTGCGATAAGCCGGACACCGCACAGCGCGTCGCCGACTGGCTTGGCGCGCACTATCTGCAGAATCAGGAAGGCTTTGTTCATATTTGCCGGCTGGACACGGCGGGCGCACGCGTAGTGGGATAACCAATGAAACTGTATAACTTAAAAGATCACAATGAGCAGGTCAGCTTTGCGCAGGCCGTTACCCAGGGACTTGGCAAGCATCAGGGCCTGTTCTTTCCGCACGATCTGCCGGAATTCAGCCTGACTGAAATCGACGACATGCTGGCGCAGGATTTTGTCACCCGCAGCGCCAAAATTTTATCCGCCTTTATCGGCGATGAGATCCCGCAGGATGTCCTGCAGCAGCGGGTCCGCGCGGCGTTTGCGTTTCCGGCGCCGGTGAGCAAGGTTCAGGAGGATGTCGGCTGTCTGGAGCTGTTCCATGGCCCCACGCTGGCGTTCAAGGATTTCGGCGGCCGCTTTATGGCGCAGATGCTGACCCACATCGCGGGCGATAAGCCGGTCACCATCCTCACGGCGACCTCTGGCGATACCGGGGCGGCGGTGGCGCATGCTTTCTACGGACTGCCGAACGTTAAGGTAGTGATCCTCTACCCGCGCGGCAAGATCAGCCCGCTGCAGGAGAAGCTGTTCTGTACTCTCGGCGGCAACATTGAAACCGTGGCGATTGACGGCGACTTCGACGCCTGCCAGGCGCTGGTGAAGCAGGCGTTTGACGATGAAGAACTGAAGGCGACGCTGGGGCTCAACTCGGCTAACTCCATTAACATCAGCCGCCTGCTGGCGCAGATCTGCTACTACTTCGAAGCGGCGGCGCAGCTGCCGCAGGAAGCCCGCAATCAGCTGGTGATTTCCGTGCCGAGCGGCAACTTCGGCGATCTGACCGCCGGTCTGCTGGCGAAGTCGCTGGGTCTGCCGATCAAACGCTTTATCGCTGCCACCAATGCCAACGACACCGTTCCGCGCTATCTGCAGGGCGGCGAGTGGGCGCCAAAAGCCACCCAGGCGACGCTGTCCAACGCCATGGACGTCAGCCAGCCGAACAACTGGCCGCGTGTCGAAGAGCTGTTCCGTCGTAAAATCTGGCGTCTCAGCGAGCTGGGCTATGCCGCGGTCGATGATGAGACCACCAAAGCGGCAATGCGCGAGCTGAAGGCCATCGGCTACATTTCTGAGCCGCACGCGGCGATTGCCTGGCGCGCGCTGCGCGATCAGCTGCAGCCGGGAGAGTACGGTCTGTTCCTCGGCACCGCCCATCCGGCGAAGTTCAAAGAGAGCGTGGAGGAGATCCTGCAGGAGACCCTGCCGCTGCCGAAAGAGCTGGCCGAGCGCGCCGACCTGCCGCTGCTGTCTCACAACCTGCCGGCGGATTTCGCCGCGCTGCGTAAGCTGATGATGGGCTAAATCCTTACCGTCCCCCTGTTGCGTCGATCGCCGTAGGGGGACCGTTTACTTACTGCTCGTGGCGTTTAAACACCAGTTCGCCTTTCTCCGACGCCTCCGCATCAAAGAAATAGCCTTCGCTATTAAAGGATTTCAGCTGTTCCGGCTGGGTTAAGCGGTTTTCAATAATGTAGCGACTCATCAGGCCACGGGCCTTCTTGGCATAGAAGCTGATCACTTTGAATTTGCCGTTCTTCTCATCGAGGAATACCGGCTTGATCAGCTGGCCCTGCAATTTTTGCGTTTTCACCGATTTAAAATATTCATCGGAAGCCAGGTTGATGACGATATCGTCGCCCTGAGCCTGCAGCGCCTGATTCAGCTTCTCGGTAATGGTCTCGCCCCAGAACTGGTACAGATCTTTGCCGCGGGGGTTTTCCAGACGGATCCCCATCTCCAGGCGGTAGGGCTGCATCAGGTCCAGCGGACGCAGCACGCCATACAGGCCGGAGAGCATGCGCAGGTGTCGCTGGGCGAAGTCAAAGTCGTCCTCGGTGAGCGTCTCTGCCTGCAGGCCGGTGTAGACATCGCCCTTAAAGGCGAGGATCGCCTGGCGGGCATTTTGCGGCGTAAAGTCAGGGTGCCAGTCGTGGAAACGGGTGGCGTTCAGATCCGCCAGCTTGTCGCTGATGCTCATCAGCTTGCCGATTTGCGGCGCGGTCAGCTGACGGGCGATGCTGATAAGCTGTTGAGAATACTCGAGGAGTTCGGGCTGGGTATAGCGAGTCGTTGCCATCGGGCTTTGATAATCGAGCGTTTTAGCAGGTGAAATCAGAATCAGCATATCCAGTCCTTGCAGGTAATTTCGACGAATTTTAACAAAAAAAGTGCATGGTGGGATCGATAGCTGCGATTGCCGCGCTATTCGCGCGGCAGTTCATTCCACGCGCCCGGGGCCAGCTGTTGGTGAATCTCAGGATAGCGCGACGCATCGAAAGTAGGCTGAATGCCCAGTTGGCGCTGACGCAGATAATCACTGGCGATAATCCGCACCGTCGGGGAGAGCAGCAGGATGGCCGTCAGGTTGGTCATCGCCATCAGCGCCATAATGATATCCGCGCTCTGCCAGACGACCGGCAGGCTAACCAGGGTTCCCAGCAGTACCATCAGGACGGTAAGTATCCGCAGCGCCCAGATATAGCGCGGCTTATCCAGACGCAGAAAGACCAGATTATTTTCCGCGTACAGGTAGTTGGCGACGATAGAGCTAAAGGCGAACAACAGCACGATGAAAGCGATAAAACCCGCCCCCCAGCCCCCGACCAGCATGCTCATCGCGTGCTGCAGGGCCTGGATGCCGTTGAGCGTATACTCATTGTCGGGGTGGGGCGCCAGCATGACGATAATCGCGCTGGCGGTACAGATGACGATGGTATCGATAAACACGCCAATCATCTGCACGATACCCTGCGCCGCCGGGTGCGGCGGCCAGGAGGCGGCGGCTGCGGCGGCGTTAGGCGAAGAGCCCATTCCGGCTTCATTGGAGAACATGCCGCGCTGAAAGCCGCTGGTCAGCGCCTGGCTGATGGTGTAGCCCACCGCGCCGGCGGCGGCTTCCTGCCAGCCGAAGGCGCAGCGAAAGATGGTGGCGAAAATCGTCGGCAGGGCGGTGATATGCCACAGGCCGATAAGCAGGCTGGTGGCGATCCACAGCAGCGCCATGATGGGGACGATCCACTGCATCAGGCGCGCCACACCGCGTAAACCACGGAGGATGGCCAGCAGAACGACAACGGCCAGCACGCCGCCGCTGACTGCCGCCGGCAGATCGAACGCATAGCGCAGGGCATGGGCCACGGAGTTGGCCTGTACGGTATTGAAGATAAAGCCATAGGCCAGCAGCAGGAGGATCGAAAACAGAACGCCCATCCAGCGCATGCCGAGCCCGCGCGCCATATACCAGGCCGGACCGCCGCGAAACTGCCCGCGGCTATCGCGCTCTTTATACAGCTGGGCAAGGGAACATTCGGCGAAGCTGCTGGCCATGCCGAGCAGGGCGGAGACCCACATCCAGAATACGGCTCCGGGCCCGCCGGCGGCGATAGCCAGCGTGACGCCGGCAAGATTGCCGCTGCCGACTCGCGCAGCAAGGCTGGTACAGAGCGCCTGAAAGGAGGTTAAACCGCCCGGCTGCGGGTGCAGGCTTTTTTTCAGGCTGCGGCCAAATTTGCGCACGTAACGGAACTGAATACCCCGGGTTTGCCAGCTAAACCAGATACCGGCGCCCAGTAGCAGATAAATCATCACTGAGCCCCAGAGTATTTCATTGATAAATGAGAGAAAATCAGGCATTAAACATCCTCTTGTCCATGCCGGCACGCCAGTGTAAGCGTTACCAATTAAGTGACAATCCTTGCGCTTTCAGCAAATTAATCTGCATAGTTTATCACACTCTGCGCTCTTCTCTCGTCGGCGGTTGCGCTGACCCGGCAGCGTGTTATCATCTGGGCAGACCGGTTACATCCCCTTAACTGCTGTTTAAGAGAAATATATCATGACGGATAAATTAACTTCTCTGCGTCAGTACACCACTGTCGTCGCTGACACCGGAGATATTGCGGCAATGAAGCTGTATCAGCCTCAGGATGCCACCACCAACCCTTCCCTGATCCTCGGCGCGGCTCAGATCCCTGAGTACCGTAAGCTGATTGACGACGCTGTGGCCTGGGCTCGTAGCCAGAGCAGCGATCGCGCGCAGCAGATCCTCGATGCTTCCGACAAGCTGGCGGTGAACATCGGTCTCGAAATCCTGAAACTGATCCCGGGCCGTATCTCCACCGAAGTGGATGCGCGTCTCTCCTACGACACCGAAGCGTCTATCGCTAAAGCCAAGCGCATCATCAAGCTGTATAACGACGCGGGCATCAGCAACGATCGTATTCTGATCAAGCTGGCTTCCACCTGGCAGGGCATTCGCGCCGCTGAACAGCTGGAAAAAGAGGGCATCAACTGCAACCTGACGCTGCTGTTCTCCTTCGCTCAGGCTCGCGCTTGCGCCGAAGCGGGCGTCTTCCTGATTTCGCCGTTCGTTGGCCGTATCCTCGACTGGTACAAAGCCAATACCGATAAGAAAGAGTACGCGCCGGCAGAAGATCCGGGCGTGGTTTCCGTCAGCGAAATCTACGAGTACTACAAGCAGCACGGTTATGAAACCGTGGTGATGGGCGCCAGCTTCCGTAACGTTGGCGAAATTCTGGAACTGGCTGGCTGTGACCGCCTGACCATCGCCCCGGCGCTGCTGAAAGAGCTGTCCGAAAGCGAAGGCGCCGTTGAGCGTAAACTGGTGTATACCGGTGAAGTGAAAGCGCGTCCGGAGCGTATTACCGAATCTGAGTTCCTGTGGCAGCATAACCAGGATCCGATGGCGGTAGACAAACTGGCGGAAGGTATCCGTAAGTTTGCGATCGACCAGGAAAAACTGGAAAAAATGATCGGCGAACTGCTGTAATCCCGCAGGTGGCCGACGCCCGTCGGCCACATTACACTGTCTGTCCCGCCAGCAGCAGTGTATCATTTCGTTTAACGCCACAGTTTGAACGGAATAACCATGAATACCTTACGAATCGGCTTAGTTTCCATTTCCGATCGCGCCTCCAGCGGCGTCTATCAGGACAAAGGCATCCCGGCACTGGAAGAGTGGCTGGCGCGTGCCCTTACCACCCCTTTTGAACTGCAGACTCGCCTGATCCCGGATGAGCAGGTCATTATTGAGCAAACGCTGTGCGAACTGGTTGACGAGATGGGGTGCCATCTGGTGCTGACCACCGGCGGCACCGGCCCGGCGCGTCGCGATGTGACGCCCGACGCCACGCTGGCGATTGCCGATCGCGAGATGCCGGGCTTCGGCGAGCAAATGCGCCAGGTTAGCCTACACTTTGTGCCGACGGCGATCCTTTCCCGGCAGGTCGGGGTGATCCGCAAGCAGGCGCTGATCCTCAATCTTCCCGGACAACCGAAAGCGATTCAGGAGACCCTGGAAGGGGTGAAAGATGCTGACGGCAACGTGCTGGTGCACGGTATTTTCGCAAGTGTACCTTATTGTGTACAGTTGCTGGAGGGGCCTTATGTGGAAACCGATGGCCGTGTGGTAGAAGCATTTCGTCCCAAAAGTGCCCGACGCGAAACTTTATCCTGAATTTGATGCATTTGTGACATAACATGCATCGCTGATGGTGTGCCGTTTTATTTACGATATAGTGCTGTTTACTTTACACACTATAAAATACGCTGCACGCCTCAGGATGAAATCGCGTTATGTCATATGCAAACCGACCGCTCAACCGCCAGGATTATAAAACGCTGACGCTGGCCGCCCTTGGCGGCGCGCTGGAGTTTTATGACTTTATCATCTTCGTTTTCTTCGCCGCCGTCGTCGGCGAGCTCTTCTTCCCCGCGGATATTCCGGAATGGCTTCGCCAGGTACAGACCTTTGGCATTTTCGCCGCCGGTTACCTGGCGCGTCCGCTGGGGGGGATCATCATGGCCCATTTTGGCGATCTGGTAGGCCGCAAGAAAATGTTTACCCTCAGCATCCTGCTGATGGCGCTGCCGACCCTGGCGATTGGTCTGCTGCCGACCTACAGCTCGGTGGGCATCGTCGCGCCGCTGCTGTTGCTGTTGATGCGTATTCTGCAGGGGGCGGCGATCGGCGGCGAGGTGCCTGGCGCCTGGGTGTTTGTCGCCGAGCATGTTCCGGAAAAACGCATTGGTATCGCCTGCGGCACGCTGACGGCCGGCCTGACCGTAGGCATCCTGCTGGGATCGGTGGTAGCGACGCTTATCAACACCAGCCTGACGCCGCAGGGGATCCACGACGGCGGCTGGCGGATCCCCTTCCTGCTGGGAGGCGTATTTGGTCTGGTGGCGATGTATCTGCGCCGCTGGCTGCAGGAGACGCCGATTTTTCTTGAGATGCAGCAGCGCAAAGCGCTGGCGCAGGAGCTGCCGGTAAAAGCGGTGGTCCTCAAGCACCAGAAGGCGGTGGCGGTCTCTATGCTGCTGACCTGGCTGCTGTCGGCAGGCGTGGTGGTGGTGATCCTGATGTCGCCGGTCTGGCTGCAGAAACACTATGGCTTCGCCCCGGCGATAACCCTGCAGGCCAACAGCATTGCCACGATTATGTTGTGCATCGGCTGTCTGCTCGCCGGGCTGGCGGCGGACCGCTTCGGCGCCAGCCGCACCTTTATCGTCGGCAGCCTGCTGCTGGCGGTTGCCAGCTGGGCGTTTTACCACCTGTCTGGCGCCAGCCCGCAGCGGCTGTTTCTGCTCTACGGCACGGTGGGACTCTGTGTGGGCGTGGTGGGGGCGGTGCCTTATGTTATGGTGCGGGCCTTCCCGGCGGAAGTGCGCTTCACCGGCATCTCCTTTTCCTACAATCTGTCGTACGCGATTTTTGGCGGCCTGACGCCAATTGCCGTCACGATGCTGATGGGGGTGTCGCCGATGGCCCCGGCCTGGTATGTGCTGGCCTTGTCGCTGATGGGGCTGGGATTAGGTATCTGGCTGCGTCAGGGGCTGACGGCGGCGAGGTTGCCGGAAGGGGAGCTGCAGCGCTAAGCAGGTTTGCCGATGATGACCAGCCGCCGCCCTGTCACAGGGCGGCGGCGGAAGATTAACGCGGTTCGCCGATCGGCAGCACGGTGCGGCCGAACTGCTCGTTCAGCACTTCGCCCATCGCCAGGTAAATGGCGCTGGCGCCGCAAACCAGGCCGACCCAGCCAGCAACTTTCACGATGCCTTCGTTATCCAGCAGATGACCAATCGCCAGCAGCGCAAACAGCACCGTCAGGCTCAGGAACACGAACTGCAGCATGCGTGCGGCTTTCAGCGTACCGAAGAACATGAACAACGTAAAAATACCCCACAGGCCGAGATACATGCCGAGGAAGTGCGCGTTCGGCGCATCAGCCAGGCCCATTTTCGGCATCAGGAGAATAGCAACCAGCGTCAGCCAGAAGCTGCCGTAGGAGGTAAAAGCGGTCAAGCCAAAGGTGTTGCCTTTTTTGTATTCCAGCAGGCCGGCAAAAATTTGCGCAATGCCGCCGTAAAAAATGCCCATCGCCAGGATAGCTACATCGAATGCGAACAGGCCGCTATTCGCCAGGTTTAGCAGAATAGTGGTCATGCCGAAGCCCATAAGGCCCAGCGGTGCCGGATTAGCCAACTTAGTGTTGCCCATAATTCCTCAAAATTATCATTAAAAGGGAAGCATTACCCCGCGACTTGGCGGCGGGGCGCGGCATAATAATGAGGCGCGGAAAGGCTGTCTATGATCTGGCGGGGTATTTTTCACCAATTTCAGTTGCGCCCGACGACGAGTGGAGCATTTGTCGTAAACAGGCAATATGCAGAACCGCGGGGATGGTGACCCGATAAGCGCTGCCGCTTACCGCTTTCACGCTGTTCAGCGCGGCGCCAAGCGGTCCCCCCAGCCCGGCGCCGCGTACCAGGCCATGGCCGATGACGCTCACGGCGGCGTGCGTGCACAGGATGGCGGTTAACCGCTCATCCAGTAGCAGGGCAACGCCTTCACTCAGCTTGCGGCGCCTCAACAGATGGGGCAGCAGGCTTTCCAGCTCATGACTCCGGCACTCCACCGCGGCGAGAAACTGCGTTTTTTGTTCCTCATCCAGCTTATTCCAGCTGTGCTGCAGAAAATGCGTCAACAACTGTTGCTCGATCTGCGGCGTCGTCATCTGTTTATCGACCTTCGCCTTTAGCCTTTTACACACATCCAGCAGGATGGCGCGATAAAATTTGCCATGGCGGCGCAGCGTATTGGCGATGCTGTCGCCGCCGAAATGCTGTAGCTCGCCGGCGATCAACTGCCAGTTGCGGCGATAGCGCTCCGGGTGGCCCTCCATAGACAGAAAGGTCTCGTTGCGCAGCAGCGTACTGGAGAGACGGGGTTTGCCATTTTCCCCGTGGGTCAGAATACGGGTAAACGCTTCCAGATGCGCCTCGCTGCACTCAGGCAGAAAGGCGAGATCGTCATCATCCAGATAGTTAATATGCATAACGTTTTCTCTCGGGCAGGGGACGACGTTAGTCGTCGCCGATAATTTTCAGTGAGGCCATATCTGAGGAGTTGACCGTGTGGCCGGAGAAGGCGATTTTTTTCACACAGCGCTTGTTGTCGTTATCGCTGTTGAGGGAGATCCAGCCGGTGGTGTGGCCCTCTTTGATCCCGGCGGGCACGTTCAGGGTGTGGCTGGCGCCGTGGCTGGCCTTAAAGTAGACCGTTGCTCCGGAGAGCTGAATATCGCCGCGTTCGGCGCTGAGCTGAATACGTTTGACCACCCGGCAGACGGGAAGCTTCAGCGTCAGATCGTTGGTCTCATTGCGCGGCATGGCTATCACGCCGAGGATCTTATGGTCGTTGGCGGCCGCCGAGGTGATAACTGACACGCTAAGGATAAGCCCCGCTGAAAGCCGGAATAGTGATTTCATTAATCTGTCCCCTGAATAAGTAAAGTGCGAGGGCGGGGATCTTATCACTGCGAAAACGGGGCTTTTAGCGCACAAGTATTGCGTTTTATGTCAATGATATTATGAATATATTCGGTTTTTTTTATTCGTTACTTGTATGGGTGTTTCGCCATCTTTTTTGCCGCCCGACAACATCGTTTGCTAAGCCATCGACGGCAGCGGGCGAGGGCGTCGGCTGGCCTCCGACAAAAAATTTTTCTGCTTGCCCCTTGATGCCGGGGTGGGCGACCCCATCTTGTAGTCAACCGCAGTGAAGAACCTGAAAAAAAATGATGTCTGGGCAGTTGAAACCGCACGTTTCGCCCTTATTACAGGTTCACAACCACATGTTGATCGAATTTTTAGTGGAGACGTTTAGATGGGTAAAATTATTGGTATCGACCTGGGTACTACCAACTCTTGTGTAGCGATTATGGATGGCACTACTGCACGCGTGCTGGAGAACGCCGAAGGCGATCGCACCACGCCTTCTATCATTGCCTATACCCAGGATGGTGAAACTCTGGTTGGTCAGCCGGCTAAACGTCAGGCAGTGACAAACCCGCAAAACACCCTGTTTGCGATTAAACGCCTGATTGGCCGCCGCTTCCAGGACGAAGAAGTTCAGCGTGACGTTTCTATCATGCCATACAAAATTGTTGCCGCAGACAATGGCGACGCATGGCTGGATGTGAAGGGCACCAAAACTGCACCGCCGCAGATCTCTGCTGAAGTGCTGAAAAAAATGAAGAAAACGGCTGAAGATTACCTGGGTGAACCGGTAACTGAAGCGGTAATCACCGTACCGGCTTACTTCAACGATGCGCAGCGTCAGGCAACCAAAGATGCTGGCCGTATCGCCGGTCTGGAAGTCAAACGTATCATCAACGAACCGACCGCGGCCGCGCTGGCGTACGGTCTGGATAAAGAAGTGGGCAACCGCACGATAGCGGTTTACGACCTCGGTGGTGGTACTTTCGATATCTCTATTATCGAAATCGACGAAGTTGATGGCGAAAAAACCTTCGAAGTACTGGCGACCAACGGTGATACTCACCTGGGCGGCGAAGACTTCGATACCCGTCTGATCAACTACCTCGTTGATGAATTTAAGAAAGATCAGGGCATTGACCTGCGCAACGACCCGCTGGCGATGCAGCGCCTGAAAGAAGCCGCTGAGAAAGCGAAGATTGAACTCTCTTCTGCTCAGCAGACCGACGTTAACCTGCCGTACATCACGGCAGACGCGACCGGTCCGAAACACATGAACATCAAAGTGACGCGTGCGAAACTGGAAAGCCTGGTAGAAGACCTGGTCAACCGTTCCATCGAGCCGCTGAAAGTAGCCCTGCAGGATGCCGGTCTGTCCGTTTCCGATATCAACGACGTCATCCTCGTTGGTGGTCAGACTCGTATGCCGATGGTGCAGAAAAAAGTGGCCGAGTTCTTTGGTAAAGAACCGCGTAAAGACGTTAACCCGGATGAAGCCGTGGCGATCGGCGCTGCCGTTCAGGGCGGTGTACTGACCGGTGATGTGAAAGACGTTCTGCTGCTCGACGTGACCCCGCTGTCGCTGGGTATCGAAACCATGGGCGGCGTGATGACTGCGCTGATCAGCAAAAACACCACTATCCCGACCAAGCACAGCCAGGTGTTCTCTACCGCTGAAGACAACCAGTCCGCGGTTACCATCCATGTGCTGCAGGGTGAGCGTAAACGCGCGTCTGATAACAAATCTCTGGGTCAGTTCAACCTGGATGGCATTAACCCGGCGCCGCGCGGCATGCCGCAGATCGAAGTGACCTTTGACATCGATGCTGACGGTATCCTGCACGTCTCCGCGAAAGACAAAAACAGCGGTAAAGAGCAGAAGATCACCATCAAAGCGTCTTCCGGTCTGAATGAAGAAGAAATTCAGAAAATGGTTCGCGAAGCGGAAGCTAACGCCGAATCTGACCGTAAGTTCGAAGAGCTGGTACAGACCCGTAACCAGGGCGACCATCTGCTGCACAGCACTCGCAAGCAGGTTGAAGAAGCAGGCGATAAACTGCCGGCTGACGACAAAACTGCCATCGAGTCTGCGCTGACCGCGCTGGAAACTTCGCTGAAAGGTGAAGACAAAGCGGACATCGAAGCGAAAATGCAGGCGCTGGCGCAGGTTTCCCAGAAGCTGATGGAAATCGCCCAGCAGCAGCATGCTCAGCAGCAGGCGGGTTCCGCTGACGCTCAGGCGAGCAACGCGAAAGACGACGATGTTGTCGACGCTGAGTTCGAAGAAGTGAAAGATAAAAAATAATCGCCCTTTGAACGGGTAAAACACTGGCACGGGCGAAGAGGTTTCCTCTCCGCCCGTGCACGCATGTTAAGGGGCTGAAAAACACCGATGGCAAAGCAAGATTACTACGAGATTTTAGGCGTCTCCAAAACAGCGGAAGAGCGTGAAATCAAAAAGGCTTATAAGCGCCTGGCCATGAAGTATCACCCGGACCGCAACCAGGGTGATAAAGAGGCCGAAGCCAAATTTAAAGAAATCAAAGAAGCGTATGAAATCCTGACTGATGCCCAGAAGCGTGCGGCCTACGATCAGTACGGCCATGCGGCCTTTGAGCAGGGCGGCATGGGCGGCGGCGGCGGTTTTGGCGGCGGTGCGGACTTCAGCGATATCTTTGGCGATGTTTTCGGCGATATCTTTGGCGGCGGACGTGGCCGGCAGCGCGCGGCGCGCGGCGCCGATCTCCGTTACAACATGGAGCTGACGCTGGAAGAAGCGGTTCGTGGCGTCACCAAAGAGATCCGTATTCCGACGCTGGAAGAGTGCGACGTCTGCCACGGCAGCGGCGCCAAAGCAGGCAGCAAACCGCAGACCTGTCCAACCTGTCATGGCGCGGGCCAGGTACAGATGCGTCAGGGCTTCTTTGCGGTACAGCAGACCTGTCCGCACTGTCAGGGACGCGGTACGCTGATTAAAGATCCGTGCAATAAATGTCATGGTCACGGCCGCGTTGAGAAGACCAAAACCCTGTCGGTTAAAATCCCGGCGGGCGTGGATACCGGCGACCGGATCCGTCTGGCGGGCGAAGGCGAAGCCGGCGAGCATGGCGCACCGGCAGGGGATCTGTACGTTCAGGTTCAGGTGAAGCAGCACGCTATCTTTGAGCGTGAAGGTAATAATCTGTACTGCGAAGTGCCGATCAACTTCACCATGGCTGCGCTGGGCGGTGAGATTGAGGTCCCGACGCTCGACGGTCGCGTCAACCTGAAAATTCCGGGTGAAACCCAGACCGGCAAGCTGTTCCGCATGCGTGGGAAAGGCGTGAAATCCGTTCGCGGCGGCGCGCAGGGCGATCTGCTGTGCCGGGTGGTGGTGGAGACGCCGGTGGGGCTGAACGAGAAGCAGAAGCAGCTGCTGAAGGAGCTGCAGGAAAGCTTCGGCGGCCCGACCGGGGAAAACAACAGCCCGCGTTCGAAAAGCTTCTTTGACGGTGTGAAGAAGTTTTTTGATGATTTGACTCGTTAATCATTTCCGTCATTGCTGATAAAAAGCCTGAGATTGAGAAATCCCAGGCTTTTTTATTTGTTCTTGATGCATCCATTAATTTAACTCTTTGATTCAGAATCTTTATTTTATTGAATCAGGAGTATTAACAGCGTTCTTCCCATTGATTTATTTTTCCCTTATGGCATAACCTACATGCATTTAATATATGTGCAGTTAATCTCAATAGGGCTTTATTATTTATAACATGAATAATTGATGGTCTGGTCATTTCGATGTTGCTGGGGCATTATGTCTTAATCATCCAGGATAAAGCCCGAACGTTTCATCTGTGGTTGCCCAAATGGGTATTGTCGGACGTCGCTCATATCAATAACGTCCTTACGCGCCAGTTATGACAAAAATAGGTAACAGACAAGTGCGTTATGATCGTGCCGGATATTTATAAATAATAACTTACCCTCACTAAAACAACATATTTTGACACATGCCTGATAATACCCATCGTCCCTTTTGATATGAGATTTTCATCACTATTTTGACGGTGTGTTTCGCTAACAATAAGCGCCGCAGAAAAGTAGTGTATGGCTATGGACGAATTATAACTTTGGGAAATACTTTCAATGCCTCGGATAAAAAATACGCTATTGGCTTGTACGATACTTGCAGCATCCTCGGGCTTTAGTCACTCCGTACAAGCATCTTTGGACTACCAATATTCTTTTGGATCGATTAATGCAGGTTATGCTGACTGGAACAGCGGCTTTGTCGATGTAGGTCGTGGTGAAGTCTGGAAAGCCACAGCTGATTTTGGCGTCAATTTTAAAGAAGCTGAATTCTATTCTTTTTTTGAAAGTAATGTACTCAACCATTCTGTCGCGGGGCGTAACCATACGGTTTCAGCGATGACGCATGTTCGCCTTTTTGGCTCTGACTATACGCTCTTTGGCAAGATTTATGGCCAGTGGGAAAATACGTGGGGGGATGATCTGGACATGTTTTATGGTCTTGGTTATCTGGGATGGTCCGGGAAATGGGGATTCTTTAAACCTTACCTCGGACTCCACAATGAGTCGGGTGATTATGTTTCGCCAAAATATGGACAAACAAGCGGCTGGAACGGGTATGTGCTGGGCTGGACGGCAGCTTATAACTTCACACTGTTTGACGAGAAATTTGTTCTGTCAGACTGGAATGAAATTGAATTTGAGCGAAATGACGCCTACGCGGAACAGCAACACGGTGATTATGGCATTAATGGCGGTTTAACGCTGGCCTGGAAGTTTTATCCTCGCTGGAAGGCAACGGTAACCTGGCGTTATTTTAAAAACAAATTAGGTTATGACGGCTTTGGCGATCAAATGATTTATATGGTTGGGTATGAATTTTAAAAAATGTCAAAGGAGTTAAAATGAAAAGAACAGTTGTTGCCAGTATGATTGGGCTGGCGCTATGTGCCGGGAGCGCGCTGTCAACAGCACATGCCGCAACAGAAAAGCGTCCTAATTTGGTTATTATTCTGGCTGATGATTTAGGGTATGGCGATCTTGCAACTTATGGACATCCCATTGTCAAAACCCCGAATATCGACAAACTGGCGCAGGAAGGGGTGAAATTCACCGATTATTATGCGCCTGCGCCGCTGTGCTCTCCCTCCCGTGCGGGTCTGTTAACCGGTCGTATGCCATTTCGTACCGGTATTCGCTCATGGATCCCGGAAGGCAAAGATGTTGCATTAGGGCGTAATGAACTGACCATCGCCAATCTGTTGAAACAGCAGGGCTATGACACGGCGATGATGGGCAAACTGCACCTGAATGCAGGGGGAGATCGTACCGATCAACCCCAGGCAAAAGATATGGGGTTTGATTACAGTCTGGTGAATCCGGCGGGATTTGTCACGGATTCCACGCTGGATAATGCCAAAGAGCGTCCTCGCTACGGGGTGGTGCATCCGACAGGATGGCTACGCAATGGGCAACGAATTGGTCGCGCAGATAAAATGAGCGGTGAATTTGTCAGCTCTGAAGTGGTGAACTGGCTGGATAATAAGAAAGATGATAAGCCGTTCTTCTTATATGTCGCGTTTACTGAGGTGCACAGCCCGCTGGCTTCGCCGAAGAAATATCTCGATATGTACTCGCAATATATGAGCGCGTACCAAAAACAGCACCCGGATCTGTTTTATGGCGACTGGGCTGATAAACCGTGGCGTGGTACGGGGGAGTACTACGCGAACATCAGTTACATGGATGCTCAGGTCGGTAAAGTGCTGGATAAAATTAAGGCAATGGGCGAAGAAGACAACACCATCGTGATTTTCACCAGTGACAATGGCCCGGTAACGCGTGAGGCGCGTAAGGTGTATGAGCTGAACCTGGCGGGTGAGACCGATGGTTTGCGTGGCCGTAAAGATAATCTGTGGGAAGGCGGCATCCGCGTTCCGGCGATTATTAAATATGGCAAACATCTGCCGCAGGGGATGGTGACGGATACGCCGGTTTCCGGTCTTGACTGGATGCCGACGCTGGCGAAGATGATGGATTTTACACTCCCGAACGATCGCACGTACGATGGCCAGTCTTTGGTTCCGCTGCTGGAACAGAAGCCGCTGGAGCGTAATAAGCCGTTGATCTTCGGCGTTGATATGCCATTCCAGGACGATCCAACCGATGAGTGGGCGATCAGGGATGGCGACTGGAAAATGATCATCGATCGTGAAAATAAACCGAAGTATCTCTACAACCTGAAGACCGACCGTTACGAAACGCTCAATCAGATTGGCAAACGGCCGGATATTGAGAAACAACTGTACGATAAGTTCCTGAAGTATAAAGCAGACATCGATAACGATTCGTTAATGAAAGCCCGTGGCGATAAGCCGACGCCGGTCACCTGGGGCTAACCGAATAACCATAAAACCGTAGTATGCCACTTAGGGCGATGCCCGCCTGATTCGGTGTTTAAACTGAATCAGGTTCTTTTTATTGGGATGGATATAGCGATCATGCGAAGAAAGAGCTGTCAGGTCATGATTAAACCGACAGGTTCAGTATGCAATCTTGATTGTAAGTACTGCTTCTATCTGGAAAAGGAAAAGCTCTACCCGGAGCGAAAGCGCAACTACAGAATGTCAGACGAGATGCTGGAACGCTTCATTAAACAACATATTGCCGCGCAAGAGGTTGATGAGGTGATTTTTGCCTGGCAGGGCGGAGAACCGACGTTGATGGGGCTACCTTTTTATCGCCGGGCGATCGAACTCCAGCAGCGTTATGCTGCGGGAAAAACGATTGTGAATACCTTCCAGACGAACGGCATTTTGATCGACGACCAATGGGCTGAGTTTTTTCGGGCCAATCAATTCCTGGTCGGTATTTCCATTGACGGCGATGCAGCCTTGCATGACGAATGGCGCGTTACGCGCTCGGGAAAAGCGACGCATGCGAAAGTTGAACAGGCCATACAATGTCTGCACCGCCACGGCGTTGAATTTAATACGCTGACGGTTGTTAATCAGAGCAATATGCGCCATCCGCTTCAGGTATATCGCTATCTGAAGAGCATCGGCAGCCGTTATATGCAATTTATCCCTTTGGTGGAAAGAAGCAGCGAAAAGAGCGGCCTTGGGCTGGCGCACCCTGAGGACAGGCAAACAAAAATGATGCCGTGGTCGGTTGATCCGCTACAGTTTGGCCATTTTCTTAACGCTATTTTTGATGTATGGGTCCGCGAAGACATTGGCGACATAGGCATACAGATGTTTGAACAGACGCTTGCCGCCTGGTGTGGGTTGCCTCCCCAGGTATGCGTATTCGCGCCAACCTGCGGCAGCGCGTTTGCGATGGAGATGAACGGCGACGTTTATAACTGCGATCATTTTGTTTATCCGCAGTACAGGCTGGGAAATATTCAGGATACAACGCTACATGCGATGAATAATAGCGCGCAAAACCAGCAGTTTGGTGATGATAAAAGCCACTCAATGGCGCAGGAGTGTCGCTCTTGTCAGTGGCAATTTGCCTGCTACGGCGGCTGCCCCAAGCACCGCTTCTTGCTATCCGCGACGGGCGAGAGAAACCACAACTATTTGTGCGCGGGTTATAAGGCATTTTTTTCGCATAGCGCGGTAATAATGAGCGCCATGAAAACGCTCCATCAGAATGGTTTTTCACCGGCAGAGATAAAATCAATATTTGTTTGAAAATCATACCGTCACAGGGAGTTAATCATGTTTTCTCAGGTTAATGTCGATAGTTGCAAAACGCCAGGCTGCAAAAACCTGGGCGTGTTGAACAGCCCCGATTACCAGAACCAGGGGAAAAATGTGTTATGCAGGGCATGTGGTTTTCCTTTTCCTGTGATTTCGGCAAGATCGCTGAATCTTTTTCGCCAGTCGGTAAATCGGGTATGGAAAGGATTGATAAAATCCTGCCCCGGATGCGGCGGCGTCTCACTAAAAAAGTATGGCTTTTCCGCGCAGGGGGAGCCACGCGTCTGCTGCCAGCAGTGCCATAAAACATTTCTTTATCCCGTCAGATATAAAACCGATCCGCGCCAGGATTATCTTGCCGCACTCATCCAGGATGGGGCTTCGCTGGCGGATATCCGATCCGCCCTTGCGTTAGACAGTACCGGACTAAGCCGTGAATTACAGAAGTTATCCCGCAGGGCAAATCAGGCGGAACGTGAGTTTGCCTTTCCCGCTTTCGACATTACCCTCAGCACCCGCGCTTTTCGGGTTAAATTTAACGGCGGTGACAATTTTCTGTATGTGCTGGTCACCGCCGAGGAGACTACCGGTCGGATTATATCCGTAACAACCAATTATTCACTCCAGCCCGTTGAAACGGAGTATCAATACCACTCTTATTACGAAGAGCGCCTGCCGCCCGGTACGCTGGTACATCTTGTGCAACGGAAAGAAGCGATAACGATGCGGCGCGCAACGCTTTTTGATGTGGATTACGGACCGGCGGCGTTATACAAAAACGATCCGGGGATGCTGGTCAAACCCGTATTGCCGGCTTATCGCCATTTTGAATTAGTCAAAACACTGACAGATGCACGTTCCCTCAATATTCAACACTACATCGATCAGGAATGTTTTATATTGGGTGGCTGCCTGATGGCGAATTTGCAGCAGGTTCAACAGGGGCGATGCCATATCTCATTTGTCAGAGAGCGAGGTATGACGCCGCCGCTGCATGATATCCCGCCGCGCCTGTTTATGGGCGGAGGGAACCGCAACAATGTCTGGCGGACCTTCTCTACACGGGACTATGCGATGGCGGTTTGTAACCTAACCGGCAATAAAAAAACGGCCAATCTGCGGCACGCCACGTTAAATGGCGCGACGAAATTTATTCAATACCTGCACGCGCATCCTTTTTTGCCGCAGCTAAATCGCCTGTCTCCGGCGAACGTGACCGTGACGCTGGATTGTCTGAAATATGAATATAATAAAAGACAGAAAATGTGGGACGATCTGCGCGGTTAATTCTGCTTTCGTCAACGCCTGGCCTTTTGCTGCCCAGTCTATCATTGTCTTATCCCTCCTCTTTAACTCGTAAAAATCGAGCATTAGCGCAACTTAAATCTGATTTTTTCGAGTTATCAGTCTGTGTATTATACTTTTATCGAGTTATTCACCAACAGGATGAAAGTAAAAGTGAAACATCTGCAACGATTCTTCAGTAGCGATGCTTCCGGCGGCATTGTCTTAATCATCGCCGCGGCGCTGGCGATGGTCATGGCCAATACCAGCGTGACCAGCGGTCTGTATCACTCCTTCCTTGATACGCCTGTACAGCTGCGGATGGGGGCGCTGGAGATCAACAAGAATATGCTGCTATGGATCAATGATGCCCTGATGGCGGTGTTCTTCTTGCTGATTGGCCTGGAGGTCAAACGCGAGCTGATTCAGGGCTCGCTGGCGAGTCGCCGTCAGGCGGTCTTTCCGGTGATTGCCGCGCTCGGCGGGATGATCGTCCCGGCGCTGGTCTATCTGGCCTTTAACGCTCAGGATCCTGTCGCCAGAGAGGGATGGGCGATCCCGGCGGCGACGGATATTGCCTTTGCCCTCGGCGTGCTGGCGCTGTTAGGCAGCCGCGTCCCGACGGCGCTGAAGATTTTCCTGATGGCGCTGGCGATTATTGATGACCTTGGGGCTATCGTGATTATCGCGCTGTTTTATACCCACGACCTGTCAATGCTCTCGCTGGGCGTGGCGGCGGCGGCGATTGCGGTGCTGGTGGTTCTGAATCTGAGCGGCGTGCGACGCACCGGGATCTATATTCTGGTCGGTGCGGTGCTGTGGACCGCGGTGCTGAAGTCCGGCGTTCACGCGACGCTTGCCGGGGTCATCGTCGGCTTTATGATCCCGCTCCAGGAGAAGCAGGGTCAGTCACCGGCTAAAGTGCTTGAGCATGTCCTGCATCCGTGGGTGGCGTTTATGATCCTGCCGCTGTTTGCCTTCGCCAACGCGGGCGTCTCGCTGCGGGGGGTTACGCTTGATGGACTGACGTCGCTGCTGCCCCTGGGTATCATGGCCGGCCTGTTTATCGGTAAGCCGCTGGGGATCAGCCTGTTCTGCTGGCTGGCCCTGAAGCTGAAGTGGGCCTCGCTACCGGAGGGGACCACCTGCCGGCAGATTATGGCGGTGGGCATTCTGTGCGGGATTGGCTTTACGATGTCGATTTTTATCGCCACGCTGGCCTTCGGCAATGTCGATCCCGCGTTAATCAACTGGGCCAAGCTTGGCATCTTAATTGGATCGGTGGTATCAGCTGTTACCGGCTACCTCATACTGCGTCAGCGCGTAACGGATACTCGCCTCGCGGTATAACCTTTCTGCAGGAGGGCCTGCCAGGCTCTCCTGGACATTATCAGGGAGAGAAGCATGTCACATATCAACTACAACCATCTGTACTACTTCTGGCACGTCTATAAAGAAGGGTCTGTCGTGGGCGCGGCGGAGGCGCTGTTTCTGACGCCGCAAACCATTACCGGGCAGATCAAAGCGCTGGAGGAGCGTCTGCAGGGAAAGTTATTTAAGCGCAAGGGAAGAGGGCTGGAGCCGAGCGAGCTCGGGGAGCTGGTCTTTCGCTACGCCGACCGGATGTTTACCCTGAGCCAGGAGATGCTCGACATCGTCAACTACCGCAAAGAGTCGAATCTGCTGTTTGACGTCGGCGTGGCCGATGCGCTATCGAAACGGCTGGTCAGCGGCGTACTGGATGCCGCCGTTGTCGAAAGCGAGCAGATCCATCTGCGCTGTTTTGAATCCACCCATGAGCTGCTGCTCGAGCAGCTGAGCCAGCATAAGCTCGATATGATTATCTCTGACTGCCCGATCGACTCGACGCAGCAGGAAGGGCTGTTTTCGGTGAAGATTGGCGAGTGCAGCGTCAGCTTCTGGTGCATGAACCCGGCGCCAATGAAGCCGTTCCCGGCCTGTCTTGAAGAGCGACGGCTGCTGATCCCTGGTCGACGCTCGATGCTGGGACGTAAGCTGCTGAACTGGATTAACGTGCAGGGGCTGAAGGTGGAGATCCTCGGCGAGTTTGACGACGCGGCGCTCATGAAAGCCTTCGGCGCCGCGCATAATGCGATTTTTGTCGCGCCGACGCTCTACGCGCATGATTTCTACCATGATGAATCGATTGTCGAAATTGGCCGCATGGATAGCGTGATGGAGGAGTATCACGCCATTTTCGCCGAACGGATGATTCAGCATCCGGCGGTACAGCGCATCTGCAATCGCGATTATTCGTCGCTGTTTACTGAACCCAGATAGCCGGAAAGCGTGGGCTGGCGTGGCTCAGGTCGCGCCAGGACGGGAAAGATGACAGGCATAAAAAAACCCGCTTTCGCGGGTTTTTTCACAAAGCGACAACAAGCAGCGATTAAGCCAGTTTGTTGATCTGAGCGGTCAGGTTAGCCTTATGACGCGCAGCTTTGTTTTTGTGGATCAGACCTTTAGCAGCCTGACGGTCCACGATCGGTTGCATTTCGTTAAATGCTTTTTGTGCAGCAGCTTTGTCGCCAGCTTCGATAGCTGCGTATACTTTCTTGATGAAAGTACGCATCATAGAGCGACGGCTAGCGTTGTGCTTGCGAGCCTTTTCAGACTGAACGGCGCGCTTCTTAGCTGATTTGATATTAGCCAAGGTCCAACTCCCAAATGTGTTCTATATGGACAATTCAAAGGCCGAGGAATATGCCCGTTTAGCCTTCTTTTGTCAATGGATTTGTGCAAATAAGCGCCGTTTAACACCACAGCGCTTCATTACGTAGTGATGGCGCAAGATTCTACCAGCTTGTCGCAGGCGAATACAGCTTTTCCACCATAAAAATCGCCGGGGGCGGGCGGTTTTCCCGCTGACTCGCGCTGAGTGAATGAATTCCTGAGAACTTTCGTTGCCGAGGAGCAATCGCTGGTTAACGTTGACAGTTGTACAAGGTATACTCGGACGATTTTCACTGTTTTGAGCCAGACATGAAGCTGATACGCGGCATACATAATCTCAGTCAGGCCCCGCACGGGTGCGTGCTGACCATTGGCAATTTTGACGGCGTGCATCGTGGGCATCAGGCGCTGCTGCAGCGCTTGCGCGAAGAGGGCCGCCAGCGCGGTTTACCGGTGGTGGTGATGATTTTCGAACCCCAGCCGCTCGAGCTCTTTGCCGCCGATAAAGCCCCGGCGCGGTTGACCCGCCTGCGTGAAAAGCTGAGCTATCTGGCTGAAAGCGGGGTCGACTATGTGCTGTGCGTTCGCTTCGACCGCCGGTTCGCCGCGCTGACGGCGCAGGATTTTATCAGTGAACTACTGGTGCGCCGCCTGGGCGTGCAGTTCCTTGCCGTCGGTGACGATTTCCGCTTTGGCGCTGGTCGCCAGGGGGATTTCTTGTTATTACAAAAGGCGGGGGCGGAATACGGCTTCGACGTCACCAGCACCCAAACCTTCTGCGAAGGCGGGGTGCGGATCAGCAGCACGGCGGTGCGTCAGGCGCTGGCCGATGACGATCTCCTGCTGGCGGAGACGCTGCTCGGCCATCCGTTTAGCATTTCCGGGCGCGTCGTGCATGGCGACGAACTGGGCCGTACCATAGGTTTTCCGACGGCGAACTTACCGCTGCGTCGTCAGGTTTCCCCGGTTAAAGGGGTCTATGCGGTAGAAGTGACAGGGCTGGGCGACAAACCGATCGCCGGCGTCGCCAATATTGGCACCCGTCCAACGGTAGCGGGCGTGCGTCAGCAGCTCGAAGTGCATCTGTTGGACGTTGTAATGGACCTCTACGGTCGCCATATCAATGTAGTACTGCGTAAAAAGATACGTAATGAGCAGCGGTTTGCGTCGCTCGACGAGCTGAAGGCGCAAATCGCACGTGATGAGTTAACGGCCCGCGAATTATTTGGGCTGACCAGCCAGGCCTGAGCCACTGGTGTTTATCAAACCGAAATACGGAACCGAGAATCTGATGAGTGACTATAAATCGACCCTGAATTTGCCGGAAACAGGGTTCCCTATGCGTGGCGACCTCGCCAAACGCGAACCGGGAATGCTGGCGCGTTGGACCGATGATGACCTGTACGGCATCATTCGTGCAGCCAAAAAAGGCAAAAAAACCTTCATTCTGCATGATGGCCCTCCTTATGCGAATGGCAGTATTCATATTGGTCACTCGGTTAACAAGATTCTGAAAGACATTATCGTTAAGTCCAAAGGACTGACGGGCTATGACTCGCCTTACGTTCCGGGCTGGGACTGCCACGGTCTGCCGATCGAGCTGAAAGTAGAGCAGGAATACGGCAAGCCGGGCGAGAAGTTCACCGCCGCAGAATTCCGCGCCAAGTGCCGCGAATATGCCGCTCTGCAGATCGAGGGTCAGCGTAAAGATTTCATCCGTCTCGGCGTGCTGGGCGACTGGTCGCATCCGTATCTGACCATGGACTTCAAAACCGAAGCCAACATCATTCGCGCGCTGGGTAAAATCATCGGCAACGGCCACCTGCATAAAGGCGCCAAGCCGGTGCACTGGTGCGTAGACTGCCGTTCCGCGCTGGCGGAAGCGGAAGTGGAGTATTACGACAAGACTTCTCCATCCATCGACGTAGCGTTCCACGCGGTAGATAAAGCCGCGGTGCTGGCGAAATTCGGCGTCGCCGACGTCAACGGCCCGGTGTCGCTGGTTATCTGGACCACCACCCCGTGGACCCTGCCGGCTAACCGCGCCATCTCCCTGTCGCCAGAGTTCGACTATGCGCTGGTGCAGGTGGACGGCCAGGCGCTGATCCTGGCGAAAGACCTCGTTGAGAGCGTGATGAAGCGCGTTGGCGCGGCCGATTACACCATCCTGGCGGCGGTGAACGGCGCCGAGCTTGAACTGATGCGTTTCCAGCATCCGTTCCTCGATTTCGACGTGCCGGCGATCCTTGGCGACCACGTGACGCTGGATGCCGGTACCGGTGCGGTGCATACCGCCGGCGGCCACGGTCCGGACGATTACACGATCAGCCAGAAATACGGTCTGGAAATCGCTAACCCGGTTGGCCCGGACGGGGCTTATCTGCCAGGCACCTATCCGTCTCTGGACGGTATCAACGTCTTCAAAGCCAACGATATCATCGTTGAGATGCTGCGTGAGCGCGGCGCGCTGCTGAATGTGGAAAAAATGCAGCACAGCTATCCGTGCTGCTGGCGCCACAAGTCGCCGATCATCTTCCGCGCCACCCCGCAGTGGTTCGTGAGCATGGATCAGAAAGGTCTGCGCGCGCAGTCGCTGAAAGAGATCAAAGGCGTGCAATGGATCCCGGACTGGGGCCAGGCGCGTATCGAATCGATGGTCGCCAACCGTCCTGACTGGTGCATCTCCCGTCAGCGTACCTGGGGCGTGCCGATGTCGCTGTTCGTGCATAAAGAAACTCACGAACTGCACCCGCGTACCCTTGAGCTGATGGAAGAAGTCGCGAAGCGTGTTGAAGTCGACGGCATCCAGGCATGGTGGGATCTCGATTCCCGCGACATCCTTGGCGATGACGCTGCCAGCTACGAGAAAGTGCCGGATACCCTCGACGTCTGGTTTGACTCCGGGTCGACCCACTCTTCCGTGGTTGACGTGCGTCCGGAATTCGCCGGTCACGCCGCCGATATGTATCTGGAAGGCTCCGACCAGCATCGCGGCTGGTTCATGTCCTCTCTGATGATTTCCACGGCGATGAAAGGCAAAGCTCCATATCGTCAGGTACTGACCCACGGCTTCACCGTCGATGGTCAGGGCCGCAAAATGTCCAAGTCTATCGGCAACACCGTTAGCCCGCAGGACGTGATGAACAAGCTGGGCGCCGATATCCTGCGCCTGTGGGTGGCTTCCACCGACTACACTGGCGAAATGGCGGTTTCTGACGAGATCCTCAAACGCGCCGCGGACAGCTATCGTCGTATCCGTAACACCGCGCGCTTCCTGCTGGCCAACCTGAACGGTTTCGATCCGGCAAAAGACATGGTCAAACCGGAAGAGATGGTGGTGCTGGATCGCTGGGCGGTCGGCTGCGCGCAGGCGGCACAGGAAGATATCCTGAAAGCCTACGAATCCTACGACTTCCACGAAGTGGTGCAGCGCCTGATGCGCTTCTGCTCCATTGAGATGGGCTCGTTCTACCTCGACATCATCAAAGACCGTCAGTACACCGCCAGGGCGGACAGCGTGGCGCGTCGCAGTTGCCAGACCGCGCTGTTCCACATCGTGGAAGCGCTGGTGCGCTGGATGGCGCCGATCATGTCCTTCACCGCGGACGAAATCTGGGGTTACCTGCCGGGCGAGCGTGAGAAATACGTCTTTACCGGCGAATGGTATCAAGGTCTCTTCGGTCTGGCCGACAACGAAGCGATGAATGACGGCTTCTGGGATGAGCTGCTGAAAGTCCGTGGCGAAGTCAACAAAGTGATCGAACAGGCGCGTGCGGATAAGAAAGTCGGCGGCTCGCTGGAAGCCTCGGTGACGCTGTATGCTGATGCCGATCTGGCCGCTAAGCTCAACGCACTGGGCGATGAATTGCGATTTGTCCTGTTGACCTCCGGGGCGAACGTCGCAGACTATGCGAGCGCGCCTGCTGATGCCCAGCAGAGCGAACTGCTCAAAGGGCTGAAAGTCGCATTGAGCAAAGCTGAAGGTGAGAAATGCCCGCGCTGCTGGCATTACACCACCGATATCGGCAAGGTGGCGGAACACGCGGAAATCTGCGGACGCTGTGTGAGCAACGTCGCCGGTGACGGCGAGCAACGTAAATTCGCCTGATGAGTAAATCGATCTGTTCAACGGGGCTACGCTGGCTGTGGGTGGTCGTAGCCGTGCTGATTATCGATCTGGGCAGCAAATTCCTGATCCTCCAGAACTTCGCTCTGGGGGAGACGGTTCCGCTGTTCCCGTCGCTTAATCTGCATTATGCCCGCAACTATGGCGCGGCCTTTAGCTTCCTCGCCGACAGCGGCGGCTGGCAGCGCTGGTTCTTTTCCGGGATCGCCATCGGCATTTGCCTGGTGCTGACGGTGCTGATGTACCGTTCGAAGGCGACGCAAAAGCTGAACAATATTGCCTACGCCCTGATTATCGGCGGCGCGCTGGGCAACTTGTTCGATCGCCTGTGGCATGGCTTTGTGGTCGATATGATCGACTTCTACGTCGGCGACTGGCACTTCGCCACTTTCAACCTCGCCGATAGCGCTATCTGCATCGGCGCGGCGATGATTGTGCTGGAAGGCTTCCTGCCGAAACCGACCGCAAAAGAGCAGGCGTAAATGTTAATGCCGGGTGGCGCCACGTCAGCCCGGCCTACAGAATGTGTGGTCTCCCGTCGCCCGGTAAGCGTAGCGCCTCCGGGCAACAGGAGGCCGAAAACAAGCGAGCAATTTGCATGTCTAAATCCGTACAGAGCAACAGCGCGGTTCTCGTTCACTTCACGCTGAAGCTGGACGATGGATCCACCGCCGAGTCCACCCGTAACAATGGCAAACCGGCGCTGTTTCGCCTCGGCGACACCTCCCTGTCTGAGGGGCTGGAGCAACAGCTTCTTGGTCTGAAAGAGGGCGAGAAAAAGGCCTTTTCGCTGGAGCCTGACGCCGCATTTGGCGTCCCGAGCCCGGACCTGATTCAGTATTTCTCTCGCCGCGAGTTTATCGACGCCGGCGAGCCGGAGATCGGCGCGATTATGCTCTTTACCGCAATGGATGGCAGCGAAATGCCTGGCGTGATCCGTGAAGTGAACGGCGATTCCATCACCGTCGACTTCAACCATCCGCTGGCCGGGCGCACCGTTCATTTTGATATTGAAGTGCTGGAGATCGATCCGGCGCTGGAGGATTAACATGCAGATCCTGTTGGCTAACCCGCGCGGCTTTTGCGCTGGCGTTGACCGCGCTATCAGCATTGTAGAAAACGCGCTGACGCTGTACGGCGCGCCGATCTATGTTCGTCATGAAGTGGTGCACAACCGCTATGTGGTGGATAGCCTGCGCAAGCGCGGCGCCATTTTTATCGAACAGATCAGCGAAGTACCGGATGGCGCGATCCTGATCTTCTCCGCTCACGGCGTATCGCAGGCGGTACGGAATGAAGCGAAGAGCCGCGATCTGACGGTGTTCGACGCCACCTGTCCGCTGGTGACGAAAGTGCATATGGAAGTCGCCCGCGCCAGCCGCCGTGGCGAAGAGTCGATTCTGATCGGCCATGCCGGGCACCCGGAAGTCGAAGGCACGATGGGGCAGTACAATAACCCGCAAGGGGGCATGTACCTGGTCGAGTCGCCGGAAGACGTACTCAAGCTGGAAGTCAAAAACGACGCCCGGCTGTCGTTTATGACCCAGACCACCCTCTCGGTGGATGATACCTCGGATGTGATTGACGCGCTGCGCGCGCGTTTCCCGAAAATCGTCGGCCCGCGCAAAGACGACATTTGCTATGCCACCACTAACCGTCAGGAAGCGGTGCGCGCGCTGGCGGAGCAGGCTGACGTGGTGCTGGTGGTTGGTTCGAAAAACTCCTCCAACTCAAACCGCCTCGCCGAACTGGCGCAGCGGATGGGTAAGGCGGCTTACCTGATTGACGATGCCTCCGATATTCAGGAAGCGTGGGTCAAGGATGCTGCCTGCGTCGGCGTGACGGCGGGCGCGTCGGCGCCGGATATTCTGGTGCAGAACGTCATTACCCGCCTGCAGGAGCTGGGCGGCGGCGAAGCCGTACCGCTGGAAGGCCGGGAAGAGAATATCGTCTTTGAAGTGCCGAAAGAGCTGCGTGTGGATGTCCGTGAAGTAGAGTAAGTTCTTTCCGTCAGCAGTATGAGAAGATGCCAGACTTAACGTCTGGCATTTTTTTTAGGGAGAAACCATGCGCTTACCGATCATTCTTGATACAGACCCGGGCATCGACGATGCTGCCGCTATTGCCGCGGCGCTGTTCGCCCCTGAGCTGGATCTGCAGCTGATGACCACCGTGGCGGGCAATGTCTCGGTAGAGAAGACGACCCGTAACGCGCTGCAGCTGCTGCACTTCTGGCATGCCGATGTGCCGCTGGCGCAGGGCGCCTCGATGCCGCTGGTGCGTCCCCTGCGCGATGCCGCCTCGGTGCATGGCGAATCCGGTATGGAAGGGTATGACTTTGTTGAGCATCACCGGCAGCCGCTGGCGAAGCCGGCCTTCCAGGCGATCCGCGATGCGCTGATGCATGCTGCCGAGCCGATCACTCTGGTGGCGATTGGCCCATTGACCAATATTGCGCTGCTGCTGACCCAGTATCCGGAATGCGTGTTCAACATTCGCCGGCTGGTGATCATGGGCGGCTCGGCGGGCCGGGGCAACTTTACGCCGAATGCCGAATTCAATATTGCCATCGACCCGGAAGCCGCCGCGAAAGTCTTCCACAGCGGGCTGGAGATTGTCATGTGCGGACTGGACGTCACCAATCGGGCGCTGCTGACGGCGGATTATCTGGCGACCCTGCCGACGCTGAATCAGACCGGTAAAATGCTCCATGCGCTGTTTAGCCACTATCGCAGCGGCAGCATGAGTAGTGGTCTGAGAATGCACGATCTCTGCGCTATCGCATGGCTGGTCCGCCCGGAACTGTTCACCCTACAGCCGTGTTTTGTGGCGGTGGAGACGCAGGGAACCTGGACCGCCGGCGCCACGGTGGTAGATATCGAAGGGCGACTGGGCCAGCCGGCCAATGCCCAGGTGGCGCTGGATATCGATGTCGAAGGGTTTCAGCGCTGGGCGGCGGAGGTGATCGCCCTGGCGCCGTAATACTCACCCAATCTTCAAGGAGAGAAGTGATGACCTATGGACAGGCGTATTTAAGCGGCTGGAAAGAGACCTTTAATTTTAGCGGCCGGGCCAGCCGACAGCAGTTCTGGACGTTTTTTCTTATCAATCTACTGATCGCCAGCGCGCCGCTGGCCGTCTGGTGGCTGGCAACCAGCATTAACCCTCAATACGGCATCCTCAGTTTTGTTGTTATTCCCTTTGCTGCGCTGTGGTTGCTGCTGATGACTCTCCCTCTGCTGGCGATCGGCTGCCGGCGGATGCATGATATCGGCCGCTCCGGGCTCTGGTTCGTGCTGGGGATTATCATTCCGTGGTTTGCGGTTATTTCGCTGGCGCTATGCTGCCTGCGTTCAGCGTCGGCACCGTCTCGCTGAGATAATCAATCATCGCCCGCATTCTGGCGGGCATATGCTTATCTCCCGCCCAGAGCAGCCACAGATCGCCAGAGTAGCTGCTGATAAATTCCCATTCGGGCAGCACCTGCACGATGTCGCCATTCGCCAGCGCTTCGCGGGCGGTGAACAGCGGCAGGCTGCCGATCCCTAAATGCTGCCTGACCGCGTCGAGGCGCACGGCGGTATGGTTGGCGGCGTACCGCCCGTATGTTTGCACCGTTTCGGTTCTCCCTTCCCGACGGAACTTCCAGCGCGCGTCGGCGGGCGTTTCGCCAAGGCTGATGCAGCTGTGCGCGCGCAGTTCCTGCGGCGTGCGCGGCATACCGTGGCGCTGTAAATAGACCTCAGTGGCGCAGATAACGTGCGTGACTGGCATCAACGGTTTGCCATGCAGACCGGGCGAGGGGGTATCGGTGATGCGTAACGCCAGATCGATACCGTCATCGATAAAATCCAGAGGGCGATCTTCCAGCCGCAGGCAGACGTCAACCTGCGGGTAACGCTGAAAAAACGCCATCATCAGCGGATGGATCACGAAGCGGCCGACGGCTTTCGGTACGCTGAGCGTCAGCTTTCCCTGGGCGACCGTTTGGCGACTGCCGGCGGAATCCATCGCCTGTCGCGCCGCTTCCAGCATCTGCTGGGCATGCTGATACACCGTTTCCCCGGCATCGCTCAGACGCAGCTTGCGGGTGGTACGCTGCAGCAGTTTGCAGCCCATCTCTCGCTCCAGCCGCGACACGCTGCGGCTAACGGCGGAAGGGGTAATGCCGCTCTGGCGGGCGACGGCGGAGAAGCTGCCCTGGTCGACGATCTGGACGAAAAGGGCAAGGTCGGGCAGGAGGCTGAGATTCATTTGTGCTCCCGGAGCAAGAGTGCATTGGCGGGTGATAGGATTATCGCTGTCGGTATTAATAATATACTGGGCGGACAGAGAGGAGAATCACTATGACTGAACGGGTTTATTACACCAGCGACGCTACCGATGGGCGCGCCCAGATCATCGCCTGCACTGCGGAAGCGGATGGCCGCTACGCCATCGAACTGAATCGGACGCTGTTTCACCCGCAAGGGGGCGGTCAACCGGCGGATCGCGGCTGGATAGCTGGTCAGGCCGTTGAGACGGTGGTTGTGCGCGGCGACAGCGTGCTGCATATTCTGTCGCAACCGCTTCCCCTCGGTGAAGTGGAGATGAGAATAGATGCCTCCGCGAGACAACTGCATGCCCGCCTGCATTCCGCCGGCCACCTGCTTGGCCTGGCGGGCGAGCAGCTTGGCTGGCAACCGGTGAAAGCGCACCACTGGCCTGGCGAGGGGCGGATCGCTTTCACCGGCGGGAACCACGCCGTGATACCCGACGCCAGCGCGCTGCTGAGCCAGGTGAAGGCATGGCAGGCGCAGGACCTCCCGCGTCAGGTGATCTTCGCTGAGGGTTTGCGCATGGTGGGGTTTGGCGAACTGCCCGCCTATCCCTGCGGTGGCACACATGTCGCCCGCCTGGCGGAACTGGGCGACATTCTTATCAGTGAGATTAAGATGAAGAAGGGGCAGTTGGTGATCAGCTATTCCCTGGCGTAAACGTTTCAGACCTGCTCAGGGGAGGTCTGTTTGCCGCGATAAATACGCTCCGGTCGACCAACCTTGCCGTAGCTAATTTCCGCTTCCAGAAAGTCGTTCTTCACCCCTTGTTCCAGATAACGGCGGGCGGTGGTTTTGCTGCTGCCAAGGATACGCGCCAGCGAGTCGGCGGTATGCACCACCCCCGTGTCGGCAAACAGCTGGAGTACGCGCTGAAAGGTGCTTTCATCAATCCCGCGTAGCGGTGCGCTGGCCGGTTCCGTCTGTTCCCGAGCCTGAATATTAAACAGCGCATCGACGTGGATCTGGCTGGCCTGTTCGCTGGAACGCAGCGAGCTGCGATAGCGAGCGAAGCGCTCCAGGGTGTGCTGCAGGCGCTGATAGTGCACCGGCTTAATCAGATAGTCGAACACCCCCAGGCGCAGTGCTTCGCTGATGGTATCCATATGATTATCAGCGGTAATAAAGATAATCCGCCCCTTGTAATGGGTACTGACCGCATGGCGGATCAGGTCGATACCTTTGCCGTCAGGTAAGAAATTATCCAGCAGGATCAACTGCGGTTGATACAGTCTGAGTTGTTTCCTGGCGCTCTCGAGTTTATCCGCAATGCCAATGACGTCGAACTGGGGAAACTGTTTGATGTTATCCACCAGGATCTCCGCCAGCATAGGTTCGTCTTCAACGATAAGAGTGGTGATGCTATCCATGATGTTCATCTCGGGTCAGGGGAATATAAAGAGTAAAGATGGTGCCAAAAGGAATGTTATTTTCGACGACGATGCTGCCGCCTGCCTGTTCCACGTAGCTGCGAACCAGCCAGAGTCCGATGCCATGATCTTTGCTGACGCTGCTGGTGACGCCGCGCTCGAAGATCCGATCGCGCAGCGTCTCGTCAATGCCGCATCCCTGATCGGCGACCTCGATAATCACCTCGTGGCCGTCACTGTTGATCAGGCACTCTATCTGCCTTGAGCCCTGCGGCTGTTGCAGGCTGGCATTGTAGGCGTTATCAAGCAGATTCCCCACGATCGAGATCCATTCGTTGTGAGAAAGGGCGGTGGGTAATCTGTCGACGAAGCAGGCTGGATCGAAAATCAGCTCAAGTCCAAGCTCTTTGGCCCGGTAATATTTGCCGATCAACAGCCCGGCCAGGTGGTTGTCCTGGAAATTACGCGCGATAAAATCGATGACCTTCTGGTGACTTTCCGACTGCTGTTGGATCAGATCCAGCGCATGATCGTAGCGTTTAAGAAACAGCAGGCCGGCGATGGTGGAGATCAGATTGCGATGCTCATGCTGCACGGCGCGCAGGTTATCGGCATATTGTTGTACCTGGCTAAGCTGCAGGCTGAGGGTGTTGATATCGTCTTTACTACGAAAGCTGATCACCCAGCCCTGTGGCTCATTATTTAAGATCACCGCCATCCGGCTGGCGATCACTTTGATCTGATTGAAGGTGACGATCTCGTCTTTTTTATTGGTCTGCGGCGCATCGTAGAAGAAAGCCTCCTGCGAAATCACGCTGCTGATCCCTTTACCGATAAGCGTCGTTTCCGGTTGGCTCAGGTTGAGCAACCGGCGGGCAGTCTGATTAATCGCGGTGATCTTGTAACGGGAGTCGATGGCGATAAGCCCTTCGAACACGGATTCAAACAATACGCTTTGCTGGATCAACAGCTGCGACAGCTGTTGGGGTTCCATATTCAGCATCTGCTTTTTGATATGCAACGAGAAGCGGCGGGCGCAGTAGAGCAGGAGCAGTAACATGATCGCCATCGGGATCAGCAGCGAGCTTATCTGCAGGCTGAGCCAGTTCTCTAACTGTTCAATGGTATAGCCTACCGACACAATGCCGATCACCTTGCCGGTCTCGTCCTGAATCGGTGATTTACCGCGCAGCGAGGAGCCCAGCGAGCCTTTGCGCACTGACACGTAGCTTTTCGCGTTTAATAGTGCTTCATCGCTATCGCCGCCCTCCATCGATTTGCCGATTTCATCAGGGTTGACGTGATAGAGGCGCTGGCCGTTAGCATCACCGACGGTGATATAGGTGGCGTCGGAGAACGAACGCATGGGGTCGATAAGCGCTTTGATTCTGGCGAGGTCGCGTTTCTGAACCGCCTCGACCAGCTCCGGCATCGCCGAAATCTGCATTGCCTGAATCAGCGCCCGCTGCCCGACCTGGTAATGCAGACGCTCTTCGGTAATGTCGGTCAGATACCATGACATCGCCAGCATAACGATCGTCGAGGTGAATAAGATCAGCAGGAAGATGCGATTCTGAAACGATCGCCTGGCAAACCAGTGGGTGATTTTTCGGGTATACATAGCGCCAATAGACATTAAATGATTAGTTTCCCCGTTTCGCGGCCCGAGAACCCGCAGATGGCGCACAGAACCGCTAATTTCAGAAAAGTGATCGATGGCAAAGGGCGTTGTTAATCCTGACCCGGAGGCGGGGCAACGGCCACGCCTCCGGGGAGGACGCCGGCCTACATCGCCAGCACGTACTTGAGCATCACCCCGGCGGCGATCGCCGAGCCGATCACCCCCGCCACGTTCGGGCCCATCGCGTGCATCAGCAGGAAGTTCTGCCCGTCCGCTTCCAGACCCACCTTGTTCGACACCCTTGCCGCCATCGGCACCGCCGACACCCCGGCTGAACCGATCAGCGGGTTGATCGGGTTCTTACTGAACCTGTTCAGCAGCTTCGCCATCAGCACCCCGGCGGCGGTCCCCACGCAGAAGGCGATCACCCCCAGCACCAGGATCCCCAGGGTCTGCGGCTGCAGGAACTTGTCCGCCACCAGCTTGGCCCCCACCGAAAGCCCGAGGAAGATGGTCACGATGTTGATCAGCGCGTTCTGCACCGTATCGCTCAGGCGCTCCACCACCCCGCTCTCGCGCATCAGGTTGCCGAAGCAGAACATCCCCAGCAGCGGCGCGGCGTCCGGCAGCAGGAGCGCCACCAGCAGCAACAGCACCGCCGGGAAGAGGATCTTCTCCCGCTTACTCACCGTACGCAGCTGCACCATGCGGATCTTCCGCTCCTTATCCGTGGTCAGCGCTTTCATGATCGGCGGCTGGATCAGCGGCACCAGCGCCATGTAGGAGTAGGCGGCCACCGCGATGGCCCCCAGCAGCTCCGGCGCCAGCTTGCCCGACAGGTAAATCGCCGTCGGGCCGTCGGCGCCGCCGATGATGCCGATGGCCGCCGCCTGCGGCAGGGTGAACGAAATCAGGCCGAAGTAGTTCAGCGTCAGCGCCCCGAGGACGGTGGCGAAGATACCGAACTGCGCCGCCGCCCCCAGCAGCAGGGTGCGCGGGTTGGCCAGCAGCGGGCCGAAGTCGGTCATCGCCCCGACGCCCATAAAAATCACCAGCGGCGCGATGCCCGAGCCAATCGCCACCTTATAGAAGATGGCCAGCACCCCGGCGGAGTAGCCCATGTCCACCGCCAGGCTCTCCATCTGCCCCTGCACCGACGGCAGGGCCAGGGCCAGCGCCTCCTTAATGGCGTGGACGTCCGGCGCGCAGTGGAGCTTCGCGGCAATCACCGCCAGCTGCGCCGGGTCGTGGTGGGCCAGCAGGCTCTCCAGGGCGGTGAGCGCCAGCCCGGCCTCCGGGATATTGGAGAGCAGGCCGCCGAAGCCAATCGGCAGCAGCAGCAGCGGCTCGAACTTCTTCGCAATCGCCAGCCAGAGCAGCAGCAGGCTGACCAGCAGCATCACCGCCTGGCCGAACCCCAGGTGCATCAGCCCCATCCCCTGAATCAGGGCGTTCAGACTTTCCATTTCCGCTCCTCGTCGTTACGCCAGCTGCAGCAGGGTGTCGCCGACCGCCACCGCATCGCCGGCTTTCACCGCGATACCGCGGACGGTCCCGGCATGAGCGGCGCGGATTTCGGTTTCCATCTTCATGGCTTCCAGAATCAGCAGCACGTCGCCTTCGGCCACGCTCTGACCCTCGCCGGCAATCACTTTCCAGATAGTGCCCGCCAGCGGCGCGGTGACCGGGGTGCCGGCGCCGGCCGGGGCGGCGGCAGGCGCAGCGGCCTGCACGGGAGCCGCTGCCGTCAGCTGGCTGACGTCGCCGCCGTCGCTGACCTTCACCACAAAGGCTTTGCCTTCCACTTCCACGGTGTAGACGCCGGAGGCGGCGGCTTTCGCCGGCGCGGCAGGCCTGGCGTCTTCCACCTGCGGCACCGGTTCAAAGGCCGCCGGGTTATGGCGGTTTTCGAGGAACTTCAGGCCGGGCTGGGGGAACAGGGCCACGGTGAGCACGTCGTCGATGGCGTTCTCCGCCAGCTGAATATTCTTCTCCTGCGCCTGGTGCTTCACATCGGCTTCCAGCTGCGCCAGCTCCGGCTTCAGCAGGTCCGCCGGGCGGCAGGTGATGGCTTCTGCCCCTTCCAGCACCCGCGCCTGCAGGGCGGCGTTCACCGGCGCCGGGGTGCGGCCGTACTCACCCTTCAGGATACCGGCGGTCTCCTTCGCGATGGTTTTGTAGCGCTCGCCGGTCAGGACGTTGAGCACCGCCTGGGTGCCGACAATCTGCGAGGTCGGGGTGACCAGCGGGATGAAGCCGAGGTCCTCGCGCACGCGGGGGATTTCCGCCAGTACCTGGTCGAGTTTGTCCGCGGCGTTCTGCTGCTTCAGCTGGCTTTCTAGGTTGGTGAGCATCCCGCCCGGCACTTGGGCGACGAGGATACGGCTGTCGGTGCCCTTCAGCTGGCCCTCGAAGGCGTGGTACTTCTTACGCACTTCGCGGAAGTACGCCGCGATGCTCTCCAGCTTGTGGATATCCAGCCCGGTGTCATATTGCGTGCCGGCGAGGGTGGCCACCAGCGCCTCGGTGGCCGGGTGGCCGTAGGTGGCGCTCATCGAGGAGATGGCGGTATCGACGCCGTCGACGCCGGCTTCAATGGCCTTTAGCAGGGCCATCTCCGCCATACCGGTGGTGGCGTGGCAGTGCAGGTGCAGGGTGACGGCAAAGCGTTTTTTGATTTCGCTGACCAGCTCAAAGGCGGCGCCGGGGGTAAGAATGCCGGACATGTCTTTAATCGCGATGGAGTCGACGCCGGTCTCCAGCAGCTGTTCGGTGAGGTCGAGCCAGGTCTGCAGGGTGTGGGCCGGGCTGGTGGTGTAGCTCAGGGTGCCCTGGGCGTGGGCGCCGTGGCTGCGGACCGCCTGCAGGGCGGCCTGCATGTTGCGCGGGTCGTTCATGGCGTCGAAGACGCGGAAGACGTCCATGCCGTTTTTGACGGCGCGCTCCACGAAGCGTTCGACCACGTCGTCGGCGTAGTGACGGTAGCCGAGCAGGTTCTGGCCGCGGAGCAGCATCTGCAGGGGGGTCTTCGGCATCGCCTTTTTCAGCTCGCGCAGGCGGACCCACGGGTCCTCGCCGAGGAAGCGGATGCAGGCGTCAAAGGTGGCCCCGCCCCAGCACTCCAGCGAGCGGTAGCCGACGTCGTCAAGCTGAGCGGCGACGGGGAGCATATCGTCGAGACGCAGACGGGTGGCGAACAGGGACTGGTGGGCGTCGCGCAGGACGACATCGGTAATGGCAACGGTCATGAATTCCTCCGTGAATTAAGGGTGAAGACGGCGGTGGTGGTGAATGGCGGCGACAATCGCCGGCGTTAAGCGGGCGAAGTCGCCGGCGGGCGCAACGGCGGGCAGTGGCGTCGCTTTCGGCGCCGCAGCCGGTTCGGGGAAGAAGCGGTTGACGGCGGCGGACATCCCCTGGATGGCGAAAATCAGCAGAAACAGAAACGCCAGCACGAACCCCATGCCGAGGCACATCAGGGTGAAGCCTTCACCCAGCAGTACAGCTTCAGTCATTGAAAGACCCTAAAGTAAGGGCACGACGGCGTGTTTGAAGGCTAACCAAACGATACTTCCGGCTAAGGAGCAGGGTGGATTTCCCGAAGCCGCCCCCGGCTCTGGCCCCTGACTGGCATCGCTGTGGTTGACGCTCAAACATCGCCATCGTGCGTGTTGGTTACATCATCATGCCGAACACAATGCTGGCGATGACCAGCACAATACCGCCGCCCAGACGGGAGGAGATTTGCGCATAAGAGATAAGATTCATACGGTTACAGGCAGAGAGCACTTCCAGGTCGCCTGAGCCGCCGCGGTTAGCCATGCACAGGCCTGCGGTGATGGCGGATTCGATCGGGAAGAAGCCAATCATCCAGCCGCCGATGGCCGCCCCGACGACAGCACCCACGACGATTACCGCAGCGATGATGACGTTCGCGAAGGTAATCGCGTCGATAATTTCCTGCAGGTCGGTGTAGCACACGCCGACCCCGACCATCAGTACCCACAGCAGCTGCTTAGAGAAGAAGTCAGACAGGCGTTTGGCCCCGGCTTTGATCTCCGGCGAGCAGAGGCCGGAAGCGTTCAGCGCCGCGACGATCAGCACCATCCAGGCGAAATAGTGGATTGAGACACCGCCAATGCTTGGCAAAATTTTCTTGGCAATGACGTAGGCCAGCAGGAAACAGGTGGTGGCGAGCACCAGGCCGACTGCCGTTTCGCGATGGGTAATCTGGCCTGCTTTTTCATCATCATCAACTTTAAAGGAGGCTTTACGTACCAGTTCGCCTTCCCCGCTCAGCCAGGTGTGTTTTTTACCGATAATATCGAGCAGCGCGGCAAAAACGATGGCGAAGATATTGGCGATGGTCAGAATGGCAATCGCGGTGGAGTAGTACTCTTCACGGGAGCGGCCGGTGACGGAGTGATAAATTTCGGACAGCGGAACCGCGCCTGCGCCGTTACCGCCGCCCATAATCGGCAGGACGTACAGCATCATGATGCGGTCTACGGAAATACCGAAGCACAGGCCGATGATAATCCCGAAGATAGATGCGCCGAGGATCCCCATAAGGATCGTCGGAATATAACCCAGCAGCGATTTCAACAGCAGTTTACGGTTAACCGAGAGAATGGCGCCAGTTATCAAAACTGCGATGAATAAGTTCAGGAAGTTGCTTTTATCCATCACATTAGTGATTGCATCAATTTCTTTTTGGGTAAAAATGCCTGCGTAAACGAAATAAGCGGCGACGAGGAAGATCATCACCGGCGCGCCGCCAATATATTTATTAAATATCGGCAGCCGTTTGCCAATCTCGCCAAAGATGGCACCGATAATAAACATAATGGCAAAGCCGCCAACCAGGTCGGTGGGTAACGCATTAAAGAAGTGGGAAAGTAATAGCGTAATTAACGCAAACGCATAAAGGGGTAACGGCATGCCGAAGATTTTAAATCCCAGCAGGTCGCTTACGCCCTTTTTCTCCGTCGCCGGAGCCTGGCTCATGTTAGTCATAAACGTTATCCTGTTTATCAATGAAGTAATAAGACCGGCGCATAGTAATAAATAGACTCAGTGTTAAGGTGTGATAACCTTCACTGAATACTCGTGTTTTTAATTAATTTAATTATTTTTATTATGCTGAATGAATTAACAACATAAAAACCATAAAGCCAATTAAGCGACGGGAAAAATTGTGATTTAAATACAAGAATCGATAGCCGAACGCTGGCGAAATACAGGTCGTTTTGGAATAACGAAGCGCTAAAAAATGACTCTGATATTAAAACGCGTTCTGCTACGGAAGGATAAATCGCGGCGAGAGGCGATTGACCTCTTTCTCCGTCAGCATCAGCTCTCATTAGAGGCTGATTGCGAAATGGCCATTGTCGCCGAGTATCAGCAGCGGCTGGTCGGCTGCGGCGCCATCGCCGGCAACGTCCTGAAGTGCATCGCTATCGACCCCTCGCTGCAGGGGGAGGGGCTGAGCCTTAAGCTACTGACAGAATTACTCACCCTGGCCTACGAGCTGGGGCGCAGTGAACTGTTTTTATTCACTAAGCCCTGTAACGCCGCGCTCTTTGCCGGCGCCGGATTCTGGCCAATCGCGCAGGCCGGCGATCTCGCCGTGTTACTGGAAAATAGCCGCGAACGGCTGACCCGCTACTGCCGCCAGCTGGCGATGTACCGTCAGCCGGGACGCAAAATAGGCGCTATCGTGATGAACGCCAACCCGTTCACGCTCGGCCACCGCTGGCTGGTGGAGCAGGCGGCCCGTCAGTGCGACTGGCTACACCTGTTTGTGGTGAAAGAGGATGCCTCCCGTTTCACGTATCAGGATCGCTACACGCTCATCGAAAAAGGGATTGCCGGCATCGACAAGGTAACGCTGCATCCCGGTTCGGCATACCTCATCTCGCGGGCCACCTTCCCTGGCTACTTCCTCAAAGAACAGGGGGTGGTGGATGACTGCCACAACCAGATCGATCTCCAGCTGTTCCGCGAACATTTAGCCCCGGCGCTGAAGATAACCCATCGTTTTGTCGGCACTGAGCCGCTGTGTTCGCTGACCCGCCATTACAACCAGCGTATGAAAGCGTTGCTGGCAGCGCCAGGCGACGCGCCGCCTGTTGAGGTGGTTGAGCTGGCGCGAATCGAAAAAAACGGCGGGCCGATATCGGCTTCCAGGGTGCGCGAACTGTACCGGCAGCGCAACTGGCAGGCGGTGGCGGCGCTGGTGCCGCCGGGAACCCTCTCTTTTCTGATGCAACTGGCGGAAAGCGAACATCAAACCGCCTGATTTTTACGCCATAACAAAGGATTTGCCTCTATGGAAATGAAGATTGACGCCCTGGCCGGCACGCTGGAGTCCAGCGATGTGATGGTCAGGATTGGGCCGGCGACGCAGCCGGGCATTCAACTGGAGATCGACAGCATTGTGAAGCAGCAGTTTGGCGATGCGATTGAGCAGGTGGTCAGAGAAACCCTGACGCAGCTCGGCGTTAGCCAGGCCAACGTGGTGGTGGATGATAAAGGGGCGCTGGAGTGCGTTCTGCGCGCCCGGGTTCAGGCTGCGGCCCTGCGCGCGGCGCAACAGTCTCAATTGCAATGGAGCCAGCTATGAAACCACGTCGCAGTATGCTGTTTATCCCCGGCGCCAATGCCGCCATGTTAAGTACTTCATTCGTTTACGGCGCCGATGCGGTGATGTTCGACCTTGAAGATGCCGTTTCGCTGCGCGAGAAAGATACCGCTCGCCTGCTGGTGTATCAGGCGCTGCAGCATCCGCTGTATCAGGATATCGAAACCGTGGTGCGCATTAACCCGCTAAATACGCCGTTTGGTCTGGCCGACCTGGAAGCGGTGGTACGCGCGGGTGTGGACATGGTACGTCTGCCGAAAACCGACAGCAAAGAAGATATTCATGAACTGGAAGCCCACGTTGAGCGGATTGAACGCGAGTGCGGCCGGGAAGTGGGTAGCACCAGGCTTATGGCGGCCATCGAGTCGGCGCTGGGGGTGGTAAACGCGGTCGAGATCGCCCGCGCCAGCCCGCGTCTGTCGGCCATCGCGCTGGCGGCCTTCGACTACGTTATGGATATGGGCACCTCCCGCGGCGACGGCACTGAGCTGTTCTATGCCCGCTGCGCCGTGCTGCATGCTGCGCGGGTCGCCGGCATCGCCGCCTATGACGTCGTGTGGTCGGATATTAATAATGAAGAGGGCTTCCTCGCGGAAGCGAATCTGGCGAAGAACCTCGGCTTCAACGGGAAATCACTGGTCAACCCGCGCCAGATCGAACTGCTGCACCAGGTCTATGCCCCGACGCGAAAAGAGGTCGACCATGCGCTGGAGGTGATTGCCGCGGCGGAAGAGGCAGAGTCGCGCGGTCTGGGCGTGGTGTCGCTGAACGGCAAGATGATCGATGGACCGATTATCGACCACGCGCGCAAAGTGGTGGCGCTTTCAGCTTCCGGTATTCGTGATTAAGGGAAATAAGATGAAAGAGACAGTAGCAATGCTTAATCAGCAGTATGTGATGCCGGAAGGATTGACCCCTTACAGCGGCGTGACGGCGAAAAGCCCATGGCTGGCCAGTGAGACGGAAAAGCGCCGGCGTAAAATCTGCGACTCGCTGGAAACGGCAATCCGTCGTTCCGGCCTGCGAAACGGCATGACCATCTCGTTCCACCACGCGTTTCGCGGCGGTGACAAAGTGGTCAATATGGTGGTGGCGAAGCTGGCGGAGATGGGCTTTCGCGATCTGACCCTGGCGTCCAGTTCGCTTATCGACGCTCACTGGCCGCTGATCGAGCATATTAAAAACGGCGTGATCCGCCAGATCTACACCTCCGGCCTGCGCGGGAAGCTCGGCGAGGAGATCTCCGCCGGGCTGATGGAAAATCCGGTGCAGATCCACTCTCACGGTGGTCGCGTACAGCTGATCCAAAGCGGTGAGTTGTCCATTGACGTGGCGTTCCTCGGCGTTCCCTGCTGCGATGAGTTTGGCAATGCCAACGGCTTTAGCGGTAAGTCGCGCTGCGGCTCGCTGGGCTACGCGCGCGTTGATGCGGAACATGCCAAATGCGTCGTGCTGTTGACCGAAGAGTGGGTGGACTACCCTAACTACCCGGCCAGTATCGCCCAGGATCAGGTGGATCTGATCGTTCAGGTGGACGAAGTAGGCGATCCGGAAAAAATCACCGCTGGCGCCATTCGTCTGACCAGCAATCCGCGCGAGCTGCTGATCGCCCGCCAGGCGGCGAAGGTGGTTGAACACTCCGGTTACTTTAAAGAGGGATTCTCGCTGCAGACCGGCACCGGCGGCGCCTCGCTGGCGGTGAGCCGCTTCCTGGAAGACAAAATGCGCCGCAACGGTATCACCGCCAGCTTCGGCCTTGGCGGCATCACCGGGACGATGGTCGATCTGCATGAGAAAGGGCTGATTAAAACGCTGCTCGACACCCAGTCGTTCGATGGCGATGCGGCGCGCTCGCTGGCGCAGAACCCGAACCACGTCGAAATCTCTACCAATCAATATGCCAGCCCGGGTTCCAAAGGGGCCTCCTGCGAGCGCTTAAACGTGGTAATGCTCAGCGCGCTGGAAATTGACACCGACTTTAACGTCAACGTGATGACCGGCTCCAATGGCGTGCTGCGCGGCGCGTCAGGCGGTCATAGCGATACCGCCGCCGGCGCGGATTTGACCATCATTACCGCGCCGTTAGTTCGCGGCCGCATTCCCTGCGTCGTGGAAAAGGTGCTGACCCGCGTGACGCCGGGAGCCAGCGTGGATGTGCTGGTCACCGACCATGGCATTGCGGTAAACCCGGCGCGCCAGGACCTGATCGACAATTTACGCAACGCCGGTATTGCGCTGATGACCATTGAGGAACTGCAGCAGCGCGCGGAGTTGCTGACGGGCAAACCGAAAGCGATCGAATTTACCGATCGGGTGGTGGCGGTAGTCCGCTATCGCGACGGTTCGGTCATCGATGTGATCCATCAGGTGAAAAACAGCGACTAAGCGCAGAGGGGAAAGGCTATGAGCGACGTGTTAATTCAACCTCCGCGTGTGCTACGCGGAAAACCACTGAGCGCCGAAGAGGTGGTCAGCGCGGTAGAGCGCGCGCTGTTGACCGAAGTTCGCCTGACCCCTAAGCCCGGGCTGGTGGATATTCGTAACGCTGGCGCGCACCGGGATATGGATCTGGCCTCGTTTGAGGCCAGTACCGCGGTGGTGGCGCCGTGGATGGAGAAGTTTTTTACCATGGGCCACGATACCGCGGCGGTCGCGCCGGAGCAGGTGTTGATGATGCTGCGTCCGGTGGGAATGGCCTGCGAGAACGATATGCTGGAGGCCACCGGCGGGGTGAATACCCATCGTGGGGCGATCTTCGCTTTTGGCCTGCTCAGCGCGGCAGCGGGCAGGCTGGTCTCGAAAGGCGAGCCGATAGAGCAGCACCGGCTTTGCGACCAGGTGGCGCGCTTCTGTCGCGGCATGGTTATGCAGGAATTGTCCTCCGCCAGTGGGGAACGGCTGAGCAAAGGCGAGATGCATTTTCTGCGTTACGGCTTCTCCGGCGCCCGCGGCGAGGCGGAGAGCGGATTCCTGACTGTGCGCACCCAGGCATTACCGGTCTTTAACCGCATGATGGAGGAGACCGGCGACAGCAATCTGGCGCTACTGCAAACCCTGCTGCATCTGATGGCATGGAATGATGACACCAACCTGGTGTCACGCGGCGGGCTGGCCGGATTGAACTATGTCCAGCAGGAGGCGCAGCGGCTGCTGTGGCAGGGCGGCGTGCTGGCTGACGGTGGGCTGGAGGCGTTGCGCCAGTTTGATGACGATCTGATTGCCCGCCATCTTAGCCCCGGCGGTAGCGCCGATCTGCTGGCGGTGACCTGGTTTTTATCCGCGTTTCCCGCCGGCGCGCTTTTCCCGCTGTAACCCTCTGCAACATGGCCCTCGCCCGCACCGTGCGGGCGGGGCATCATCATTCGCATCCTGGTTCTCACTGCGTAAACGAGGAATTGCGGCACAATCATATAGTTTTTACTGATATCGTCCGCCGTTTGTCATAAATTTCTAATTATCGGCGTTTTTGAGTAGCGGCCCGCTGACGGGCTGGTTACTCTGAAAACAATTTACGTAATGTTAACAAAAGAGAATAGCTATGCATGATGCACAAATCCGCGTGGCCATCGCCGGCGCGGGCGGCCGGATGGGACGCCAGTTAATTCAGGCTGCGCTGCAGATGGATGGAGTGGCGCTGGGCGCGGCGCTGGAGCGTGAAGGATCCAGCCTGGTGGGTAGCGACGCCGGCGAGCTGGCGGGCGCCGGCAAAGCGGGCGTCACGGTGCAGAGTAGCCTGACGGCGGTAAAAGATGATTTCGACGTGTTGATCGATTTTACCCGCCCGGAAGGCACGCTGAACCATCTGGCGTTTTGCCGCGACCACGGCAAAGGGATGGTCATCGGCACCACCGGTTTTGACGACGCTGGCAAGCAGGCGATTAGCGATGCCGCGCAGGAGATTGCCATTGTCTTTGCCGCTAACTTTAGCGTCGGCGTCAATGTTCTGTTAAAGCTGCTGGAGAAGGCGGCGAAGGTGATGGGCGACTACACCGACATCGAAATTATCGAAGCGCACCATCGGCATAAAGTGGATGCGCCGTCAGGCACCGCGCTGGCGATGGGCGAAGCGATCGCCGGGGCATTGAACAAAGATCTCAAGGACTGCGCAGTCTACAGTCGTGAAGGCCACACTGGCGAACGCGTCCCGGGCACCATTGGCTTCGCGACCGTCCGCGCGGGGGATATCGTCGGTGAACATACAGCGATGTTTGCTGATATTGGCGAACGTATTGAGATCACCCATAAAGCCTCCAGTCGGATGACATTTGCTAATGGCGCGGTTCGCTCTGCATTGTGGCTGAAAGGCAAGAAAAATGGCCTCTTTGATATGCGCGACGTGCTGGAACTGAATAGTTTATAACGATTATTACCCATCGTGATGTGGTTATTGCTATCAATAAGTTATTGATGCAAGGGGCAATATTTTGTTGCCCTTTTTTATTTTTAGCTGTTTTTGGTTGTTTTTCATCTGAGAAGGCTATAAGTTTGGATGTAGTTCGGTTTTTTAGTGAACGAAATGTAAATTTTGACCATTTGGTCCACTTTTTTGCCGTTCAGCGCCAGGTTTTACACTCTTCGCCGTCCGCAAGCGTTTTCTCAGCCAGGTTTGTTGATCTTTTTGGCGTAAAAATCACGTGTTATGCGCCAGTGGCGTAAAATGACATTAAAAATCTCCGCTTTAAGTTGACTTTTATCCGACATCTCTCCAGAATGCCGCCGTTTGCCAAAAATCTGCGGGCAACAGATTTGCATTGATTCAGATCGTGTTTATGAATTAATATGCAAATAAAGTGAGTGGATATTCTCTGGAGGATGTTTTGATTAAGTCAGCGCTATTGGTTCTGGAAGACGGAACCCAGTTTCACGGTCGGGCCATCGGGGCAACCGGCACGGCGGTTGGGGAAGTCGTTTTCAATACTTCAATGACCGGTTATCAAGAAATCCTCACTGATCCTTCCTATTCCCGCCAAATCGTCACTCTTACTTATCCTCATATTGGTAATGTCGGCACCAATGCCGCCGATGAAGAATCTTCTCAGGTACATGCTCAGGGTCTGGTTATTCGCGACCTGCCGCTGATTGCCAGCAACTTCCGCAGTACCGAAGACCTCTCTTCCTATCTGAAGCGCCATAACATCGTGGCGATTGCCGATATCGATACCCGCAAGCTGACGCGTCTGCTGCGTGAGAAAGGGGCGCAGAACGGCTGCATCATCGCGGGCGACAGTCCGGATGCCCAGCTGGCGCTGGAAAAAGCGAAAGCGTTCCCTGGCCTGAACGGCATGGACCTGGCGAAAGAAGTGACCACCGCAGAAACCTACAGCTGGACGCAAGGCAGCTGGACCCTGGCGGGCGACCTGCCGGAAGCGAAAGCGGAAAGCGAGCTGCCGTTCCACGTCGTCGCGTATGACTTCGGCGCGAAACGCAACATCCTGCGCATGCTGGTTGACCGCGGCTGCCGCCTGACGGTGGTGCCGGCGAAGACTTCGGCGGCGGATGTGCTGGCGCTCAATCCGGACGGCATTTTCCTCTCCAACGGTCCTGGCGACCCGGCGCCGTGTGATTACGCTATCGACGCGATTGAAAAATTCCTGGAGACCGATATTCCGGTGTTCGGCATCTGCCTCGGCCATCAGCTGCTGGCGCTGGCGAGCGGCGCCAAGACCATTAAGATGAAGTTCGGCCACCACGGCGGCAACCACCCGGTGAAAGATATTGATAATAACGTGGTGATGATCACCGCCCAGAACCACGGTTTCGCCGTGGATGAGGCGACGCTGCCGGCCAACCTGCGCGTGACCCACAAGTCGCTGTTCGACGGCACCCTGCAGGGGATCCATCGCACCGACAAGCCGGCGTTCAGCTTCCAGGGCCACCCTGAAGCGAGCCCGGGGCCGCACGATGCCGCGCCGCTGTTCGACCACTTTATCGAGTTAATTGAGCAATACCGTCAGTCCGCGAAATAATCAGGAGTAAAAGAGCCATGCCAAAACGTACAGACATAAAAAGTATCCTGATTCTGGGCGCGGGCCCGATTGTTATCGGTCAGGCGTGCGAGTTTGACTACTCCGGCGCCCAGGCCTGTAAAGCCCTGCGCGAAGAGGGCTACCGCGTTATCCTGGTGAACTCTAACCCGGCGACCATCATGACCGACCCGGAAATGGCCGATGCCACCTACATCGAGCCGATTCACTGGGAAGTGGTGCGCAAAATCATCGAAAAAGAGCGCCCGGACGCGGTGCTGCCGACCATGGGCGGCCAGACGGCGCTGAACTGCGCGCTGGAGCTGGAGCGTCAGGGGGTGCTGGCTGAATTCGGCGTGACCATGATTGGCGCCACCGCCGATGCGATTGACAAGGCCGAAGACCGTCGCCGTTTCGATATCGCGATGAAAAAAATCGGTCTCGACACCGCGCGTTCCGGTATCGCCCACACGATGGAAGAGGCGCTGGCGGTAGCGGCTGACGTCGGCTATCCGTGCATCATCCGTCCGTCGTTCACCATGGGTGGCACCGGCGGCGGCATCGCCTATAACCGCGAAGAGTTCGAAGAGATTTGTACCCGCGGCCTGGATCTTTCTCCCACCAACGAGCTGCTGATTGATGAATCGCTGATCGGCTGGAAAGAGTATGAGATGGAAGTGGTGCGCGATAAGAACGACAACTGCATCATCGTCTGCTCTATCGAAAACTTCGACGCCATGGGGATCCATACCGGTGACTCCATCACCGTTGCGCCGGCGCAGACCCTGACCGACAAAGAGTACCAAATCATGCGTAACGCCTCGATGGCGGTGCTGCGTGAAATCGGCGTCGAAACCGGCGGCTCTAACGTTCAGTTCGCGGTCAACCCGAAAAACGGTCGCCTGATCGTTATCGAAATGAACCCGCGCGTTTCCCGCTCCTCGGCGCTGGCCTCCAAAGCCACCGGCTTCCCGATTGCTAAAGTGGCCGCCAAGCTGGCGGTAGGTTACACCCTCGACGAGCTGATGAACGACATCACCGGCGGCCGTACCCCGGCTTCCTTCGAGCCGTCCATCGACTACGTGGTCACGAAAATCCCACGCTTTAACTTCGAAAAATTCGCCGGCGCCAACGACCGTCTGACTACCCAGATGAAGTCCGTCGGCGAAGTGATGGCGATTGGCCGTACCCAGCAGGAGTCCTTGCAGAAAGCGCTGCGCGGTCTGGAAGTGGGCGCCACTGGCTTCGACCCGAAAGTGAGCCTCGACGATCCGGAAGCGCTGACTAAAATCCGCCGCGAACTGAAAGACGCCGGCGCTGAGCGTATCTGGTACATCGCCGACGCGTTCCGCGCGGGCCTCTCGGTTGACGGCGTCTTCAACCTGACCAACATCGACCGCTGGTTCCTGGTGCAGATTGAAGAGCTGGTCCGTCTGGAAGAGAAAGTGGCGGAAGTGGGCATCAACGGCCTCGACGCTGACTTCCTGCGCACCCTGAAGCGTAAAGGCTTTGCCGATGCGCGTCTGGCGAAGCTGGCGGGCGTGCGGGAAGCGGAAATCCGCAAACTGCGCGACCAGTATGATCTGCATCCGGTCTACAAGCGCGTGGACACCTGCGCCGCGGAATTCGCCACCGATACCGCCTATATGTACTCCACTTATGAAGAAGAGTGCGAGTCCAACCCGTCCGTTGACCGCGATAAAATCATGGTCCTCGGCGGCGGCCCGAACCGTATCGGTCAGGGTATCGAATTCGACTACTGCTGCGTACACGCCTCGCTGGCGCTGCGCGAAGACGGTTACGAGACCATCATGGTCAACTGTAACCCGGAAACCGTCTCTACTGACTACGACACTTCCGACCGTCTGTACTTCGAGCCGGTCACCCTGGAAGACGTGCTGGAAATCGTGCGCATCGAGAAGCCAAAAGGCGTTATCGTGCAGTACGGCGGCCAGACGCCGCTGAAGCTGGCGCGCGCCCTGGAAGCTGCAGGCGTACCGGTTATCGGCACCAGCCCGGACGCTATCGACCGTGCGGAAGACCGTGAGCGCTTCCAGCACGCGGTTGACCGTCTGAAGCTGAAGCAGCCGGCGAACGCCACCGTCACCGCCATTGAACAGGCGGTAGAGAAAGCGAAAGAGATTGGCTACCCGCTGGTGGTGCGTCCGTCTTACGTGCTGGGCGGCCGGGCGATGGAGATCGTCTATGACGAGCAGGATCTGCGCCGCTACTTCCAGACTGCGGTCAGCGTCTCCAACGACGCGCCGGTGCTGCTGGACCGCTTCCTCGACGACGCGATTGAAGTGGATGTCGATGCTATCTGCGATGGCGAAATGGTGCTGATTGGCGGCATCATGGAGCATATCGAGCAGGCAGGCGTTCACTCCGGCGACTCCGCCTGTTCCCTGCCAGCCTACACCCTGAGCAAAGAGATTCAGGATGTGATGCGCGAGCAGGTGCAGAAGCTGGCCTTCGAGCTGCAGGTTCGCGGTCTGATGAACGTCCAGTTCGCGGTGAAAGATAACGAAGTCTATCTGATTGAAGTCAACCCGCGTGCGGCGCGTACCGTGCCGTTCGTCTCCAAAGCCACCGGCGTACCGCTGGCGAAAGTGGCGGCGCGCGTGATGGCCGGTAAGACGCTGGCGCAGCAGGGCGTGACCAAAGAGATCATCCCGCCGTACTACTCGGTGAAAGAGGTGGTTCTGCCGTTCAACAAATTCCCGGGCGTTGACCCGCTGTTAGGGCCAGAAATGCGCTCCACCGGGGAAGTGATGGGCGTCGGCCGCACCTTTGCCGAAGCGTTCGCCAAGGCGCAGCTGGGCAGCAACTCGACCATGAAGAAACAGGGGCGCGCGCTGCTCTCCGTCCGCGAAGGCGACAAAGAGCGCGTGGTCGACCTGGCGGCGAAGCTGCTGAAGTTTGGTTTCGAGCTGGATGCAACCCACGGCACGGCGATTGTGCTGGGCGAAGCCGGCATCAACCCGCGTCTGGTGAACAAGGTGCATGAAGGCCGTCCGCACATTCAGGACCGTATCAAGAATGGCGAATATACCTACATCATCAACACCACCGCAGGTCGTCAGGCGATTGAAGACTCCAAGCTGATTCGCCGCAGCGCCCTGCAGTACAAAGTGCACTATGACACCACCCTGAACGGCGGCTTTGCCACCGCGATGGCGCTGAACGCTGACGCCACCGACAAGGTGATTTCGGTTCAGGAAATGCACGCGCAAATCACCAAATAAGCGCTCCGGCCTGGCCGGATAGCAACAAACCTGGGCTGACGATATCGTCAGCCCATTTTTTTTGGCTGCGGCCATCTTCAGAGAGTTCTGCTTTTAACCCCCTGTCGGGTCAGGCTAACTATAGTTAGCACCATAACGATACCTATTGATGAAAAGACAGGAGGATACAATGCGCAACAATATTCTGGTGGCATCCGCGCTGGCAGCGACGGCAATCATGTTCGTGGCCGGTTGCTCATCGAATCAGTCGATCAAAACCACCGACGGCAAGACCATTGTCACCAGCGGTAAACCGCAGGTGGATGATGATACCGGTCTGGTCTCCTACAAAAATGCCGAAACCGGACGCGTGGAGCAGATTAACCGAGATCAGGTGAAATCCATGGATGAGCTGGATAATTAAGGCCTGACGTTTTCCATTCAGGCGCGCGTTACGTACACCACCGCGACATAAATCACAGTTATCATTGTAAGCGGTTCGCTTAACTGTCTACACTCTTGCTGATTACGACAAGAGCTAACGCAGGCCAATCAATGATTCTGATAATTTATGCGCATCCTTATCCGCAGCATTCTCATGCGAATAAGCGAATGCTTGAACAAGCAGGGACGCTTGAAGGCGTAGAGATACGCTCCCTTTATCAACTCTATCCCGACTTTAATATCGATGTCGCCGCCGAGCAGGCGGCGCTCGCCCGTGCCGATCTGGTTATCTGGCAGCACCCGATGCAGTGGTATAGCGTGCCGCCGCTGCTGAAGCTGTGGATGGACAAAGTGCTGTCGCACGGCTGGGCCTATGGCCATAACGGTATTGCGCTGCGCGGTAAATCGCTGATGTGGGCGGTGACCACCGGCGGCGGTGAAAGCCACTTTGATATCGGTTCGTTTCCCGGTTTTCCGGTGCTGGCGCAGCCGCTGCAGGCCACCGCGCTTTACTGCGGGATGAAATGGCTGCCGCCGTTCGCCATGCACTGCACCTTTATCTGCGATGACGAAACGCTGCAGGCGCAGGCTCGCCACTATCGTCAACGCTTAATCGACTGGCAGGAGGCACATCAGAATGGATAGCCATACGCTGATACAGGCGCTGATTTACCTTGGCGCCGCGGCGCTGATTGTGCCCATCGCCGTCCGCCTTGGGCTTGGGTCGGTGCTGGGCTATCTCATCGCCGGCTGTATTATCGGGCCGTGGGGGCTGCGGCTGGTGACCGACGCCGAGGCGATTCTGCACTTTGCCGAGATTGGCGTGGTGCTGATGCTGTTCGTCATTGGTCTGGAGCTGGATCCGCAGCGTCTGTGGAAGCTGCGCGCTTCGGTGTTTGGCGGCGGCGCGCTGCAGATGGTGGCCTGTGGGGTATTGATCGGCCTCTTTTGCATGCTGCTGGGCCTGCGCTGGCAGGTGGCCGAGCTGATCGGTATGACCCTGGCGCTCTCCTCAACCGCTATCGCCATGCAGGCGATGAATGAGCGCAATTTGACGATGTCGCAGATGGGGCGCAGCGCCTTCGCGGTGCTGCTGTTCCAGGATATCGCGGCGATCCCGCTGGTGGCGATGATCCCGCTGCTGGCGGCCAGCGGCGGCGCCACTTCGCTGATGGCTTTTGCCCTCTCCGCGCTGAAGGTGGCCGCGGCGCTGGCGCTGGTGGTGGTTCTGGGGCGCTATCTGACCCGCCCGCTGCTGCGCTTTGTCGCCCGTTCCGGTCTGCGCGAAGTGTTCAGCGCCGTGGCCCTGTTCCTGGTCTTCGGCTTTGGGCTGTTGCTGGAAGAGGTGGGGCTGTCGATGGCGATGGGGGCGTTTCTCGCCGGGGTGCTGCTGGCCAGCTCCGAGTATCGCCATGCGCTGGAGAGCGATATTGAGCCGTTTAAGGGCCTGCTGCTGGGGCTGTTCTTTATCGGCGTCGGGATGTCGATTGATTTCGGCACCCTGGTTACCCATCCGCTGCGTATTGTGATTTTGCTGGTGGGTTTCCTGGCGATAAAAATGCTGATGCTGTGGCTTATCGCCAGACCGCTTGGCGTGCCTCGCGCCCAGCGCCGCTGGTTTGCGGTGTTGCTGGGGCAGGGGAGTGAGTTCGCGTTTGTGGTCTTTGGCGCCGCGCGGATGGCGGAGGTGCTGGACGGCGAATGGGCAAAGGCGCTGACCCTGGCGGTGGCGCTGTCGATGGCGGCAACCCCCATCCTGCTGGTGCTGCTGACCCGTCTGGAGAAATCGTCCAGCGGCCAGGCGCGGGATGCGGACGAGATTGATGAAGAGCAGCCGCGGGTGATTGTCGCCGGCTTTGGCCGCTTCGGGCAGATCGCCGGGCGACTGCTGCTCTCCAGCGGGGTGAAGATGGTGATCCTCGATCACGACCCGGACCATGTCGATACCCTGCGCAAATTTGATATGAAGGTCTTCTACGGCGATGCCACCCGGGTCGATCTGCTGGAGTCGGCTGGCGCCGAAAAGGCGGAGGTGTTGATCAATGCCATTGACGATCCGCACGTCAGCCTGGAGCTGGTGGCGAGGGTAAAAGAGCATTTTCCGCATCTGCAGATTATCTCCCGCGCCCGCGATGTCGATCACTATATCCAGCTGCGTCAGGCTGGCGTCGAAGCCCCGGAGCGTGAAACCTTCGAGGCGGCGCTGAAATCCGGCCGGATGACGCTGGAGGCGCTGGGGCTCGGCGCGTATGAAGCGCGCGAGCGGGCCGATCTGTTCCGTCGCTTCAACCTGCAGATGGTCGAAGAGATGGTGGCGATGGCGGAAAACGATGCGGCGTCGCGGGTGGCGGTCTTCAAGCGGACCAGCGATATGCTGACTGGCATCATCAACGAAGATCGTCATCATCTGTCGCTGGTGCAGCGTCACGGCTGGCAGGGGACGGAAGAGGGCAGGCACACCGGCGATATCGCCGATGAGCCGGAAAATAAGCCCTCCGCCTGACGTTAATAGGTAACATTTTGTTTTCGTTTGGATCCTGTTCTGGCGGCCCACGGCACGAACGTGGGCTTGCCAGCAAATCAGAAAATTTTCTTATTCTTTACCCTCCGGCCAGTCGACGAAGTTGTACGCTTTCCGTATAGTGGCGACAATTTTTTGTACTCAGGAATGAATGAATGATCAGTCTGATTGCGGCGTTAGCGGTAGATCGCGTCATTGGTATGGAAAACGCCATGCCATGGAACCTGCCTGCCGATCTCGCCTGGTTCAAACGCAACACATTAAATAAGCCGGTAGTGATGGGGCGTCTGACCTGGGAATCCATTGGGCGCCCGTTGCCGGGGCGTAAAAATATCGTGATCAGCAGCAAGCCAGGCAGCGACGATCGCGTGCAGTGGGTCTCCTCCGTTGACGAAGCGATTGCCGCCTGCGGCGATGTGGAAGAGATCATGGTGATCGGCGGTGGTCGGGTTTATGAGCAGTTCCTGCCGAAGGCGCAGAAGCTCTATCTGACCCATATCGATGCGGAAGTGGAAGGCGATACCCATTTCCCGGATTACGATCCGGACCAGTGGGAATCGGTGTTCAGCGAGTTTCATGACGCCGACGCGCAGAACTCCCACAGCTACTGCTTTGAGATCCTCGAACGCCGTTAAGCGGGAAGGATAGCAATGAAAAAACCCCGGTCGCGTCTGGCGTGACCGGGGTTTTCTTTGGCGTGAATTCAGCGCGGATGCCGCTGCCACTATTTTTTCTACGCCAGGTTTCCCGTCGCGGGAGGCGTTTTTCCGGAGCGCTGCCCGGGGGGAAAAATGGCACGTAAACGTAGGTCGGGTAAGGCGTTAGCCGCCACCCGACACAAACGAGGCTCCGCGCCCGCAGTTCTTGCCCGGCGGCGCTGCGCTTGCGCGGGCCTGGGGGACGGCGCCTGTTTCTTCAGGACGCGACGGCTTCGCCTTCGTCGAGGCTTTTCTGCCGGTTCGACGGCTGGGTAAAGTACTGCTTATCCTCCCAGCGCAGGCAGGTGAGTTCCCCCCCCCAGCAGCAGCCGGTATCCAGCGCGTAAATGCCCTCAGGCGTACCGCGTCCCTCCAGCGACGCCCAGTGGCCAAAGGCAATGCTGTAGGCACTGCTGACCGGTCCCGGAATGGCAAACCACGGCTTCAGCGGCGCCGGGGCGTCCTCGGGTGCTTCTTTCGAGTACATATCCAGCTGGCCGTTCGGGAAGCAGTAGCGCATGCGGGTGAAGGCGTTAGAGATAAAGCGCAGGCGCGCCAGGCCGCTCAGCTCGTTGCTCCAGTGATTCGGCATGTCGCCGTACATGGCATCGAGGAAGAAAGGATAGGAGTCGCTGGAGAGCACCGCTTCTACATCGCGCGCGCACTGCTGGGCAGTCTCCAGATCCCACTGCGGGGTGATGCCGGCGTGGGCCATCACCAGCTTTTTCTCTTCGTCCACCTGGAGCAGCGGCTGACGACGCAGCCAGTTGAGGAGCTCATCGGCATCCGGCGCTTCCAGCAGTGATTTCAGACGATCCTTCGGCTTGTTGCGGCTGATGCCGGCGAAGACCGCCAGCAGGTGTAAATCATGATTGCCCAGCACCAGTCGCACGCTGTCGCCCAGAGATTTGACATAGCGCAGAACCTCCAGCGACCCCGGGCCACGGGCCACCAGATCGCCGGTCAGCCACAGCGTATCGATCGCCGGGTCGAATTCAACCTGCGCTAATAATGCGATCAGTTCATCGTAGCAACCGTGAACGTCGCCAATAAGGTATGTTGACATTGTTTTAATGAATGAGCGTTGGAACTGCGAGACGGAAAACAGGGATCTCGATACGGAACGGCGCGCCGTCGATATCGATCATCTCATAATGACCCTGCATGGTTCCCAGCGGCGTTTCAATGACCGCGCCGCTGGTATATTGATATTCACCGCCGGCGGGAATATGCGGTTGCTCGCCGACCACCCCTTCACCCTGAACTTCAGTCTCACGACCGTGGCCGTTAGTGATGAGCCAGTAGCGGCCAAGCAGCTGAACCTGACTCCGCCCCAGATTGCGAATGGTGACGGTATAAGCGAAGACGTAGCGCTCTTCTTCCGGAGAAGACTGCGATTCGATATAGACGCTTTGCACCTGAACGCAAACACGAGGCGAATTGATCATGGTTAGCTCTCCTTCGATGGCAGATTGTCAGACAGCCAGTTGGCCATCTGGCAGTACTGCGCCACGGAAATATTTTCTGCACGCATGGCCGGGTCGATGCCCAGCTCGGTCAGCACGTCCACGCTGAACAGATTGCCGAGACTGTTGCGGATGGTCTTGCGGCGCTGGTTGAACGCTTCGGTGGTGATGCGGCTCAGCACCCGGATCTCTTTGACCGGATATGGCATCGTGCTGTGCGGCACCAGGCGGACCACCGCGGAATCGACCTTAGGCGGCGGGGTAAACGCGCTCGGCGGCACTTCGAGTACCGGGATCACCTGGCAATAATATTGCGCCATCACGCTTAACCGACCATACGCCTTGCTGTTCGGTCCGGCAACCAGACGATTCACCACTTCCTTCTGCAGCATAAAGTGCATATCGGCAATGGCATCAGTATAGCTGAACAGATGGAACATCAGCGGGGTCGAAATATTGTACGGCAGGTTGCCGAAGACGCGCAGCGGCTGACCCATTTTCTCCGCCAGTTCGCCGAAGTTCATGGTCATCGCATCCTGCTGATAGATGGTCAGCTTCGGCCCGAGGAACGGATGCGTTTGCAGGCGGGCAGCCAGATCGCGGTCCAGCTCGATAACGGTCAGCTGGTCAAGGCGTTCACCGACCGGCTCGGTCAGCGCGGCGAGACCGGGGCCGATTTCAACCATCGCCTGGCCTTTCTGCGGATTAATCGCCGAGACGATGCTGTCGATCACAAACTGATCGTTGAGGAAGTTCTGCCCGAAGCGTTTACGGGCTAAATGGCCCTGATGGACTCGATTATTCATTGGGTATTAACAATCATTTTGATGGCGAGATTAAGCGCCGTGATAAAACTGCCGACGTCCGCTGTTCCCTGGCCCGCTAATTCCAGCGCGGTGCCGTGGTCGACGGAGGTACGAATAAAAGGTAAACCGAGCGTAATGTTCACGCCGCGGCCAAAGCCCTGGTATTTTAGCACGGGCAGGCCCTGATCGTGGTACATCGCGAGTACCGCATCGGCATGGTCAAGGTATTTGGGCTGAAAAAGGGTGTCAGCCGGCAGCGGACCGCTGAGGTGCATCCCCTTCGCGCGCATCTCTTCCAGCACCGGAATGATGGTGTCTATCTCTTCCGTTCCCATATGACCGCCTTCGCCAGCGTGCGGGTTAAGCCCGCAAACCAGCACATGCGGCTGGGCAATGCCAAATTTCGTGCGCAGGTCGTGATCGAGAATCGTGATGATCTCGCGCAGCAGGTCGGGCGTTATCGCCTCGCTGATGGCTTTCAACGGCAGATGGGTCGTCACCAGCGCCACCCGCAGCTCCTCGGTCGCCAGCATCATCACCACTTTGCTGGCCTGCGCGCGCTCTTCGAAGAACTCGGTATGACCGGTGAAGGCGATGCCGGCGTCGTTGATGTTGCCTTTGTGCACCGGGCCGGTCACTAACGCCGCAAATTCGCCGCTCAGGCAGCCGTCGCAGGCGCGCGCCAGCGTCTCGACTACGTAGGCGCCGTTTTGTACGTTCAGCACGCCGGGCTCCGCCGGGACGCTCAGCGGTACGTTAAGCAGCGTCAGCGTACCGGCACGCTGCGGAACGGGCGGTTGCGCAGCATCATATGGCAGGAGAGATAAAGGAAGACCGAGCCTCTGGGCTCGGTCAGTTAACAGGGCGCCATCGGCGCAGATCACCAGCTCAACTGGCCAGTCGCGCTGGGCAAGCTGCACGACCAGGTCAGGGCCAATCCCGGCGGGTTCGCCGGGAGTGATAACAACTTTACGGGTTTCAGGCATCGATATTAGTTGCTCAGAATTTTAACATACGCACTGGCGCGCTGTTCCTGCATCCAGGTTGCCGCTTCTTCAGAGAATTTGCGGTTCATCAGCATACGGTAAGCACGATCTTTCTGCGCGGCGTCGGTTCTGTCGACCTGACGGCTATCCAGCAGTTCGATCAGATGCCAGCCGAAGGAGGAGTGCACCGGTCCGCTGGTCTGCCCTTTGTTCAGACGCATCAGCGCATCGCGGAACGCCGGGTCGAAGATATCCGGCGTGGCCCAGCCTAAATCACCGCCCTGGTTCGCCGAGCCTGGATCTTCAGAATACGCTTTCGCCGCTTTAGCGAAGGTGGTTTTCCCGCTCTTAATGTCGGCGGCAATCTGCTCCAGCTTAGCCTGAGCCTGCGCATCGTTCATGATTGGCGATGGCTTCAGCAGAATATGACGGGCATGCACTTCGGTGACGGAGATGTTCTGGGTCCCGCCGCGCAGGTCATTCACTTTCAGAATGTGGAAGCCGACGCCGGAACGGATCGGACCGACGATATCCCCTTTCTTCGCGGTGCTTAACGCCTGGGCGAAAATGCCCGGCAGCTCCTGGATACGACCCCAACCCATCTGGCCGCCCTTCAGCGCCTGTTGGTCGGCGGAGTAGGTGATCGCCAGTTTACCGAAGTTGGCGCCGTTGCGCGCTTGCTCAACGATGGCATTCGCTTGCTCCTGAGCCGCGGCGACTTCATCAGAGGTCGGGTTCTCCGGCAGCGGGAGCAGGATGTGGCTCAGGTTAAGCTCGGTGCTGGCGTCGTTCTGGTCGCCGATCTGTTTGGCCAGCGCTTCCACTTCCTGCGGCAGCACGGTGATGCGACGACGCACTTCATTGTTACGCACTTCCGAAATCAGCATCTCTTTACGGATCTGGTTACGGTAGGTGTTGTAGTTGATGCCTTCATAGGCCAGACGGCTGCGCATCTGATCCATGGTCATATTGTTTTGTTTGGCGATGTTGGCGATGGCCTGATCGAGCTGGTCGTCAGAGACCTTCACGCCCATCTTCTGCCCCATCTGTAACACGATCTGGTCCATGATCAGTCTTTCGAGGATCTGATGGCGCAGGGTCGCGTCATCCGGTAGCTGTTGGCCAGCCTGACCAGCATTGAGCTTAACCGATTGCATCAAACCATCGACGTCGCTTTCCAGTACGACGCCATTATTGACGACGGCCGCTACTTTATCGACCACCTGGGGGGCAGCGAAACTGGTATTCGCGATCATGGCGATACCGAGAAGCAGCGTTTTCCAGTTCTTCATACTTTTTCCATTTCGATTAACCGCAAATGCGGATGATGTTGTAAACCAGCCGCATCACAGGGAGCTCTGGTACGGTAAAATGTTCGAACGCAGCATCTGCTGGGTGCCGAGGCCGTAATTAGAGCTCAGACCGCGCAATTCGATATTGATTCCGAAGGTGTTGTCGTATTTGCTCTCGCCGCCATTGTTGTTGCTATCCCAACCGTTGACTTTACGTTCGTAGCCAAGACGGATGGCGTAGCAGCAGGAGTTATACTGGACACCCAACATCTGGTTTGCTGCTTTCCGGGTATTGGTATCGTAGTAGTAGGCCCCGACCACGGACCAGCGATCGACGATCGGCCAGCTGGCGGTCATCCCCACCTGCGAGATACCCTCTTTATATTGCGCCGCAGTGGAATATGACGGCAGCGTGGCCTGAATATATTCCGGGCTGGCGTAACGATAGTTAAGCTGGACTAAGCGGTTTTCATCGCGACGGTATTCAATGGTGCCGTTGCCGGTTGCGACGTTATCCAGACGCGTATCGTACTGGATCCCGCCGCGCAGACCCCAGTTATCGGCAATGCGCCAGTAGGTGTCGCCGGCCCATACCAGTGAACCCGTGGTGTCGTTGTTCTCCCAGTTGATGTTGTCATCACCGGTGCGTGACTCGGTGAAATAGTAGATTTGACCAACGGAAATGTTAAAACGTTCCACCGCGGCGGCGTCATACACGCGCGAGGTGATACCGGTAGTGACCTGATTGGCCGACGCGATGCGGTCCAGACCGCTATAGGTACGGTCGCGGAACAGGCCGGTGTAGTCCGACTGCAACAGCGTGGAGTCGTAGCTGCCGATTTCACTCTGATCGCGGTACGGCACGTACAGATACTGCATGCGCGGTTCCAGCGTTTGGGTGAATCCCTCCTGCAGGTCGCGCTCAAAGACCATTTTGCCGTCGATTTTAAACTGCGGCATCACGCGGCTAACGGACTCTTTGTAGTCCGTACCGTTGGCGGCGTTGTACTTATCAAGATTGCTCTGCTGGTAGTGGGTCGCCAGCAGCTTGGCTTCGGTATTCAGACTCCCCCAGCCGTTGGACAGCGGCAGGTTGATCGTCGGTTCGAAGTGAACGCGGGTCGCTTCCGGCATGTTGTTGTTCGAGTTAACAAAATGGGCGACCTGGCCGTACAGATGGGTATCGAACGGACCGACATCGTTCTGGTAGTAGTTGATGTCGAGCTGCGGCTCAGCCGAGTAGGAGTTGCTCGACTCCCGATCGAAGACCTGGAACTGCTTGGTTGAGACCGTGGCGTCAAAGTTCTGATTGACATACCCGGCGCTGAATTTCTGCGTCGCATAGCCGTCGGTACTGGAACCATACTTCGAGCTGAAATCGTTGAAGTAGTCAGGATCGCTGACCTTGGTGTAGTCAGCGTTCAGACGCCACACCTGATCGATAACCCCGGAGTGGTTCCAGTAGAACAGCCAGCGGCGGCTGTTGCTGTCGCTGGAGTGGTCGTCTTCGTAGACTTTATCCGACGGCAGGTAGTCAAACTCCGTTAAGCCGCTGCCGAGCTGGGTCAGATATCGGAATTCGTTTTCCCACATCACGCCGCCGCGCTTGTTCATATAGTGCGGGGTGATAGTGGCATCGAAGTTTGGCGCGATGTTCCAGTAGTACGGCAGGGAGAATTCCACGCCGTTTTTGGTGCTGTATTTCGCGTTCGGGATCAGGAAGCCTGAACGACGCTTATCGCCCACCGGCAGCTGCAGGTAGGGGCTATAGAAAATCGGCACGGAGCCAAGCTTGAAGCGGGCGTTCCAGATCTCGGCAACTTGCTCTTCGCGATCGTGGATAACTTCGCTGCCCACGACGCTCCAGGTGTCGGAGCCCGGCAGACAGGAGGTAAAGCTGCCGTTTTCCAGAATGGTATAGCGGTTTTCGCCGCGCTGTTTCATCAGGTCAGCGGTGCCGCGTCCCTGGCGTCCGACCATTTGATAATCGCCCTGCCAGACGTTGGTATCTTTGGTATTCAGATTCGACCAGGCTTTTGGCCCTTTGAGGATCACCTGGTTATCGTCGTAGTGCACGTTGCCCAGCGCGTCCACCGTGCGCACCGGCTGCGCCTGGCCCGCGGCCTGCTGCTGATGCAGCTGAACTTCGTCGGCGCGGAGGCGGCTATTCCCCTGGTTAATATCGACGTTACCGGTAAAGACGGCGTTGTCCGGGTAGTTGCCCTTCGCATGATCGGCGTTAATCGTCACCGGCAGATCGCCAGGCCGACCTTCCACGAGCGGACGATCATAGCTTGGCACGCCAAGCATACATTGCGTTGCGAGATCGGCAGCGAGGCCTTGTTGGCTATACAAGGCGCTGGCAATCATCGTAGCCAGGAGGCTGGGAATACGTTTTTTCATACGTTGTATTTATTGTTCCATCATCTTGTGGCAGCGGCTTGCAAACGGTCAGAGCCTAACTTACTCAACTTTATCACGCTAGTGTTAATCCTGCCCGTTTCGAGCCCGAGCGTTAGGCACCCTGTTGAATGACGAGTATGATAAAGCAAATTATAGGCTATGTCCCACAATTGACCGAGGCGCGAGTGCCGGGTAACGTGCGGTCATATTCGTGCTTAACGGCGACAAACAGTTGGGGAGTCTATGCAGTATTTGGGTAAAGTGATTGGCGTGGCAGTGGCTTTGCTGATGGGCGGTGGGTTCTGGGGCGTGGTGCTCGGCTTCCTGGTCGGCCATATGTTTGACCGGGCGCGCAGCCGCCGGTTGAATCTCTTCGCCAATCAGCAGGAGCGTCAGTCGCTCTTCTTTTCCACCACCTTTGAAGTGATGGGTCATCTGACCAAGTCCAAGGGCCGCGTTACCGAAGCGGATATTCACGTCGCCAATGTGCTGATGGATCGCATGAATCTGCACGGCGCTTCGCGCACCGCGGCGCAGCAGGCGTTTCGCGACGGCAAGGCCGACAATTATCCGCTGCGCGAGAAGATGCGCCAGCTGCGCAGCGTCTGCTTTGGCCGCTTCGATCTGATTCGGATGTTTCTGGAAATTCAGCTGCAGGCGGCGTTCGCTGACGGCGAACTGCACCCTAACGAACGTGAAGTGCTGTTCGTCATCGCCGATGAGCTTGGCATCTCCCGCGCCCAGTTCGATCAATTCCTGCGAATGATGCAGGGCGGCGCCCAGTTCGGCGGCGGTTCGCAGCAGCAATCTTATGGTCAGCACGGCGGCAACGCCGGCTGGCAGCAGGCGCAGCGCGGTCCAACGCTGGAGGACGCCTGCAACGTGCTGGGGGTGAAACCGACTGACGACGCGGCGACGGTGAAGCGCGCCTATCGTAAGCTGATGAACGAGCACCATCCGGACAAGCTGGTGGCGAAAGGGCTGCCGCCGGAGATGATGGAGATGGCCAAACAGAAAGCCCAGGAGATCCAGAAGGCCTGGGAGCTGATTAAAGAGCAGCGCGGTTTCTGAGTTTTCCAGCCCCTCCCACCCGGCGAGGGGATTAGCGTTTGGCCTGTGCGCGGCGATACAGCCGCCGCGGATGGCCGATTTTTCCGTACAGCATCTCCACCTCCAGAAAACCGGTCTCAACGCCGTGTTCAAGATAGCGGCGGGCGGTGGTTTTGCTGAGCCCGGCGGCGCTGACCACCTCATCAACGGAAAAGCAGTGCGCTTCCCGGCCGCTAAACAGACCCTGCACCAGCGCCAGCGTTTTCTCTTCAATCCCTTTGCTGCCACTATCCATACGATAGTTCTTCGCCTGCAGTTGATAGAGGGAATCGACGTTCTGCTGATCGACGATTTTCCACTCCCGCTGCTGATCGTAGAACTGGATAAAACGCTCCAGCGACTGGCTCAGCCGCTTCCATGATACCGGCTTAAGAATATAGTCGAAGGCGCCGTTGCGGATGGCCTGGCTGCAGGTTTCCATATCGCTGGCGGCGGTGATAAAGATCACCGAGCATTGGCTGGTCGCCAGCGCCGGGTCGGTCATCAGCGTCACCCCTTTGCCGTCCGGCAAATAGTTATCCAGCAGCACCAGCTGCGGCGGTGTGGCGTGGAGCAACTGACGGGCCTGAGCGAGGGAGGCCGCCATGCCCGCCAGCCGCAGGCGCGGGTGTTTCTGCACAAGCTCGGCGTGCAGGCGCGCCAGCTCGCTCTCATCTTCAATGATTAGCACATCGACCAGGTCATGATGCATCGTGGGCCTCCGGTTGCGGACAGGCGGGCGCGTCGGCCGGGATAAACAGGGTGAAGATCGTTCCCCGCGGCGCGTTATCGGCGACTTCGATGGTGCCGCCCGCCTGAGTGACATAATGTTCAATAAGATACAGACCAATGCCGTGATCGCCACGGGTTTTGGTGGTGACGCCGCGTTCAAAAATGCGCTCGCGGATATCGGGGCGGATGCCGACGCCGCGGTCGGCCACTTCGATAATCAGCTCCCGGGCGTTGAGCTGGATCAGAACTTCCACCGGCTCATGCGGAAGCTCGGCGCGCTGCGTGGCTTCGATGGCGTTATCCAGCAGGTTGCCGATGATGGAGATCAGTTCGGATTCCATCAGCGACGGCAGCGGACGGTCAATGCGGCAGGCCGGGTCGAAGCTCAGCGCCACGCCTTTTTCGCGGGCGCGGGTGGCTTTGCCGAGCAGCAGACCGCACAGCGTCGGCGAGTGGAAGTGCGAGGAGATAAAGTCCAGTAGCTCCTGAGCATGCTCCGACTGGGCCTGAATATAGCGGATCGCTTCGTCATAATGGCCCATATGCAGCAGGCCGGAGAGGGTGGTCATCCGGTTGAGCTGCTCGTGGCGCATGATGCGAAGATTGTCGACATAGCGCTTCACCTGGCTCAGCTGGGCGGTGAGGGCATTGATTTCATTGCGGTCACGGAAGGTAATCACCCAGCCCTGCAGGGTGTTCTCCAGCATAATGCGCACCCGACTGGCGAGCACGGTCAACTGGTTGAAGCGGCACAGCTCATCATGGGTGTCGCGCTCAAGCATGTCGCCGCTGGCGAAAAAGGGCTGCGGGGAAATCACGCTGTCGATGGACTGGCCGCGCAGCTGACGGGCGGGCTGGCTGAGTCCCAGCAGGCTGCGGGCGGCATGGTTAATCACCTCAATGCGCCGCTGGCGATCGATGACGATCACCCCCTCAAAGATCGACTCCATCATCGCCTTTTGCTGGCGCACCAGCAGGCCTATCTCCCGCGGCTCGAGCGAAAAAATCTGTTTCTTGATGCTGCGGGTAAAGTACCAGGAGAAGATAAACAGGGCGGTGAGCAGCAGGACGGCGGCGATAAAAATATTGATCACTTTGCTCAGGGTAATGCTATCGAGATAGCTGGTGAGGTAGCCGACGGAGACAATGCCGATCACCCGCCCCGCGTCATCGACGATGGGCGTTTTACTGCGCAGCGAGACGCCCAGGCCGCCTTTGCGAATGGTGGTAATGGACTTTCCCTCCAGTACCGCCTGGTTGTCGCCGCCGACCAGCCGCGTGCCGACCCACTCCGGATGGACGGAATGAAACAGATGCATCCCCTGGCGGTCACCGATGACGATAAAGCTGGCGTCGCTATGGGCGGCGATTTGCTGCATAAACGCCTGAATCGCCTGCGGGTCATGCCGGCTGACCTGCTGACGTAAATTTGGCATCAGGGCTATCTCTTCGGCCTGAATTTTGGCCCGGGCGCTCATTTCCTGATAAAGCTGGCGGCTGGCGTCAAAGTAATAATAAATACCCAGCGCGATAAACAGGACTGAGAAAAAAGCGACCAGCGAAATAAACAGCTTATATTGAAAAGATAATTTCATAGGTCCCGGACGACGTATTCACCATACCGGCACTCTATCATTTTTCTGTCACGTGACGTAAATGTTAAGGGAAAGTTGTGATCAGCGGCGCAGGCGCCGGCTGTCGCCAGTAGTCGCGGCGGAAATAACGCGTGGCGGGAAATAAAAACCATAAAAACCACGATAATAAATCAGAGATATATCACCCCTGCGCGGATCAGCGAATAGAAACCATAAAAACCATAGTGACCATTAAAACTTCTTTTTTAATTCGGGGAGCTTCACATTAACGACGCCGCTGTCCCTTTACGCTGAAAATGAATAATAACGACAGGGCTGAATTTATGAGCACCACAGACAACGCATTCTCTGCAACCCTTGAACCGATCAATACGCCGAAAACCACGCTCAGGCAGCGCTGGTGGCACATCATGGATAACTGGAAGGTAGGGATCGTCCCGCTGCCGCTGTTTCTGCTGGCCGGGGGGCTGATCGCTCTCGACTGCCTTGGCGGTAAACTGCCGAGCGATATCGTGGTGATGGTGGCTACGCTGGCTTTCTTTGGCTTCGCCTGCGGCGAGTTTGGCAAACGTCTGCCAGTGCTGGGAAAACTCGGCGCGGCGGCGATCTGCGCCACTTTTATTCCTTCCGCGCTGGTCCATTATGGCCTGCTGCCGGACGTGGTCGTTGAATCCACCACCAAATTCTATAAATCCACCAACATCCTCTATCTCTATATCTGCTGCATTATCGTCGGCAGCATCATGAGTATGAACCGCACCACCTTGATTCAGGGCTTCCTGAAGATCTTCTTCCCAATGCTGTGCGGCGAGGTGGTCGGCATGCTGGTGGGCATCGGCGTCGGCACGCTCTTGGGCATGGAGCCGTTCCAGGTGTTCTTCTTTATCGTGCTGCCGATCATGGCCGGCGGCGTAGGGGAAGGGGCGATCCCGCTGTCGATGGGTTACGCCGCGCTGATGCATATGGAGCAGGGAGTGGCCCTGGGCCGGGTGTTGCCGATGGTGATGCTCGGCAGCCTGACGGCGATCGTCATCTCCGGCTGCCTCAACCAGCTCGGCAAGCGTTTCCCGCATCTGACCGGCGAAGGGCAACTGATGCCGAACCGCAGCCATGAAACCCGCAGCCTCGGCGAGAGCGAAGGCGTGAGCGGCAAAACCGACGTCGGGACGCTGGCCTCCGGCGCGCTGCTGGCGGTGCTGCTGTATATGATGGGGATGCTCGGCCACAAACTGATTGGTCTGCCGGCGCCGGTGGGCATGCTGTTTCTCGCGGTGCTGTTAAAGCTGGCTAATGTGGTTTCTCCGCGCCTGCAGGAGGGATCGCAGATGGTGTATAAATTCTTCCGCACCGCGGTCACCTACCCGATCCTCTTTGCCGTCGGCGTGGCGATCACCCCGTGGCAGGAGCTGGTGAACGCCTTCACCTTCACCAACCTGCTGGTGATCGTCAGCACCGTCTCCGCGCTGGTGGCGACCGGTTTCCTGGTCGGTAAAAAGATAGGGATGCACCCGATCGATGTGGCGATTGTCTCCTGTTGCCAGAGCGGGCAGGGCGGCACCGGCGATGTGGCGATCCTGACCGCTGGCAACCGCATGAGCCTGATGCCGTTCGCGCAGATCGCTACCCGGATTGGCGGGGCGATAAATGTCTCGCTGGGGTTGCTGTTCCTCAGCCACTATCTGGCGTGATATAACGCTACGCTCAGCGATAAACCTGCTATTTTCCGCTACAGAACGCCGAAAATATCTGCGTTCTGTATCCTAAATGCTCCGCATTTAGCGTTACAATCAGCGCGCGATCGGCTATCGCAACCATCATCATGACAGTCCAGGCGCTGTCGCATTTATCATATGTAGGAGAGGAATTAATGTCAGTGGATACTCCCGCCCAGGCGGGCGTCAGCATCGACGCATTGCTGGCGGCGAAAGAGCAGCGTGCAGCCCGCCAGGCCGACTGGTTGGCCCATTATCAGCAGCCTGTTATTTCCCTGACCCTGGTGACCCCCGGGGCGGTGAAGGACAGCATTCGCTATCGCAACATGATGGGCGTAGCCCTCCAGGCCTGCGATCAACTGCTGTGGAAGCACCGCTGGCAAACGCTGGATCGTCAGGTGCTGTGGCTGCCGACCGGGCCTGAAGCGCTGTGGTGCGTGGCGCACCCGGCCAGCGAAATCAAAGCGATGTGCAGTACGCTGGAGCAGAGCCATCCGCTGGGACGCTTGTGGGATATCGATGTGATCTGTCCGCAGAGCGGGCAGGTGGGACGCCAGTCGCTGGGCGAGTCGCAGCGCCGCTGCCTGCTGTGCGATGAGCCGGCGCACGCCTGCGCGCGCAGCCGTCGTCACGACACCGATCTCGTCGTTGCCCGCGTTGAGCAGATGATTGACGCGTGGTTTGCCCGCGATTAGCGGGTCAGTATTCCCCGGCGGCAAAGCGCTGCCGGGTAGGTCCTAAAAGTCGATCGGCGCGCGGAAGGTCATCGCGTTGCCGTAGGCGGGGTGGGTAATGGTGAGCGTCTCGGCGTGCAGCAGCAGGCGCGGGGCCATCGCCAGCGCCTCAGGCGTGGCGTAAAAGCGGTCGCCAAGGATCGGATGCCCCAGCGCCAGCATATGCACGCGCAGCTGGTGCGACCGTCCGGTAATCGGCTTCAGGCGCACGCGGGCGGTGTTATCTTCCGCGTACTCCAGCACCTCATACTCGGTTTGCGCCGCTTTGCCGGTTTCATAACACACCTTCTGCTTTGGCCGGTTCGGCCAGTCGCAAATCAGCGGTAAATCCACCAGGCCCTCCGCCGGCTGCGGATGGCCCCAGACGCGGGCGATGTACTGCTTCTTCGGCTCGCGCTCGCGGAACTGACGCTTCAGTTCGCGTTCCGCCGCCTTATTCAGCGCCACCACAATCACGCCGCTGGTGGCCATATCAAGGCGATGCACCGATTCGGCCTGCGGGAAGTCGCGCTGAATGCGCGTCATCACGCTGTCTTTATGTTCATCAAGACGACCCGGCACGGACAACAAGCCGCTCGGCTTGTTGACCACCATGATGTGCTCATCCTGATACAGGATCACCAGCCAGGGATCCTGCGGCGGATTGTAGTTTTCCATCGCCATTTTGCGTTCCGTTACTGGTGAGTGACGACGATCAGACGCAGCGCGTCCAGACGCCATCCGGCCTGTCCCAGCGCCTCCAGCACCTGCTGGCGGTTACTTTCAATCGCCGCCAGTTCGTCGTCACGGATGTTCGGGTTGACCGCCTTCAGCGCTTCCAGACGGGAGAGTTCCGCCGTCAGCTTATCGTCGGCTTCGCTACGCGCCGCGTCGATCAGCCCCTGCGCCGCCTTGGCGATCTGCGCTTCGCCCTGCTGCAGAATGGCGTGAACGTCCTGTTGAACCGCGTTGACCAGCTTGCTGCCGGTGTGGCGATTGACCGCGCTCAGCTGGCGGTTGAAGCTTTCAAACTCCACCTGGCCGGCGAGATTGTTGCCGTTTTTATCCAGCAGCATGCGAACCGGGGTCGCCGGCAGGAAGCGGTTGAGCTGCAGCTGCTTCGGCGCCTGCGCTTCGACCACGTAGATCAGCTCCAGCAGCAGAGTGCCGACCGGCAGCGCCTTGTTCTTCAGCAGGGAAATGGTGCTGCTGCCGGTATCGCCGGAGAGGATCAGGTCGAGGCCGTTGCGGATCAGCGGGTGCTCCCAGGTGATGAACTGCGCGTCTTCACGCGACAGCGCCACGTCACGCTCAAAGGTGATAGTGCAGCCGTCCTCCGGCAGACCCGGGAAGTCCGGGACCAGCATATGGTCGGAAGGGGTGAGGACGATCAGGTTTTCGCCGCGGTCGTCCTGGTTGATGCCGACGATATCGAACAGGTTCATCGAGAAGGCGATCAGGCTGGTGTCGTCATCCTGCTCTTCGATGCTCTCCGCCAGGGCCTGGGCTTTCTCGCCGCCGTTGGAGTGGATCTCCAGCAGACGGTCGCGGCCCTGCTCCAGCTGCGCTTTCAGGGCGTCATGCTGCTGGCGGCAGGACTTGATCAGATCGTCAAAGCCGTCGGTGGATTCCGGCGCCGCAAGGTAGTTGATCAGCTCGTCATGGACGCTGTCGTAGACGGTCCGTCCGGTCGGGCAGGTATGTTCGAAGGCGTCGAGACCTTCGTGGTACCAGCGCACCAGCACCGACTGCGCGGTCTTTTCCAGGTACGGGACGTGGATCTGGATATCGTGCGCCTGGCCGATACGGTCGAGACGGCCGATACGCTGCTCCAGCAGATCCGGGTTAAACGGCAGATCGAACATCACCAGATTGCTGGCGAACTGGAAGTTACGTCCTTCGGAACCGATCTCAGAGCACAGCAGCACCTGGGCGCCGGTGTCTTCTTCGGCAAACCACGCCGCGGCGCGGTCGCGTTCGATAATCGACATTCCTTCATGAAACACGGCGGCGCGGATACCTTCGCGCTCGCGCAGCACCTGCTCCAGCTGCAGCGCGGTGGCGGCCTTGGCGCAGATCACCAGCACCTTCTGCGAACGGTGGCTGGTCAGGTAGCCCATCAGCCACTCGACGCGCGGGTCGAAGTTCCACCAGGTGCCGGTATCGCCTTCAAATTCCTGATAGATCTGCTCCGGATAGAGCATGTCGCGCGCGCGCTCTTCCGCGGTTTTGCGGGCCCCCATGATGCCGGACACTTTGATGGCCGTCTGGTACTGGGTCGGCAGCGGCAGGCGAATGGTGTGCAGCTCGCGTTTCGGGAAACCTTTGACGCCGTTACGGGTGTTACGGAACAGCACGCGGCTGGTGCCGTGGCGGTCCATCAGCATCGAGACCAGCTCCTGGCGCGCGGCCTGGGCGTCTTCGCGATCGCTGTTGGCGGCCTGCAGCAGCGGCTCGATATCCTGCTCGCCGATCAGATCGCCGAGGGTATTGAGTTCGTTATCGCTCAGCTTGTTGCCCGCCAGCAGCAGGGCGACGGCGTCGGCCACCGGACGGTAGTTCTGCTGTTCTTCGACAAACTGCGCGAAATCGTGGAAGCGGTTCGGATCCAGCAGGCGCAGGCGCGCAAAGTGGCTCTCCATCCCCAGCTGTTCCGGCGTCGCGGTCAGCAGCAGAATGCCCGGCACGCGCTCGGCCAGCTGTTCAATGGCTTGATATTCGCGGCTCGGCGCCTCTTCGCTCCACACCAGGTGGTGCGCTTCATCGACCACCATCAGGTCCCACTCGGCGTCGCACAGATGCTCCAGACGCTGCTTGCTGCGGCGCACGAAGTCTAAAGAGCAGATCACCAGCTGTTCGGTTTCAAACGGGTTATAGGCGTCATGCTGCGCTTCGGCGTAGCGCTCGTCGTCAAACAGCGAGAAGCGCAGGTTGAAGCGGCGCAGCATCTCCACCAGCCACTGGTGCTGAAGGGTTTCCGGGACCACAATCAGTACGCGCTCGGCGGCGCCGGAGAGCAGCTGCTGGTGCAGGATCATCCCGGCTTCGATGGTTTTACCTAAGCCCACTTCATCGGCCAGCAGGACGCGCGGAGCGTGACGACGACCCACGTCGTGGGCGATGTTCAGCTGATGCGGGATCAGGCTGGTGCGCTGCCCGCGCAGGCCGCTCCACGGCATGCGGTACTGCTCGCTCTGGAACTTGCGCGCGCGGTAGCGCAGGGCAAAGCGGTCCATGCGGTCGATTTGGCCGGCGAACAGGCGGTCCTGCGGCTTGCTGAACACCAGTTTGCTGTCGAGCAGCACTTCACGCAGGGTGACGTTCGCTTCCTGGGTATCGAGGCGGGTGCCGGTGTAGGACAGCAGCCCGTTCTCTTCATGCACTTTGTCAACGTGGAGCTGCCAGCCTTCGTGGCTGGTAATGGTGTCGCCCGGGTTAAACATCACGCGAGTGATCGGGGAATCGTTGCGTGAGTACAGACGGTTTTCGCCGATGGCGGGGAAGAGGAGAGTGACCATGCGCGCATCCAGCGCTACCACCGTCCCTAATCCTAGTTCGCTCTCTGTGTCGCTAATCCAGCGTTGACCAAGTGTAAAAGGCATATATGTTCGGCTCTTTAGTTCTTTAATTGCAGGCAATAGTTGATCATCCCCATGTACAACCGGAGATGCGTCAAAATTGGGGCCAGGAATGGAAAGGGCGCTATATTACTGGATGGCAGAACGTTCGTCACGTCCTCCTCACGGTTCATTTTCAGGCTTCTGCGCCCGCGGAATGGGTGTGAAAAAATCAAAATAGCCCCAGCTGTCCTGTCACTATTGTAGCAAAGTCGTCGTTGACGAAGGGCAGGATCCCTTCCGCCACCGGCTGCAGCTGCTTTGACAAATAGTGGTCGTAATCGAGCGGCGATTGCTGATAATCCACCGGTTCCGGGCCGCCGGTGGTCCAGACGTATTTGATGGTGCCGCGCTGCTGATACTGCTGCGCCCGACCCCGCTTCAGGTTGTGCTCATCGGCAAGCCTCGCGGCGCGCACATGAGGCGGCACGTTGCGCTGATACTCCGCCAGCGGCCGGCGCAGGCGTTTGCGATAAACCAGCTGCTCATCGAGCTCGCCGTTCATCAGCCTGGCGATAGTCTCCCGCACATAATCCTGATACGGCTGGTTGCGGAAGATGCGCAGGTACAGCTCCTGCTGAAACTGCTGGGCCAGCGGCGTCCAGTCGGTGCGCACCGTTTCCAGCCCTTTGAAAACCATGCGCTGGCCGTCGCCCTCCTGAATCATGCCGGCGTAACGCTTCTTGCTGCCGGTATCGGCGCCGCGGATCGTCGGCATCAGAAAACGGCAGAAGTGGGTTTCGTATTCCAGCTCCAGGGCGCTGGTAAGCTGGCTTTTGCCAAGCTCCTGCGCCCACCAGGCGTTGACATCGTTCACCAGCGTCCGGCCTATCTCCGCCGCCTGCGCTTCGCTGTGCGGGCGCTTAAGCCAGACGAAGGTGGAGTCGGTATCGCCGTAGATAACGTCATAGCCTTTGGCTTCAATTAACGCTTTGGTCTGACGCATGATCGCGTGGCCGCGCATGGTGATCGACGAGGCGAGACGCGGGTCGAAGAAGCGGCAGGCGCTGGTGCCCAGTACGCCGTAAAAGGCGTTCATGATGATCTTCAGCGCCTGGGAGAGCGGCTTATTGTGCCGGCGCTTGGCTTCATCGCGGCCATGCCAGATCTGGCTGACAATCCCCGGCAGGCAGTGCTTGTCTCGCGAGAAGCGGGCGCCGAGGAAGCCCTCAATGCTGTGCTGGTCATCGGGCTGCGCCAGGCCCTCCACCAGGCCGACCGGATCGATTAAAAAGGTGCGAATGATCGACGGATACAGGCTCTTGTAGTCCAGGACCAGCACCGAGTCATACAGGCCGGGGCGGGAGTCCATCACATACCCGCCGGGGCTCGCCTGCGGCGGCACGTCGCCGAGGTTCGGCGCCACGTAGCCCAGGCGGTGCATGCGCGGAAAATAGAGGTGGCTGAAGGCGGCGACCGAGCCGCCGTGGCGATCGGCGGGCAGGCCGTTGACCGTCGCTCGTTCGAGCAGAAACGGCATGATCTCCGTTTTGTGGAAGATCCGCGTCACCAGCTCGCAGTCCTGTAGGTTATAGATGGCCAGCGCCGGTTTATCGTCATGGAAGCGGCGATCGATCTCGTCCATCCGATCCCACGGGTTGTCGATGGCTTTGCCTTCGCCCAACAGCTCGCGCGCCACCGCCTCCAGCGAAAAGGAGGAGAAATTCCAGAACGCCGATTTCAGCGCCTCGATACCGTCGATAATCAGCCGGCCGTTGGCCTGGGCGAAGAAGACGCCGTGCTTAAAGCCGTGCTCGCGCCACTCCAGCTCGCTGTTGCCGCGGCCGAGCCGCAGCGGGATACGATAGCGTTCGGCATGCTTTTGCAGGACGCGCAGATCGAACTGCACCACGTTCCAGCCGATCAGCACGTCGGGATCGTGATCGGCAAACCAGGCGTTCAGCTTTTCCAGCAGCAGGGGGCGACTGGCGACGTAGACCAGATCGAAATCGACGTCTGGCGGCGTTTCCGGTTCGGGGCCCAGCATGTAGACCACCCGCTGACCGCAGCCTTCCAGGCCGATGCAGTACAGCTCGCCTTGACGGCTGGTTTCGATATCCAGCGACACCCATTTCAGCGGCGGGCGATAGTCAGGATGGGGTTTCATGCGCGCGTTGACCAGATGCGGGCCACGCGTTTCGCCTTCCACCCACACCGGGGCGGTAATAAAGCGCTCCATCAGGTAGCGCTCCGGCGGACGGATATCGCCCTCATAGAGGGTGACGCCGCTATCGCGGAGCATCTTCTCCAGACGCATCAATTGACGATGGGCGCGGCAGTAGAGGCCGACCACCGGCTGGCGGTGGAAATCTTTCAGGGCCAGCGGGGCGAAGCGGAAGCCTTTCTCACCCTGCAGCAGTCGCTCAGCCTGCGCCCGCTGCGCGGCGGGGATAAAGGCGACGGACTCCTGCGGCGGCAGCGTGACCTGCAGCGGGCCGTCGTCGGTGGCCAGCCAGAAGGACAGCTCGGTGCCTTGCGGAGTGTCCCGCCAGTGACGGGTGAGTAAAAAACCTGCTCGTGGCTGGGTCACGGGTGCTCTCAACGATAAAAAACCAGGCCTGATTATAGCCTGGTTTCTCAGTGGGTGCTGGGGTTTTATACAGGTACTCGGCGCTAAGGTGGCGCCGGATTTCGGCTTGCGCGCTTATCCGGGCTACCCGACGCGGCAGAGCCGTAGCCCTGCCAGGCGCAGCGCGAGCAGGGTGATTATTGGCCGTAGTAGGCTTTAGCCCCGTGCTTACGCAGATAGTGCTTATCCAGCAGGGTCTGCTGCATATCCGGCAGCTGCGGCGCCAGCTGGCGGCAGAAGATGCCCATATACGCGATCTCTTCCAGCACGATGGCGTTATGCACCGCGTCTTCAGCGTTTTTACCCCATGCGAACGGGCCGTGGGAATGAACCAGCACGCCGGGCATCTGCGCCGGGTCGATCTCGCGCTGGCGGAAGGTTTCAACAATCACCTTGCCGGTTTCCCATTCGTATTCGCCATTGATCTCCGCATCGGTCATCAGCCGGGTGCAGGGCACTGGACCATAGAAATAGTCGGCGTGGGTGGTGCCGGTCGCCGGAATAGCTTGCCCGGCCTGCGCCCAGATGGTGGCGTGGCGCGAATGGGTATGCACAATGCCGCCCAGCGTCGGGAAAGCCTGATACAGCAGGCGATGGGTCGGGGTATCCGACGAGGGCTTCTTCTTACCCTCCACCACTTCGCCGCTCTCCAGACTGACCACCACCATATCGTCGGCGGTCATTACGCGATAATCCACGCCGGAGGGTTTGATAACCAGAACGCCCTGGTCGCGGTCGACGGCGCTGACGTTGCCCCAGGTTAAGGTCACCAGATTATGCTGCGGCAGCGCTAAGTTGGCTTCCAGAACCTGGCGTTTAAGATCTTCTAACATAGTGTGCTCCGAATAGCAGGCGAGTCGGGTATCCCTCACCCCCGGCCCTCTCCCGGCGGGAGAGAGAGAAAGGCGGCATCGCGCCCGGCCGGTACCCTCTCCCCGGCGGGGAAAGGGGTAGGGTGAGGGGACGACCTTTTAGCGTTTTGAACCGTAATAGACTTCATTCCAGCGCAGCGCGTCTTTGAAGGCCGGCAGACGGGTATCGTTGTCGATGACGGTCAGCTCGATATCATTCAGCTCGGCGAACTGGCGCATATCGTCGAGATTCAGCGCATGGCTGAAGACGGTATGGTGCGCGCCGCCGGCGATGATCCAGGCTTCCGAAGCGGTACGCAGATCCGGCTGCGCTTTCCACAGGGCGTTGGCCACCGGCAGCTTCGGCAGATCGTGCGGCGTCGGGACGGTTTCAATGGTGTTGACCAGCAGACGGAAGCGGTCTCCCAGGTCGATCAGGCTGGCGACAATCGCCGGGCCGGTCTGGGTATTGAAGATCAGGCGCGCCGGATCCGCTTTGCCGCCGATGCCCAGCGGCTGGACGTCGAGGATCGGTTTCTCGGCGGTGGCGATCGTCGGGCACACTTCCAGCATGTGCGAGCCGAGCACCAGATCGTTGCCATTGTCGAAGTGGTAGGTGTAATCCTCCATAAAGGAGGTGCCGCCCTGCAGACCAGTTGACATCACCTTCATGATGCGAAGCAGAGCGGCGGTTTTCCAGTCGCCCTCGCCGGCAAAGCCGTAGCCCTGCTGCATCAGGCGCTGTACGGCGAGACCCGGGAGCTGTTTCAGGCCGTGGAGATCTTCAAAGGTGGTGGTAAAGGCGTGGAAACCGCCCTGTTCGAGGAAGCGTTTCATCCCCAGCTCAATGCGCGCGGCGTCCAGCACGTTCTGGCGCTTGTCGCCGTGAACCTGCGCCGCCGGGGTCAGACGGTAGCTGCTCTCGTATTCATCGACCAGCGCGCTGATATCGCCGTCGCTGACGCTGTTGACCACCTGCACCAGATCGCCGACCGCCCAGGTGTTCACTGAGAAGCCAAACTTGATCTGCGCCGCGACTTTATCGCCGTCGGTCACCGCCACTTCACGCATGTTATCGCCGAAACGGCACACTTTCAGATGACGGGTATCCTGTCTGGAGACCGCCTGGCGCATCCAGCCGCCGATGCGCTGGTGGGCCTCTTTATCCTGCCAGTGGCCGGTCACCACGCTGTGCTGCTGGCGCATACGGGCGCCGATGAAGCCGAACTCGCGGCCGCCGTGCGCGGTCTGGTTCAGGTTCATAAAGTCCATATCGATGCTGTCCCACGGCAGCGCGGCATTGTACTGCGTATGGAACTGCAGCAGCGGCTTGTTGAGGATGGTCAGGCCGTTGATCCACATTTTTGCCGGCGAGAAGGTATGCAGCCAGACCACTAACCCGGCGCATTTGTCATCGTAGTTGGCGTCGCGGCAGATATGGGTGATCTCGTCCGGGGTAGTGCCCAGCGGCTTGAGGACCAGTTTGCACGGCAGTTTGGCTTCCGCATTCAGGCTGTTCACCACATGTTCGGCATGCTTCGTCACCTGGCGCAGGGCTTCCGGGCCGTAGAGATGTTGGCTGCCAATAACGAACCATACTTCATAGTTATCAAAAATCGTCATTTTCGTATCCTTAATGGGTGAGCGCTGCCTGAGATTGCGGGGCTTTTTCCGCCTTTGCAGCCGAAGGGAGATAGTGTTGTTCGGCGCTGACCGACCACTGCTGGTAGCGCTGATAGAGTTGTTCGAAACGCTGTGCCTGCGCCGGGCGCGGCTGCAGGGTGGTTTCCACCTGGCTTGCCATCCGCTGCTGGGCGGCTGGAATATCCTCATAGACGCCGGCGGCGACGGCGGCGAAGATAGCCGCCCCCAGCGCGCAGCACTGATCGGAGGCGACAATCTGCAGCGGACGGTTCAGCACGTCGCAGCAGGCCTGCATGATGACCTGGTTTTTCCGCGCGATACCGCCGAGCGCCATGACGTTGTTAACCGGGATCCCCTGCTCGGTGAAGCACTCCATAATGGCGCGGGCGCCGAAGGCGGTGGCGGCGATCAGTCCGCCGAACAGCGCCGGCGCGTCGGTCGCCAGGTTAAGATCGGTGATCACCCCTTTCAGGCGCTGGTTGGCATTCGGCGTGCGGCGGCCGTTGAACCAGTCCAGCACTACCGGCAGATGATCGAGCGATGGGTTACTGGCCCAGGCTTCGGTGAGCGCCGGCAGTAACTGTTTTTGGCTGGCTTTGATTTGTTCGCGCAATTCCGGATGCTGCTGGGCCAGCTGTTCCAGCGGCCAGCCGAGGATGCGCCCAAACCAGGCGTAAATATCGCCGAAGGCGGACTGGCCTGCCTCCATACCGATAAAGTGCGGGACCACGCTGCCGTCGACCTGGCCGCAGATGCCTTTGACCGTGCGGTCGCCGACGCTCTCTTTATCGGCAATCAGAATGTCGCAGGTGGAGGTGCCGATGACTTTCACCAGCGCGTTAGGCTGCGCGCCGGCGCCAACGGCGCCCATATGGCAGTCGAAGGCGCCGCCGGAGATGGCCACGGTCTGCGACAGACCCAGGCGCTGGGCCCACTCTGCGCTTAGCGTGCCGACCGGCACATCGGCCGTCCAGGTATCGGTGAACAGCGGCCAGGCCAGATGCTGGTTAATGATGGGATCAAGCTCATCGAAGAAGCTGGCCGGCGGCAGACCGCCCCAGCTCTCATGCCACAGCGATTTATGCCCGGCGCTGCAGCGGCCGCGGCGCAGATCCTGCGGACGCGTAGTGCCGGAGAGCAGGGCGGGCACCCAGTCGCAAAGCTCCACCCATGAGGCTGCTGCCTGGGCGACGGCGCTATCTTCCCGGGTGACGTGGAGGATTTTGGCCCAGAACCATTCGCTGGAGTAGATCCCGCCGATATAGCGCGAGTAATCCTCTTTGCCCGGCTGGTGGCACAGGCGGGTGATCGCCTCGGCTTCCTCGACCGCGGTATGATCCTTCCACAGGACAAACATGGCGTTAGGGTTGTCAGCGAATTCTTCGCGCAGCGCCAGCACGTTGCCTTCGGCATCAACGGGAGCCGGGGTTGAGCCGGTGCTGTCGACGCCAATGCCCACGACGTCGGCGCGCTGTTCGGCGCTCAGGGAGGCAAGTACGCTTTTCAGCGCCGCTTCCATGGACTCGATGTAATCTCGCGGGTGGTGGCGGAAGCGGTTGTTCGCGCCATCGCAATACTGTCCTTCCCGCCAGCGCGGATACCACTCCACGCTTGCCGCCAGTTCTGCGCCGGACGCGCATTCCACCGCCAGGGCGCGGACTGAGTCACTACCAAAGTCGAGGCCAATCGCAATTGCCATCTTGTTACTCCATGCAGAAATCATTCATGCAGCAACAGTAGATATCCCCGGCAAAATCCGTCAGGCCGGATTCGCTAATCTTATGGATTATTTTGCTGTCACCTCGCAAAGTGTGACGCCGTGCAAATATTCGATGTGGACTTTCCTGCCGTATTTATAGACACTTTTGTTACCCGGCATATCCCGGTGGAATGCACGCTGCTGGCGCTTTTTTCGCTTGCTGTGCGGCTTTTTAGCGAAATTTCCACCGCCGTCGCAGTCGTGACAGGGCCGAGAGCGATAAAATGATGAATATGGACAATTGGTGTCACTAATACCTTCGGGAGAACCACGCGTATGGCCGAAACGCAAAACGATCCGCTGCTGCCGGGCTACTCTTTTAACGCTCATCTGGTCACCGGCCTGACGCCGATTGAGGCGCAGGGATACCTGGATTTCTTTATCGACCGCCCGCTGGGTATGAAAGGCTATATCCTCAACCTGACGATCCGCGGCGAGGGGGTGATCAACAACCACGGCGAGCAGTTTGTCTGCCGGCCGGGCGATATGCTGCTGTTCCCGCCGGGGGAGATCCATCATTACGGCCGCCATCCCGACGCCAGCGAGTGGTATCACCAGTGGGTCTACTTCCGCCCGCGCGCCTACTGGCACGAGTGGCTCAACTGGCCGACGATCTTCGCCCAGACCGGCTTTTTCCGTCCGGACGAGCAGTGGCAGGCGCGCTTTGGCGAACTGTTCGGCCAGATCGTCGATGCCGGGCAAGGGGCGGGGCGCTATTCCGAACTGCTGGCGATTAATCTGCTGGAACAGCTCCTGCTGCGGCGGATGGAGGCGATCAACGAATCGCTGCATCCGCCGCTGGATAACCGGGTGCGCGACGCCTGCCAGTACATCAGCGACCATCTGGCGGACAGCCATTTTGATATCGCCAGCGTCGCCCAGCACGTCTGCCTGTCGCCCTCGCGCCTGTCGCACCTGTTCCGCCAGCAGCTGGGGATCAGCGTCCTCGGCTGGCGGGAGGACCAGCGTATCAGCCAGGCCAAACTGTTGCTGAGCACCACGCGGATGCCGATCGCCACCGTCGGGCGCAACGTCGGCTTTGAAGATCAGCTCTATTTTTCCCGCGTATTCAAAAAATGCACCGGCGCCAGCCCGAGCGAATTCCGCGCGGGATGTGAATAAAAAGTAAAGAAAGTGAAATGATGACCCGCTTAAATGTCACAGCCAGTAAACTATTAAGACAATTGGTGGCTTGACGACGGCGCGATGGCTTCGGAGAATCCGGGCTTCGTTTTTTAACCGGGTACATTATGCAAGCATTGCTCGAACACTTTATTACCCAATCCACGGTCTACTCGCTGTTAGCCGTGATGCTGGTGGCCTTTCTCGAGTCGCTGGCGCTGGTGGGGCTTATCTTACCCGGAACGGTGATGATGGCCGGCCTTGGGGCGCTGATTGGCGGCGGTGAGGTTAACTTCTGGCAGGCGTGGCTGGCGGGGATCGTGGGCTGTCTGCTGGGCGACTGGATCTCATTCTGGCTCGGATGGCGCTTTAAAAAGCCGCTGCACCGCTGGTCGTTCATGAAGAAAAACCGCGCCCTGCTGGAGAAAACCGAGCATGCGCTGCACCAGCACAGCATGATCACCATCCTGATTGGCCGCTTTGTCGGGCCGACGCGTCCGCTGGTGCCGATGGTCGCCGGGATGCTCGACCTGCCGGTGGCCAAATTCGTGCTACCGAATATTATCGGCTGCCTGCTCTGGCCGCCGCTCTATTTCCTGCCTGGCATTCTCGCCGGGGCGGCGATTGATATTCCGGCCGATGAAAACAGCGCCAGCTTTAAATGGCTGCTGCTGGGGGCGGCGCTGCTCGCCTGGCTGGCGGGGTGGCTGTGCTGGCGGCTGTGGCGGAGCGCGAAAACGTCTGGCGATCGGCTGACCCGCTGGCTGCCGCGCGGGCGTCTGCTGTGGCTGACGCCGCTTATGGTTGCGCTGGCGGCAACGGCGTTAACGTTTGTCTTCCGCCATCCGCTGATGCCGGTCTATCTGGCGATCCTGCACAAGGTTATTGTGCGCTGATCCCCATCAGATAAGAGGCGCTGCTGTGGCCGCTTAACAGCTCGGCGGTAGCGCCATCCCAGACAATGCGCCCTTCGGCGACCACAAACGAGCGCGGCGCAATGCGTGCGGCATCTTCCACGCTGTGCGAGACCATCAGCAGGGTGAGCTGCTGCTGCTCGCAGACATCAGCCACCAGCGCCAGCATCTCCTGGCGCAGCGCCGGGTCGAGCGCTGAGAAGGGTTCATCCAGCAGCAGCACCGGCTGCTGGCGCACCAGACAGCGGGCCAGCGCCGCGCGCTGCCGTTGACCGCCGGAGAGCTCTCCCGGCAGGCGTTCAAGCAGGTCATCAATTCCCATCTGGGCGGCAATCGCCGTGACTTTCTGCTGCTGTTCGCGGCTCAGTTTCAGGCCAGGGTGGATCCCGAGGCTGATATTCTGCCGAATGGTCAGATGGTTAAACAGGTTATTCTCCTGGAACAGCATCGAAACCGGACGCTGCGCCGGCGGCGTCGCGTGATGCGTCTCGCCGTTAATCTGCAGGCTGCCGCTGGCGGGCGGCAGAAAACCGGCGATCAGATTCAGCAGGGTGCTCTTTCCGGCGCCGCTGGGGCCGAGCACCGCGATGCGCTCGCCGCGCGCGACGTCGAGAGTAAAGCGCATCGGCAGATGCTGGTACAGCCAGGTCACATCATTGAGTTTTAGCATCACGCCCCGGAAGTTTTTCAATCAGCGTAAATAATAAGAAACAGAGCAGCAGCAGAAGCAGGGCGGTGACGGCGCCGTCCTGGCTGCGGTAGGCGCCTATCTGCTGGTACAGATAGAAAGGTAGGGTGCGGAACGCCTCGTTGCCGAACAGCGCCACCACGCCGAAGTCGCCAATCGACAGCACGCAGGCGAAGGCTAACGCCTGGGCCAGCGGGCGCCGGAGCGCGCGAAGTTCGATGACCCGCAGCCGCGCCAGGCCTTCGATCCCCAGCGACTGGCAGAGCATGCTGTAGCGGACGGCAATGTCGCGCATCGGGTTTTCCAGCACTTTAAGCGCGTAGGGGATCGCCATCAGGGCATTGGTAAAGATGACGATGCCGTCGGCGGACTCCGGCAGGCCGATGCTGTTATTGAGCAGCAGGAAGAAGCCGGTAGCCAGCACGATGCCCGGCATGGCAAGGATCAGCATGCCGCTCAGCTCCATCGCCTGCCCGGCCAGCGGCCGCTGACGGGCGCGCAGCTCGCGACTGCTCCATAGCAGCATCATCGTCAGGGTCACGCTCAACAGCCCGGCGGCAATGGCGATGCGCAGAGAAGTCGTCAATGCCTGCCAGAGGGCGGGCTGCGCCAGCACGTCCAGCATGTTGCGGTTGATCCCGTCGACGATGACCGCCAGCAACGGCGGCAGCAGAAGCAGCAGGGCGGCGCCGATCAGCAACCCATCGCTCAGCCGGCTATGCAGGCGATCGTCAGGGTCGCGCCAGCCGCGGACATGGCTGACGCCGATAGCCACCGCTTTACTGAGACGCTGGCTGAGCAGCACCAGCCCGAGGCAGCAGAGCATCTGGATCAACGCCAGCATCGCCGCTCGCGCCGGATCGTAGTCAAAGCTCAGCGCCTGGTAGATAGCCAGCTCAATGGTGGTGGCCTTCGGGCCGCCGCCCAGCGACAGCACGGTGGCGAAGCTGGCAAAGCAGAGCATAAAAATCAGCGCGGCGACGGCGGGAATGTGCCGGCGCATCCATGGCCATTCGACGAGGCGGAAGAAGGCATAGCCGCGCATGCCAAGCTGGGCGGCAATTTGCCGCTGCTCGCCGGGAATGTTCTCCAGCGCCTGCAGCAGCAGGCGGGTGGCCATCGGCATATTGAAAAAGACGTGCGCCAGCAGGATGCCCTGCAGGCCGTAAGGCGAGAAATCCCACTGCCAGCCGAAAGTGTGAAACAGCGAGGCCAGCCAGCCCTGGCGGCCATAGACGCTGAGGATGCCGAACACCGCCACCAGCACCGGCAGGATCAGGGTCATCGCGCACAGGCGCAGCAGCAGGGTGCGGCCGGGAAAGCGACGCCGATAAAGCGCGCGGGCGAGAAAGACGGCCGGGCCCACCGAAAGCAGCGCTGAGAGCGACGCCTGCCAGAAGGAGAAGCGCACCACGTGCCAGAGGTAGCTATCGCTGAAAACCGTCTGCCAGCCCGTGCCGGGCGCGCTGAACCACAGCGCCAGAAACGCCGCCAGCGCGACGGCGCAGAGCAGCGTGGCGGCGAACAGGCCCGGCAGCAGCCCGCTAAGGTTTAGCGGCTGACGGCGCGTTGCCATGCGCTAATCCAGGTCTGACGCTCGCTGGCGACCTGCTGCGGGGTAAACGTCAGCGTGGTCTGGGGCTTCACCAGGGTTGCAAAACCGGCCGGCAGCGCGACCTGGGTCACCGGATACATCCAGTTGCCGGTGGGGATGGCGTTCTGGAAGCCAGGAGATACCATGAATTTGAGGAATTTTTCCGCGAGTTCCGGCTGCTTGCTGGCGGCGGTGCGGGCGGCAACTTCGACCTGCAGATAGTGGCCTTCGGCGAAATTCGCCGCCGCATAGTGGTCTTTTTTCTCTTCAATAATGTGGTAGGCCGGCGAGGTGGTGTAGCTCAACACCAGGTCGCTTTCGCCTTTCAGGAACAGACCGTAGGCTTCGCTCCAGCCCTTGGTGACGGTAACGGTCTTCGCCGCCAGTTTCTGCCAGGCCTCGGGCGCTTTATCGCCATAGACTTTTTGCATCCATAGCAGCAGCCCCAGCCCCGGGGTGCTGGTGCGCGGATCTTCATAGATGACGCGCCACTTCTGCGGGCTCTCGACCAACTCTTTCAGGCTTTTCGGCGGATTGGCCAGTTTGTTTTTGTCATAGACGAAGGCGAAATAGCCGTAATCGTAGGGGACAAAGGTGTCGTTATCCCAGCCGCCCGGCACGCTGACCGCGCTGGCGGGAACGTGGCTTTTAGCGAACAGCTGACTCTGCGCCGCGGCTTCCAGCAGGTTGTTATCCAGGCCCAGCACGACGTCAGCCTTGCTGTTCTTGCCTTCCATGCGCAGACGATTCAGCAGCGAAACGCCATCTTCCAGCGCGACGAACTTCAGCTCGCAGCCGCAGTCCGCTTCAAACGCTTTTTTGACCGCCGGGCCGGGGCCCCAGTCGGCAGAGAAGGAGTCATAGGTATAGACGGTGAGGACAGGCTTAGCCAGAGCGGGCATGGCGACCAGCGCCAGCAGCGGGAGTAATTTTTTCAACACTTTGCACCTCAGAAAAAAGGGGTGGCAAAGGATTTTGAGTGAGCCTCAAATCCCTTCGCCGGCGTTATCCGGATCAGGTTCGACGGGTATTTTCTCAGCCCATACGCTTCATCCTTCAAGCCGCATCTGCGTTAGCTTCGCGCGTTCACCCCAGTCACATAGCTATCTATGCTCCAGGGGATTCACCCGCTTGCTGCCTTGATGCAACTTGAATGATATTGCGTATGTTTATTAGCACCCCGTTGAGAACGGCCTTAGTGTAATGATTTTGTCAGATGACGGAAAGCGCTTACGGCTCAGGCGGCGCAAACCATGCGGATTTAAAATCGAACCAGCCGAGGGTGTTCATCCGCACGCCGCGCATACTGCGCTGCCCCTGAATCATCAGCCAGTGATGGATCAGCGGCACGATATGCTGGCTGGCCAGCAGGCGCTGACTCCAGGTAGCCGGATTAAACTCTCCCGCGCGCCAGCGGCTGGCGTCTTCCTGCCAGTCGATGGGGATGCAGCGCTGAATCAGCGGGACTTCGTACAGATAGGCGAATAGCGAGAATTCGATCGGCAAGGTGAAGTTAACGCTGTTGAGCCAGATATCGCTGACCACCTCGCCGCGATGCCAGGCATCGTACTCCAGCTCCTGGATCTCCAGCTTTACCTGATGCGCCGCCAGCAGGTCGCGCATGATCCCGCCGATCACCCGATGTTCGACGTGATCGCGGTAGTAGGTGAGGGTAACCGTCTCCAGGCCCGCCGGCTTGTCGCAGGCGTGGTTGCTGGCGTGATGCCAGCGCGGCAGCAGGCCGTAAGCGGGAAACCAGTTGCCCTGGTAAAGCTCGCCCGCGTGGTAGAGCAGGTTCGCGGGCTGGAACAGATAGCTTAACCAGCGGCGCACCGCCTCGTTGGCGCCCAGCGGGCTTCGCGAGTCGAACAGCAGGTAGTAGCACCCCTCTTCCAGACGACTCTCCACCGCCTTTTCGCTTTCGGTATTGCCCTGCAGCGTCAGGCCGCCGTTGGGCTCTTCGCTAATTTCCGGTAGCACCCAGACGTTCACCTCATCGATCAGCGCCCGGTAGCCAAAATAGTCCTCAAAGGCGTGGATCTTGAGCTGGTTCTGATTGTTGCGCACCACGGCATACGGGCCGGTGCCGACCGGCATCGAAGAAAAGTGGTTCATGGTCCGCCACTCCTGCGGCAGCACCATCGCCGGCACCTGGCCCAGCAGCCAGGGCAGCCAGCGGTCGGGCTGGCGCAGATGAATATCCAGGGTCCAGGCGGTGGGCGATTCAATGCGTTCGATATGCGAATAGAGCGGCAGGGCATTGCTGCGCTGCAGAGAAGCGATCACATCGGTCATCTCCAGCTCACGGCCATGGTGAAAATGGATGCCTGGCCGGAGGAAAAAGCGCCAGTGGGTGGGCGTCAACTGCTGCCAGTGGTGGGCAATATCGGCTTCCAGTTCCCCATTTTCCTCATTTACCCGCGTCAGAGCGCTGAATATTTGCCGGGCGATATGGGTTTCCGAACGTCGCAGCGCGCTGCCGGGCAGTAAATTCTTCATTGGCCGGTAGTAGAGCACGCGCAGGATGTGCCGCCCCTGGCGGAAGCTGCGCCCGAGATGCGAGACCAGCATCTGACGGACGGCGGCTTTATCGCCGACCAGCTGCACCAGCTGATCGATGCGATCCTGTTCAAGCAGATCTTCGGCACGCTGCTGCTGCAGGGCGAGGCCGGTATAGAGAAAGCTCAGCCGCGAGCGTTTTCCGCGGCCAGCCTCCGCCTCCCAGGTCAGCCAGCCGCGGGACTCCATCATATTGAGCAAGGTGCGCATGTGGCGGCGCGAGCAGCTCAGCATTTCCGCCAGCTCGTTGAGGGTGGTCTCCTGCGACTTGCCGTCGCAGCACTGCCATAGACGGATGAACTGTTGTTGCAGACGGCCGGAAGACATAAAAGGGGAACTCCTGCGCAAAACTCAGCAATTTATTACTCCCCATATTAAGCCAATAATGAATCCCGATGAAGCGAGGAGGTGAATATGATGAGGTCTATCGCAAAATCGTTCTACCAGCGCTACTTTTCTGCGACGCAGGAAGCGTCCTGGCTGGCCCGCCTGATGGCAGGACGACAGCAGGAAATTCTGGGAGAACTGATGCAGTGGGGAGTGACGTCAAAGACCTCTGATCATTGACTTGCAGACATCATGTGTGACTGAGTATTGGTGTTATACTCGTCGTTTTTCAAGCTGCAGGTGCGTGCGCTCGCCCGGGTTTATCGCTGTCGATGCTCCCAGAGCCCTATGTTCTGGCCGCGTGAATCGCCCCTACGGGACTCACCCTTTCGGCGCCAGCGCAAAAACGGTTAACCGTTTGTCCTGCAACGTGAATTCCAAAGAGTATAGAATCACCCGCCAGCAGAAAGCCTCTGCTGGCTTTTTTCGTTTACTTCGCGTGTGTTAAGGACATTTCATGCTGTGGTTGATGACGATGGGACGACGGCTAAACGGCGTCTATGCCGCCTTTATGCTGGTTGCTTTTATGATGGGCGTGGCGGGCGCATTGCAGGCGCCGACGTTGAGTTTGTTTCTCAGCCGCGAAGTGGGGGCGCAGCCGTTCTGGGTGGGCCTGTTCTACACCGTGAATGCGATAGCCGGGATCCTGGTGAGTCTGGCGCTGGCCAAGCGCTCCGATAGCCGCGGCGACCGGCGGCGGTTAATTATGTTCTGCTGCCTGATGGCGGTAGGCAATGCGCTGCTGTTTGCCTTCAACCGCCACTATCTGACGCTGATCACCTGCGGGGTGATGCTGGCATCCATCGCTAACGCCGCCATGCCGCAGCTCTTTGCCCTGGCGCGGGAGTATGCCGACAGCTCGGCGCGGGAAGTGGTGATGTTCAGCTCGGTCATGCGTGCCCAGCTGTCCCTGGCGTGGGTGATTGGCCCGCCGCTGGCCTTTATGCTGGCGCTCAACTATGGCTTTACCACCATGTTCTCCATTGCGGCGGGCATCTTTGTGATCAGCCTGGCGCTGATTGCCGTCAAACTACCCTCGGTTCCGCGCGTGGAGCAGCCCTCGGAAGAGGCGGAGGCGCTGGCGCAGGCCGGCGGCTGGCAGGACAAGAACGTACGCATGCTGTTTATCGCCTCCACCCTGATGTGGACCTGCAACACCATGTATATCATTGATATGCCGCTGTGGATCAGCAGCGATCTCGGGCTTCCCGACAGCCTGGCCGGGATCCTGATGGGCACCGCCGCCGGGCTGGAGATTCCGGCGATGATCCTCGCCGGCTACTACGTGAAGCGCTTTGGTAAACGCAAAATGATGGTGGCGGCGGTGGCGGCCGGTGTGCTGTTTTATCTGGGGCTGATCCTGTTTCATGGCCGTACGGCGCTGCTGGCCCTGCAGCTGTTCAACGCCATCTTTATCGGCATTATCGCCGGGATCGGCATGCTGTGGTTCCAGGATTTAATGCCGGGGCGCGCGGGGGCGGCGACCACCCTCTTTACCAACAGTATTTCCACTGGCGTGATCCTGGCCGGCGTGATGCAGGGGGCGCTGTCGCAGAGCTATGGCCACGCCAGCGTCTACTGGACGATCGCCGCGATTTCGCTGGTGACGCTGTTTTTAACCAGCAAGGTAAAGGATATCTGACCGTTCTCTTCGCCCCGGCGTGCAATTCGCCGGGGCCGCCGGGTTTACTTCAGTTCGATTCGCTTGATGTCGCCGATGATAAAGATGTAGGCAATCACGCCGATCAGCGCCGTCAGGCCGACGTAGATCAGTGCGTAAAAGAAGTTACCCGTTGCGGAGATAATCACGCCAATTATCAGTGGGGCTATAATCGACGCCATATTAGCGCAGAAATTAAATATACCGCCGGTCAGGCCTGCCATATTTTCCGGGGCAATATCAGAAATTAACGTCCAGCCCAGGCCAACCATTCCCTGGCCAAAAAACGCCACCGACATGATAATAATAACGGTGCTGTTGGCGCTCACCCAGTTCGCCGCAATAATACAGCTGGAGAGTAATAATCCGGAAATTATTGGTAACTTCCGACTGATGTTGACGGAGCCGGTTTGCTTCAGCAGTCGGTCCGAGATCCAGCCGCCGAAGAGGATGCCGATGGCGGCGGCGAGGAACGGCCAGGTGGCGAAGAAGCCAACGTGCAGCCAGGGAAGATGGCGCTCGTTGGCCAGATAGCTGGGAAACCACGTCAGGAAAAACACCAGCGTGGTGTTGCCGGCAAACTGACCCAGACTGGCGCCGAGGATCTGGCGACAGCCCAGCAGGCGCCTGGCGTCACGCCAGTTAAATGGAACGTTCTGGATTTTATTGTCAATGCCGTTTGCGCCGATATAATCCAGCTCCGCTTGATTAGCCGTGCGCGATTCATGGGGTTCATGATAAAAACGCCACCACACCAAAGTAAATAAAATACCTAATCCGCCGGTGAGGAAAAAAAGCGTTCTCCAGCCATGATGTTCGAGGATTAAAAATAACAGCGGCGAGAAGGCCGCCAGTCCTATATATTCACCAACCGTATATGTTGCCGTCGCCCGCGCGCGCTCATGCTGCGGGAACCAGGTGCTGACGATGCGGCTGTTGGCCGGGAAGCAGGGCGCTTCACTGACGCCGAGTCCCAGGCGCAGAAGCAGCAGAGATTTAAGCCCGAGGGTGAAACTTTGCAGCAGGGTAAACAGCGACCAGAAGAAAATTGACAGGGCATAGGTCAGTTTGTTGCCGAAGCGGTCTAAAAACATGCCGCCGGGGATCTGCGCCAGGGCATAGGTCCAGGCAAAGGCGGAGAAAATGATGCCCATCATCGCCGGATCGATATGAATTTCCTGGGTTAACTGTGGGGCAACGATACCGAGGATGGTGCGGTCGAGATAATTGATCATCGTTCCGACGGACAACAGCAGTAAAATAACTATCCGAACGCGGCTTCTTTTTTTCGTCCCCGATGAGGAAGTGAGGACTTCCTGAGAGTTTGACATACTCATAGCGAGTTCCTTTAAAGTTTAAAATATTTTTGCATATATTTGTATATGCAAAAATAGCTCCGGGAACTATAGGTTGTATCTATGAATGGCAACGCTTTGTGGCACATTCATCCGCTTCAGAAAATAATATTTGATGCACCGCCAATATTTTCCCGCACGTGCGCATTATTGGTGGCTTGCATGGTATATTAGCATCAGTGAATTTATTCTTATATTATACGGGCAAAAATAATGAACCTAAAGCAACTTTATTATTTTAAACGTCTGTCTGAAACTGAACATTATACCGAAGCGGCCTCCAGTCTGTGCATCACCCAGCCTTCACTAAGCCATGCGATATCAGAGCTGGAGAAGGAGTTAGGGGTCGCGCTGTTCGCCAGACAGGGACGGAACGTTAAAATTACGCAAAACGGCAAGCGGTTTCTGCCGTATGTCGAAGATGCGCTGGCCTCACTGGAAAATGGCCGCACAGTTTTGCAAAAAAACGGCGCTGAAAATAAAGAAAACATTCGTATAGCCTTTATTTACACGATGGGCGAATATGTTGTTCCGCAGTTAATTAATAAATATTCTCTTTCACCTGAATTTCACAACGTGACTTTTTCTTTTACTCAAGGGACCTCGCTGACGCTGTTGCAAGAGCTGAAAGCGGGAAAAGTCGATCTGGCGATCTGCTCTTATATTGCCGATGAACCCGATATCGATTTTATTCCGGTTATTCAGCAGGAGCTGGTGGTGGTGACCGCCAGGGATCATCCGCTGGCCCGGCTGTATGAACATGAAGTCGACCTCGTGGAGACGATTCATTATCCCTATATCTATTTTTCAGAAAATAGCGGCTTACGTCCGTTTATCGATAATGTATTTATGCAGCAAAAGCTGGTGCCGGAGATTGCCTGCTACGTGGAAGAGGATACCGCGATGGCCGGGCTGGTCAGCATTGACTACGGGATCGCGATCATGCCGCGGATCTCGGCGCTCTCCCATTACAACGTCCATATCCTGAAGATTAAAAACACCCTCCCTCCGCGCTATATCTATCTGGCGACCATGAAAGACCGCGGACTTTCCCCTGCGCTGCAGTCGTTTAAAAATGTGGTCATCCACGACAGCCAGAAGATCTGTTAGCGAATAGCCCGGAGAGGTCCTCCGGGCTGAGGGGTTATCAGGAGAGAATATCCATCACTTCACGCAGCTTGTCGATGGCGATCTGTCCCGGCGCGGAAGCCTGACCCACGGTACCGAAGGTCATGGCTGAGCCAAAAAGACGCCCGGTCACCCGGCTGACGCCGCCCGATTTTCCCATCGACATGGTGATCAGCGGGCGGGTGGCATACTTCTCTTTCATGGTCAGCGTGGCGGCGAGCAGGGTCAGAACGTCCTGCGGCGATTTCGGCATCACCGCGATCTTCGGCAGATCGGCGCCCAGATCCTGCATGCGGCGCAGGCGATAGATGATATCTTCCTGGGCGGGGGTCTTATGAAAATCATGGTTACTCATGATCACTTTGACGCCCGCGGCATGCGCATCGTCAACCAGCGCGCGGATCTGCGCTTCATCATTGAACAGCTCGATATCGATGACATCAACCAGGCCACTGCGCGCCGCTTCGCGGTTGAGCGCGAAGTAGGCCTCGTCGCTGAGCTCGGTCTCGCCGCCTTCTTTCTTGCTGCGGAAGGTGAACAGCAGCGGCAGCGCTTTCAGCGCGCCACGGATTTCCGCCAGCGCGGCCATCACCTGAGCCATCTCTCTCACCTGAGTAAAGTGGTCAACGCGCCATTCGATGATATCGGCGCCGGCGTCGACCAGGCCGTGGGCGTTACCCAGTATTTCATCCAGCGTTTTGCCGATCAGCGGTACACAAATTAAGGTTTCCCCTTCCTGGAAGGTGATGTTCTTTACGGTAACTGCATTTGTCATGTAGGCATCCATTATTATTCGCGTTGAACCTCAGGCGGTGACTGCGGTGGGTGATACTTTTTGCGCCGCCCGAGCCTGCAGTTGACGATAGCCGATGTACAGGGCGATCACAAAGCCGATCACGGCGATCGCAAAATCAAACCACATAATGCTGGCAATACTGATCTGCGAAAGTTTGGCGGTGATCAGCGGGATCGTGAAGCTGGCGATACTGCCGGCGGTGTAGAAGATGCCGGTTGCCTTGCCTTTCCCGTTCGGGAAGCTCATCGCCATGATCGTCGCTCCCAGCTGTAGCACTCCGCCCGCGGCGGCAAAGCCGATGACAAAGGCGAAGCCGGTAACCATCATCGGCGTCGGGAACAGGCACACCAGCAGCAGCGAGACCATCGACAGGCCAGTATAGATGATCATGGCGACGGCGGAGCTGAACACCTCTTTGACGAAGGCGGCGGTCACGAAGACGCAGACCAGCGACCCGACGGTGTAGATGCTGAGCAGCTTAATCGCCGAGGCATAGGGCAGGCCGACCACGAACTGACCGTACTGCGCCAGCCACTGGCTGACCAGATAGAAGGTCGCCATGCCGATATAGCCGTACAGGGTGAAGATCACCATATCCAGTTTGTTGGCCTGCGGACGGGCGGAGGTTTCCGCCTGTGGCCCTGGGGTGGCCTCTTTTTTCGCCGCCTGGCTATCCGGGAACGGCATTTTGAGCAAATAGAGGCCGCTCACAACAAACAGCGCCGCCGCAATCACGAACGACCAGCCGAACCACAGATTCGCCCAGATCAGGAAACTGATAATGAACGGCAGCAGGAACTGTCCGGCGGAGACGAAGGCTTTGATCAGCACGTTGGCCCGGCTGGCGGAGTGCGGGAAAGATTCCATCAGCGCCGGATAGGTGCCGGAGTCGAGGAAGCTGTTCGCCAGGCCCGCCATAATGCCGAAGACATAGGCCAGATAGATATTTTTGGTCAGCAGAATGCCGATAAAAAAGATCAGATAGCTGAGGATCCCCAGATAGATAAAGGGCTTACGACCAAAGCGATCCGACAGAAAGCCGGTCACGATGGTCGCCAGTTTGCCGATCCCTAACGAGGAGATCACCACTGATACGCCGGCAGCGTCTGTTCCCCACTGCTCCTGGAGATGGGCCATGTTGAGGGTGATCAGCAGCACCCCCATGCCATGAATCAGGTAGTTGAGGTACAGCCCTGCCGCGGTAGGGACGTATTTATTTTTCATCGCTTGCCCCTTAGAACAGGATGCTTTTGATGTAATCAACCGGCATCTGTTTACCCGTCCAGATTTCGAACGCGCGCGCGCCTTGCCACAGCATCATCCCGAGGCCGTTTAGCGTACGGCAGCCTTTTTTCTCAGCCACTTCCAGAAGGTGGGTTTTGCGCGGGTTGTACACGACGTCGGAGACGATCAGGTCCGGACGCAGGAAGCTGTCGTCCGGGAGCAGCATCTGGCCTTCGAACGGCTTCATGCCGACCCCGGTGGCATTGGTCAGGATCACGCTGCTGTCGATTTCGGCACGCAGTTTGTCATGATCGTCGAGATCGAACAGATGGATCTCGCAGCGCGTGTTGTTGCGGATCTTGGCTACCGTTTCTTCGGCGTTGGCGAAGAATTTATCGCGACGGTTGAAGATCGAGATCGCCTTCACTCCATCCAGTGCCGCCTGGACGCAGAGCGCGGTCGCCGCGCCGCCGGCGCCGAGCACGGTCATCTTCTTGCCAATAATATCGATACCCGCTTCGCTAAGGGCGCGCATATAGCCGGTGCCGTCGGTAATATGCCCGGTCAGTACGCCGTCGTCATTGACCACGGTATTCACCGCCCCGACCAGCTGCGCCGCCGGCGAGAGCTTATCGAGATACTGGCAAATCTCGGTTTTGTTCGGCATAGAGACGTTAAAGCCGCGCAGCTTCAAAGCCCGGAAGCCCTGCACAACGTCTTTCAGCTCCTGATTACCGACTTCAAAAGCCAGGTAGACGTAGTCCAGCCCGAGATGGGCGAAAGCCTCGTTGTGCATGGTGGGCGACATGCTGTGGCGAATCGGGGTGGCGATCAGACCAATCAGCTCAGTGTGTCCAGTAATACGTTCTGCCATGACAAAAATCCTCAATAAGTTAGAAAGGGAATTCGTTGTGCTTCGCGGCTGCCCAGCGCACCCATGTCTTCGAGGGTGTCCAGCACGTTGCGGCCTTCGCGGATGCCGTCGATAATGCGTCGCGCCATCACGCTGTCGCCGATATTCATGATTTTGACGTTATTGGCATTGGCCCAGCGCTCGATCTCGTCGAGACCCGTCCGGTTGGCGCGCATCCCCAGGCAGACAAAGCCGTAGTCGAAGGGGATATCGAAGGTATGCTGTGTATTTTTCACCTGGAAATGGTCGGCAGCCACCGCCATCAGTTGCGTATTCATGTGCTGTTCGACCTGGTGCTCGTCGAGCATGTTCAACATGGCATTCCTGGTAATGATGTCGAGATCGCGACCGGCGGCGTCCTGCATTTCGATTAATACCGCTAGCGCGCCGCGAGCGGTAAAGTATTCGATGACGTCAAGGCCAACGGCGCCCGCGCCGACAACGGCGATGCGTTTGCCCTCGACATGGGTAAATTTCGCCAGATTGTCGATCATGCCGGTAATGGAAAAGACCTTGCCTTCCGCGGCGTCAATATTCTCCCGCAGTCCTGCAATAGGCGGCAGCAGGGGGGTCGAGCCGGTGGCATTGACGATCAGATGCGGACGCAGGGCGGAAACCGAGGCTACGTCTGCCCGTTTGCCGACCTGCAGCATCAGGTTGTCCAGCGTGGCGATGCGGTTTTTCATAAACTGCGGGAAATCCGCGATGCGTTTTTTCTCCGGCAGACGGGCGATATCGCTGGCGAGACCGCCGACGTGATTTTTCGCCTCCAGCAGCCAGGTGTGGCAGCCGACTTCCGCCGCGGTGCAGGCGGCCTCCATCCCGGCAGTGCCAGCGCCGATGACGACCACGTTCGTTTCGCGATTAACGCGCCGCGTTTTGTAGGTATCGCCGTGAATGATGTCCGGGTTAATTGAACAGCGCAGCGGGCGCGAGCGGGCGATGCGATGGTCGGCGCAGCCGATATTGCAGGAGATGCATTTGCGCATCAGGCGTTCTTTACCGCTTTGCACCTTCTGCACCCACTCCGGCTCGGCAATCAGACCGCGACCAATGGCAATGAGATCGGCATCGCCGCTGGCGAGGATATCCTCGGCCACCTGCGGGGTACGGATATTGCCGGCGATGACCGTGGGCTTATGGAATTTATCGCGCACCGCGCGGGAGAGATAACGTTTCCAGCCATCCTCCAGCGACATCTGGTCGATTTGCAGATTCAGGTTGTCGTTCTGCGCCGCCGAGACGTTGATGATATCGACCTTCTCCTGGCAGAGCTCAAGGATGCGCAGAGAATCTTCGAGGGTATTGCCGCCCTTGAGGAAGTCGTCGGCGCTAATGCGCAGGCTGACCGGAAAACGCGGCCCGACGCAGGCGCGAACTTTATCGACAATCAGACTTAATATCCGGGCGCGGTTTTCGACGCTGCCGCCAAATTCATCGGTGCGCTTGTTAAATAGCGGCGATAAAAACTGGCTAATTAAATAGGAGTGGCCAGCATGAATTTCGACGCAGTCAAAACCCGCGCGACGAACGCGCTCTGCGGCGTCACCGAATTTTTCCACCGCGTGATAAATTTCCTCATGGGTCATTGGCCGCGGAATATTACCGTGCTTTTTCGAGGGCGTCGTCGAGGAGGAGAGCGGTGTCTGACCTTCGAGGCGGTAGGCATAAGCCGAAGCGCCTGCGTGATTTAACTGAATGGATACGCAGGCGCCATGTTTATGCAGGGTCTCGGTTAATTTAAACAGCCGCGGGATATATTGATCGTTATCGATCCGCAGCTGGGTGGTGCCGTTGGAGGCGAAAGGGAAATCAATACAGATGTTTTCGATGGTGATAAGCCCGGTGCCGCCTTTGGCCCGCAGTTCGTAGTATTCCAGCTGTTCCTGCGAGACCTCGCCATTGAGCGTGGCCATATTGGTGCCCATCGGGGGCATAATAATGCGGTTTTTTAGCGTCATGCCGTTGATGGTCAACGGACTGAAAAGGTGCGGATAGTGGCTCATCTCTTCTCTCCACAGGAGGCCGGGAAACCGCTATGCGGGGGCCCGGGCGTGTCCTTAGTTAATATTTCTCTGTGGGAAAAGATAGCGAGGCGAAAAATCGAAAAATAATGCTTTTTTTTGCTGTGAGCTATAGGGGTTCTCTATGAGATTAACGCTTTTTTCACATTGTTATATTTTTATATTAAACACTCGTACCTTATTTTTACTTGCAGTGAAGGGATAATACATAAACCACGCAGGTCAGGGGGAGGAAAGCGGAATCATTCGTCTTTATCGCGTGGGGCAGGCCAACGTCATGGGCTGACGATCGGCGAAGCAATATTGTTTTTTGTGCGTAAGATCTCAATTTTCTGCCGCAATAAACTAAAAAGCCCGGTCAAATGACCGGGCGCGAAGATTAATTCATAAACGCCGGCAGCTTGTGCTCATAGTCGGAAATAGCCGCTTCATGTTGCAGCGTCAGGCCGATGCTATCCAGGCCATTGAGCATGCAGTGGCGACGGAAATCGTCGATCTTAAAGCTGTAGGTTTTATCCCCCGCTTTAACCACCTGCGCTTCCAGGTCCACTTCAAACGTAATGCCCGGTTTGGCCTGCACCAGTTTGAACAGCTCGTCGACCTGCTCATCGCTCAACGTCACCGGCAGCAGCTGGTTGTTGAAGCTGTTGCCATAGAAAATATCGGCAAAGCTTGGGGCGATAACGACTTTAAAACCGTAATCGGTCAGCGCCCACGGCGCATGCTCGCGCGAGGAGCCACAGCCGAAGTTTTCCCGCGCCAGCAGGATAGATGCGCCTTTGTACTCAGGAAAGTTCAGCACGAACTCCGGGTTCGGCTGTTGACCTTTATCGTCGAGGAAGCGCCAGTCGTTGAACAGGTGCGCGCCAAAGCCGGTGCGGGTCACTTTCTGCAGAAACTGCTTGGGAATGATCGCATCGGTATCGACGTTTGCAGCATCCAGCGGAACCACCAGGCCGGTATGTTGGGTAAATTTCTCTGCCATGATGGTCTCCTTACTTCAGATTACGGATATCGGCGAAATGGCCGGTCACAGCTGCCGCCGCGGCCATTGCCGGGCTCACCAGGTGCGTGCGTCCGCCGCGGCCCTGGCGGCCTTCAAAATTACGGTTGCTGGTGGAGGCGCAGCGCTCGCCCGGGTTCAGGCGGTCGTTGTTCATCGCCAGACACATAGAGCAGCCCGGTAAGCGCCACTCAAAGCCGGCTTCGATGAAGATCTTATCCAGGCCTTCCGCTTCCGCTTGCGCTTTCACCGGACCGGAACCCGGCACCACCAGCGCCTGGACGCCCGGCGCCACTTTACGCCCTTTGGCGATTTCCGCCGCCGCGCGCAAATCTTCGATACGCGAGTTGGTACAGGAGCCGATGAATACTTTATCGATAGCCACTTCCGTCAGCGGAATGCCGGATTTCAGCCCCATATAGGCCAGCGCTTTCTCGGCGCTGGCGCGTTCCACCGGGTCGCTGAACGACGCAGGATCGGGGATATTATCGCTGACCGAAATCACCTGGCCCGGGTTGGTGCCCCAGGTCACCTGCGGGGCAATCTCAGCCGCCTGCAGCGTCACTACGGTGTCAAATGTGGCGCCGTCGTCGGTTTTCAGGGTTTTCCAGTACGCCACCGCATCGTCAAAATCTTTGCCTTTCGGCGCGTGCAGACGGCCGCGTACGTAATTGAAGGTGGTTTCATCCGGCGCGACCAGGCCCGCTTTCGCGCCCATCTCGATCGCCATGTTGCACAGGGTCATACGGCCTTCCATGCTCAGATCGCGGATCGCTTCGCCGCAGAACTCCACCACGTGGCCGGTGCCGCCGGCGCTGCCGGTTTTACCAATGATCGCCAACACGATATCTTTGGCGGTGATGCCCGGCGCCGCTTTGCCTTGCACTTCGATTTTCATGGTTTTCGCACGACCCTGTTTCAGGGTCTGGGTCGCCAGCACATGCTCTACTTCGGAGGTGCCGATGCCGAAGGCCAGCGCGCCGAAGGCGCCGTGGGTGGCGGTATGGGAGTCGCCGCACACAATGGTCATCCCCGGCAGGGTAACCCCTTGTTCCGGGCCCATCACGTGAACGATGCCCTGGTACGGGTGGTTCAGATCGTACAGCTCAACGCCGAACTCTTTACAGTTCTTAATCAGCTCCTGCATCTGAATGCGGGCCATCTCGCCGGACGCGTTAATATCTTTGGTCTGCGTCGAGACGTTGTGATCCATGGTGGCGAAGGTTTTACCCGGCTGGCGCACCTGGCGGCCGTGGGCGCGCAGGCCGTCAAAGGCCTGCGGGGAGGTGACTTCATGCACCAGATGGCGGTCGATATACAACAGCGGAGTTTCGTTTTGCGCCTCATACACCACGTGCGCATCAAACAATTTTTCGTATAACGTCTTCGCCATGATTACACCCCTTCTGCGACATAGCGGGCAATGATATCGCCCATTTCATCAGTGCTGACCGCCGCCGTGCCGCGCGCTAAATCGCCGGTACGAACGCCTTCCTCCAGAGCGCGGTTAATCGCGCTTTCAATCGCGCTCGCCGCCTCGTCAGCGTCGAGGCTATAGCGCAGCAGCAGCGCCAGGGAGAGGATCTGCGCGATCGGGTTAGCGATATTTTTGCCGGCGATATCCGGCGCCGAGCCGCCCGCTGGCTCGTACAGGCCGAAACCTTGTTCGTTGAGGCTGGCGGAGGGCAGCATACCCATCGAGCCGGTGATCATTGCGCACTCGTCGGAGAGGATGTCGCCGAACAGGTTGGAGCACAGCAGCACGTCGAACTGGGACGGATCTTTAATCAGCTGCATGGTGGCGTTATCGATATACATATGCGCCAGCTCAACGTCCGGATACTCCTTGCCGATCTCGGTGACGATTTCGCGCCACAGAATGGACGACTGCAGGACGTTGGCTTTATCGATGGAGGTCACTTTGTGACGACGTTTACGGGCGGATTCAAACGCGATGCGCGCGATACGTTCGATTTCAAAGCGGTGATACACCTCGGTATCAAAAGCTTTCTCATGCTGACCGCTGCCTTCGCGACCTTTCGGCTGACCGAAGTAGATGCCGCCGGTCAGTTCGCGAACGCAGAGAATGTCGAAGCCGTTGGCGGCGATGTCGGCGCGCAGCGGGCAGAACTCTTCCAGCCCCTGATACAGTTTGGCCGGGCGCAGGTTGCTGAACAGTTTAAAGTGTTTACGCAGCGGCAGCAGGGCGCCGCGCTCTGGCTGTTCTGCGGGCGGCAGGTGTTCCCACTTCGGGCCGCCGACAGAGCCGAACAGGATCGCGTCCGCCTGCTCGCATCCGGCGACGGTCGCCTGCGGCAGGGGAGTTCCCTGACGGTCGATGGCCGCGCCGCCGACGTCGTACTGGCTGGTGGTAATGTGCATGGCAAAACGTTGGCGCACGGCTTCCAGTACTTTCATCGCCTGGTTCATCACTTCCGGGCCAATGCCATCACCCGGCAAAACGGCAATATGGTAATTCTTCGACATTACACGGTTTCCTTATTGTTCTCTTTATTCTGAGCTTTGCGTTGCAATTCTTTTTCGACTTCGGCGGCGCGCCAGATGTTGTTCAGCACGTGAACCATCGCTTTGGCTGACGACTCTACGATATCCGTTGCCAGACCAACCCCGTGGAAACGGCGACCGTTGTAGTCAACGACGATATCCACCTGGCCCAGGGCGTCTTTGCCGTGGCCTTTCGCGCTTAAGCCATATTTCACTAATTCAATGTTGTAATCGGTGACGCGGTTAATCGCCTGGTAGATAGCATCAACCGGACCGTTGCCGTTGGCGGCTTCGGTTTTGATCTCATCCCCGCAGACCAGCTTGATCGAGGCGGTGGCGATATCGCTGGAGCCGGACTGAACGTTGAAGTAATCCAGGCGGAAATGCTCCGGCTCTTCCTGCTGCTTGTTGATAAAGGCCAGCGCTTCCAGATCGTAATCGAAGACCTGGCCTTTTTTGTCCGCCAGCTTCAGGAACGCGTCGTACAGGTGATCCAGGTTGTAATCGCTCTCCTGGTAGCCCATCTCTTCCATCCGGTGTTTCACCGCCGCGCGGCCGGAGCGGGAAGTCAGGTTCAGCTGCACCTGGTTCAGGCCGATGGATTCCGGGGTCATGATTTCGTAGTTTTCGCGGTTCTTCAGCACGCCGTCCTGGTGGATACCGGAGGAGTGGGCGAAGGCGCCGGTGCCGACGATGGCTTTGTTCGCCGGGATCGGCATGTTGCAGATCTGGCTGACGGTCTGGCTGGTGCGCCAGATTTCATGGTGGTTGATATTGGTGTGCACGTTCATGATGTCTTTGCGCACTTTAATCGCCATGATGACCTCTTCCAGCGCGCAGTTGCCGGCGCGCTCGCCGATACCGTTCATCGCGCCTTCTACCTGGCGGGCTCCGGCGTGGACCGCGGCGAGGGCGTTGCCGACGGCAATACCCAGGTCATCATGGGTATGGACGGAGATAATGGCTTTGTCGATATTCGGTACGCGCTCATACAGGCCGCTGATAATGTTGGCGTACTCGAACGGCATGGTGTAGCCGACGGTATCCGGAATATTAATGGTGGTGGCGCCAGCGTTAATCGCGGCTTCCACGACGCGAGCCAGGTCAGCAATCGGCGTACGGCCGGCGTCTTCACAGGAGAACTCGACATCGTTAGTGTAGTTGCGCGCCCGCTTCACCATATAAACCGCGCGTTCAATGACCTCATCCAGGGTGCTGCGCAGTTTGGTGGCGATATGCATCGGCGAGGTGGCGATGAAGGTGTGGATACGGAACGCTTCGGCCACCTTTAAGGATTCCGCCGCCACGTCGATATCTTTCTCGACGCAGCGCGCCAGGGCGCATACGCGGCTGTTTTTGATGGTGCGCGCGATGGTCTGCACGGATTCAAAATCGCCCGGAGAAGAAACCGGGAAACCGACTTCCATCACGTCAACACCCATGCGCTCGAGGGCCAGAGCGATCTGCAGCTTCTCTTTGACACTCAGGCTTGCCTGTAACGCTTGTTCGCCATCACGTAAGGTCGTATCGAAAATAATGACTTGCTGGCTCATGGTTTGGATCCTTAGTCTGTGTCCTGGCGCCTTGTTGACGAGCATAAAAAAACCCGCGCCAAGGCGCGGGTTTTATAGTCTTGCTGGAAGATGACTTAACGCTGAACGTCGCCCAACAGCCTACCGCGCAAATGGCATGCGTTTAGTAGTAGTAGGCTGGTGATGCGAGTGGTGCGAATCATTGCGTCAAACTCCAGATGAAATCGTTATGCTTTTAGAGTTACTGGATAGCCGTTTCAAAGTCAACCCCTGGCATGGAAAAAGCGTTTTTGGTCCGCGGCGTGAATTAGCTAATTGTGCTGATGTTAGCCCTTTTTTGCCGAAGATCCTATTTTGGACCTGCGGGGGCATACAGGGATATGTTTCATTTGAAAATGCACTTTGCATTAAAGGCCTCGCTCACGATGCGCCGCGAGCGAAGCGGTAAAAAATCGCTATCTGAATGAAATAATTATATTTATTTTTCGTGTGAATATGTCTACCCCTTAGCGGATCTTTTTTCAATGATAAATAGTTGTTAATTTTATGGGGTGGAAAATAAAATACTTTATTATTGCTTAAGTTACAGTTAACCATTGGTGTTCTTTTTATTTTCCTGGATTATGGTTAGACTCATCTTCATTAAGTAACTCATATTGTTTGAGCAGTTTATTTATTCCGGTGGTACCGGTTTGACACTGCCACTCATAGCCTTGATATATTCCTAAAATACACCTTTGCTATTTTTCAAATGTCATTGGCATGATAAATGATATTTTCGGCGCTAATTATAGCGGTTTAGTAAAGGGAATTCATCGTGACGGCGGAACTAGATATGTTAATTGAAAGTCCAGAATATAAATCAGCCCCCGGACAGGAAGTCGTAAAACCTCAACTACGGATGGTTGATCTCAATCTGCTTACCGTTTTTGATGCGGTTATGCAGGAACAGAATATTACCCGTGCCGCCCATACGCTCGGCATGTCTCAACCGGCGGTGAGCAACGCAGTTTCACGTCTGAAAGTGATGTTTAATGATGAGCTGTTTGTGCGCTATGGCCGCGGTATTCAGCCGACGGCGCGGGCCTATCAGCTGTTTGGCTCAGTGCGTCAGGCGCTGCAGCTGGTACAAAACGAATTGCCAGGCTCCGGTTTTGAACCCTTGAGCAGTGAGCGTGTTTTCAATCTGTGCGTCTGTAGCCCGCTGGATAACATCCTGACGTCGGTGATTTTTAATAAAGTCGCCGAAATCGCGCCCAATATTCATTTAGTCTTTAAATCAGCGCTTAATCAAAATACGGAACATCAGTTACGTTATCAGGAAACGGAATTTGTGATCGGTTATGAAGAATTTCGTCGTCCTGAGTTTGCCTGTGTACCGCTATTCAAAGATGAAATGGTTCTGGTGGCTAGCCGCAACCATCCGCGTATCTCCGGACCGGTGATGGAGGCTGATATTTATCGCGAGGAGCATGCCGCGGTGGCTCTCGATCGGTATGCCTCATTCAGTCTGCCGTGGTATGACACCGCCGATAAACAAGCGCGCATCGCATATCAAGGTAATGCGATGGTCAGCGTATTAAACGTGGTGTCGCAAACGCAGATGGTGGCCATTGCGCCGCGCTGGCTGGCAAATGAGTTTGCCGATAAGTTAGCGCTGCAAATATTACCTCTGCCGCTGAAGGTGAATAGCCGGACCTGCTATCTCTCCTGGCACGAAGCGGCGGGTCGCGATAAAGGTCATCAGTGGATGGAAGAGCTGCTGGTGGATATTTGTCAGCGCTGAGCCGATGGCAATAAGCATGAAAGGGGCTTCGGCTCCTTTTTTTATATGATTTAATTACAATAATGCAGAATTTTATGCTGTTTACCCTTTCGGTTGCTCTCCGCCCGTTAACAAAAAATGGATCAATTCCTGCTATCGCGCCTTTTCTCCGAGTATTTACTATTCTCTTTTCTTATATCTGAAGCATTCCACCATATTTTCCTCTCTCCGCTTGTTTTTCTTCTTATTCTACTTAGAAAGCATCTCCGGTGGCGAATTGCCTGCCTGCTGGCGAGCAGTTATGGTAGTGGCATGCAGTCCATTCACCTCAGTGCGGAGGGGTACTCCTTCGCATCGTGCGAGCGCGCGGAAATTGAGTTCCGCTGTCGTAAAACAATAAGCCTGGAGGCAAACCATGGAGATGTTGTCAGGAGCCGAGATGGTCGTCCAATCGCTTGTCGATCAGGGCGTCAAGCAAGTATTCGGCTATCCCGGAGGCGCAGTCCTCGATATCTATGATGCGTTACATACCCTTGGCGGTATCGATCATGTGCTGGTTCGCCACGAGCAGGCGGCGGTGCATATGGCGGATGGCCTGGCGCGAGCGACCGGGGAGGTCGGTGTGGTGCTGGTGACCTCAGGGCCTGGGGCGACGAACGCCATCACCGGTATCGCGACGGCCTATATGGACTCTATCCCGCTGGTGATCCTCTCCGGGCAAGTGGCGACATCGCTTATCGGCTACGATGCCTTCCAGGAGTGCGACATGGTGGGGATTTCCCGCCCGGTGGTGAAGCACAGTTTCCTGGTGAAGCAGACCGAAGATATTCCCGGCGTGCTGAAGAAAGCCTTCTGGCTGGCGGCCAGCGGTCGCCCCGGGCCGGTGGTGGTCGATCTGCCGAAGGATATACTCAATCCGGCGAAGAAACTGCCGTACGTCTGGCCAGACGCGGTCAGCATGCGCTCGTATAACCCGACGACCAGCGGTCATAAAGGCCAGATCAAACGCGCCCTGCAGACCCTGGTGGCGGCGAGCAAGCCGGTCGTCTACGTCGGCGGCGGGGCGATCAATGCGCATTGCGAACCTCAGCTGCGCGAGCTGGTGGAAAAGCTGAAGCTGCCGGTGGCCTCCTCCCTGATGGGGCTGGGCGCTTTCCCGGCGACACACTCGCAGGCGCTGGGGATGCTGGGCATGCACGGCACCTATGAAGCCAACATGACCATGCACCATTCAGACGTGATTTTTGCCGTCGGCGTTCGCTTTGACGATCGGACCACCAATAACCTGGCCAAATACTGTCCGAACGCGACTGTGCTGCATATCGATATCGATCCGACCTCAATCTCGAAAACCGTGCCGGCAGATGTGCCGATCGTTGGCGATGCCCGGCTGGTGCTGGAGCAGATGCTGGAGCTGCTGGAGCAGGAAGAGGCGCAGCAGCCGCTGGACGACATTCGCGACTGGTGGCAGCAGATTGAGCAGTGGCGCGCCCGCCATTGCCTGCGCTACGACGACCAGAGCGACAAGATCAAACCGCAGGCGGTGATAGAAACGATCTGGCGCCTGACTCAGGGCGATGCCTATGTCACTTCCGATGTGGGTCAGCACCAGATGTTCGCCGCCCTCTATTACCCCTTCGACAAGCCGCGGCGCTGGATTAACTCCGGTGGCCTCGGCACCATGGGCTTTGGCCTACCGGCTGCGCTGGGGGTCAAAATGGCTCTGCCGGACGAAATGGTCGTCTGCGTGACCGGTGACGGCAGTATTCAGATGAACATTCAGGAACTCTCTACTGCGCTGCAGTATGAGCTGCCGGTCCTGGTGCTTAACCTCAACAACCGCTATCTGGGGATGGTGAAGCAGTGGCAGGATATGCTCTATTCCGGGCGCCACTCGCAGTCCTATATGGAGTCGCTGCCGGACTTCGTTCGTCTGGCGGAAGCCTATGGCCACGTTGGGATCCGCATCAGCGAGCCGCAGGAGCTGGAGACGAAGCTTGCAGAAGCCCTGGAGCAGGTGCGACAGCGCCGGCTGGTGTTTGTCGATGTCACCGTCGACGGCAGTGAGCATGTGTACCCCATGCAGATCCGCGGCGGCGGCATGGATGAAATGTGGTTGAGCAAAACGGAGAGGACCTGATTATGCGCCGGATATTATCGGTATTACTGGAAAACGAATCGGGCGCATTGTCCCGCGTTATCGGCCTCTTTTCCCAGCGCGGCTATAATATAGAAAGCCTGACTGTCGCCCCGACGGACGATCCGACCCTCTCCAGGATGACCATCCAGACCGTGGGCGATGAAAAAGCGATCGAGCAGATTGAAAAGCAGCTGCACAAGCTGGTGGATGTCCTGCGGGTCAGCGAGCTGGGGCAGGGGGCTCATGTCGAACGCGAAATCATGCTGGTGAAGGTCCAGGCCAGCGGTTACGGCCGTGAAGAAGTGAAGCGCAACACCGAAATCTTTCGTGGACAGATTATCGACGTGACGCCTTCTATCTATACCGTTCAACTCGCCGGCACCAGCGATAAGCTCGACGCTTTCCTGGCCTCTCTGCGCGATGTCGCTCGGATCGTGGAAGTGGCTCGCTCCGGCGTGGTCGGCCTGTCTCGCGGTGATAAAATCATGCGCTGAGGATCGGGAACTGATGCAAAAATAGCCCGGCAGCGACTGTCGGGCTTTTTTTTTTGCGAAATCAGTAGGAACTGTAAGCGAAAGCGGTTGCTGCGCTAACTATTCTGCGCTTAGATGTTATAAAAAGGGTTCCATACCTGAATAATGGTTATGTTTGGCACTTCTTACCCAAGGGGCAATTGTGAAACTGGATGAAATCGCCCGGCTGGCCGGTGTTTCAAGAACCACCGCGAGCTATGTGATTAATGGCAAAGCGAAGCAGTACCGCGTAAGCGACAAAACGGTCGAAAAAGTGATGGCTGTCGTGCGAGAGCACAACTATCACCCGAATGCGGTCGCTGCTGGCCTGCGTGCAGGACGCACACGCTCTATCGGTCTGGTGATCCCGGATCTGGAGAACACCAGCTATACCCGCATTGCAAATTATCTGGAGCGGCAGGCGCGCCAGCGCGGTTATCAGTTGCTGATTGCCTGCTCGGAGGATCAGCCCGATAACGAAATGCGCTGTATCGAGCATCTTCTACAGCGCCAGGTGGACGCCATCATTGTTTCCACCTCGCTGCCGCCGGAGCACCCTTTTTATCAGCGCTGGGCTAACGATCCGTTTCCGATTGTCGCCCTCGACCGCGCCCTTGACCGCGAGCACTTCACCAGCGTCGTCGGCGCTGACCAGGACGATGCCGAGATGCTCGCCGCCGAGTTGCGGACCTTTCCCGGCGAAACGGTGCTTTATCTGGGCGCGCTGCCGGAACTGTCGGTGAGCTTCCTGCGCGAGCAAGGCTTCCGTAAAGCCTGGCAGGACGATCCGCGTGAGGTGCATTATCTCTATGCCAACAGCTACGAGCGAGAAGCGGCGGCCCAGCTGTTTGAGAAATGGCTTGAAACCCATCCGATGCCGCAGGCGCTGTTCACCACCTCTTTCCCGTTGCTGCAGGGCGTCATGGATGTGACGCTGCGCCGTGAGGGTAAACTGCCTTCCGAGCTGGCGATCGCCACCTTCGGCGATAATGAGCTGCTCGATTTCCTGCAGTGTCCGGTACTGGCCGTGGCCCAGCGCCATCGCGATGTCGCTGAGCGGGTGCTCGAGATCGTCCTCGCCAGCCTCGATGAACCGCGCAAGCCGAAGCCGGGCCTCAGCCGTATTCGACGTAATCTTTATCGCCGCGGCAGCCTGAATCGCCGTTAAGGGCGCAATATCGTCAGCACCCAGGATTATTCCTGGCAGGCCTGCCAGAGAGCAGGCCGCTGGCGATAAATCAGGCAACTGACGTCCAGAATGCAAAACTGAATATATTTCAGACAAATCCCTAAACTTCTTTACGCGTTATTTTGTTTTATTCGCTGGCAATCGTTTTGCGACTCAAAACGGGACACAAAAAATGATTGTGCCGGCTTTAATTGTATTATTTTGTTACATTCACCAGGTTAATTGCTGAATTAACACCCATTTTGTTAGCCCCAACCTTTCTCTCCTGCCTTATCCCGCGCCTGGTCAGCCCTTCAGCCAGCAACAGGTACTGTTAACGGCCGGCATAATGGCCTAAAATGCCGCTCGCGTCGCAAACTGACACTTTATATTTTCCCGCCGAAGATATTTTGATGTTTATAACTGTTACGAGTTTGTTGGTTATTTTCTTACACGTATTCATAACGTTAATTTGCCTCGCCTGTTGATGATTTTTTCATCAGGGCTAATGTCGGCTGTAAATAATGGGTTTTTGAGCTCCGTTGGCATTCGTGCTGGCTTGACAAGCTTTTCCTCCGCTCCGTAAACTCCTTGTGGTGGGGATTTGTGGGATAAAGTGGCGAAAAGGGGTGAGGCTGGCATGTTCCGTGGAGCAACGTTAGTCAATCTCGACAGCAAAGGCCGCCTGGCCGTGCCAACGCGCTATCGCGATGGGCTGATCGAGGACGCTGCCGGTCAATTGGTATGCACCATTGACATTCATCACCCGTGCCTGCTGCTTTATCCATTGCCTGAATGGGAAGTCATCGAGCAGAAATTGTCGCGTTTATCGAGCATGAATCCCGTTGAGCGGCGCGTACAGCGTTTGCTTCTGGGTCATGCCAGCGAATGTCAGATGGATAATGCCGGTCGCTTGCTGATAGCGCCGGTGTTACGGCAGCATGCCGGGCTGACAAAAGAAGTGATGCTGGTCGGGCAGTTTAATAAATTTGAACTGTGGGACGAAACGACCTGGTATCAACGGGTCAAGGAAGATATCGACGCTGAGCAGTCCGCGACCGGTGAACTGTCGGAGCGCCTGCAGGATTTGTCTTTATAAAAATGATGGAAAATTTTAAACACACTACGGTACTTCTGGATGAAGCCGTCAACGGCCTCAATATTCGTCCAGACGGTATCTATATTGATGGTACCTTTGGTCGCGGCGGTCACTCGCGCCTGATCCTCTCCCAACTGGGAGCGGAAGGACGCTTGCTGGCAATCGATCGCGATCCTCAGGCGATTGCCGTCGCGCAAACCATCGATGATCCCCGCTTTTCCATCGTACATGGTCCATTTTCACAGCTTGCTGAGTACGTCGGCGAGCGCAATCTTACCGGTAAGATCGACGGCATTCTGCTCGATCTTGGCGTCTCTTCCCCGCAGCTTGACGATGCGGAACGCGGCTTTTCCTTTATGCGCGACGGGCCGCTGGATATGCGCATGGATCCGACCCGCGGTCAGTCCGCGGCCGAATGGCTGCAGACCGCTGAAGAAGCGGATATCGCTTGGGTGATTAAAACCTTCGGCGAAGAGCGTTTCGGTAAACGGATCGCCCGCGCGATCGTCGAACGTAATCGCATTGCACCGATGACCCGCACCAAAGAGCTGGCGGAGGTCATCGCCGCGGCGATGCCGGTAAAAGATAAGCACAAACATCCCGCGACCCGTACCTTCCAGGCGGTGCGCATTTGGGTAAACAGTGAACTGGAGGAGATAGAGCAGGCGCTAAAAAGCTCGCTCAGCGTGCTGGCCCCGGGCGGGCGGCTGTCGATCATTAGTTTTCATTCGCTGGAAGATCGCATTGTAAAGCGCTTTATGCGTGAGCAAAGCCGCGGTCCGCAGGTTCCGGCGGGAATACCGATGACCGAATCGCAGCTCAAAAAACTGGGCGGCCGTGAGTTACGAGCACTAGGCAAGTTGATGCCGGGCGAAGAAGAGGTGGCAGAGAATCCACGTGCCCGTAGTTCAGTGCTGCGTATCGCAGAGAGGACGAACGCATGATCGGCAGAGTGACAGAGGCCTTAAGCAAAGTTAAAGGGTCGATTGGAAGCAACGAGCGCCATGCTTTGCCTGGCGTGATCGGGGACGACCTTCTGCGGTTTGGGAAACTGCCACTCTGCCTGTTCATTTGCATCATTATTACGGCGATTACCGTGGTCACCACCGCGCACCACACGCGCCTGTTGACCGCGCAGCGTGAACAACTGGTTCTGGAACGCGACGCCCTGGACATTGAGTGGCGCAACCTGATCCTCGAAGAGAACGCGCTCGGCGATCACAGTCGGGTTGAACGGATCGCGACCGAGAAGTTGCAGATGCAACACGTCGATCCATCACAAGAAAATATCGTTGTACAGAAATAAGGATTATTGCGACGGATGAAAGCAGCGCCAAAAACGCCAAAAGCAAAACGTCAGGAAGAACAGGCCAACTTTATCAGTTGGCGTTTTGCGTTGCTGTGCGGCTGCATTCTGCTGGCGCTGACTTTCCTGCTGGGCCGCGTTGCCTGGCTACAGGTGGTCAGCCCGGATATGCTGGTGCGTCAGGGCGATATGCGTTCCCTGCGCGTACAGGAAGTGTCCACCGCGCGCGGGATGATTACCGACCGCTCCGGACGTCCGCTGGCGGTCAGCGTGCCGGTGAAAGCTATCTGGGCCGATCCGAAAGAACTCCATGATGCCGGAGGGGTAACCCTGGATACGCGCTGGAAGGCGCTGGCGGATGCCCTCAATATGCCGCTGGATCAGCTGGCGACGCGCATCAATACCAATCCGCGGATGCGTTTCATCTATCTGGCGCGTCAGGTTAACCCTGACATGGCCGACTACATCAAAAAACTGAAGCTGCCGGGCATTCATCTGCGTGAAGAATCCCGTCGTTACTACCCTTCCGGGGAAGTGACCGCTCACCTCATCGGTTTTACCAACGTCGACAGCCAGGGGATTGAAGGGGTCGAAAAAAGCTTTGATAAATGGCTCACCGGCCAGCCGGGCGAGCGTATCGTGCGTAAAGACCGCTATGGCCGGGTAATTGAAGACATCTCTTCCACCGACAGCCAGGCGGCGCACAACCTGGCGCTGAGCATCGACGAGCGTCTGCAGGCGCTGGTATATCGTGAGCTGAACAACGCCGTGGCCTTTAACAAAGCCGAGTCCGGTAGCGCGGTGTTAGTGGACGTGAACACCGGCGAAGTGCTGGCGATGGCCAACAGCCCGTCCTACAACCCAAATAATTTCGCCGGCACGGCGAAAGACACCATGCGTAACCGCGCCATCACCGATGTCTTCGAACCGGGTTCGACGGTGAAGCCGATGGTGGTGATGACGGCGCTGCAGCGCGGTATCGTCAACGAAAATACCGTACTCAATACCGTGCCTTATCGAATTAACGGCCACGAAATTAAAGACGTGGCGCGCTACAGCGAATTGACCCTGACCGGGGTGCTACAGAAGTCGAGTAACGTCGGTGTTTCTAAGCTGGCGTTAGCGATGCCGTCCTCAGCGTTAGTAGATACTTACTCACGTTTTGGGCTTGGAAAGGCGACCAATTTGGGGTTGGTCGGAGAACGCAGTGGCTTATATCCTCAAAAACAACGGTGGTCTGACATAGAGAGGGCCACCTTTTCTTTCGGCTACGGGCTAATGGTAACCCCGTTACAGTTAGCGCGAGTCTACGCAACGATTGGCAGCTACGGCATCTATCGCCCGCTGTCGATTACCAAAGTTGATCCACCGGTTCCGGGCGAGCGTGTCTTCCCGGAATCACTCGTTCGTACCGTCGTTCATATGATGGAAAGCGTGGCGCTGCCCGGCGGCGGCGGCGTGAAAGCGGCGATCAAAGGTTATCGCATCGCGATTAAAACCGGTACGGCGAAAAAAGTGGGGCCGGATGGCCGCTATATCAACAAATATATTGCTTACACCGCAGGCGTTGCGCCCGCCAGCCATCCGCGCTTTGCGCTGGTGGTGGTGATCAACGACCCGCAGGCAGGTAAATACTACGGTGGCGCCGTTTCCGCGCCGGTGTTCGGTGCCATCATGGGCGGCGTATTGCGCACCATGAACATCGAACCGGATGCGCTGGCAACGGGCGAAAAAAGTGAATTTGTAATTAATCAAGGCGAGGGAACAGGTGGCAGATCGTAATTTGCGCGACCTTCTCGCTCCATGGGTGCCAAACGCACCGGAGCGCATTCTGCGAGAGATGACGCTGGACAGCCGGGTGGCGGCTTCCGGCGATCTCTTTATCGCGGTACAGGGTCATCAGGCGGACGGGCGTCGTTATATCCCGCAGGCGATAGCGCAAGGTGTGGCTGCCATTATTGCTGAAGCGCAGGGCGAAGCGAAAGACGGTGAGATCCGTGAAATGCACGGCGTGCCGGTTATCTACCTGAGCCAGCTTAACGAACGTTTATCGGCGCTGGCCGGGCGTTTTTATCATCAGCCGTCGCAGCAGCTGCGTCTGGTGGGCGTGACTGGTACCAACGGCAAAACCACCACCACCCAGCTTCTGGCGCAATGGGCGAAACTGCTCGGCGAAACCAGCGCGGTGATGGGGACCGTCGGCAACGGGCTGCTGGATAAAGTGGTGCCGAGCGAAAACACCACCGGCTCTGCGGTCGATGTTCAGCACGTGCTTTCCGGCCTGGTCGAGCAGGGGGCAACCTTCGGCGCGATGGAAGTCTCTTCCCACGGGCTGGTGCAGCACCGCGTGGCGGCCGTGCAGTTTGCCGCCTCGGTATTTACCAACCTGAGCCGCGACCACCTCGACTACCATGGCGATATGGCGCACTACGAAGCGGCGAAATGGCTGCTGTACTCCACCCACCATTGCGGCCAGGCCATCGTCAACGCTGACGATGAAGTCGGTCGTCGCTGGCTGGCGAAGCTACCGGACGCGGTGGCGGTGTCGATGGAAGATCATATCAATCCGAACTGCCACGGCCGCTGGCTGAAGGCCACCGCGGTCAACTATCACGACAGCGGCGCCACCATCCAGTTTGACTCCAGCTGGGGCAACGGTGAAATTGAAAGTCGCCTGATGGGCGCCTTTAACGTCAGCAACCTGCTGCTGGCGCTGGCCACGCTGCTGGCGCTGGGCTATCCGCTGGCCGATCTGCTGAAAACGGCGGCTCGTTTACAGCCGGTATGCGGCCGTATGGAAGTGTTCAGCGCGCCCGGTAAACCGGCCGTGGTGGTGGATTATGCCCATACGCCTGACGCGCTGGAAAAAGCGCTGCAGGCCGCGCGCCTGCACTGCAGCGGCAAGCTGTGGTGCGTCTTCGGCTGCGGCGGAGACCGCGACAAAGGCAAGCGTCCGCTGATGGGGGCGATTGCTGAAGAGTTCGCCGATATCGTGGTCGTCACTGACGACAACCCGCGTACCGAAGAGCCGCGGGCGATTATCAACGATATTCTGGCCGGCATGCTCGATGCAGGTCATGCAAAAGTGATGGAAGGCCGTGCGGAAGCGGTGACCAACGCCGTGATGCAGGCGCAGGAGAACGACGTGGTGCTGGTGGCGGGTAAAGGCCATGAAGATTACCAGATCGTCGGCAACCGTCGTCTGGATTATTCCGACCGCGTCACCGTCGCGCGTCTGCTGGGAGCGGTAGCATGATTCGCTTTACGTTAAGCCAGCTCGCCGCGATCGCTCATGGCGAACGGCAGGGTAGCGATATCGCTATCGACGAGGTGACCACCGACACCCGTAAAATCACGGCGGGCTGCCTGTTTGTGGCGCTGAAAGGCGAGCGTTTCGACGCCCATGATTTTGCCGAACAGGCGAAAGCGGCAGGCGCCGGCGCGCTGCTGGTGAGCCGTCCGCTGCCCTGCGATCTCCCGCAGGTGATTGTGAAAGATACCCGGCAGGCTTTCGGCGAGTTGGCCGCCTGGGTACGTCAGCAGGTGCCGACTCGCGTCGTCGCCCTGACCGGCTCGTCCGGTAAAACCTCGGTCAAAGAGATGACCGCGGCGATCCTCAGCCAGTGCGGCAACACGCTGTATACCGCCGGCAACCTGAACAACGATATCGGCGTACCGATGACCCTGCTGCGTCTGACCAAAGAACATCAGTACGCGGTGATTGAGCTTGGCGCCAACCACCAGGGCGAAATCGCCTGGACCGTCAGCCTGACGCGTCCGGAAGCGGCGCTGGTCAACAACCTTGCCGCCGCGCACCTTGAAAGTTTCGGCTCGCTGGCGGGCGTGGCGAAGGCGAAGGGCGAAATCTATACCGGTCTGCCGGAAAACGGCATCGCCATTCTCAATGCCGACAACAACGACTGGCTGAACTGGCAGGCGGTGATTGGCGATCGCAAAGTGTGGCGCTTCTCGCCGAACGCGGCCAACAGCGATTTCACCGCGACTAACGTGCAGATCACCAGCCACGGCACCGAATTTACGCTGCAGACCCCAACCGGCAACGTTGACGTACTGCTGCCGCTGCCGGGACGCCACAACATCGCTAACGCGCTGGCGGCGACCTCGCTGGCGATGGCGGTAGGCGCCGATCTGGCGGCGGTGAAAGCCGGTCTGGCGCAGCTGCAGGCCGTTCCGGGACGTCTGTTCCCGATCCGCCTGACCGAGAGTCAGCTGCTGCTGGATGACTCCTATAACGCTAACGTCGGTTCGATGACCGCGGCGGTGCAGGTGCTGTCAGAGATGCCCGGCTTCCGGACGATGGTGGTCGGCGATATGGCGGAGCTTGGCGCGGAAAGCGCGGCTTGCCATCGTGAAGTCGGCGAAGCGGCGAAAGCGGCAGGGCTGGATTGCGTTCTCAGCGTCGGCGCCTTGAGCGCGGATATCAGCCGCGCCAGCGGCGTGGGCGAACATTTTAACGATAAAGCCGCCGTGGTGGCTCGCCTGCGCGAGCTGCTGGCGGAGCATAAGATAATGACCATTTTAGTGAAGGGTTCACGTAGTGCCGCCATGGAAGAGGTAGTACGCGCATTACAGGAGACTGGGACATGTTAGTATGGCTGGCCGAACATTTGGTCAAATATTATTCCGGCTTTAACGTCTTTTCGTATTTGACGTTTCGCGCCATCGTCAGCCTGCTGACCGCGCTGTTCATCTCTCTGTGGATGGGCCCGCGCATGATCGCCCGTCTGCAAAAACTCTCCTTCGGCCAGGTGGTTCGTAACGACGGTCCGGAGTCCCACTTCAGCAAACGCGGCACGCCGACCATGGGGGGGATCATGATCCTCACCGCGATCACCGTGTCAGTGCTGCTGTGGGCTTACCCCTCCAACCCGTACGTCTGGTGCGTGCTGACGGTATTAATCGGCTACGGGATCATCGGCTTCGTTGATGACTACCGTAAAGTGGTGCGCAAAGACACCAAAGGCCTGATCGCCCGCTGGAAGTATTTCTGGATGTCGGTGATCGCGCTGGGCGTGGCGTTCGCGCTCTATCTGGCCGGGAAAGACACCCCGGCGACCGAGCTGGTGGTGCCGTTCTTTAAAGACGTTATGCCGCAGCTGGGGCTGTTCTATATCCTGCTGGCCTACTTCGTGATCGTCGGCACCGGCAATGCGGTTAACCTGACCGACGGTCTCGACGGCCTGGCGATCATGCCCACCGTCTTCGTCGCGGCGGGTTTTGCGCTGGTGGCGTGGGCGACCGGTAACATGAATTTCGCCAACTACCTGCACATCCCCTATCTGCGCCACGCCGGCGAACTGGTGATCGTCTGTACGGCGATCGTCGGCGCGGGGCTGGGCTTTCTGTGGTTTAACACCTATCCGGCGCAGGTCTTTATGGGCGACGTCGGTTCGCTGGCGCTCGGCGGCGCGCTGGGCATTATCGCCGTGCTGCTGCGTCAGGAATTCCTGCTGGTGATTATGGGCGGCGTTTTCGTGGTGGAGACCCTGTCGGTGATCCTGCAGGTCGGCTCCTTTAAGCTGCGCGGTCAGCGTATCTTCCGCATGGCGCCGATCCACCACCACTATGAACTGAAAGGCTGGCCGGAGCCGCGCGTTATCGTGCGCTTCTGGATTATTTCGCTGATGCTGGTGCTGATTGGCCTGGCGACGCTGAAGGTACGTTAATCATGGCAGATTATCAGGGTAAAAAAGTCGTCATTATTGGGCTGGGCATGACCGGCCTGTCATGCGTGGACTTTTTCATGGCGCGCGGCGTAACCCCGCGCGTGATGGACACCCGCGTCGCGCCTCCCGGGCTGGATAAATTGCCTGAATCGGTCGAATGCCATGTCGGCGGCCTCAATGATACCTGGCTGCTGGCGGCGGATCTGATTGTCGCCAGTCCCGGCATCGCGCTGGCTCATCCTTCGTTGAGCGCGGCGGCGGACGCTGGCGTAGAGATCGTTGGTGATATCGAACTGTTCTGCCGCGAAGCGCAGGCGCCGATCATCGCCATTACCGGCTCGAATGGCAAAAGCACCGTCACCACCCTGGTGGGCGAGATGGCGAAAGCGGCCGGGGTTAACGTCGGCGTGGGCGGCAATATCGGCCTGCCGGCGCTGATGCTGCTGGATACCGATCGTGAGCTGTATGTCCTGGAGCTCTCCAGCTTCCAGCTGGAAACCACCTCCAGCCTGCAGGCGGTGGCGGCAACCATCCTCAATGTGACTGAGGACCATATGGACCGCTACCCGCTGGGGCTGCAGCAGTATCGCGCGGCGAAGCTGCGGATTTACGAGAATGCGAAGACCTGCGTGGTCAACGCGGACGATGCGCTCACCATGCCGGTACGCGGCGCGGACGATCGCTGCATCAGCTTTGGCGTCGATGTCGGTGACTACCACCTTAACCGTCAGCAGGGCGAGACCTGGCTGCGCGTTAAAGGTGAGAAAGTCCTCAATGTAAAAGAGATGTCTATCACGGGTCAGCATAACTACAGCAACGCCCTGGCGGCGCTGGCGCTGGCCGATGCCGCGGGCCTGCCGCGTGCCAGCAGCCTGAAGGCGCTGACCACCTTTACCGGCCTGGCGCATCGCTTCCAGCTGGTGCTGGATCACAACGGCGTGCGCTGGATTAACGACTCGAAGGCAACCAACGTCGGCAGTACCGAGGCGGCGCTGAACGGCCTGCAGCTTGATGGCACGCTGTATCTGCTGCTGGGCGGCGACGGCAAGTCCGCTGATTTCACCCCGCTGAAGCGCTACCTTGGCGGCGATCGTATCCGCCTGTACTGCTTTGGTCGCGACGGCGCCGAGCTCGCCGAGCTGCGTCCTGAGGTGGCGGTACAAACTGAAACCATGGAACAGGCGATGCGTCAGATTGCGCCCCTGGTGAAAGCGGGCGACATGGTTCTCCTGTCGCCGGCCTGCGCCAGCCTGGATCAGTTTAAGAACTTTGAACAACGGGGCGAGATGTTTGCCCGCCTGGCGAAGGAGTTAGGTTGATGCGTTTCTCTCTCCCACGCCTGAGAATGCCGCAACTGAGCTTGCCTCGGTTGAGACTGCCGCGACTGCCGGGGATGTTTATCTTCGCCTGGCTGTTCGCCGCGCTGAAAGGCTGGGTGATGGGCTCGCGCCCAAAAGATAACGACAGTCTGGTGATGTATGACCGGATGCTGCTGTGGCTGACCTTCGGCCTGGCGGCGATCGGCTTTATTATGGTGACCTCGGCGTCAATGCCGGTGGGGCAGCGTCTGGCGAACGATCCTTTCCTCTTCGCCAAGCGTGACGGCCTGTACATTGTGCTGGCCTTTGTCCTCGCGCTGGTGACGCTGCGACTGCCGATGGATTTCTGGCAGCGCCACAGTACCGCGATGCTGATCGCCTCGATCGTCATGCTGCTGATCGTGCTGGTGGTGGGTAGCTCGGTAAACGGTGCATCGCGCTGGATCGCCCTCGGTCCGCTGCGCATTCAGCCGGCGGAGTTCACCAAGCTGTCGCTGTTCTGCTACATCGCCAACTATCTGGTGCGTAAAGCTGACGAAGTGCGCAACAACCTGCGCGGCTTCTTAAAACCGATGGGCGTGATTTTCGTGCTGGCGATCCTGCTGCTGGCGCAGCCTGACCTCGGTACGGTGGTGGTGCTGTTCGTTACCACGCTGGCGATGCTGTTCCTCGCCGGCGCCAAGCTGTGGCAGTTCATCGCCATTATCGGCATGGGCATCTCGGCGGTGGTCCTGTTGATCCTCGCCGAACCGTACCGTATTCGCCGCGTGACCTCCTTCTGGAACCCGTGGGAAGACCCGTTCGGCAGCGGCTACCAGCTGACCCAGTCGCTGATGGCCTTTGGCCGCGGCGAGATGTGGGGGCAGGGACTCGGTAACTCGGTGCAAAAACTGGAGTATTTGCCGGAAGCGCACACTGACTTTATCTTCGCCATCATCGGCGAAGAACTCGGTTATATCGGTGTGGTACTGGCGCTTTTAATGGTATTCTTCGTCGCTTTCCGCGCCATGTCGATTGGCCGAAAAGCGCTGGAGATCGATCATCGCTTCTCCGGCTTCCTCGCCTGTGCGATTGGTATCTGGTTTAGCTTCCAGGCGTTAGTTAACGTCGGGGCGGCGGCGGGGATGCTGCCGACGAAAGGTCTGACGCTGCCGCTGATCAGTTATGGTGGTTCCAGTCTGCTGATTATGTCGACGGCCATCATGTTGTTGTTGCGAATTGATTATGAAACGCGTCTGGAAAAAGCCCAGGCGTTTACACGGGGTGTTCGATGAGCGGTCAGGAAAAGCGGTTGATGGTGATGGCGGGCGGTACCGGCGGGCATGTGTTCCCGGGACTGGCGGTCGCGCACCATCTAATGGACCAGGGCTGGCAGGTTCGCTGGCTGGGTACCGCCGATCGTATGGAAGCGGATTTAGTGCCGAAAAACGGCATCGAGATTGATTTTATCCGTATCTCCGGCCTGCGTGGCAAAGGGATTAAAGCACAGCTGCTGGCGCCGGTGCGGATCTTCAACGCCTGGCGTCAGGCGCGGGCGATCATGAAGCGTTTCCAGCCGGACGTGGTGCTGGGCATGGGCGGCTATGTGTCCGGGCCTGGCGGTCTGGCGGCGTGGTCGCTGGGGATCCCGGTGGTCCTCCACGAGCAAAACGGCATTGCCGGCCTGACCAACAAGTGGCTGGCGAAGATTGCGAAGAAAGTGATGCAGGCGTTTCCCGGCGCCTTTCCGCATGCGGACGTGGTCGGCAATCCGGTGCGCACCGATGTGCTGGCGCTGCCGCTGCCGGGGCAGCGTCTGGTGGGCCGTCAGGGGCCGATTCGCGTACTGGTGGTCGGTGGCTCTCAGGGCGCGCGCGTCCTGAACCAGACCATGCCGCAGGTGGCGGCGAAGCTTGGCGATACGGTGACCATCTGGCATCAGAGTGGTAAAGGCGGCCAGCAAACCGTGCAGCAGGCCTATGCCGCCGCGGGGCAGCCGCAGCATAAAGTGACGGAATTTATTGATGATATGGCCGCGGCGTATGCCTGGGCAGATGTCGTGGTTTGCCGTTCCGGCGCGCTGACGGTTAGCGAAATCGCGGCCGCGGGCTTACCGGCGCTGTTTGTACCGTTCCAGCACAAAGATCGTCAGCAGTACTGGAATGCGCTGCCGCTGGAGAAAGCCGGCGCGGCGAAAATTCTCGAACAGCCGGCGTTCACGGTAGAGGCGGTAGCCTCTACTCTGGCGAGCTGGGATCGGGAAACCTTGCTGGATATGGCGGAACGAGCGCGTGGCGCTTCGATTCCGGACGCTACCGAGCGGGTAGCAGAAGAGGTCAGCGCCGTAGCTTTGGCGCGCTAATTGCGGTGATTTTCACCGCCCGAATACAGAAGTTGATGGCGTAAAGAATGAATACACAAGATTTGGCAAAACTGCGTTCCATAGTGCCCGAGATGCGTCGCGTTCGGCACATTCACTTTGTCGGCATCGGCGGTGCCGGTATGGGCGGTATTGCCGAAGTGTTGGCTAATGAAGGTTACCAGATCAGCGGCTCCGACCTGGCGCCGAATCCGGTGACCCAGCAGCTGTCGCAGCTTGGCGCCACCATTTATTTCAACCATCGCCCGGAAAACGTGCGCGATGCCAGCGTTGTGGTCGTTTCCAGCGCGATTTCTGCGGATAACCCGGAAATCGTCGCCGCGCACGAAGCGCGTATCCCGGTGATCCGTCGTGCGGAAATGCTGGCGGAGCTGATGCGCTTCCGTCACGGGATCGCGATTGCCGGAACTCACGGCAAAACCACCACCACCGCGATGGTGTCCAGTATTTACGCCGAAGCCGGGCTGGACCCGACCTTCGTCAACGGCGGGTTGGTGAAAGCGGCGGGCGTGCATGCCCGTCTCGGCCATAGCCGTTACCTGATTGCGGAAGCGGATGAGAGCGATGCGTCGTTCCTGCATCTGCAGCCGATGGTCGCGATTGTGACCAACATCGAAGCCGACCATATGGATACCTACCATGGCGACTTCGAAAATCTGAAGCAGACCTTTATTAATTTCCTGCACAACCTGCCGTTCTACGGACGCGCGGTAATGTGCGTGGACGATCCGGTTATTCGTGAACTGCTGCCGCGCGTCGGCCGGCAGATCACCACCTACGGTTTCAGCGACGACGCCGACGTTCGCGTAGAAGACTACCGTCAGGTTGGGGCGCAGGGGCATTTCCGCCTGGTGCGTCAGGATAAAGAACTGCTGCAGGTGACGCTCAATGCCCCGGGACGCCATAACGCGCTGAACGCGGCGGCGGCGGTTGCCGTGGCGACGGAAGAGGGGATTGACGATCAGGCGATCCTGCGCGCGCTGGAAAGTTTCCAGGGAACCGGACGCCGCTTTGATTTTCTTGGCGAGTTTCCGCTGGCGGAAGTCAACGGCAAAGCGGGCAGCGCGATGCTGATCGATGACTACGGCCACCACCCGACGGAAGTCGATGCCACTATCAAAGCGGCGCGTGCCGGCTGGCCGGATAAAAATCTGGTGATGGTATTCCAGCCACACCGTTATACCCGTACTCGCGATCTGTACGATGATTTCGCCAACGTGCTGACCCAGGTCGATGCGCTGCTGATGCTCGATGTCTACCCGGCAGGCGAAGCGCCGATCCCGGGCGCCGACAGCCGCTCGCTGTGCCGTACGATCCGCGGTCGCGGTAAAGTCGACCCGATTCTGGTGTCCGACCCGGCGCAGGCCGCGGCGATGCTGGCGTCGGTGCTGACCGGTAACGATTTAGTGCTGGTGCAAGGTGCCGGAAACATTGGAAAAATCGCCCGTCACCTGGCTGAAATCAAACTGATCCCGCAAAAAACGGAGGAGGAGCGCCATGGCTGATAAAATCGCGGTGCTTTTCGGTGGAACCTCCGCTGAACGTGAAGTGTCGCTGAATTCAGGCGCCGCGGTGCTGGCCGGGCTGCGTGAAGCCGGGGTGGATGCCCATCCGGTTGACCCGCGCGATGTCGATATTACCCAGTTGAAAAAGCTGGGCTTTAAGAAAGCGTTTATTGCACTCCACGGCCGCGGCGGGGAAGATGGCACGCTGCAGGGGCTATTGGATCTGATCCAGCTGCCTTATACCGGCAGCGGCGTGATGGCTTCGGCGATTTCAATGGATAAACTGCGCAGCAAATGGCTGTGGCAGGGGGCCGGATTACCGGTCGCGCCGTGGGTGGCGCTGACCCGCGCCCAGTTTAGCGCCGGATTATCTGCTGATGTCGAACAGCAGATTGCGGCGCTGGGTCTGCCGCTCATCATCAAGCCCAGCCGCGAAGGCTCCAGCGTTGGGATGTCGAAAGTCAGCGAAAGCTGTGATTTAGCGAGTGCACTGGCGCTGGCTTTTCAGCATGATGATGAAGTTTTGGTCGAAAAATGGCTCAGTGGGCCGGAATTTACCGTCGCCATCGTCGGTGAAGAAATTTTACCGTCAATACGTATCCAGGCGGCTGGAACCTTCTATGATTATGAGGCGAAGTATCTCTCTGATGAGACGCAATATTTCTGCCCAGGATTGGAAGATCCAGCGCGTGAGTCAGCCATTCAGAGCCTGGTGCTTAAAGCCTGGAATGTTCTGGGTTGCAAAGGCTGGGGCCGTATTGACGTCATGCTGGACAGCGATGGCCAGTTTTATCTGCTGGAAGCGAATACTTCCCCGGGCATGACCAGCCATAGCCTTGTACCGATGGCGGCGCGTCAGGCAGGAATGAGCTTCTCCCAGCTTGTTGTACGAATTCTGGACCTGGCGGGGTGATATGTCGCAGGCTGCGCTGAATACGCGGAACCATGAAGAGGACGTTTCTTCTTCGCGTCGGAGTAATGGAACGCGGCTGGCAGGGATCGTTTTCCTGCTGGCGGTGCTGTTTACCGTGCTGGTCAGCGGGTGGATGGTTCTTGGCTGGATGGAAGACGCGCAGCGTTTACCGCTGTCGAAGATGGTGGTGACCGGCGAGCGTCACTATACGCGCAATGATGACATCCGCCAGGCGATCCTGGCGCTGGGTTCGCCGGGCACCTTTATGACTCAGGATGTGAACATCATTCAGAGTCAGATTGAACGTCTGCCATGGATTAAGCAAGCGAGCGTCCGAAAGCAGTGGCCCGATGAATTGAAGATTCATCTGGTTGAATATGTGCCGATTGCACGCTGGAATGATCAACATATGGTGGATGCAGAAGGAAATGCCTTCAGCGTGCCGGCGGATCGCACCAGCAAACAGAATTTACCGATGTTATATGGCCCGGAAGGCAGCGAGAACGAAGTGCTGCAAGGGTACCGTGACATGGGGCAGGTGCTGGCAAAGGATAAATTCACGTTGAAAGTGGCGGCAATGACCGCCCGTCGTTCCTGGCAGTTGACGCTTAATAATGACATTAAGCTCAACCTTGGCCGTGGCGACACCATGAAACGGCTTCAGCGCTTTATGGAACTCTACCCGGTTCTTCAGCAGCAGGCGCAGACCGACGGCAAACGGATTAGCTACGTTGATTTGCGTTATGACTCGGGTGCGGCAGTGGGCTGGGTACCTGCTCCCGCAGAGGAAACTAATCAACAACAGAATCAGGCACAGGCAGAACAACAATGATCAAGGCGACGGACAGAAAACTGGTAGTTGGACTGGAGATTGGCACCGCCAAGGTGGCCGCTTTAGTAGGGGAAGTTCTGCCCGACGGCATGATTAATATCATCGGCGTGGGCAGTTGCCCATCGCGTGGTATGGATAAAGGCGGTGTGAACGACCTCGAGTCGGTGGTGAAATGCGTACAGCGCGCCATCGACCAGGCCGAACTGATGGCGGATTGCCAGATTTCATCAGTTTATTTGGCTCTTTCGGGTAAACATATAAGCTGTCAGAATGAAATCGGGATGGTACCGATTTCGGAAGAAGAAGTGACGCTGGACGACGTCGAGAACGTGGTCCATACCGCGAAGTCGGTTCGCGTACGCGATGAGCATCGCGTCCTGCACGTGATTCCGCAGGAATATGCCATTGACTACCAGGAAGGGATAAAAAACCCGGTAGGGCTGTCCGGCGTGCGTATGCAGGCGAAGGTACATCTGATTACCTGCCATAACGATATGGCGAAAAACATTGTTAAAGCGGTGGAACGTTGTGGTCTGAAAGTTGACCAACTTATTTTCGCCGGTTTAGCGGCCAGTTATTCCGTATTAACAGAAGACGAACGTGAGCTGGGCGTCTGCGTGGTGGATATTGGCGGTGGTACAATGGATATCGCCGTCTATACCGGCGGCGCGCTGCGTCACACCAAAGTGATCCCGTACGCGGGCAACGTGGTGACCAGCGATATCGCCTATGCCTTCGGTACGCCGCCGAGCGACGCCGAAGCCATTAAGGTTCGTCACGGTTGCGCATTGGGTTCCATCGTCGGTAAAGACGAAAACGTCGAAGTACCGAGCGTAGGCGGACGGCCGCCGCGTAGCCTGCAGCGTCAGACGCTGGCTGAGGTGATTGAACCGCGCTATACCGAACTGCTTAATCTGGTCAATGAAGAGATCCTGCAGCTGCAGGAACAGCTCCGCCAGCAGGGGGTTAAACACCATCTGGCGGCGGGGATTGTGTTAACCGGCGGCGCGGCGCAAATTGAAGGTCTGGCGGCCTGTGCGCAGCGCGTGTTCCATACTCAGGTGCGCATTGGCGCGCCGCTGAACATCACCGGTTTAACGGACTATGCCCAGGAGCCGTATTATTCGACGGCGGTGGGGCTGCTGCACTACGGAAAAGAGTCACATCTGAGTGGTGAAGCGGAAGTCGAAAAACGCGTGACGGCGTCGGTGGGCTCGTGGATTAAGCGACTCAACAGCTGGCTGCGAAAAGAGTTTTAATTTTTTAAGAGAACGCAGACAATTAGCGTTCTCAGGCGACAGGCACAAAACGGAGAGAAACTATGTTTGAACCTATGGAACTGACCAACGACGCGGTGATTAAAGTCATCGGCGTCGGTGGCGGCGGCGGTAATGCCGTTGAACACATGGTGCGCGAGCGCATTGAGGGTGTTGAATTCTTCGCGGTGAACACCGATGCGCAGGCGCTGCGTAAAACGGCTGTTGGCCAGACTATCCAGATCGGTAGCGGTATTACCAAAGGTCTGGGCGCTGGCGCGAACCCGGAAGTCGGCCGTAATGCGGCGGACGAAGACCGTGAAGCGCTGCGTGCGGCCCTTGATGGCGCAGACATGGTGTTCATCGCGGCAGGCATGGGCGGCGGTACCGGTACCGGCGCGGCGCCTGTTGTTGCCGAAGTGGCTAAGGATCTGGGGATCCTCACCGTGGCGGTGGTCACTAAGCCGTTTAATTTTGAAGGCAAGAAGCGCATGGCGTTTGCTGAGCAGGGGATCACCGAGCTGTCCAAGCACGTTGACTCACTGATCACCATCCCGAACGACAAGCTGCTGAAAGTACTTGGCCGCGGCATTTCTCTGCTTGATGCGTTCGGCGCGGCAAACGACGTCCTCAAAGGCGCGGTGCAGGGTATCGCCGAACTGATCACCCGTCCGGGCCTGATGAACGTCGACTTTGCGGACGTCCGTACCGTGATGTCAGAAATGGGCTACGCGATGATGGGCTCCGGCGTGGCGAGCGGTGAAGACCGTGCGGAAGAAGCGGCTGAAATGGCTATCTCTTCTCCGCTGCTGGAAGATATCGACCTGTCCGGCGCGCGCGGCGTGCTGGTTAACATCACCGCGGGCTTCGACCTGCGTCTGGATGAGTTCGAAACCGTGGGTAACACCATCCGCGCATTTGCTTCGGATAACGCCACCGTGGTTATCGGTACCTCTCTGGACCCGGATATGAACGACGAACTGCGCGTCACCGTAGTGGCGACCGGTATCGGCATGGACAAGCGTCCGGAAATTACCCTGGTGACCAACAAACAGGTTCAGCAGCCGGTGATGGATCGCTACCAGCAGCACGGTATGTCCCCGCTGACGCAAGAGCAGAAGCCGGCGGCAAAAGTGGTGAACGACAATACGCCGCAAACCGCGAAAGAGCCGGATTATCTGGATATCCCAGCCTTCCTGCGTAAGCAAGCCGATTAAGAATCGACTGGAAGTTGGGCATCTGCGCTCTTTGTGCTAAACTGGCCTCCCGATAGTGGTGTACACTTCGGTTGGATAGGTAAATTGGCGAGATTATACGATGATCAAACAAAGGACTCTTAAACGTATCGTTCAGGCGACTGGTGTCGGTTTGCATACCGGCAAGAAAGTCACACTGACGTTACGCCCTGCGCCGGCAAATACCGGGGTCATCTATCGTCGCACCGACTTGAATCCACCGGTAGATTTTCCGGCTGATGCCAAATCTGTGCGTGATACCATGCTCTGTACTTGCCTGGTTAATGAGCATGACGTGCGGATTTCTACGGTTGAACACCTGAACGCCGCATTGGCTGGCCTGGGTATCGACAACATTATTGTTGAAGTCGATGCACCGGAAATCCCGATTATGGACGGCAGTGCGGCTCCGTTCGTTTATTTGTTGCTGGACGCCGGCATCGATGAACTGAACTGCGCCAAGAAATTTGTACGTATCAAAGAGACGGTTCGCGTCGAAGATGGCGACAAATGGGCTGAATTCAAACCGTACAATGGTTTTTCGCTGGACTTTACCATCGATTTTAACCATCCGGCGATTGATGCCAGCACCCAGCGCTATACGCTGAACTTCTCGGCCGATGCGTTCATGCGTCAGATTAGTCGTGCGCGTACCTTCGGTTTCATGCGCGATATCGAATATCTGCAGTCCCGCGGCCTGTGCCTGGGCGGCAGCTTCGATTGTGCCATCGTTGTTGACGATTATCGCGTACTGAACGAAGACGGTCTGCGCTTTGAAGACGAATTTGTTCGCCACAAAATGCTGGATGCGATCGGTGACCTGTTTATGTGTGGTCACAACATTATCGGCGCATTCACGGCGTACAAATCGGGTCACGCGTTGAATAACAAACTGCTGCAGGCTGTTCTGGCAAAACAGGAAGCCTGGGAGTATGTGACCTTCGAAGACGACGCAAAACTGCCAATGGCGTTCCGCGCACCGTCGATGGTTTTGGCGTAAGCCTGACCATTCAGTAAATTCGACTGGTAACCTGGTACTCTCTCCGACCAGGGAACCAGTCGTTTTTCTTTTATAGCCTCTTCCCGTTATTTTTCGCTGCGATTTCTGGGTAATAATTAGCGCGCGTTCGCTGCTTTATTAAGCGTTTTCCCCGGGCAACAGCCTTCATTCATGCTGCCTCAGCGCGCTATTAATGTTAGTATTTGAGCGCAAAATTATTTCTCCGGGTTGCTTTACCCCGTGGACATCAGGTTGTCCTGCGAAAAACGTTAATAAAGAGACAGCCTGAACGACAACGGGTATACCAAAGAAAGGTAATGAACGTGAGTGGATTGCTGACGCGCTGGCGACAGTTTGGCAGACGGTATTTTTGGCCGCATCTCCTGTTGGGGATGGTCGCGGCCAGCCTCGGCCTGCCTGCGCTAAGCAACGGCCATGAGACCGCGACGCCAGCGAAGGCGACCGCCAGCAACCATAATCCGAGCAAAGTTAATTTCTCCCAGCTGGCGCTGCTGGAGACGAATCGCCGGCCAAACTTTACCGTCGACTACTGGCATCAGCACGCCATTCGCACCGTTATTCGTCATCTCTCTTTCGCCATGGCGCCGCAGGCCTTGCCGGTGGCGGAAGAAGCGTCCCCGCTGCAGGCGCAGCATCTGGCGCTGCTCGACACGCTCAGCGCGCTGCTGACGCAGGACAGCACGCCGCCGGTGGTGTTCCGCCAGGCGGCGTATATCCCTTCCTCATATTCTGCCTTCCGCGTCAGCGCCTGGATAAGCCAGGTGGCGGGGATCCGCGCAGGGCCTCAACGTCTCAGCTGAAAATAACCACGGACTATCCTATTTTTTGTGACTCCGCACCGCGGGGCGTTTGAGATTTTATTATGCTTATTAAAATGTTAACCAAGGTTTTCGGCAGCCGTAACGACCGTACGCTGCGTCGTATGCGCAAAGTCGTCAATATCATCAACGGTATGGAACCGGCGATGGAAAAACTCTCTGATGACGAGCTGAAAGCGAAAACCGCTGAATTCCGCGCGCGCCTGGAAAAAGGCGAAGTGCTGGAAAACCTGATCCCTGAAGCTTTCGCCGTCGTTCGCGAAGCCAGTAAGCGCGTGTTCGGCATGCGTCACTTCGACGTCCAGCTGCTGGGCGGTATGGTGCTTAACGATCGCTGCATCGCAGAGATGCGTACCGGTGAAGGTAAAACCCTGACCGCGACCCTGCCGGCCTACCTCAACGCGCTGACCGGCAAAGGCGTTCACGTGGTGACCGTCAACGATTATCTGGCCCAGCGTGACGCCGAAAATAACCGCCCGCTGTTCGAATTCCTCGGCATGACCGTTGGCATCAACATGTCCGGCCTGCCGGCGCCGGCGAAGCGTGAAGCCTACGCTGCCGATATCACCTATGGCACCAACAACGAATACGGCTTCGATTACCTGCGCGACAACATGGCCTTCAGCCCGGAAGAGCGCGTTCAGCGTAAACTGCACTATGCGCTGGTGGATGAGGTGGACTCCATCCTGATCGATGAGGCGCGTACCCCGCTGATCATTTCCGGCCCGGCGGAAGACAGCTCTGAAATGTACCGCAAGGTCAACAAGATCATTCCACACCTGATCCGTCAGGAAAAAGAGGATTCGGACACCTTCACCGGTGAAGGCCACTTCTCGGTGGATGAAAAAGCGCGTCAGGTTAACCTGACCGAACGCGGTCTGGTACTGATTGAAGAGCTGCTGGTACAGGAAGGCATTATGGATGAAGGTGAGTCCCTGTACTCCCCGACCAACATTATGCTGATGCACCACGTTACCGCCGCGCTGCGCGCCCATGCGCTGTTCACCCGCGACGTTGACTACATCGTTAAAGATGGTGAAGTTATCATCGTTGATGAGCACACTGGCCGTACGATGCAGGGCCGCCGCTGGTCCGATGGCCTGCACCAGGCCGTTGAGGCCAAAGAGGGCGTGGAGATCCAGAACGAGAACCAGACCCTGGCCTCTATCACCTTCCAGAACTATTTCCGTCTGTATGAGAAACTGGCGGGGATGACCGGTACCGCCGATACTGAAGCCTTTGAATTCAGCTCCATCTACAAGCTGGATACCGTGGTCGTCCCGACCAACCGTCCGATGATCCGTAAAGACATGGCGGATCTGGTCTATATGACCGAAGCGGAAAAAATTCAGGCGATTATCGAAGATATTAAAACCCGTACCGCAGCCGGTCAGCCGGTGTTGGTGGGGACAATCTCGATCGAGAAATCGGAAGTGGTTTCCCGTGAGCTGACCAAAGCCGGCATTAAGCACAACGTTCTGAACGCCAAATTCCACGCCAGCGAAGCGGACATCGTCGCCCAGGCAGGCTATCCTTCCGCGGTGACCATCGCTACCAACATGGCGGGCCGTGGTACCGATATTATGCTCGGCGGTAGCTGGCAGGCGGAAGTCGCGGCGCTGGAAAACCCAACGCCTGAGCAGATTGAACAAATCAAAGCCGACTGGCAGGTGCGCCACGATGCGGTACTGGCCGCAGGCGGCCTGCACATCATCGGTACCGAGCGTCATGAATCGCGCCGTATCGATAACCAGCTGCGCGGCCGTGCCGGTCGTCAGGGGGATGCCGGTTCTTCCCGCTTCTACCTGTCGATGGAAGATGCCCTGATGCGTATCTTCGCCTCCGATCGCGTATCCGGCATGATGCGTAAACTGGGGATGAAACCCGGCGAAGCCATTGAGCACCCGTGGGTCACCAAGGCTATCGCCAACGCACAGCGTAAAGTCGAGAGCCGTAACTTCGATATTCGTAAGCAGCTGCTGGAATATGATGATGTGGCCAACGACCAGCGCCGGGCAATTTACACCCAGCGTAACGAACTGCTGGACGTGTCTGACGTCAGCGAAACCATCAACAGCATCCGCGAAGACGTGTTTAAGGCGACTATCGATGCCCATATTCCGCCGCAGTCGCTGGAGGAAATGTGGGATATCGAAGGCCTGCAGGAGCGTCTGAAAAACGACTTCGACCTCGACCTGCCAATCAAAGAGTGGCTGGATAAAGAGCCGGAGCTGCATGAAGAGACCCTGCGCGAACGTATTCTGCAGAGCGCGGTAGAGACCTACCAGCGTAAAGAAGAAGTGGTCGGCGCCGAAATGATGCGCCACTTCGAGAAAGGCGTGATGCTGCAGACCCTGGATTCGCTGTGGAAAGAACACCTGGCGGCGATGGACTACCTGCGCCAGGGTATCCACCTGCGCGGCTATGCGCAGAAAGATCCGAAGCAGGAGTACAAGCGCGAATCGTTCTCTATGTTTGCCGCGATGCTGGAGTCACTGAAGTATGAAGTGATCAGCACCCTGAGCAAAGTGCAGGTGCGGATGCCGGAAGAAGTCGAGGCGATGGAGCAGCAGCGTCGTGAAGAGGCCGAGCGCCTGGCGCAGATGCAGCAGCTCAGCCATCAGAGCGATGATGAAGCCGCTGCACAGGATCTGGCGGCGCAAACCGGCGAACGTAAAGTGGGGCGTAACGATCCCTGCCCGTGCGGTTCCGGTAAAAAATACAAACAGTGCCATGGCCGTCTGAGCTAAGGGCTGATAAAAAAACAAAGGCGCAGAGTTCTGCGCCTTTTTTATGGAGCTGATTCAATGAAAAAACTGCAAATCGCCGTAGGGATAATTCGCAATCCAGAAGGCGACATCTTTATTACCCAGCGCGCCGCCGATGCCCATATGGCGAATAAACTGGAGTTCCCGGGCGGGAAGATTGAATCTGCTGAAACGCCAGAGCAGGCATTGATCCGCGAGCTACAGGAAGAGGTGGGGATTACGGTCACCACGTTTTCACTATTTGATAAGCTGGAGTATCAGTTCCCCGATCGCCACATTACGCTGTGGTTTTTCCTCGTGGAAAGCTGGGAAGGCGAGCCCTGGGGCAAAGAAGGGCAGCCGGGACAGTGGATGGCGCGGCAGGCGCTGGATCCGGCGGCGTTTCCCCCGGCTAATGAACCGGTTATCCGCAAACTTATCGCCCAGGGCTGAGCCCCGGGTCGGGAGACTAACCCAACAGGCGTTGGGTTAGCGTGCCGTCAAATCAGGGCTGCTGTTCGCTCCAGTCATCGCTATCGGAGAGATCGCCCGCGCTGGGGATGCGCTTCTCCTCTGCTGCCCATTCTCCCAAATCGATCAGCTGGCAGCGCTTGCTGCAGAACGGACGATAGGGGCTTTGTTCGCCCCAAACCACATTTTTGCCGCAGGTCGGACAATTGACGATGGTCTCTTCTGACATGTTATCTCCTTAACAGCAGGCCAGTTCAAAATCAAAGCGCTCCGGCACGATCCCATACTCACTGTCCAGCGGCAGGAAGCGGATGGCGAAACGGCTCTTATGGCCGGAGATCTGCGGATAAAGCTGGTGGGCCAGATCGAGACGCAGGCGCAGCAGATCGGCATCTTCGCCATTATCCTGATAAAAGCCATTGAGGCTGGTCTGTTTGCGAAACTGCCCGGAGTTACGGATCAGATCGAGGATCAGGCTCAGGGACTGGACCAAAGGATCGAGGCTGGCAAGCCAACTGGCCACCTGCTCGTCACGATGCGCCTGCGGCATATGGAGCCAGATATGCAGGGTCGGTAAATCGAAGCTGCAGCAGCCTCCAGGGATACTCAGACGCTGACGCACTAGCGCAATCAGGCGATCTTCACGCAGAAACTGACCAATGCGCGGCGCGGCCATCAGGGTGCTGGAAGACTGCTTGAGCTGCTGGCGCAGCGCGTTAATGCGCTCCTGATCGACTCCCGGCACTTCTGCCCAGGACTGGAGCTTACGCTGCTGGCGCTCCAGCTCTTTGACCAGATCGGTACGCACCTCGCCGCGCTCCAGGACATCCAGCAGATCGCCGGCGTTACGGAAAAAATGGAGCGCATCGGCATGGCTGGCAATCATCGGATGGAAAGCCATCTGCTGGATCAGAAATTCGATGCGCAGCCAGGTGCGCATTTTCTCATTAAGAGGATGTTCAAACAGAACGGGGGTATGCATTACGAGTTTTCCTGTGAGGCGGCCTGCGATGCCAGCGTTAAGTACTTTTCGTGCAGGCGGGCAACATCCGATGCCACTGCATCCGGCGTGCCAGTGTTTTCAATAACATCGTCCGCGACGGCCAGGCGCTGCTCGCGCGTGGCCTGGGCGGCAAGAATATGTTCAGCATGTTCGCGGCTGACCTTATCGCGCAGCATGGTGCGTTCGATTTGCGTCTCTTTTGGCACATCGACGACCAGGACGCGATCGGCCTGGCTGGACAGGCGGTTTTCGACCAGCAAAGGTACGACCCAGAGGAGATAAGGGGAGGTGGCGGCCTGCATCTGGCGGCGCGTTTCCTGCTGAATTAGCGGATGCAACAGCGCGTTGAGCCAGGCTTTTTCCTCCACCTGAGCAAAAATTTTTTCCCGCAGCAGACGGCGGTTTAGCGTGCCGTCGGGAGCAATCATCTGTGGCCCGAAGTGGCCGGCAATGGCCTGGAGCGCCGGGGTGCCGGGTTCGACTACCTGGCGGGCGATAACATCGGCATCGATAACGTTAATCCCGAGCTGCGCGAAGGCGTCGGCAACCGTACTTTTACCGCTGCCAATCCCGCCTGTTAACGCGACTGTGTACCCCATATCTTCTGACCCTGAAACGGATTGCTCGTATTTTTTGGTATTCAGACAGCGAGGACGGGCAGTATGCCGGAGAGGCGACAGCGATCTTGTCGTGATGGCCCCGTGCCAACCGGGAGCGCCGTCCGCTATTCTGTTTATTTTAATCAAGCAAATCAAATGGTTAAAAATAATACGCTGGCGGGTGGAGACATAAGCGCTTTTTTCTCCATTCACCAGGTAAATTTATACGATTGTAGCGTAAAAAAAGTGAAAATCGCAGTCTTGCGCGGGCCTGATTCGTGCGTATGATAACGTCACTGGAGTTGTGCTCTCACATTAATGCCATTAACCCCAGGAATTCGCACATGCGTATTGAAGAAGATCTGAAGCTTGGTTTCAAAGACGTTCTTATCCGCCCGAAACGCTCTACCCTCAAAAGCCGTTCTGATGTTGAGCTGGAACGTGAATTCACCTTTAAACATTCAGGCCTGACCTGGTCCGGCGTGCCGATTATTGCGGCAAACATGGATACCGTCGGCACCTTCAGCATGGCGAAAGCGCTGGCCACTTTTGGCATTCTGACCGCAGTACACAAGCACTACACCGCAGAAGAATGGCAGGCGTTTGTCCAGAGCGTATCCGCAGACGTTCTCAAGCATGTGATGGTTTCCACCGGTACTTCCGACGCGGATTTCGATAAAACGCAACAGATCCTCTCTGAGAACCCACAGTTGAATTTTGTGTGCATTGACGTCGCCAATGGCTACTCTGAACACTTCGTTCAGTTTGTGGCGAAGGCGCGCGAAGCCTGGCCGCAAAAAACCATTATCGCCGGGAACGTGGTCACCGGTGAAATGTGCGAAGAGCTGATCCTCTCCGGCGCCGATATCGTCAAAGTTGGCATTGGCCCGGGGTCCGTTTGCACCACCCGTGTCAAAAGCGGGGTCGGCTACCCGCAGCTCTCCGCCGTGATCGAGTGTGCTGATGCCGCACACGGCCTTGGCGGCCAGATCATCAGCGATGGCGGTTGCACCATGCCGGGCGATGTGGCGAAAGCCTTCGGCGGCGGCGCTGATTTCGTGATGCTCGGCGGTATGCTGGCGGGCCACGAAGAGAGCGGCGGTACTGTGGTTGAAGAGAACGGTGAAAAATTTATGCTGTTTTACGGTATGAGCTCCGAGTCGGCGATGACCCGCCATGTAGGCGGTGTCGCGAAATACCGCGCGGCGGAAGGGAAAACCGTGAAGCTGCCGCTGCGTGGCCCGGTGGACAATACCGCGCGCGACATTCTCGGCGGCCTGCGTTCAGCCTGCACCTACGTTGGCGCCTCGCGACTGAAAGAGCTGACCAAACGCACCACCTTTATCCGCGTTCAGGAACAAGAGAACCGGGTATTCAACAGCCTGTAACCGGCTGCGCTGGCACCTGCGCGGTGCCAGCGTTTCTCATCCTCCCGCCCCGCCAATGGCATCGCCCAGGTGAAAAACGGGCAAATACATCGCCACCACCAGGATCCCAACCAGCGAGCCGGTTATTACCAGCATCAGGGGTTCCAGATGCGCAGCCAGACTGTCGGCTCGCTGATGGGTCTGCTCACGATGATGATGCGCCAGGTTTTCCAGCATCTGATCCAGCGCCCCCGCGCTTTCCCCCGTACGGATGAGCTGCAGACACAGCGGTGTAAATCCGCCGCAGCGGCTTAACGCCTGCCAGATCGGATCCCCCTGAACGATCAGCGCGCGGGCCTGCGCCAGGCGCTGGCGCCACAGCGGGCACGACAGGGTCTCTTCAACGCTTTGCAGCCCCTGCAGAAAGCTGATACCAGCGCTTTGGGTTAACGCCAGAACGGTGAATATCAGGCTCAGCTGTTGGCCGCCGATCAGGGGGCCGACGAGAGGGAGCGCGTTAAGCAGCTGCTGGCGACGCAGCAGCCAGTCGGCGCGCTGCCGGACCAGCTGGTTGAGCAGCAGCGGGCTCAGCAGAAAGGCCAACAGCAACGGCCAGCCGCGGCTCAGCATGTCGCCTGCCGCAATAACCATTCGCGTCAACAACGGCAGCGGCGTATTGAACGTCTGGTAGATGGCGGTGAATTCGGGAAGGACAAAATAGAGCATTCCAAGCACCACCAGCAACGCCAGAGTGAGCACGATTAGCGGGTAGCGCAGCGCCTTTTTGACCTTGCCGGCAAGCCGCTGCTGCTCCTGCTGCTGCTTGGCCAGCTGCTGGCAGCAAATATCGAGCTTGCCCGTCAGTTCGCCGGTGCTAATCATCGCCAGATACAGTGGCGGAAAAGCCTGCGGCCACTGCGCCAGTGCGGCAGAGAAGGCTACGCCCTGGGCCAGTTCGCGGCCCAGCGCCTCAAGCAGCGCCTGCCACTGCGCATGCGGTTGCTGCTGCGCCAACAGCGATAGCCCTTCCGCCAGCGGTAGCCCGGCCTGCAGCAGGGTTGCCAACTGGCGGATGGTTTCGCTGCTGTAGCGCGGGTGCCACAGGCTTTGCTTCACCGAACAGCGGCGTATAGCCAGCGGCATGATGCGCTGCTGCTGGAGGTGATGCAGCACCTCCGGACGACAGGCTTGCCATAGCATCCCCTGACAAGGAGCGCCTTGTGCATCGACGCCTCGCCAGCGCCAGAGACGCTTAGTCGCCATGGGGGATCCCCAGCACCCGCACCACCTCTTCGAGGCTCGTCAACCCCTGTTCGATAGCCTGACATCCGCTTTCAAAGAGCGTCATCATGCCCGCGGCTCGCGCCAGAGATTCGATCTCAAGGGCGTTGAGTCCCTGGACTATCCCCTGACGTAGCCCCGGGGTGACAGGCAAGACCTCGAACAGCGCCAGACGGCCATGATACCCGTGATAACAGTTTTCGCAGCCTGCTGCCTGCCAGCGCGGTAGCGGGCGGGGCCACAGACTGTGCGGCAGGTCGGCGGCGCTGCCGGCATTGCGCCGGCAGTGGGGGCAAAGCTTGCGGACCAGACGCTGGGCGATAACCAGCGAGAGCGCAGAAGAGATCATCCAGCGGGCGATGCCCATTTGCTGCAGGCGAGTGAGGGTTTCGCTGGTGGAATTGGTGTGCAGGGTTGAGAGCACCAGATGGCCCGTTTGAGCGGCTTTCAGCGCGATTTCAGCGGTTTCGGCATCGCGGATTTCACCCACCATCACAATATCCGGGTCCTGGCGTAACAGGGCGCGCAGGACGCTGTGAAAGGTCAGCCCGGCGCGCGGATTGATTTGCGTCTGGTTCATCCCGGCGATAGGGATCTCCAGAGGATCCTCGACGCTACAGATGTTCACTTGCTCTCGGTTTCGGGCCTGCAGGGCGCTGTAGAGGGTCACCGTTTTCCCGCTTCCGGTTGGGCCAGTGACCAGCAGCAGCCCCTGCGGCTGATTCAGGGCCTGGCGAAAGGCCGCCAGCTGAGAGGATGAGAGGCCGAGAGCCTCCAGATCCAGCGCCTGGTCAACCTGATGCAGAAGGCGCAGGACAATTTTCTCGCCATAGCGGCAGGGCAGGGTGGCGATGCGAAAGGAGAGCGGCCGTCCGGCGAGGTTCAGCGCGAACTGACCATCCTGCGGCAAACGATGCTCGGCGATATCGAGATTGGCCATCACCTTGAGTCGTGCGATAACCGGCGCGGCCAGCTCGGGCGCCAGCAGCGGCAGCGCGTGTAGCACGCCATCGACACGCAGGCGGATCCTTAAGTGCGCTTCCGTGGGCTCGATATGAATATCGGACGCCCGCTGACGCAGGGCCTGCTCGAGGATCTGGTTGACCCGCTCGGCGATGTTTTCCGGCCCTGCATTTTGCGCCAGCAGCGCCTGCTTTTCCTGGACTTGCAGGCGCTTATCCATCTGCTCCTGGCTCCAGCATTCAATATCGATCCGTTTTTGCGTCGCGAAACGCAGCGCCTCCATTAGCTCCGTCGGTGGGGTATCGACCACCGCAATGGATATCGTCTGCTCATCGCTGTGTAGCAGCAGGGCGTGATGGCGACGACAGAGAGGGATCAGCTGTTCTGTTTTCATGTTGTCGCCCTCACTTCACCCGGAAGACGTCTTCGCAGGCCTGCTGAAGTGCGCTGTTGTCGGTGATAGTGCAGACCCGCTGCCAGCCGGTGACGCCTTCGGCGTTATCCCAGGTCGGGGTCAGGGTGACGCCCAGTCCGTTGAGACTTTCCTGGCCGGTGAGGGTAACGACGCCTTTGGCCACGCTCATGGCGGAGAGGTAGCGCGTGGTTGTTGGCGAGGGGATGCCATTGCTGCCGCCGTCGCATGTCGTCAGGCCGCCATGATCGAGCGCGCAAAGTTCGATTGCCGTCCGGTAGGGGACAAAGGTCTGCAGCAGGTCGGTGAGGGCGGCTTTACGCAGGTAGTTCTGGTAGGCCGGGATGCCGATGGCGCTGAGAATGGCGATGATGCCGATGACCACCATCAGTTCAATCAGGGTAAAACCTCGTTGTTTATCCATAAGTCGCTCCTTGTTGTGACAGGAGCACTGTGACGGGATTCTGGGGGGCAGGCGAGGAGACGAAAACGATCCGGGAAACCGGGTTCCAGGGTTTTTACCGGTATTGCATGGCGAGCAAGAGCGACTGCGAGTCGGGTCGCAAATTCAGGCCTTCACGCCCGGAAGCGTGAAGGCCAAATCCTCAGCGGAAACGCATCGACAGGTCGAGCGCCTGCACATGTTTGGTCAGGGCCCCGACGGAGATATAGTCGACCCCGGTCTCGGCAAATTCGCGGATAGTGTCAAAGGTGACGTTGCCGGAGACCTCCAGCGCCGCCTGGCCAGCGGTGATTTTCACCGCCTCGCGCATCAGGTCGGTGGTGAAGTTATCGAGCATAATGATATCGGCCCCGGCTTTTAACGCCTGCTCCAGCTCATCCAGCGTTTCCACTTCCACTTCCACCGGCACATCAGGATGCAGCCAGAACGCCTTCTCCACCGCCTGACGGATCGAGCCGGAGGCGATGATGTGGTTTTCTTTAATCAGGAAAGCGTCGAACAGCCCCAGACGATGGTTGGCGCCGCCGCCGCAGAGAACCGCGTATTTCAGCGCGGTACGCAGCCCTGGCAGCGTTTTACGCGTATCCAGGAGTTGGGTTTTGGTGCCGGCCAGCAGGTCGACATAGCGGCGGACGACGCTGGCGACGCCGGAGAGGGTTTGCACAAAGTTCAGCGCCGTACGTTCGCCAGTGAGCAGAATGCGCGATGGGCCTTCCAGCTCGAACAGGGGTTGATCGGCTTTGACCGCGTCGCCATCGGCGACGTGCCAGGTGATCGTCACGTCGTCACCGGCGAGCTGAATGAAGACCTCTTCCACCCAGCGTTTACCACAGAAGACGCCATCTTCGCGGGTAATGACCACCGCATGCGAGCGTGCATCCTGCGGCAATAATTGTGCGCTAATATCGTTGCTGGCGTCGACTTCGCCGCCCAAATCTTCCCGCAGGGAGTGTGCGACAGCATCGGTAATATCGAGATTAATTCGTTCCAGCAGCACGTCACGGCGGCGGTCGGGGTTGTAACGACGAGGCGACATGATAAAGCTCCAGATAGATAAGATTCAGAAGTGGGAAACATGCTAACCTGAACGACGTTTCAGTACCATACACACTTCATCCTTTGGGCCGGCGTGTGGCCCGGAAGCATGAGTTCGCGAAAGGAGATCCCGCATGCAGTTGAACGAGGGATGGCTGGTCGGCGCGCGTCGGGTTCCCTCGCCGCACCATGACTGCCGTCCGGATGAAGAAGCCCCTTCCTTACTGGTAGTGCATAACATTAGCCTGCCACCAGGTGAATTTGGTGGTCCATGGATTGACGCGCTGTTCACCGGCACCCTGGATCCGCACGCGCATCCTTTCTTTGCCGAGATCGCTCATCTGCGCGTTTCGGCGCATTGTCTGATTCGGCGTGATGGTGAAATCGTGCAGTATGTGCCTTTCGATAAGCGTGCGTGGCATGCGGGGGTCTCCTGCTATCAGGGGCGCGAACGCTGCAATGACTTTTCCATCGGCATAGAGCTGGAAGGCACGGATACCCTGGCGTATACCGATGCGCAGTACCAGCAGCTGGCGGCGGTGACGGATCTGCTTATCACGATTTATCCTGCCATCGCCACAAACATCACGGGCCATAGCGATATCGCGCCCGTGCGCAAGACAGACCCGGGACCGGCCTTTGACTGGAAAAAATTTCGTGCGCTGCTCAGCGCGCCGTCAGAAAAGGAGACCTCATGACGCTGTTTACTACGCTGCTGGTGCTTATCGCTGAACGCCTGTTTAAACTGGGCGAACACTGGCAGCTTGATCATCGGCTGGAGGTGGTGTTCCGCCGGATAAAACATTTTTCGTTGCCGGGAACGCTGCTGATGACCCTGGTCGCCGTCGCGGTGGTCTACCTCATTCAGCGCTTGCTGCAGGGGCAGCTGTTCAACGTACCGCTGCTGGTGTTCTGGATCTTGCTGGGTCTGCTGTGCATCGGCGCCGGCAAGGTTCGGCTGCACTATCATGCCTATCTGAAAGCGGCGTCGCGCAATGACAGCCGCGCCTGCGATGCGATGGCCAGCGAGCTGACGTTGATCCATGGCGTCCCGCCGGGCTGTGATGAGCGCGAGTACCTTAGCGAACTGCAAAATGCGCTGTTATGGATTAACTATCGTTACTACCTGGCGCCACTCTTTTGGTTTGTGGTGGGTGGGGCGTGGGGGCCGCTGACGCTTATCGCTTATTGCGTTCTGCGTGCCTGGCAGACGTGGCTGGCGCGCTACCAGACGCCGCATCACCGTTTGCAGTCTGGAATCGATGGTATCCTGCATATTGTCGACTGGCTGCCGGTGCGTCTGGTGGGGGTTGTCTATGCCCTGGTGGGGCATGGAGAGAAAGCGCTTCCGGCGTGGTTTGCATCGTTAGGCGACCGCCATTCGTCGCAGTATCAGGTATTGACCCGCCTGGCGCAGTATTCCCTGGCCCGTGAACCGCACGTGGATAAAGTGGCGACCCCAAAGGCCGCGGTGTCGATGGCCAAGAAAACCTCGCTGGTGGTGGTGGTGATCATGGCGCTGCTGACGATTTACGGCACCCTGGTGTAACGGCCTGCGCCCGTACTCTATCTGTCAGGATACCCCACCTGCGGGGCTTTGATTGCCGGATGGCGCTGCGCTTATCCGGCCTGGGGCTCACACCACGCAGGCCGGCAAGCAATAGCGCCGCCGGGCGCTATATCTGACGCCGCGCTTGTCATGTTGCCGGGGGGGCGGCTTCGCCTGACCCGGCCAGGAAAACCCGCGCCCGCGGGCAGCATACCGAACCGCTACAGCGTATCCGCCGGCGGGATGCCGAAGTCGGGCATGCCGTCCTCTCTCCAGGCGACGAGTTTTAGCCGCGTATGACGATTGGGATCATACAGCGGGTCGCCTTCAATCTCGGTGTAATTCCGCGCGTGATATACCAGCACATCTTCTCCCGCCGGCGTTTGGGTAAAACTGTTATGGCCCGGGCCATACTGGCGGTTTTCATAGCTGGTCCGGAACACTGGCTGCGAGGCTTTATGCCAGTTTTCCGGCTGCAGCGGATCGGCCTCCCGGTCGATCCAGAGCAATCCCATGCAGTAGTTTTCATCGGTGGCGCTGGCGGAATAGCTGATGAAAAGCTTATCGCCATGCACCAGCACCGCGGGTCCTTCATTAACCTTAAATCCCCGGCACTCCCAGTCGAACTCCGGCTTGCTCAGCATGACCGGCTCGCCTTTTAGCGTCCACGGGTTGGCCATTTCAGCGAGATACAGGTTTGAGTTGCCCGCGATATGCGGAGATTTTTGCGCCCACAGGTACCAGCGTTTGCCCTGATGGATAAAGGTGGTGGCATCGAGGGCGAAGGTATCGAAAGGCGTCTCCACCTGGCCTTTTTCCTGCCAGCGGCCGGTCAGCGGATCGCTGTCGGCGCACTCGATAACGAACATGCGATGCTGGAACATGCCCAGCGCATCCAGATCGTGGGTATGGGTGGCGGCAAAATAGATATACCACTTACCGTCTATCTCATGTAGCTCCGGCGCCCAAATCAGCTGGCTCATCGGCCCGCTTTGCGGTGCGCGCCACACCACTACCGGCTCAGCATCGCGCAACCCCTCAAGGGTTGCCGCGCGCCGGATCTCCAGCCGGTCGTATTCCGGCACTGAGGCAATAAAGTAGTAATGATTCAGGTGGCGCAGAATAAAGGGATCTGCGCGCTGCTCAATAAAGGGGTTTGGCCAGTTGTTCATCAGGCTTTCCTTACGTGTTCACTGGTTTTCAGTTCCTGGTATTCATTCAGCTCGCTGTAGTTGCTGCGGCGCTTCTCTAAATCGCTCTGAATCTGGCGCATCAGGGTGCGGTCAACTTTAAGCAGGCGCACCACGCCGGCGGTGATCAGGTAGCCGACGCCGGGGATGACCGAGAACAGCAGCACGATGCCGTTGAGGGCCGAGGCGCTTTGCGCTTTGGCGCCGGCGTCGTAGCCGTACCATGACAGCAGGAATCCGACCATCGCCCCGGCGACCGCCAGGCCGACTTTAAGGAAAAACAGATTGCCGGAGAAGCTAATACCGGTGATGCGCTTGCCGGTTTTCCACTCGCCGTAGTCGTCAACATCGGACATCAGCGACCAGTGCAGCGGGGAGGGGATCTGATGCAGGATATTGAGCAGGAAGTAGAGCACCATAATCAGCGTGGTGGCGTGCGGGTTAAAGAAATAGAAGGCGCAGGAGAAGATCGCCAGCACGATGTTGGTCCAGAAGAAGACCTGCAGTTTGCACCAGCGGTCGGTGAGGACTTTTGCCAGCATGCTGCCAATCATCATCCCGACCACGCCGAGGCTGATAAACAGCGTGGCAAAATGGGTGCTTTGCCCCATCACCCAGGTGACGTAGTACATAGTGGCGGCCATGCGGATAAAGCCCGGACAGACGTTGCATAGCGTGAGCAGCAGGATGCGTACCCACTGGTCATTTTTCCACACGTCTTTGAGATCTTTTTTCAGTTCATCATTGGTCTGCACCGCCGGGTGGATGCGTTCGCGCACGGTGGCGAAGCAGAACAGGAACATACACATGCCGATAAAGGCCAGCACGGTCATCGCCATCTGATAGCCTTTCGCTTTATCGGCGCCGCCGAACCAGTCGGCCATGGGCAGCAGCGTCAATGACAGCAGCAGCGTGGCGATACCCACCATCACGAAACGATAGGACTGGCAGGCAACACGTTCTTTCGGGTCGGCGGTCATCACCGTTCCCAGCGAGCAGTAGGGTATATTAATCGCGGTATAGGTAATCGACAGCAGAAAGTAGGTAACAAACGCATAGATGACTTTGCTGTTATAGGTCCACTCAGGAGTGGTGAACATCAGCACGCTGAACAGGGCGTAGGGGAAGGCAATCCACAGCAGCCATGGACGAAAGCGACCATATTTACTGCGGGTGCGGTCGGCGAGGGCGCCCATGATCGGGTCGGTCACCGCATCGATGACGCGCACCGACAGCAGCAGTACGCCCACCAGCGCCGGCGCCAGGCCGAAGATATCGGTATAAAAATAGTTAACAAACAGCATGATGGCGCCAAAGATGATATTGCATCCGGCATCCCCCATCCCATAACCAATCTTTTCTTTTATTGAAAGTCTATTGTCTGCCATGTGCGGTCTCTCCGTTGCAGTATGGAGAGAATTATTGGCTGCTATCGAGAGAATTACGTTGCAGGAACGCGTTGACGATATGGATAAATAAGCTATGGAAGGGAAAGTGTGAAGCAGATAACAATGCTCTGCGCCCGTTATTAAGGGAGGGCGCAGAGCAAAGAGAATTATTGATGAGATGTATTATTGTGCTTTTACGGTGGCGGCGGCTTTCTGTTTAAACAGATAACCCACGCCCAGCACTGCGATCCATACAGGGATCAGCCAAACGGAAATCGCCATCCCCGGGGTCATCAGCATAATGATCAGCACCGCGGCCATAAACAGCAGGCACACCCAGTTACCCAGCGGGTAGAAGAGGGCGGGGAAGCGGGTGGTGACGCCCTGCTGCTGTTTGGCGCGACGGAATTTGATATGCGCGAGGCTGATCATCGCCCAGTTGATCACCAGGGCGGAGACCACCAGCGCCATCAGCAGGCCAAATGCGGATTCCGGCGCCAGGTAGTTGATCAGCACACACAGGGCGGTGACCACGGCGGAGACGAGAATGGTATTGACCGGCACGCCGCGTTTGTCGACGCTGAGCAGCGCTTTCGGCGCGTTCCCCTGCTGGGCAAGGCCGAACAGCATACGGCTGTTGCAGTAGACGCAGCTGTTATACACCGACAGGGCCGCCGTCAGCACCACCACGTTGAGGGCGTTTGCCACCAGCGTATCGCCAAGCTCATGGAAAATCAGGACGAACGGACTGGTGTCCGCGGTCACGCGCGTCCACGGCAGCAGCGAGAGCAGGACCGCCAGCGAACCAACATAGAAGATCAGGATACGGTAGATAACCTGGTTGGTGGCTTTCGGAATGCTTTGCTCCGGGTTATCCGCTTCCGCCGCGGTGATACCCACCAGCTCGAGACCGCCGAAGGAGAACATAATGATCGCCATCATCATCACCAGCCCGGTAAAGCCGTGCGGCAGGAACCCGCCTTGATCCCACAGGTTACGTACCGTCGCCTGCGGGCCGCCGTTGCCGCTGAACAGCAGCCAGCCGCCGAACAAAATCATCGCCACGACGGCGACCACTTTGATAATGGCAAACCAGAACTCCATTTCACCGAACACTTTCACGTTGGTCAGGTTAATGGCGTTGATGGCGATGAAGAAAACCGCCGCTGAGGCCCAGGTCGGGATTTCCGGCCACCAGAACTGGATATATTTGCCGACGGCGGTCAGTTCCGCCATTGCCACCAGGACATACAGCACCCAGTAGTTCCAGCCGGAGGCGAAGCCGGCAAAGCCGCCCCAGTATTTATAAGCAAAGTGGCTAAACGAACCGGCTACCGGCTCTTCCACCACCATTTCGCCCAGCTGACGCATGATCAGAAAGGCGATAAAACCGGCAATCGCGTAACCAAGAATGATACCCGGGCCGGCGGACTGAATGACGGACGCGCTCCCCAGAAACAGGCCGGTGCCGATAGCCCCGCCCAGCGCGATGAGCTGGATATGGCGGTTTTTGAGGCCGCGCTTCAGCCGATCGCCGTGCTGTTGACCTTCCATATGAAACCTCGTGTGTGGTTATTTTTTGTGTACGTCATCCGTCAGGTTGCTGCTTCACTGCTGTCCCTGCCAGAAAGCATAGCCAGCGAAAATTTGGGCGAAGTGGCCCACTTTTTACCTGAGTGATGGCGCGCACATATTGTTGTGTTTGTGTATTTTTCGACTTCCGTTTCTGTATTGTTTTGTTTACGGAAGGCGGTGCAGTAATTCAGAAAAGGGCCTTTCGTCTCAGGGAGAATAGTGGTAAGCGCGTTTGAATGCACCTGCTTTATGAAGGGATGATGACCATGTGTTTAAAAAGACATCAATAGACACATTCAGTATTATTCCGACGCATTGTTCTCATTTGGTTATTTATTCGTATTTACTGCTTTTATATTCACTTATCTGGTCGTTGAATCGGTTCAGATAGCGTAATTTTTCGTTTCCATTAAGTTAATGCTACCTCTTTATGAGTAAACGTAACATTTGTGCAAGGTTACATTTCTGAAATGTTATTTCTGTAAGGTTGTTAAAATGTCCGTGGTTTACTGATTTCAATCAAAACCTGTATGGACAGAAGGTGAATACTTTGTTACTTTAGCGCTACGAACTTTAAATTGGTAAGACCAATTGACTCCGGGCTAATGGCAGAGACAGGGAATATGGCCTACAGCAAAATCCGCCAACCAAAATTATCCGATGTGATAGAGCAGCAGCTGGAGTTTCTGATCCTTGAGGGGACCTTGCGCCCCGGTGAAAAACTCCCGCCTGAACGCGAACTGGCTAAACAGTTCGACGTTTCCCGCCCCTCGCTGCGTGAGGCGATTCAACGCCTCGAAGCCAAGGGCCTGTTGCTTCGTCGTCAGGGAGGTGGAACGTTTGTACAGAGCCGCCTGTGGCAGAGCTTCAGCGATCCGCTGGTCGAGCTGCTGTCCGATCACCCTGAATCCCAATTCGATCTGCTTGAGACCCGTCACGCGCTGGAAGGCATTGCGGCTTATTACGCGGCGCTGCGCAGCAATGATGAAGATCGCGACCGTATCCGCGAGCTGCATCAGGCTATTGAGCGGGCTCAGCAGTCGGGCGATCTGGACGCCGAGTCCGGCGCCGTCGTCCAGTACCAAATCGCCGTCACCGAGGCGGCACACAATGTGGTTTTGCTCCATCTGCTAAGGTGTATGGAGCCGATGCTGGCGCAAAACGTGCGTCAGAACTTTGAATTGCTGTATGCCCGCCGGGAAATGCTCCCGTTGGTCAGCAACCATCGCACTCGCATTTTCGAGGCGATAATGGCCGGGGAGCCGGAGCAGGCGCGTGAGGCGTCGCACCGTCACCTGGCGTTCATTGAGGAAATTTTGCTGGACCGTAGCCGTGAGCAGAGTCGTAGAGAACGCTCGCTGCGTCGTTTACAGCAACGAAAGGACGAGAACTCCGGTTCTTAAGCGCCATTTTTAGAGCGCGGCAACTAAACGCAGAACCTGTCTTATTGAATTTTTGGTTGTTCAAAGGTGAAGAACGAAGAGTTCAATGGGACAGGTTCCAGATTAATCAACGATTAGATAGATAAGGAATACCCCCCATGTCAGAACGTTTACCAAATGACGTGGATCCGATCGAAACTCGCGACTGGCTACAGGCGATCGAATCGGTCATCCGTGAAGAAGGTGTTGAGCGCGCTCAGTATCTTATTGACCAACTCCTTTCTGAAGCCCGCAAAGGCGGGGTGAAAGTGGCTGCTGGCGCATCGACCGGCGGTTACGTAAACACTATTGCCGTTGAAGATGAACCGGAATATCCGGGTAATCTGGATCTGGAACGTCGTATCCGTTCTGCGATCCGCTGGAACGCCATCATGACCGTTCTGCGCGCATCGAAAAAAGATCTCGAACTGGGCGGCCATATGGCTTCTTTCCAGTCTTCCGCAACCTTCTACGAAGTGTGCTTCAACCACTTCTTCCGCGCACGCAATGAGCAGGATGGCGGCGACCTGGTGTACTTCCAGGGTCACATCTCTCCGGGCGTTTATGCGCGTGCTTTCCTGGAAGGTCGTCTGACTGAAGAGCAGATGAACAACTTCCGTCAGGAAGTTCACGGTAAAGGTCTGTCCTCTTATCCGCACCCGAAACTGATGCCGGAATTCTGGCAGTTCCCGACCGTTTCTATGGGCCTGGGCCCAATCGGGGCGATTTATCAGGCTAAATTCCTGAAATATCTGGAACACCGTGGTCTGAAAGACACCTCCAAACAAACCGTTTACGCGTTCCTGGGCGACGGTGAGATGGACGAGCCGGAATCTAAAGGCGCGATCACCATCGCGACCCGTGAGAAGCTGGACAACCTGGTCTTCGTTATCAACTGTAACCTGCAGCGTCTTGATGGCCCGGTCACCGGTAACGGCAAAATCATTAACGAACTGGAAGGCATCTTCGCGGGCGCTGGCTGGAACGTTATCAAGGTTATCTGGGGCGGTCGTTGGGATGAGCTGCTGCGTAAAGACACCAGCGGTAAGCTGATTCAGCTGATGGAAGAAACCGTTGACGGTGACTACCAGACCTTCAAATCCAAAGACGGCGCTTATGTGCGCGAGCACTTCTTCGGTAAATATCCGGAGACCGCCGCGCTGGTTGCCGACTGGACTGACGAGCAGATTTGGGCTCTGAACCGCGGCGGCCACGATCCGAAGAAAGTTTACGCTGCACTGAAGAAAGCGCAGGAAACCAAAGGCAAAGCGACCGTCATCCTCGCCCATACCATCAAAGGTTACGGCATGGGTGATACTGCTGAAGGTAAGAACATCGCTCACCAGGTTAAGAAAATGAACATGGACGGCGTTCGCTACGTCCGCGATCGTTTCAACGTGCCGGTTGCCGATGCCGATCTGGAAAAACTGCCGTACGTAACCTTCCCGGAAGGTTCCGAAGAGCACACCTATCTGCACGCTCAGCGTCAGAAACTGCACGGCTATCTGCCGAGCCGTCAGCCGAACTTCACTGAGAAGCTGGAGCTGCCGACGCTGGAAGATTTCCGCCCGCTGCTGGAAGAGCAGAATAAAGAGATCTCTACCACTATCGCGTTCGTTCGTGCCCTGAACGTGATGCTGAAGAACAAATCCATCAAAGACCGCCTCGTGCCGATCATCGCCGACGAAGCGCGTACTTTCGGTATGGAAGGTCTGTTCCGTCAGATCGGTATCTACAGCCCGAACGGTCAGCAGTACACCCCGCAGGACCGTGAGCAGGTTGCTTACTACAAAGAAGACGAAAAAGGCCAGATCCTGCAGGAAGGGATCAACGAGCTGGGCGCAGGCGCATCCTGGCTGGCTGCGGCGACCTCTTACAGCACCAACAACCTGCCGATGATCCCGTTCTACATCTACTACTCGATGTTCGGGTTCCAGCGTATCGGCGACCTGTGCTGGCAGGCAGGCGACCAGCAGGCTCGCGGCTTCCTGATCGGTGGTACTTCCGGTCGTACGACGCTGAACGGCGAAGGTCTGCAGCACGAAGATGGCCACAGCCATATTCAGTCTCTGACTATCCCGAACTGTATCTCTTACGATCCGTCCTACGCCTACGAAGTGGCGGTCATCATGCATGACGGCCTGGAGCGTATGTACGGTGAGAAACAAGAGAACGTTTACTACTACATCACGACCCTGAACGAAAACTACCACATGCCGGCGATGCCGGAAGGCGCCGAGGAAGGTATCCGTAAAGGTATCTACAAACTCGAAACCATCGAAGGTAGCAAAGGTAAAGTTCAGCTGCTGGGCTCCGGTTCTATCCTGCGTCACGTCCGTGAAGCAGCGCAGATCCTGGCGAAAGACTACTGCGTGGGCTCTGACGTGTACAGCGTCACCTCCTTCACCGAACTGGCGCGTGATGGCCAGGATTGCGAACGCTGGAACATGCTGCACCCGCTGGAAACCCCGCGCGTGCCGTACATCGCTCAGGTGATGAACGACGCTCCGGCTGTGGCATCCACTGACTATATGAAACTGTTCGCCGAGCAGGTTCGTACTTACGTACCGGCTGACGATTACCGCGTACTGGGTACCGATGGCTTCGGTCGTTCCGACAGCCGTGAAAACCTGCGTCACCACTTCGAAGTTGATGCTTCCTATGTGGTCGTTGCAGCGCTGGGCGAACTGGCTAAACGTGGTGAAATCGATAAGAAAGTGGTCGCTGACGCGATCGCGAAATTCGACATCGATGCAGAAAAAGTTAACCCGCGTCTGGCGTAAGAGGTAAAAGAATAATGGCTATCGAAATCAAAGTACCGGACATCGGGGCTGATGAAGTTGAAATCACCGAGATCCTGGTCAAAGTTGGCGACAAAGTAGAAGCTGAACAGTCGCTGATCACCGTAGAAGGCGATAAAGCCTCTATGGAAGTCCCGTCTCCGCAGGCTGGCGTCGTGAAAGAGATTAAAGTCTCCGTCGGCGACAAAACCGAGACTGGCAAACTGATTATGATTTTCGATTCCGCCGAGGGTGCAGCAGCCGCTGCACCTGCGCAGGAAGAGAAGAAAGAAGCCGCTCCGGCCGCTGCTGCGCCAGCCGCCGCCGCGGCAGCGAAAGAAGTGCACGTCCCGGATATCGGCGGCGATGAAGTTGAAGTCACCGAGATCATGGTTAAAGTGGGCGACACCATCGCCGCTGAGCAATCCCTGATCACCGTAGAAGGCGATAAGGCCTCTATGGAAGTGCCAGCGCCGTTCGCGGGTATCGTGAAAGAGATCAAAATCAACACCGGCGATAAAGTGTCCACCGGCTCCCTGATCATGATCTTCGAAGTCGCGGGCGCTGCGCCTGCGGCCGCTCCGGCACAGGCTGCCGCTCCGGCTGCCGCGGCACCGGCTGCTGCTGCCGGCGCGAAAGACGTTAACGTCCCGGATATCGGCGGCGACGAAGTTGAAGTCACCGAAGTGATGGTGAAAGTCGGCGATAAAGTGGCTGCAGAGCAGTCCCTGATCACCGTCGAAGGCGACAAAGCGTCTATGGAAGTGCCGGCGCCGTTCGCGGGCACCGTCAAAGAGATCAAAATCAGCACCGGCGATAAAGTCAAAACCGGCTCCCTGATCATGGTCTTCGAAGTGGAGGGCGCTGCGCCTGCCGCCGCTCCGGCTCAGGCTGCTGCACCGGCACCGGCTGCTGCACCGGCTCAGGCCGCTAAGCCTGCCGCGGCGCCGGCTGCGAAAGCAGAAGGCAAAACCGAATTCGCTGAAAACGATGCTTACGTTCACGCGACTCCGCTGATTCGCCGCCTGGCGCGCGAGTTCGGCGTTAACCTGGCGAAAGTGAAAGGCACCGGCCGTAAAGGTCGTATCCTGCGCGAAGACGTTCAGGCCTACGTGAAAGAAGCCGTTAAACGCGCTGAATCCGCACCGGCGGCTGCCGCTGGCGGCGGTATCCCGGGCATGCTGCCATGGCCGAAGGTTGACTTCAGCAAGTTCGGCGAAATCGAAGAAGTGGAGCTGGGCCGTATCCAGAAAATCTCTGGTGCTAACCTGAGCCGTAACTGGGTCATGATCCCGCACGTTACCCACTTCGATAAAACCGATATCACCGATCTGGAAGCGTTCCGTAAGCAGCAGAACGCCGAAGCTGAGAAGCGTAAGCTGGACGTGAAATTCACCCCGGTTGTCTTCATCATGAAAGCCGTGGCCGCTGCGCTCGAGCAGATGCCGCGCTTCAACAGCTCGCTCTCCGAAGATGGTCAGCGCCTGACGCTGAAGAAATACATCAACATCGGTGTGGCGGTTGATACCCCGAACGGTCTGGTGGTTCCGGTCTTTAAAGACGTGAACAAGAAGAGCATCACCGAGCTGTCTCGTGAGCTGACCACCATCTCGAAGAAAGCGCGCGATGGCAAACTGACGGCGGGCGAAATGCAGGGCGGTTGCTTCACCATCTCCAGCATCGGCGGCCTGGGTACGACCCACTTCGCGCCGATTGTTAACGCGCCGGAAGTGGCCATCCTCGGCGTGTCTAAGTCCGCGATGGAGCCGGTATGGAATGGTAAAGAGTTCGTGCCGCGTCTGATGCTGCCGATCTCTCTGTCCTTCGACCACCGCGTGATCGACGGTGCTGATGGTGCCCGCTTCATTACCATCATCAACAACACCCTGAGCGACATTCGCCGCCTGGTGATGTAATCGAAAAAGCCGGCCTGACGGCCGGCTTTTTTCTGATAACCTCAGGCTGTTTGGGATTATCAGCAACAAAGGACAAAATCGTTTGCCGTTTGTTGTTTAAAAATTGTTAACAATTTTGTAAAATACACGCGGATAGAACGTCCCGGTGGACTTGGGCGTAAGAATAATAGCGTCAGACCCGCCGGATATAAATTACAGAGGTCATGATGAGTACTGAAATCAAAACTCAGGTCGTGGTACTTGGGGCAGGTCCTGCAGGCTACTCTGCAGCTTTCCGTTGCGCTGATTTAGGTCTGGAAACCGTCATCGTAGAACGTTACAGCACCCTCGGTGGGGTGTGCCTGAACGTGGGTTGTATCCCTTCTAAAGCGCTGCTGCACGTGGCAAAAGTTATCGAAGAAGCGAAAGCGCTGGCCGAACACGGCATCGTTTTCGGCGAACCGAAAACTGATATTGACAAGATCCGCACCTGGAAAGAAAAAGTCATCACTCAGCTGACCGGTGGTCTGGCTGGCATGGCCAAAGGGCGTAAAGTGAAGGTGGTTAACGGTCTGGGTAAATTCACCGGCGCTAACACCCTGGAAGTGGAAGGCGAAAACGGCAAAACCGTGATCAACTTCGACAACGCCATCATCGCGGCGGGTTCCCGTCCGATTCAACTGCCATTTATCCCGCATGAAGATCCGCGCGTATGGGACTCCACCGACGCCCTGGAGCTGAAATCCGTACCGAAACGCATGCTGGTCATGGGCGGCGGTATCATCGGTCTGGAAATGGGTACCGTATACCATGCGCTGGGTTCAGAGATTGACGTGGTTGAAATGTTCGACCAGGTTATCCCGGCGGCCGATAAAGACGTGGTGAAAGTCTTCACTAAACGCATCAGCAAGAAATTCAACCTGATGCTGGAAACCAAAGTGACTGCTGTTGAAGCGAAAGAAGACGGTATTTACGTTTCCATGGAAGGCAAAAAAGCGCCGGCGGAAGCACAGCGTTACGACGCCGTACTGGTGGCTATCGGTCGCGTACCGAACGGCAAAAACCTCGACGCAGGCAAAGCGGGCGTGGAAGTGGACGATCGTGGCTTCATCCGCGTTGACAAACAAATGCGCACCAACGTGCCGCACATCTTTGCTATCGGCGATATCGTCGGTCAGCCGATGCTGGCGCACAAAGGCGTCCACGAAGGTCACGTTGCCGCTGAAGTTATCTCCGGCCTGAAACACTACTTCGATCCGAAAGTGATCCCGTCTATCGCCTACACCGAGCCAGAAGTGGCATGGGTCGGCCTGACTGAGAAAGAAGCGAAAGAGAAAGGCATCAGCTACGAAACCGCCACCTTCCCGTGGGCGGCTTCCGGCCGCGCTATCGCTTCCGACTGCGCAGACGGTATGACCAAACTGATCTTCGACAAAGAGACCCACCGTGTTATCGGCGGCGCGATTGTCGGCACCAACGGCGGCGAGCTGCTGGGTGAGATCGGTCTGGCTATCGAAATGGGCTGCGACGCTGAAGACATCGCGCTGACTATCCACGCTCACCCGACTCTGCACGAGTCTGTTGGCCTGGCGGCAGAAGTCTTCGAAGGCAGCATCACCGACCTGCCGAACGCCAAAGCGAAGAAAAAGTAACTTTTTCTTTCAGGCAAAAAGCATAAGCGGCTCCCGGAGCCGCTTTTTTTATGCCTGATGTTTAGAACTGTGTCGCTATTCATAAACCGCTACACCTCATACATACTTTGTAAATAGTCACTCAGTAAACTTATAGTCGGTTAACGATATCGATGAGGTGTGTGATGAAACGCTTTTTAACCACTGCGCTGGTCGCAGCAACGTGCTTATCCGGTGTAGCCTGCGCGGCTGACGCCACGATTCCGTGGGCGGATAACAGCGGCGGCACGGAAACGACCCATATCGCGGCGATGGGCCAGGATCTGAATGCCCAGCATCAGCAGGTGACGAAGACCAGTGAAGGGGTATGGGCGGCGAATTCCGGCAGCATCAGCGCTGACGAAGCGGCATTGTCCAGTACGAAACCAGCCTTTGCCGGCGATCCGTCTCTGATGCCCCACCAGGGCTAAGTGAATGAAAACGCCCGGTTGCGTATTCGTAACCGGGCGTTTTTTTATGGATTGACTACCTGCCAGCCGGCGTCAGCGTCGGGGGCAAAGCGCGTTATCGCCTGGGCCTTTGCCGCGCTCTCTTCACCGAGATTGGCCTGATAAACCGTATCGTGCTGATCGATCATAAAGCTCATCACGCCGGTTTCCCCCCACGCCACCGGCCACGCCAGCAAGGCGACGCTCTGCTCATCTCTACCGGTGATAATGCGGAAGCGGTAGCCATGGTAGCCGCTGCCGGGTACCGTCGGGCTAAAGGCGGGCCCAAGCGGACTTGGCGCTTCGCCCGGCGAGGTGGGCCAGTACAGACCATCTTTTTTGCCTTCGCTACTGATGATTTTCTGCGCCCAGCGGTGGTTCAGTTGATAGTAATCCTGCTGGGCGTCAACGTAGGCGTGCATGGCGGCTATTGCCGACAGTTCATTACGGCCGATAGCGCGGGTGAGGATCTCCTCTTCGCCAGCGGCCATATCAAAGCGCCAGCCCTGGGATGATTTGACGATGGGGACGGGCAGGCGCCATGCTTCGCTACCAACGTCGAGCCAGGCGTTATCACCCTGCTGCACAATCACATGTTTCACCTGCCAGTCGCGCTGGAAGCGGTCGACGGCAGTGGGGTCGATCCCGTCGGGGGGTAAAAAATGCTGCCAGTTATCGCCAAGCACCTCGCTCAGCGCCGCGTCATTTTGCTGGCCGATCGCCTCGGCCAGCGCGCTCGCGGCCTGCTCGGGGGTGGCATATTGCTGCTGGGCGAAGGCGGCAAGCGGTGACAGCATTAACGTGAACAGGGCAATAGGTAATGGGTTTCTCATTCTGCTCATCCTCAGCGGCGGCGTAGTTCATGGTGTTCAGAAAGACGCTCTCTGGCGCCGTCGCGCTGCTCGCGGTTTACGCTGGAAAACTGACGACTCTGTCGTCCCCGTTCCTGCTGCGCTTGCCAGGAGGGGGCGCGGCTTTCGTTGCCGCTAAGGGCGCTGGCGCGCAGATGATTGACCGTCTGCTGACGCTGGGCGGGCGTGGCGGAATGGAGCTGCTGCCGGCGCTGTTGCTGCTGCGGTTTAGCATTCTGCTCGTGGTTCTTAATGGTTTCCCTACGCTGCTGTTGCTGCGGCGTCGGGTTTTTCAACTGCGCTTTCGCCGCGTCTCGACGCTGCTGGGTTGATGTCGGCGCGCTGTCGTAACCGCGGTAGTTGCTGCGCTGGGTGGCTTGTTTCAACTGCGCCGAGGCCGCCTGACGCTGGGCATCGCGCGAGGGAGTGTTTGCCGCCAGGTTGCCTGCCATGGCGGTCGACGCGCTGCGCTGCTGAAGCTGGGTCATTGCCGCCTGGCGCTGCGCCTCACGATCGACCGGCGCATGCTGGGTCGCGCTCAGTCCGCCGGATACGTTGGTCTGATGAAAGCGCTGGGCGACGGTATTATCGGGGTATGGCACGTGACCGCGATAGGCGGGATTGTGCTGCCAGTTTACGTGGTCGCCCGGCAGGTTTTGTCCGGTAATGCGGTTAAAATTATTCACATTGATATTGATGTTATCGCCATTATGCGAGTATTCCCCGCGGTGGTAGTCGTCATCGTGATGGTGGTAGTCATCATCATCATCCCAGTCGATGCTGCTGAACAGCGCCCAGGTGGTCGCCACGCCCAGGCTGTAACCGAATCCTTTCACGAAGCTATCGGTAAACTGCTCCCCGGGAGGGGGCGGCAGATAGACCGGAGGATAGGCGCTATTCGGCCAGGTACCATAGACGGTGGAGGGGTTGTAGTTGGGAACATAGACCACCTGCGGGTCGGTCGGTTCTATTTTTATGACCTGGGTCGGCGCAGGCGCCGCCGCGGTAGTGCTTGACGTTGATACGGTGCTGCTTTTCGAAGTGGTGGCCGGCACAGGCGCCGCTGCGGCGACAATCACTTTTTGCTGCGGCGTGGATTTCAGCGTCCCTGTCTCCTGGGCGATGGCACGCAGGCGTTGCACCGAGTCCATCACATCATGCGGCTGGGCCAAAAACGCATTACCCAGATTTTCCACCCAGGGCGGATTCTCACCCATCATCGCCAGCAGGGCAGGGAAAGCGACAAGCGATTTGACGCTGGGATCCCATGGCTGGCTGGCAACTGCCTGAACGGCGGGATCCCCTTTCATGGTAGGGTTATCCTGGGACCACTGCACCGCCTGCATGACGTTGTCCGGGTAGGTGGAAGCCATCAGCACCTGCGACAGCAGTCTGTCCGGGTAGAGCGCGATGGGGGCTACCCACTGGTCAATCTGCGCCTGGGTGTAGGTGGCGGCCACTGGCTGCGCGGCGGCGGGTGCGGCTGGCGTTGGCGCTGGCGCAGGCTGCGCCGTCGGCTGAGTGACCGTCTCTGGAGTACGGCTTTGCACATAGAGTGTTCCCGCCGCCGCGAGTAAGCCAGCGCTACAGAGCAGGGCGATAATATGGGGTTTGAACGGCAGTGACATAGAAGCTCCTGACCCAAAAAGTAACCCATCTCGCTAAAGTATCGGCGAAAACGGCGCGTTTGCTGAGTATAAGTAAGCGGTATGGCTTTTTATTGATGATTGTTGGGATCGGTCCATGGCGTTGTACGCGGAAAGGAATTTTTGTCGCGGGATTTGAACAGAAAGCCTGCAATATCCTGCCCTTAACGATTCAGCTAAATTTTAATGTTGCTTTTTTGTAAACAGATTAACACCTTTCAAAAATCCTGCTATGCTGCCGACGCGGTATCGGGCATTTACCCTACAAACTGCTGTCTCACAGGAGCGTGAAGAAAATCGCCCAGCCACTAAATCCTTCAAGATGCGTCAAGGCGGCAAACTGCCAATACCGAAGCAGATTGATTGAAGAGGTGTAGGCCGCATTATGACAATGAGAAGCGAGGAGAACCGTCGTGCTAGAAGAATACCGTAAGCACGTAGCTGAGCGTGCCGCCATGGGGATTGTTGCCAAACCCTTAGATGCAACCCAAATGGCCGCGCTGGTAGAACTGCTGAAAAACCCGCCTGCGGGCGAAGAAGAATTCCTGTTAGACCTGCTGATTAACCGTGTACCGCCGGGCGTCGACGAAGCCGCCTATGTTAAAGCTGGATTCCTTGCCGCGATCGCCAAAGGCGAAACGACCTCCCCCCTGGTTACCCCTGAAAAAGCCGTTGAACTGCTGGGCACCATGCAGGGCGGTTACAATATCCACCCGCTGATCGATGCCCTGGACGACGCGAAACTGGCGCCGATTGCCGCGAAAGCGCTGTCCCATACTCTGCTGATGTTCGATAACTTCTACGACGTGGAAGAGAAAGCGAAAGCGGGTAACGAGCACGCTAAACAGGTTATGCAATCCTGGGCCGACGCTGAGTGGTTCCTGAACCGCCCGCAGCTGGCAGAGAAAATCACCGTTACCGTTTTCAAGGTCACTGGCGAAACGAACACCGATGACCTGTCTCCGGCGCCGGATGCCTGGTCGCGTCCGGATATCCCACTGCACGCCCTGGCGATGCTGAAAAACGCCCGCGAAGGCATTGAACCGGATCAGCCGGGCGTGGTTGGCCCGATCAAACAGATCGAAGCCCTGCAGCAGAAAGGCTACCCGCTGGCCTACGTCGGCGATGTGGTCGGGACCGGCTCTTCACGTAAATCGGCCACCAACTCGGTGCTGTGGTTTATGGGCGACGATATCCCGAACGTGCCGAACAAGCGCGGCGGCGGTCTGTGCCTGGGCGGCAAAATCGCGCCAATCTTCTTCAACACCATGGAAGATGCGGGCGCGCTGCCTATCGAAGTGGATGTGTCAAACCTGAACATGGGCGACGTCATCGACGTTTACCCGTTCAAAGGCGAAGTGCGTAATCACGAGACCAACGAACTGCTGGCCAGCTTCGAGCTGAAAACCGATGTGCTGATCGACGAAGTTCGTGCCGGCGGCCGTATCCCGCTGATCATCGGTCGCGGCCTGACCACCAAAGCCCGTGAAGCGCTGGGTCTGCCGCACAGCGATGTCTTCCGTCAGGCGAAAGACGTAGCGGAAAGCACCCGCGGCTTCTCGCTGGCGCAGAAAATGGTTGGCCGCGCCTGCGGCGTTGCCGGTATCCGCCCGGGCGCCTACTGCGAGCCGAAAATGACCTCCGTCGGTTCTCAGGACACCACCGGTCCAATGACCCGTGATGAACTGAAAGACCTGGCGTGCCTGGGCTTCTCCGCTGACCTGGTGATGCAGTCCTTCTGCCACACTGCGGCCTATCCGAAGCCGGTTGACGTCACCACGCATCATACTCTGCCGGACTTCATTATGAACCGCGGCGGCGTCTCGCTGCGTCCGGGCGATGGCGTGATCCACTCCTGGCTGAACCGCATGCTGCTGCCGGATACCGTGGGCACCGGCGGCGACTCCCACACCCGTTTCCCCATCGGTATCTCCTTCCCGGCGGGCTCTGGTCTGGTGGCCTTCGCCGCCGCGACCGGCGTGATGCCGCTGGATATGCCGGAATCGGTGCTGGTGCGTTTCAAAGGTAAAATGCAGCCGGGCATTACGCTGCGCGACCTGGTCCACGCGATCCCGCTGTACGCCATCAAGCAGGGCCTGCTGACCGTTGAGAAGAAAGGTAAGAAAAACATCTTCTCTGGCCGCATCCTTGAGATTGAAGGTCTGCCGGATCTGAAAGTGGAGCAGGCGTTCGAGCTGACCGATGCCTCCGCTGAACGTTCTGCTGCAGGTTGCACCATCAAGCTGAACAAAGAGCCGATCGTTGAGTATCTGAACTCCAACATCGTCCTGCTGAAGTGGATGATCGCCGAAGGCTACGGCGACCGCCGTACCCTGGAGCGTCGTATCCAGGGCATGGAGAAATGGCTGGCGGATCCGCAGCTGCTGGAAGCCGATGCTGACGCGGAATACGCGGCAGTGATCGACATCGATCTGGCGGATATCAAAGAGCCGATTCTGTGCGCGCCGAACGATCCGGACGATGCCCGCCTGCTGTCTGACGTACAGGGCGAGAAAATCGACGAAGTGTTCATCGGCTCCTGCATGACCAACATCGGCCACTTCCGTGCCGCCGGTAAGCTGCTGGACAGCCACAAAGGCCAGTTGCCGACTCGCCTGTGGGTGGCGCCGCCAACCCGTATGGACGCCGCGCAGCTGACCGAAGAAGGTTACTACAGCGTATTTGGTAAGAGCGGGGCGCGTATCGAAATCCCTGGCTGTTCCCTGTGTATGGGTAACCAGGCGCGCGTCGCCGACGGTGCGACGGTGGTTTCCACCTCTACCCGTAACTTCCCGAACCGTTTAGGTACCGGCGCTAACGTCTATCTGGCCTCTGCCGAGCTGGCAGCGGTGGCTTCTCTGCTCGGTAAACTGCCGACGCCGGAAGAGTACCAGACCTTCGTGGCGCAGGTGGATAAGACAGCGGAAGATACCTATCGCTATCTGAACTTCAACCAGCTGGATCAGTACACTGAAAAAGCTGACGGCGTGATCTTCCAGACCGCGGTGTAAAACTATCCGGTCAGCCCGGCTGACCGTTTGGCTACAAACTCCCCAATGCCCGGTGAACATTGCATCACCGGGCATTTTTATTTCCAAACCTCCTGCCTGTTACGCTTTTTTTCTTTCGGTCTGCTGCGATAATTACTCCATGGGTACAGTGCAGCGGTGACGCATTGCCCTTGCAGAGGAAAAGACGATGGACTACGAATTTCTGCGCGATATTACCGGAGTGGTAAAGGTGCGAATGTCGATGGATCACGAGGCGATTGGCCACTGGTTCAACGAGGAGGTGAAAGACAATCTTGCTCTGCTTGACGAAGTGGAGCAGGCTGCGCGCACCGTGAAAGGCAGTGAACGTTCCTGGCAGCGTGCCGGACATGAATATACGCTGTGGCTGGATGGCGAAGAGGTGATGATCCGCGCCAATCAGCTGGAATTTTCCGGCGACGAAATCGAGGAGGGGATGAGCTACTACGACGAAGAAAGCCTCTCTCTGTGCGGTGTTGAGGATTTCCTGCAGGTGGTTGCCGCCTATCGTGAGTTTATGCAGCAGCGTTGATGACTCGTTTTGCGCCGGGCTGCGGAAAACCGTAGCCCGGCTAAGCGTCGCGTGCGCAGGGCACATCTCCGGGTCGCGACGAGTACCTTTCCCCCGCTTCCAGCCGGCGCAGAACCCAGGCCCGGCAAGCAAAAGCGCCGCCGGGCATTTGAGGCATTACACGGCAGGAATATTGCGGCCGTAGTAAATCTCGCGCATCTCTTTCCACAGCAGGTCGGTAATGACCTTGCGCTCTTCAGCGGTCAACTCTTCCGGTCGGGTATGGAACATGTAGTGCTTAAGGTCGAACTCCTTAAGCAACATTTTGGTATGGAAGATATTTTCCTGATAAACGTTGACGTCGACCATGTCATACAGCGACTTCATATCGTCAGACATAAAGTTCTGAATTGAGTTGATTTCATGATCGATAAAATGCTTCATCCCATTGATGTCGCGGGTAAAGCCACGCACGCGGTAGTCAATGGTCACAATGTCCGATTCCAGCTGGTGAATCAGATAGTTCAGCGCTTTGAGCGGTGAAATAACCCCGCAGGTAGAGACTTCGATATCGGCGCGGAAGGTGCACAGGCCGCCTTCCGGGTGGCTCTCCGGATAGGTATGCACGCAGATATGGCTTTTATCGAGATGGGCGACCACGGTTTCAGGCAGCGGGCCGGGGTGTTCGGTCTGGTCGATAAGCCGCGGGTCGACGGGCTCTTCGCTTACCAGAATGGTCACGCTGGCGCCCTGGGGTTCATAATCCTGGCGGGCGATATTCAGGATATTAGCGCCAATAATAGAGCAGGTTTCGCTCAGGATCTCTGTCAGGCGATTGGCATTATAAAGTTCGTCGATATAGGCGATGTAGCCGTCGCGCTCTTCTGCCGTTTTGGCGTAACAGATATCGTAGATACAAAAACTCAGGCTTTTGGTCAGGTTGTTAAAGCCGTGCAGCTTCAATTTTTTCAATTTAGTTCACCCCCTTATTTCGCTTCACGGTGCGGACAGAGCATCATGCAGATATTGTGGTAAGGCGAAGGCCGCCGTATGGATTGCCGGATTGTAGTAACGGCAGGTCAGGTTGGCTTTGTGAAAGCGCGCCTGAATGATTTCGCTGGAAAGATGGCGCAGCGCCTCGTTGTCGCTCGCCCAGGCAAAGGTCATAATCCCGCCGTAATAGGTCGGAATCGCCGCCTGGTAGAAGCTGACGTCGCGAAAATAGTGGCTCAGTTTGCGATGGCTGCCGACCGCTTCATCCTGCTGCAGGAAGCAGACGCCGTTCTGCGCAACGAAAATCCCTCCCGGATTCAGGCAGCGTTTGCAGCCTTCATAAAAAGCCGAGGTGAAGAGGCTTTCCCCCGGGCCAATAGGGTCGGTACAGTCTGAAATGATCACATCAAACGTTTGCGTCGTCTGGTTAACAAAATTGACGCCGTCATCAATCACCAGCGTAAAGCGCGGATCGTCATAGGCGCCGGCGCTATGGTTGGGCAGGTACTGGCGGCAGAATGAGACCACCCCGGCGTCGATTTCCACCATGGTGATGCTTTCGATGCTGCGATGACGAGAGACTTCGCGCAGCATCGCGCCATCGCCGCCGCCGATGATCAGGACATGCTTGGCGTTGCCGTGAGCCAGCAGCGGCACGTGGGTCATCATTTCGTGATAGATAAACTCATCGCGTTCGGTGGTTTGCACGACGCCATCCAGCGCCATCACCCGGCCAAAGGCGTGGTTGTCAAAGATGATCAGATCCTGATGATCGGTTTTTTCGTGGTACAGCACGTTATCAACGCTAAAGTACTGACCAAAATGGTCATGCAGCGTTTCATGCCACAGTGGATTATCGGCCACGGTGAGGCTCCTCCTTCGTTAACATCTGTTACACTCGTAAAACGAGTGCAACATCATAGACAACTATAGATGAGGATGCACGGCGGTTATTGCAGCAATTCGGCAGGAATAACAGCACCGCCCGGAGAGGGCGGTGGGGAGACAGGGCTATTTTGCCGGCGCGGGTTGGCTATCCACTATCCGCACGGAATAGACCATGGTGGCGCCTGGGGGGATCTTCGGTGGCAACCCTTTACTGCCATAGGCTTTGTCGGGCGGGACGACCAGCGTCACGGAGCCGTGGTTCTGCAGGCGCTTCAGCGGCCCGCGAAATACCGGGGGATAGGCATCCAGTTTCTGGGTAAGCGCCTGATCTTTCGTCTCCATATCATTGATCACCGTTCCGTCCGTCAGCATCTCTTTGATCACCACGGTCACCAGATCGTTGCCGCTAATCTTTCCTTTACCCGGGTAATCGATACGGCTGTAGACGCCCTCTTTGAAGACCACACCTTTTTTGCGCGCAAACGCCTGCTGGTATTTCTGACCGGCGCTGATGTTTTTCTGCTCGATTTTATTCAGGTTCTGGAAAACCTGCTGTGAAATGTCAAACAGCGCTTTATTACGCGCCTGTTCGCCGAGGCGAAGCTGGCCGCTGAAAGCATCTTCGATGCCCTGCAGCACCAGGCCAGCGTCGACGTTAACTCCCTGAGTGCGACGAGTCGTGAGGACGTTAAGCGCCTCTGTACCCATCGAGGCGCCGATGGCGTAAGCCTGCTGTTCACCTGGCGCGCTGAGTTTGGCGGCGGTTTTGCCGGTGGTATTTCTCGGCGTGACCGTCAGCTGCGTCCGCAGCAGCTGGATTTCATCCTCTTTCATCCGCAGCTGGGCGTTATCTTTGTCCGCCTGCAGGCGATAGGCCGCCACTATGGCCGCCATCTCGGGGGGCTCATCTTTTGCCGCCACGGCGGCATCGGCGCGGCTCGATGGCGCTTTCTCCGCCGCGGCGAGCCGGTTAGCCAGCGACTGCTTATCGGCGTTAAGGGTTTTGATCTGGTCGAGGGCGGTCTGCTTCTCTTTTTCCGCCGCCGCCAGCCGGTTGACCAGCGGCTGTTTGTCGGCGTTAAGTGCTTTGACCTGGTCGAGGGCGGCCTGTTTCTCTTTTTCGGCCGCCGTCAGCCGGTTGACCAGCGGCTGTTTATCAGCGTTAAGAGTTTTGACCTGGTCGAGAGCAGCCTGCTTCTCTTTTTCCGCCGCCGCCAGCCGGTTAGCCAGAGACTGCTTATCGGCGTTAAGGGTTTTGACCTGGTCGAGGGCGGTCTGCTTCTCTTTTTCCGTCGCCGCCAGCCGGTTGACCAACGGCTGTTTGTCGGCGTTAAGGGTTTTGACCTGGTCGAGGGTGGTCTGCTGCGCCTTCTCTGCCGCGGCGAGCCGGTTAGCCAGCGTCTGCTTATCTGTATTCAGAGCGGTGAGGCTGGCGCTGAGCCGTTTATTTTCAGCTGCGGCTTGCTGAAGCTGTAACGTTAATTGTTGGATCTGCTTCAGCGCGGCGGCCTGACTTTGCTGCAGAGTCGTATTCTGGACTGCGCCTTCTTTTTTAATTAACGCCTCATTTTTCGCGGTGGCGGCGGTTAAGGCGATCTGTAATTCTTTTATTTTGTTATTTAAGGCCGCATGCTCATTCGCGATGGAGGTTTCTGTGGCCGGAGTGTTAGCAAGCTGTTTTTTTAATTGCTGAATAGTTTTATTTTTTTGCTCAATCGTCGCCTGCTGGTTGACGATTCTTTTTTGCAATTGTGCGGTATTGGGCGTCTTTTTTTTATTATCTGCAGGTTGACGATCGCCTGACGTTTGCTTTGCGGTTGCAGCATCGCTTTTTTCATGCGCCTGGGTTTGCTGCTGGGCGTAGTCAAGAAACGCCGGCGCGGCGCCGGCGAAGAAAGGTGTTGAAAGCGCCAGCGCCGCGACGAGCATCAGCAGGGGCGCGTTGAGGGTCAGCGTGGCGGCTCTGTTCATGGCTGCTTGCTTTCACCCCGCTGTACCAGGCTATCGATTAGCGTTTTCTGAATATCGGCGCACAATTTGATGGATTTAAACTGATACATGGAGTCAATGCCAAGCCGGGTGGGATCCGCCACTTTCTCGCGCACGCTGTTATATTGTGACGCCGCACGCACTAAGGCATTGAAGTCATTGCTGAGTTTGGTTGCCTGCTGTGGGTTAACCTCTTTTAGCGAGTCCAGCGCCTGTCGGCAGGATTCAATGCGCGCTTGTTCGCTGGCCGCTCGCTCCTGCTCTGCCTGCTGCTGCGACGTTAGCGGGGTGGTGAGCGGTTTTACCTGCTGGCGAGGGGCGGTATTGCTACAGCCGGCTAATAACATAGCGGCAAGTGGAATAATACGAAGAGTCAGCGAGATATTCACAATTTCAGTCCATGAAGTAGATATATTTTCAACGGATTCTAAAAGGCTGCTTTTTATTTTGCAATATATCATCTGGGATATTTTATTGTTTTTATCTGGCAGGGCTGTTAGTACGGGTTTAATTTATTTATTGGCTTGATATATTGCGAGGTAGATAAAATTTATTTTGTATAAAATAATAATGGTAAATACTAAAGGCGGGTGAGTCGGGGAAAAGCGCGGCGCGTTGCCGCCCGCGCGGGAAATTATTTGACGTAAGCCAGCAGGCTAAGTGAATCGCGGGCCAGCGCTTTACATTTTTTCGCCGTCGGAAGGTTAATGCCGCTGAGATCGCGATAGCTGTCTTCGCCAAGGGCTTTCATGTTGTAGCTGTCGTAGTTGCTCAGATCCCATTGGTTCTGCTGAGCAAAGAACACCAAGGCGCGACGGATCTGCGTGTTGGGCAGGTTCTGGTAGCCACAGTCGTTTTTCAGAAACACAAAAACCGCGGTTAAATCAGCCATGTCTTCCGCTTCTGATTCGCTGAGCGCGTAGCTGTTGGCGGAGAGAGTAAGCAGGCTGCCGAGTACCATTGTTCTGAAAAGCGTCTTCATTTTTTCTACCGTTAGATCACCGACGCTTCAAATTAGCATACTTCTTTACACAGCGCCGATCTTTATTCTTACTCTTCTGCTTGACCTTCCCGTTACGGTAGGGTTTAAGCTCAAATATTCGCCCGCAGAATAAAAGGATGTGAATATGCAACGTCGAGACTTCCTCAAACTGACCGCTGCGGTCAGCATGGCCAGCGCGTTACCGCTTTGGAGCCGTGCGGTCTTTGCGGCCAGTCGCCCGGCCCTGCCGGTACCGCCGCTGTTGACGGCTGATGCGCGCAACCGTATCGCGCTGACCATCCAGGCGGGCAAAACGCAGTTTGGCGCTTTGAACGCCACCACCTGGGGGTATAACGGTTCGCTACTGGGTCCCGCGCTGCAGCTGACGCAGGGGAAGGCTATCACGGTGGACATTACCAACCAGCTGGCAGAGGAGACGACGCTGCACTGGCATGGTCTGGAGGTACCCGGCGAGGTCGACGGAGGACCGCAGGGGGTCATCGCCCCGGGCGCCACTCGGACGGTGAGCTTCACGCCAACGCAGCGGGCGGCCACCTGCTGGTTTCACCCGCATCAGCACGGGACCACCGGTCGGCAGGTGGCGATGGGGCTGGCGGGGCTGGTGCTGATCGAGGATGAAGAGAGCGGACGCCTGCTGTTGCCGAAGCAGTGGGGAATCGATGATGTACCGGTGATTGTGCAGGACAAGAAGTTTACCGCCGCTGGCGAAATTGATTATCAGCTGGATGTGATGAGCGCTGCCGTCGGCTGGTTTGGCGATACGCTGCTGACCAATGGCGCTCTGTATCCTGAACATGCCGCCCCGCGAGGCTGGCTACGTCTGCGCTTGCTGAACGGCTGTAATGCCCGTTCCCTCAATTTTGCGACCAGCGATAAGCGCCCGCTGTACGTGGTGGCCAGCGACGGCGGTCTGCTGGCAGAGCCGGTGAAGGTCAATGAATTGCCGGTCTTGATGGGGGAGCGTTTTGAGGTGCTGGTGGACACCAGCGACGGCAAACCTTTTGATCTGGTGACCCTGCCGGTGAGCCAGATGGGCATGGCCATTGCGCCTTTTGATAAACCACAGCCGGTACTGCGCGTCCAGCCGCTGGTCATTCCTGCCTCCGGTAAGCTGCTGGATACCCTGGCCGCTATGCCGGCGCTACCTTCTCTGACGGGGCTGACGCAGCGTCAGCTCCAGCTGTCGATGGATCCGATGCTCGACAGGATGGGCATGCAGGCGCTGATGGAGAAATATGGCGATCAGGCGATGGCAGGGATGGATCACGGCATGATGGGGCACGGCGGGATGGGCGACATGGGGAATATGCACCACGGCGACATGAGCAACATGAACCACGGGTCCGGCATGGATCATGGCATGTCGTCGGGCAAGGGATTTGATTTCCATAACGCCAACCGCATCAACGGCAAAGCCTTCGACATGAATGTGCCGATGTTTGCCGCCGCCAGAGGCCAGTATGAGCGCTGGGTGATTTCGGGTAAGGGCGACATGATGCTGCATCCGTTCCATATCCACGGCACCCAGTTCCGCATCCTGAGCGAAAACGGCAAGCCGCCAGCGGCGCATCGTCGCGGCTGGAAAGACACCGTGCGTGTGGAAGGGGACGTGAGTGAAGTATTAGTGAAGTTTGATCATCCGGCGCCGAAGGAGTTTGCCTATATGGCCCACTGCCACCTGCTGGAACATGAAGACACCGGGATGATGTTGGGGTTCACGGTTTAGGGCGGTATAGCCCAGGCGCGTGGGAGAGGGGATAAAGACAAAAAAAACGGCAACTTTCGTTGCCGTTTTGCGTTTTATTTCGCCTCATCCGGGAGCGCATAGGCGACGATATAATCGCCCATTTTGGTCCCGAACGAGCCGTGACCGCCGGCAGAGATGACAACATACTGTTTGCCATTCACTTCGTAGGTCATCGGGGTGGCCTGACCGCCGGCTGGCAGACGGGCTTCCCACAGCTTCTCACCGTTGCTCATATTGTACGCGCGCAGGTAGTTATCCGCGGTCGCGCCGATGAACAGAACGTTGCCCGCCGTGGAGATCGGACCGCCCAGCATCGGCATACCCATGGTGAATGGGAGTTTAACCGGCATCGGGAACGGCAGGCTGTCCTGCGGGGTACCGATACGTTTTTTCCATACCACTTCGTTAGTTTTCAGATCCAGCGCGGAGATATAGCCCCAGGCCGGCTGTTTGCACGGCAGACCGAACGGCGACAGGAACGGGTTCAGGGTGACGCCGTACGGGACGCCGTACTGCGGCTGCACGCCGGACTCGGTGCCTGAGCCTTTCGCATCTTTCGGCGGCTCCATTGGGTTGCCCGGGCCGCGTGGGATCAGTTTAGAGACGAACGGCAGCGCCATCGGGTTGGCGATAGCCACCTGACGGTTCGGATCGACGGAGATACCGCCCCATTCAAACATCCCCAGGTTACCCGGGAAGACGAGGGTGCCCTGCTCAGATGGCGGGGTGAAGATACCCTCATAGCGCATCTGATGGAAAATCACGCGGCACACCAGCTGGTCGAACATGGTGGCGCCCCACATGTCCGCCCCGGTCAGATCTTTCTTCGGACGGAAGCTCAGATCGGAGAAAGGCTGGGTTTTGGCGACGTAATCGCCTTTGGCGGCGCCCTGCGGAACCGGTTTTTCCGGGGCCGGGACCACCAGCTCGCCGTTACGGCGATCCAGCACGAAGATGTTGCCGGTTTTCGCCGGAGCATAGACGACCGGCACGGTTTTGCCGTTGACTTCAATGTCAGCCAGCGTCGGCTGCGAAGGCATGTCCATATCCCACAGGTCGTGGTGGACGGTCTGGTAGCTCCAGGCCAGCTTACCGGTGGTGGCGTTCAGCGCGACAATCGAGCTGGCATAGCGCTCTTGCTCCGGCGTGCGGTTACCGCCCCAGATATCCGGAGTGGTCACGCCCATCGGCAGATAGACCAGATCAAGTTTGGCGTCGTAGGCGGCAGGCGCCCAGGAGTTGGGTGAGTTGAGCGTGAAGTGATGCTCATCGCTTGGGATGGCGTTCGGATCTTTCGCGCCCGGATCGAAGGCCCACAGCAGTTTACCAGTATTCACATCAAAGCCGCGGATCACGCCTGATGGCTCGCGGGTAGAGAAGTTATCGGTAACTGCGCCGGCAATCACGATGGTCTTATCGGTGATAATCGGCGGGGAAGTGGGTTCATACATGCCCGGCGTGGTCACCGGCATGTTGGTCTGCAGGTTGAGAATACCTTTGTTGGCAAAGGTTTCGCACAGCTTACCGTTGTCGGCGTTCACTGCGAACAGGCGACCATCGTTCACCGGCAGGATAATGCGGCGCGGACAGTCGGCGACGACGTCGGCAGGGGCGTTATCCGCTTTCGCTTCGTGATACGAGACACCGCGGCAGGTGACGTGCTGGAACGACGGGTCGGCGTTCAGCTGCGGGTCAAAATGCCACTTCTCTTTACCGGAGGCGGCGTCAAGCGCGAACAGACGCTGGTGGGCGGTACACAGGAAGAGCGTGTCGCCGACTTTAATCGGCGTCACTTCGTTAGTGATTTCACCCGGATCGTTCGGCTGTTTCAGGTCGCCGGTGCGGAACACCCAGGCTTCCTTCAGGTTCTTCACGTTGTCGGCGTTAATCTGCTTCAGCGGGGAGAAGCGCTGGCCTTCCTGGTTGCGGCCATAGGCCGGCCAGTCGCCGTCGGCAACGTTGGAGATCGGCGCCGCCGGGGTGGCGTCGGCGCTCAGAGTGCCGTTGATCTCCTGCGGGTCGTTAAAACCGGCCCAGGTCAGCATGCCGCCGCTGATCAGCAAGGCGACGACCAGCGCGCCTACGGCGCCAGCGGAAGGCACCGGCAGACGACGCCAGACAAAGGGCAGGATCAGCCAGATACCAAAGAAGACGAGGATATCGCTACGCGGCGTCAGCGCCCAGAAGTCGAAGCCGACTTCCCAGACGCCCCAGATCATGGTCGCCAGCAGCAGCGCGGCGTACAGCCACAGCGCAGCGCGCTTGCCGCGGAACAGCATCACGGTCACGCCCAGCATCACCAGACCGGCGACGGGGTAGTACCAGGAGCCGCCAAGCACGACCAGCCATGCTCCGCCGATTAAAAGATAGAGGCCGCAGAACGCTGCAAATAGCGCAGTCAGCGTCACCAGGAGCCTTGATTGTTGAGACTTTGTTTCAGCCATAGAAAGTTACTCATGTGTTTGTTAATTTTTTAACTGCAATTAATTATAGGATTTAACAAGTGTGATCGGAATCACAAATATGGCTTTATTAATCCCTGCACCGCAGATTTCTTTTTGCTGGTATACTGGATGGCTTGCCGGTCATCGTCGGGGCGAAAGCAGCGGCTTTGATGATTTATATTTAGAATCAAATGGTTAGTCTTATGAAACATACTGTAGAAGTGATGATCCCGGAATCCGAGATCAAAGCGCGCATCGCGGAACTGGGTCGTCAAATCAACGAACATTATCAGGACAGCGGCAGCGAAATGGTGCTGGTGGGGCTGCTGCGCGGCTCGTTTATGTTCATGGCCGACCTGTGCCGTGAAGTGCAGGTGCCGCATGAAGTCGATTTTATGACCGCCTCGAGCTACGGCAGCGGCATGTCCACTACCCGTGATGTGAAAATCCTCAAAGATCTGGACGAAGACATCCGTGGTAAAGACGTTCTGATCGTGGAAGATATCATCGACTCCGGCAATACCCTGTCTAAAGTGCGTGAGATCCTCAGCTTGCGCGAGCCGAAGTCGCTGGCCATTTGTACGCTGCTGGATAAACCAAGCCGCCGTGAAGTGAATGTTCCGGTTGAGTTCGTCGGTTTCGCCATTCCGGACGAGTTCGTGGTGGGCTACGGTATCGACTACGCTCAGCGCTACCGCCATCTGCCGTATATCGGCAAAGTCACCCTGCTGGACGAGTAAGGGGATATCCCACTCTGGCGCGCGCGCCAGAGTGGCTAAGTCTGAAGGCTATTTGTGGTTGATGTGCTTGATCTTGAGGTTGGAGATCCCGTGGCGATAGCGCTGTTCAAGGGTTTCCCGGCTCACGGCGGTCACATCCAGATCGCGCAGCAGTCCGTCGTGAATGCCATATGCCCAGCCGTGGATGGTCACCTTCTGTCCGCGCTTCCACGCCGATTGCATAATCGTCGAATGTCCCAGGTTGTAGACCTGCTCCATTACGTTCAGTTCACAAAGGGTATCCAGCCGGCGTTCCTCCGGCATTTCCCCCAGCAGCGAGCTGTGTTTAAACCAGATATCGCGGATATGCAGCAGCCAGTTGTCGATGAGCCCCAGCTCCGGGTTCTCCACCGCCGCCTGTACGCCGCCGCAGCCGTAGTGGCCGCAGATAATAATGTGCTCGACTTCGAGAACATCGACGGCATACTGCACCACCGACAGGCAGTTGAGGTCGGTGTGGATCACCAGATTCGCCACGTTACGATGCACAAACAGTTCGCCTGGCTCCAGGCCGGTGAGTCGCTCAGCGGGTACGCGGCTGTCAGAACAGCCAATCCACAGGAAGCGCGGTTTCTGCGTTTGCGACAGTTTCTCAAAAAAGCCGGGGTCCTCTTCCACCAGCATTTTTGACCATAGTGCATTGTTGCTGATGAGTGTATCTATATCATTCATGGACGTTATCGGCCTGTAACCAAGTAAGTGCGTTGCGCTAATATAGGGTAAGCTCACCTTTTTTAAAACCATCTTAACCCGTGATACTTCTGGCTGCAGATGCGCTGGCCGCGCCAGTACAGCGCAAACGTCAGTCAGGCGGGTTAATGACGTGTCATGACACGAGAAGAGATATTTAATGACCATTGCTCTGGAATTAAAACAGCTCAAAAAAACCTACCCCGGCGGGGTTCAGGCGCTGCGGGGAATTGACCTGCAGGTTGAAGCGGGGGATTTCTATGCCCTGCTGGGCCCGAACGGGGCGGGAAAATCCACGACGATCGGCATCATCAGCTCGCTGGTGAACAAAACCTCCGGTCAGGTCAATGTCTTTGGCTACGATCTGGAGAAAGACGTCGTCAACGCCAAGCGCCAGCTTGGCCTGGTGCCGCAGGAGTTTAACTTTAACCCGTTCGAGACCGTGCAGCAGATCGTCGTTAACCAGGCGGGCTACTACGGCGTTGAACGTAAAGAAGCCATCGCCCGCAGCGAAAAGTACTTAAAACAGCTCGATCTGTGGGAAAAACGCAGCGAACGCGCGCGGATGCTCTCTGGCGGGATGAAGCGCCGCCTGATGATCGCTCGCGCGTTGATGCATGAGCCGAAGCTGCTGATCCTCGACGAGCCGACCGCCGGCGTCGATATCGAACTACGCCGCTCGATGTGGGGCTTCCTCAAGGATCTCAACGATCGCGGAACCACCATTATTCTTACCACCCACTATCTGGAAGAGGCCGAAATGCTGTGCCGCAACATCGGCATCATCCAGCACGGTACGCTGGTGGAAAACACCTCGATGAAAGCGCTGCTGTCGAAGCTGAAATCAGAGACCTTTATTCTCGACCTCGCGCCAAAAAGCCCGGTGCCGAAGCTCGAGGGCTACCAGTATCAGCTGGTCGATACCTCGACGCTGGAAGTGGAGGTCCTGCGCGAGCAGGGGATTAACAGCGTCTTTGCGCAGCTGAGCGCCCAGGGGGTGCAGGTATTGAGTATGCGTAACAAAGCCAACCGTCTGGAAGAGCTGTTTGTCACCCTGGTGCATGAGCGAAAAGGAGAGTCAGCATGATGCAGCTTTATTGGGTCGCGCTGAAAAGCATCTGGACCAAAGAGATCCACCGTTTTATGCGCATCTGGGTGCAGACGCTGGTGCCGCCGGTGATCACCATGACCCTGTACTTCGTGATTTTCGGCAACCTGATCGGGTCGCGCATCGGCGAGATGCATGGCTTTACCTACATGCAGTTTATCGTGCCGGGCCTGATCATGATGGCGGTGATCACCAACGCTTACGCCAACGTCGCCTCGTCGTTCTTCAGCGCCAAGTTTCAGCGCAACATTGAGGAGCTGCTGGTGGCGCCGGTGCCGACGCACGTGATTATCGCCGGCTACGTGGGCGGCGGGGTGGCGCGCGGGCTGTGCGTGGGTATCCTGGTGACCGCGGTGTCGCTGTTCTTTGTGCCGTTCCAGGTTCACTCCTGGCTGTTTGTCGCCCTGACGCTGCTCCTCACCGCGGTGCTGTTCTCGCTGGCCGGACTGCTGAACGCGGTGTTTGCCAAGACCTTCGATGACATCAGCCTGATCCCGACCTTTGTGTTGACGCCGCTGACCTATCTCGGCGGGGTGTTCTACTCGCTGACCCTGCTGCCGCCGTTCTGGCAGGGGCTGTCGCATCTGAACCCCATCGTCTACATGATCAGCGGCTTCCGCTTCGGCTTCCTCGGTATCAATGATGTGCCGCTGGTGACCACCTTTGCGGTGCTGGTGGTCTTCATCGTCGCCTTCTATCTCCTCTGCTGGTCGTTAATCCAGCGCGGACGCGGCCTGCGTAGCTGATACTCATCACGGTTAGCGCTTCCGGACGTCAATACGCGAAGCGCTAACCGCTTATCTTTGACCCCCATCACCGATACGCCATCTTCCCCTTGCTACATTATTGGCTGGCTAAGGAGGGAAGCATGCTTGGTTGGGTCATTACCTGCCACGATGAGCTGGCGCAGGAGATGCTGGATCGTCTTGAACAAAAATTTGGTCCGCTGGCCCAGTGCCGGGCGGTCAATTACTGGCGCAATCTCAGCAGCAATATGTTGAGCCGGATGATGTGCGATGCGCTGCATGCCACCGACTCCGGGGACGGGGTCATTTTCCTAACCGACAGAACCGGCGCGGCGCCTTATCGGGCCGCGGCGCTGATGAGCCACAAACATACCCACTGCGAAGTGATCTCCGGCGTCAGCTATTCATTACTTGAGGGAATGTATCTGTTGCGGGACACGTTAAGCAGCGAGGCGTTTCGCCAGGCTATCGTCAGCGCGGGCGGGCCTATGGTGAGCAGCCTGTGGCATCAGCAGCAGAAGAACCCCCCGTTCCGGTTGCGTCATGATACCTTTGGAAATTAAGCAGCGGGACAGATGCCGCTTTTGTTACAATAACCGCCGTTGATGGTTTACCGGTTCGATGCGCATGCTTGTCCGATTTTTTACTCTGCTTCTTTTACTGACCTCACTCAGCGCCTCCGCCAGTCTGCTTAGTCAGCAGGGCAAACCTGTGCGCTATATGCAAACCACCGAAGACGCGGTGATCTGGGCGCAGGTGGGGAACCATGTGGTCAGCGTGGGCAATGTGCGTGCCGGGCAGATCCTCGCGGTTGTCCCGACGGCGGCTGATTACTATGAGTTTCGCTTCGGCTTCGGCACCGGGTTTATTGACAAGGGCCATCTGGAGCCAGTGCAGGGGAAGCAGCGGGTGGAGGACCGTCTGGGGGATCTCAATAAGCCGCTGAGTAACCAGAATTTACTCACCTGGAAAGATACACCGCTCTATGACGCTCCCTCAGTGAGCAGCGCGCCGTTCGGCACGCTGGCCAATAATCTGCGCTATCCGATCCTCAGCAAGCTGAAAGACCGCCTCAATCAGACCTGGTTTCAGATCCGCATTGGCGATCGGCTGGCGTGGGTCAGCAGTCTGGATGCGCAGGAGGATAACGGGATCCCCGTGCTGACCTATCACCATATTCTGCGTGACGAAGAGAACACCCGTTTCCGCCATACCTCGACCACCACCTCGGTACGCGCCTTCAATAACCAGATGACCTGGCTGCGGGATCAGGGGTATACCACGCTGACCCTGTATCAGCTGGAAGGCTACGTGCGCAATAAAATTAACCTTCCGGCGCGGGCAGTCGCCATTACCTTCGATGACGGTTTGAAATCGGTAAACCGCTACGCCTATCCGGTGTTGAAACAGTATGGCTTCCACGCCACCGCCTTTATTATCTCTTCGCGCATCAAGCGTCATCCGCAGCAATGGGATCCGAAATCGCTGCAGTTCATGAGCATTTCTGAGCTCCGGCAGATCCAGGACGTCTTTGACATTCAGTCGCATACCCACTTCCTGCACCGGGTGGACGCCGGCCGGCGGCCGATCTTATTCAGCCGCAATTACCATAATATTCTGTTTGATTTTGCCCGTTCGCGCCGGGCGCTGAGCCAGTTTAATCCACATGTGCTCTACCTTTCCTATCCCTTCGGCGGCTATAACGCCACGGCGGTGCAGGCGGCGAATGACGCCGGGTTTCATATGGCGGTGACGACGGTGCGTGGGAAGGTGAAGCCGGGGGACAATCCGTTTCTGCTAAAGCGGTTATATATCTTACGCACGGATTCGCTGGAGACGATGTCGCGGCTGATCAGTAACCAGCCGCAGGGGTAAACTTCAGCGCTGCGCCTGAGCGCTGCGCCGTGGTCATCAGGCGACCTGCACCGGAATCGCTTTCGCCTGGCGCTTCATTTCGTTGTCGCCTTCGAAATAGGCGATGTTGGGCTGCCAGCGGCGCGCCTCTTCGTCAGACATGGTGACAAAGCTGGCGATGATCAGGATATCGCCGACGCTGGCGCAGTGCGCGGCGGCGCCGTTAACGGAGATGATTCTGGAACCCCGCTCGGCGGCAATGGCGTAGGTGGAGAAACGGTTGCCGTTGGTGACGTTCCAGAGGTGAATGGTTTCATTCTCCAGAATACCGGCCGCATCCAGGAAGTCCTGGTCAATGGCGCAGGAACCTTCATAGTGCAGGTCAGCCTGCGTCACTTTTACGCGGTGGAGCTTGCCCTGCAGCATATTACGCATCATAACTTCTACCCTTCAACCTTAATGTAGCAGAGCGGACACGACGTCCGCCCTGAGAAAAGCCCGGGCAAGTATTGCCCGATTTTTACCCGCTGTCTACTGACCGAGCGTGACGATCTGGTTGTCGATCAGGCGGGCCTGACCGAGCCAGGCGGCCATCAGGATCACCGCGCGCTGGCTGGCGTCGGTCAGCTCAACCAGGGTGTCGGCATCGCGGATCTGAATGTCGTCGGCGCGGAAACCTTTCTCGTTCAGCTCCTGCTCGGCGATAGCGATGATCTCGTCGAGCTGACGGTCGCCGGCGGCCAGTTTTTCCGCCACCGCGCTCAGCACTTTATACAGACCGGGGGCGATTTTGCGCTGGTCGGCGGTCAGATAGCCGTTACGCGAGCTCAGCGCCAGGCCATCCTTCGCGCGGACGATCGGCACGCCGATAATATCGATATCGTAGCCCATGTCGGCAACCATCTTGCGGATCAGCGCCAGCTGCTGGAAGTCTTTCTCGCCAAAGCAGGCGACGTCTGGCTGAACCAGGTTGAACAGCTTACTGACGATGGTCGACACGCCGCGAAAATGGCCCGGACGGCTGGCGCCTTCCAGCATAGTGGACAGACCGGGGACGTCGACGTAGGTCTGGCCTTCGGTGCCCTGCGGGTAGACTTCCGCTGGCGTCGGCGCGAAGACAAAGTCGACATGACGCTTGTTCAGCTTTTCGCAATCATCCTGCAGGGTGCGCGGGTAGCGCGCCAGGTCATCGGCGCGGTCAAACTGCATCGGATTGACGAAAATACTGACCACCACCACGTCCGCGCTGGCTTTGGCTTCATCAACCAGCTTCATATGACCATCATGCAGGTTGCCCATCGTCGGGACCAGCGCGATACGCTTGCCTTCCTGACGCAGACGGCGGATATGCTGACGCAGCAGCAGCACGGATTCTATAATCAGCACAACAAGACTCCTTAATGGAAACTGTGTTCTTCGCCCGGATAGACCCCGGATTCGACTTCGGCAATATACTGCCGCACCGCGGCGCGGATGTCGCCCGCCTCGGCAAGGAAATTTTTGGCAAATTTCGGAATGTGGCCGCCGGTAATGCCGAAAGCGTCATGCATCACCAGGATCTGCCCATCGGTGACGTTGCCCGCGCCGATGCCGATCACCGGAATGGTCAGGGCTTCGGTGATGCGTTTCGCCAGGGCGACCGGGACGCACTCCAGCACCAGCACCTGCGCGCCTGCCGCTTCCAGCGCTAACGCGTCTTCAAACAGGGTCTGCGCCGCATCGCCGCGGCCCTGCACTTTATAGCCACCGAATACGTTCACCGACTGCGGCGTCAGGCCGAGGTGGCCGCAAACCGGCACCGCGCGTTCCGCCAGCATCCTCACGGTCTCGGCCAGCCAGGCGCCGCCTTCGAGTTTGACCATATTGGCGCCAGCGCGCATCACGATGGCGGCATTTTCGAAGGTCTGCTCCGGCGTGGCGTAGGCCATAAACGGCAGGTCGGCGAGCAGCAGGCTGTTCGGCGCGCCGCGGCGGACGGCGCGGGTGTGATAGGCGATATCTTCCACGGTGACCGGCAGGGTGGAGTCGTGACCCTGCACCGTCATTCCCAGCGAGTCGCCCACCAGCAGCACATTAATGCCTTCATCGGCGAACAGCTTCGCGAAGCTATGGTCGTAGGCGGTAATGGTGGCAAAGCGCTTCTTTTCCTGTTTGCATTTCTGCAGCAGGGCAATGGTGGTCGGTTTCATAACATTTCCTGATGATGAAAGTCATATTAACCGGCATTCTAACAGCAGCATTTAGAGGGGCAATGATTTTGGGCAACCGATTACGACGATCGCCGTAAATGCTAAAAAAGGAGAGGGAATTACCAGATAGCGGGCTTTGTCGCGCCGAGATCATCCAGTACGGTACGCAGCGCAGGGCCGTCAGGAAAGCGGAGGTCCGGGGCGATCTCGAATAGCGGCCAGAGCATAAAGCCGCGGTTTTTCATATCGTAGTGCGGAACGGTCAGACGCTCGCTGTTAATGACCGCATCGCCAAACAGCATGATATCGAGATCGAGGGTGCGCGGCCCCCAGCGTTCGGCTTTGCGCACCCGACCCTGCTGCAGCTCAATGCGCTGGGTGTGATCGAGCAGCGCCTCGGGGGCCAGCGTGGTTTCCAGCGCGACGGCGGCGTTGAGATAGTCCGGCTGATCCTGCGGGCCCAGCGGCGGCGTACGGTAGAACGAAGAGACGTTCACCACGCGGCTGTAAGGTATTTCGCCCAGGGCGCGGATAGCCGCCTGCACCTGCGCCAGTGGCGAAGCGAGGTTACTGCCGAGGGCGATATAGACCAGGGTCATGCGTTACCCTGGCGCGGCGCGCGCTTGCGCGGACGGCGGTGGCGACGGCGCGGCGCCGGATCGTCCCCGAGGTCGTTGAGCATATCTTTTTGCGCCGGCGGCGCGGCGACCTGGAATTCGCCCCACCATTTGGTCAGACGCTGCAGTTCGCCGTTGTTTTCAGCGCCGGCGCGTAGCTCCAGCAGATCGTAGGCGGCGCGGAATTTCGGATGCTCCATCAGCTTCCAGGCGCGTTTGCCCTGGCGACGGGACATGCGCAGCTGCAGCTGCCAGATATCGCGGATCAGGGTGGTGATGCGCTTAGGGATCGCCAGCGTACGGCAGGCTTCGTCCAGTACGTCGTTCATCGCCAGCGCGAAGGCGTCATAGTACGCCAGACCGCTCTCCTGAGCGATTTTTTGCGCAGTTTCCAGCAGCGGATACCAGAACATCACCGAGAAGAGGAAGGCCGGATTGACGCGCATGTCGTTATGAATGCGGGTGTCGGTGTTCTTCAGCACCTGGTTGATGATCCGCTCCATCGGGCTATCGCCGCGCTCGGTAAAGTAGCGGGTGATGGTCGGGAACAGCGGCTGGAACAGGTTGTATTCCCGCAGCAGCAGGTAGGTCTGATAGCCATGCCCGGCCTGCAGCAGCTTGAGCACTTCTTCGAACAGGCGCGCCGGCGGCACGTCGTGGAGCAGGGCGGCCAGCCGCGGCAGCGGTTCGGCCGTTTCCGGGCTGATGGTCATATCCAGCTTGGCGGCGAAGCGCACCGCGCGCAGCATGCGTACCGGATCCTCGCGATAGCGGGTTTCCGGATTGCCGATCAGGCGGATCACGCCGTCCTGCAGATCCTTCATGCCGCCGACGTAGTCGCGCACGGTAAAGTCCGCCACGCTGTAATAGAGGCTGTTTATAGTGAAGTCGCGACGCTGGGCGTCCTCTTCGATCGAGCCGAAGATGTTATCGCGCAGCAGCATGCCGTTCTGGCCCCGCTGGGAGGTGACGCGATCGGTAGTATGTCCTTCGTGATGGCCACGGAAGGTAGCGACCTCAATGATTTCCGGCCCGAACATCACGTGCGCGAGGCGGAAACGGCGCCCGACCAGACGGCAGTTGCGGAACAGCTTACGCACCTGATCCGGCGTGGCGTTGGTCGTGACGTCAAAATCTTTTGGCTTTTTGCCAAGCAGCAGGTCGCGGACGCCGCCGCCGACCAGCCAGGACTCGTAGCCCGCCTTGTTGAGGCGGTACATGACCTTGAGGGCGTTTTCACTGATATCTTTGCGGGAAATAGCATGCTGCTCACGCGGGATCACCGTCATAGGCGTTGGTTCGACGGCGGCTTCTGCCTCGCGCTCCTCACGGCTTAGCACCTTACGGCAAAAATTAGCGACTCGGGTAAAAATGGTGCACCTCGTAGTGTCAGACGGACTTCAGATCAACTGTACAGTGTAAAAATAGCGGCTAATCATAGCTCAGCGGGAGCCATTTGAGAATGCTCGATTTTCGCGGGCTGCCAGTTGGCGACGGCCTGGGCGAGTAAATCAGCGACGCTCAGGGCCTGCCACTCCCCGGCGATCTCCTGATTCAGAAAGCGGAGCGCGCGGACGATTTCGGGGCGCGGATCGCCTTCCGGCAGCGCCGGCGCGTGGTTTTGTTTAGAGAGCTTATTGCCGTCGGCATTGAGGGCCAGCGGCAGATGGAGGTAGTCCGGCGCCTGCCAGCCAAAATGCTGATACAGCGAAATCTGCCGCACCGTCGGCTCAATCAGATCGGCGCCGCGGACGATCTCGGTGATCCCCTGAAAGTGATCATCGACCACCACCGCCAGGTTGTAGGCAAACAGCCCGTCGCGACGGTGGATAATAAAATCTTCACGCGCCAGCGGCTCGTTGGCGACCAGCGTGCCGCGCAGGCGGTCGGTGAACTGCAGAACCGGCCGGGTCTGGCGCAGACGCAGCGCGGCGTTTTCCGCCCCCAGCCCAAGGTCGCGGCAGTGACCATCGTAGATCCCGCCTACGGCGTGGATCCGCGCGCGGGTGCAGGTGCAGTAATAGCTCAGCCCTTGCTCACCCAGCCAGGCCAGCGCCTCGCGGTAGGCTTCGTGCCGTTGCGACTGCCAGAGCACCTCGCCGTCCCAGTGCAGACCGTAGTGGTCGAGCTGGCGCAGGATGGTGTCGGCGGCCCCGGGGACTTCGCGCGGCGGGTCGATATCTTCAATACGAACGCGCCAGATACCCTGGTTCGCGCGGGCTTGCAGGTAGCTGCCGAGCGCGGCGATCAGAGAGCCGAAGTGGAGTTCGCCGGAGGGGGAGGGAGCAAAGCGCCCTATATAGCGTGAGTCAGTCATGATACGGACAACAGAACCAGGCGGGAGAGACTCCCGCCAGAGAGTGAGGCAGCAGGGGATTAGCCCGCCATCTGTTTTTCGCGAATTTCCGCCAGGGTTTTGCAGTCAATGCACAGATCCGCTGTCGGACGCGCTTCCAGACGGCGAATGCCGATCTCCACGCCGCAGGATTCGCAGTAGCCGAAGTCTTCGTCTTCAACTTTTTTCAGCGTTTTCTCGATCTTTTTGATCAGTTTACGTTCGCGGTCGCGGTTACGCAGCTCCAGGCTGAACTCTTCTTCCTGGGCGGCACGGTCTACCGGGTCCGGGAAGTTAGCAGCTTCATCCTGCATGTGCGATACGGTGCGATCCACTTCATCCCTGAGTTGATTACGCCATGCTTCAAGAATACGCTTGAAGTGCGCCAGCTGGGCTTCGTTCATATACTCTTCGCCCGGTTTCTCTTGGTACGGCTCCACCCCAGCGATGGCGAGAATACTCAGGGACGATGTTTTACGGTTTTGCCCTTCTTGCATGTTGCTTCTCCTTAACACGCACTATCGATCCCCATGTGGGGGAAAATCAGGCCGCTATAAATAGCAGATGCTTTTCCGGATAGCAATTATCTAAACGTTACACTTGACAACCCTGTGAAGAAAAGCGTATTCGCGCTTGCGACCCGAACACTATTTAGCCACTTATTTACCGGGGTTTAACACCACGGCGATCGGCTTATTCAGAGTCATCCTCGTCGTAGAAAGTTCCGCTTTCCAGGCGAGAATTTCCACCCCCTTGTCGCGGGCTTCTGTTAACAGCTGTGCGTATCTGGCATCAATATGATGCGCGGGAGAGAAACGGTCAATTGCCGAATGCAGGACGGCAAATAAAATCACCGCGCGGTCGCCATTTGCCGCGACGGCCATCAGCTCCCGCAGGTGCTTCTGACCGCGCGTGGTCACCGCATCGGGAAAATAACCATATTCTTTCTCCGCCAACGTAACCGATTTCACTTCAATATAGCAGTTTTGGCGATCATCTGCCTGTAACATAATATCGATACGGCTATTCTCTGCGCCATATTTCACTTCGCTTTTCAGCTGGTTATAGCCTGAAAGTTCAGGGATTATTCCGGCGGAAATCGCCTCTTTCGCCAGCGTATTCGCGCGCAGCGTATTGACGCAAATAACGGCGCCCTGCTGCGTTTCAGTTAATTCCCAGGTGTGGGCATATTTGCGCTTCACATTGTCAGAGGTGGAATACCAGACGGTGTCGCCCGGGGCGGCGCAGCCGGTCATCGCCCCGGTATTCGGGCAGTGGAGCGTCAGCTCGCGGCCATCGGGGGTCACCACGTCGGCAAGAAATCGTTTGTAACGTTTAAGCAAAATGGCGGGCTGCAACGGCGGATCAAACTGCATCAACTTTCCTTATCAAACGGATAATGTTCCAGCGCCGTGTAGCGCGTGCGCCCCCGGCTAAAGCTGGATTCATAGAGCACGAACTCGTTCACCGGAAACGTCCAGCGAAAGCCGGGCGGCGGGATCGGCACCGCCTGGCGGGCGTCGCGCCACAGGGTAATATGCGGATGAAACGGCTGCGGACTCTGATAGCAGCCGCTGCGCGCCGCCTGAGCGCGCAGCATGCTGGCGAGCTGCAGCAGGCCGCGCGGCGGCTGACGGGTCCCGAGCCAGACCACCCGCGAGCGCAGCCACTGTCCGGCATCGTCCAGCGTCAGGGTAAAGCCCGGCGGCTGGAGGCGGCCGGCGAGGGCGGTCAGCGCCCGCTGTTTTTCCGCGCTCACCTCGCCGAGAAACGCCAGCGTGAGGTGAAGGTTATCCGCCGCGACGGGCCTGCCGGCATCCTCCGGGAAGTGCGTTGCCCGCCACTGGACAATCTGTTTGCGGATGGCAGGCGGCAGTTCAATCGCAAAAAACAGCCTTTTCGGCTCAGACATGATAGAGACTCGGTAATGAATTAGGGGGATGCTACAATGCGAGCCCCTGAATGTTAACCCCCGGAGCCTTTTGTGTCCTCATTGCCGGTTGCCGCCGTCCTCCCAGAATTGTTATCCGCCCTGCAGCATGCGCCGCAGGTTTTGCTCAACGCGCCGACCGGCGCCGGGAAGTCGACCTGGCTGCCGCTGCAGATCCTTGCCGAGGGCAACATCACGGGACGCATTATCCTGCTGGAGCCGAGGCGTCTGGCGGCGCGCAATGTCGCGCAGCGGCTGGCTGAACTGCTCGGCGAAAAGCCGGGGGAGACCGTGGGTTACCGCATGCGCGCCGAAACCTGCGTCGGACCGCAGACCCGCCTGGAGGTGGTCACGGAGGGGATCCTGACGCGCATGATCCAGCGCGATCCCGAGCTGACGGGCGTGGGGCTGGTGATCCTCGATGAGTTTCACGAGCGCAGCCTGCAGGCGGATCTGGCGCTGGCCCTGCTGCTTGATGTCCAGCAGGGGTTACGTGACGATCTCAAACTGCTGATTATGTCGGCGACCCTCGATAACGAGCGCCTGCAGCGTCTGCTGCCGGAGGCGCCGGTGGTGGTCTCGGAGGGGCGCGCTTATCCGGTGGAGCGTCGCTTCAGCCCGCTCTCCGCGCACCAGCGTTTTGATGAGGCGGTGGCGGTAGCGGCGGCGGAGCTCCTGCGGCATGAACAGGGGTCAATGCTGCTGTTTCTGCCCGGCGTCGGCGAGATCCAGCGCGTTCTCGACCAGCTGACGGAGCGCGTGGCGGAGGATGTCATCCTCTGTCCGCTGTATGGCGCGCTGCCCCTGAGCGAGCAGCGCAAAGCGATCCTCCCGGCGCCGGCCGGGAAGCGCAAAGTGGTGCTGGCTACCAACATTGCCGAGACCAGTTTGACCATCGAGGGCATCCGCCTGGTGGTCGACAGCGCCCAGGAGCGTATTGCCCGCTTTGACCCGCGCACCGGCCTGACCCGGCTGGTGACGCAGCGCATCAGCCAGGCATCGATGACGCAGCGCGCCGGACGCGCCGGTCGTCTCTCCCCGGGGATCTGCCTGCATTTGCTTGGCAAAGAACAGGCCGAACGAGCGGCGGCGCAGAGCGAACCGGAGATCCTGCACAGCGATCTGTCGGCGCTGTTGCTGGAGCTGCTGCAGTGGGGGTGCCACGATCCTGCCGCGCTGGCCTGGCTGGATCAGCCGCCGGCGGTGAACCTGGCCGCCGCGCGCCGCCTGCTGGAGGCGCTCTCGGCGCTGGACGGCGAGCGGCTGTCGGCGTTTGGCCGCAAAATGGCGACCCTCGGCAACGAGCCCCGGCTGGCGGCGATGCTGGCCGCTGCGCAGACCGATGACGAGGTGGCGACGGCGGCCAGGCTGGCGGCGATCCTCGAGGAGCCGCCGCGCGGCGGGCTGGTGGATTTGGCCGCCGTCTTTTCCCGTCAGCAGGCCAACTGGCAGCAGCGGGCACAGCAGCTGATGAAGCGTCTGGCCTGCCGCAGCGGACAGCCCGACGCCGGACGAATGGCCGCGCTACTGGCGTCGGCCTTCGCCGACCGCATCGCCCGTCGCCGCGGTCAGGAGGGACGCTATCAGCTGGCGAACGGCATGGGCGCGATGCTTGACGCCGACGACGCGCTGGGCCGCCATGAGTGGCTGATCGCTCCGCTGCTGCTGCAGGGCAGCGCCTCGCCGGATGCCCGCATGCTGCTGGCTCTGTCGGTGGATATCGGCGAGCTGATCGCCGCCCGTCCCGAGCTGGCGCAGCGTTCCGACACGGTGGAGTGGGATGAAGCGCAGGGGACGCTGAAAGCCTGGCGGCGGACCGTGACGGGCCAATTGGTGATCAAGACCCAGCCGCTGGCGAAGCCATCTGAGGCGGAGCTGCATCAGGCGATGCTCAACGGTATTCGTGAGAAAGGCCTTGCGGTGCTCAACTGGACGCCAGAGGCCGGGCAGCTGCGACTGCGGCTGCAGTGTGCGGCGCAGTGGCTGCAGGAAGAGGCATGGCCCGCGGTGGATGACGCTTCGCTGCTGGCCTCGCTGGAAGCATGGCTGCTGCCGCAGATGAACGGCGTTCACTCGCTGCGGGCGCTGAAGGCGTTGGATCTGCGTCAGGCGCTACAGGACTGGCTGCCGTGGCCGCTGCGCCAGAAGCTGGATCGCGAACTGCCGACGCACTATACCGTGCCGACCGGCAGCCGTCTGGCGATCCGATACCATGCGGAGAACCCGCCGGCGCTGGCGGTGCGTATGCAGGAGATGTTCGGCGAGGCCACGACGCCGGTTATCGCCGAGGGGCGGGTGCCGCTGGTGCTGGAGCTGCTGTCGCCCGCCCAGCGTCCGCTGCAGATCACTCGCGATCTCAGCGCCTTCTGGCAGGGAAGCTACCGCGAGGTGCAAAAAGAGATGAAGGGACGTTATCCGAAACACGTCTGGCCGGACGATCCGGCCAACGCCGCCCCGACCCGGCGCAGCAAAAAATATTCGTAGCCCCAGGCGCCGGGCGGCATTCTGCCCGGCCAGGCGAACCACTCACGCTAGACCATCTGCTGCCAGAGAAAAACGCCCCCTCCCGCCAGCGCCAGCCAGGGGCCGAAGGCCAGCGGCTGCTGCAGCGACTGCCGGGTCCACAGGCGCTGCAGCAGGGTCCACGCCAGCCCGCTGGCCGAGGCGAGCAACAGCACCTGCGGCAGAGCCTGCCAGCCGCACCAGGCGCCCAGCGCCGCCAGCAGCTTAAAATCGCCATAGCCCAGGGCCTCTTTGCCGGTCAGCAGGCGGAACAGCCAGTAGACCGACCACAGCGCCAGATAACCGGCCATCGCCCCGGCGACCGCGTCCGGCAGCGCAATGTACACCTCGTTAAGATTAAACAGCAGTCCGGCCCACAGCAGGGGCAGGGTCAGGCGATCGGGCAGCAGCTGGGTCCGGGCGTCAATCCGCGCCAGTATCAGCAGGAAGGAGAGCAGCATCAGGCCGCCCGCCAGCGCCAGGCCCGGCGCGAGCAGCGCCCCGGCGAGGATAAACAGCAGGCCGGTGGCCAGCTCGGTCAGCGGATAGCTCCACGAGATGCGCGCCTGACAGCAGCGGGCGCGACGGCCTAGCCAGAGGAAGCTGAGCAGCGGGATATTGTCCCGCCAGGCTATCGGCTGGCGACACTGCGGGCAGGATGAGCCCGGCGTGCTGAGGGTTATCGGCTCGTCGTCCGCGGTTTGGGTCAGCATGCGCGGCAGACGGTAGATCACCACGTTGTAAAAGCTGCCCAGCGCCAGGCCGAACAGCAGCAGGAAACCATACCAGACAAGGGGAAAATGCAGCGATAATGCGGCTAATGTCGTCATTTTTGCTCCTTTAATCACCATTTTCCCTGCAGCTGCCACGGCGTCGGGCCCGGGGCGTTTTTCGCCATCGGGCGGGTGACCAGCAGCGCCAGCAGGGGCGGCATCCCCTGACGGGGCTGTAGCGTACCGCGAAACAGATAGCGGCCATCGGGCGACAGGGTTCCCTGGCCGCTGAGGCTCAACTGATGAGAATCCTGGCGGATGGCCAGCGCCACGGCGCCGTTCGCCGTACAGCTTAAGGCGCCACTGACCTGGGCCAGCTCCAGGCTACCGACCGGAGAGTGCAGCCGGGCCTGACGCCACTGCGCGCGTCCGGCGGTGATTTGCCGGCAGCGCCCCTCGCTGAAGTGCGCTTCGGCCAGGCTGAAAGTGACCTCTCCCTCGGCGCTGACGGGCATAGTCGGCGTTAGCCAGCGACCAAGCAGGCTGGCGGGGGCGGTGAGCCGCCCCTCCTGCAGACGCAGATCGCGGATGCCCCACAGCCGGGCCTGGCCCTCCACGCCGCGGGGATCGCTGAGCGCGATCTGCCAGCCAGCCAGGGTGAGCGACCACGTCAGCCGCTCAAGCCGCACGCCGCGCCAGGAGACCGACTGCGCTGCGCCGCGCCAGATGCTGCCGCTAAGGTTGGCCACTTGTACCTCGGGCGGCAGCATCGGGACTAACAGACGCGCCGGGGCGGTGGCGGTCAACCACAGCAGATAGAGCGCCAGCAGTAGCCCACCCGCGAACGCGTTAGCTTTCATCGTCGCGCTCCAGCAGCAGATGGTTGACCGTGACCCAGCCCGGCCGCGACGGCTGCCCGGTTACGGACAGCGAGATCGCGTTGACGCCGCGCATCGCCGGGGCGTCCAGCCAGTCCATTAGCGCCTGGAAGGCGCAGGGCTGAAGGGTGACCTGCAGACGTTTCCCCTGCGGCTGCAGACGAACGACTTCCAGCCCGTGGCTCGCCGCCTCGCGCATCACCAGCGCGGTGAGCGCCTCTTTTGCCGCCGGCGCGGGCTGCTGGCTGAGCTGCTGCAGGCGCGGACCCTGCTGCGTCATCCAGCGCAGGCTGGCCTGCTCTTTCACCAGGGTTTGCCGCCACTGCGCCTCGCGGGCCCGCCAGGGCTGCCACAGCCCGTACCAGAGGGCGCAGGCTGTCAGCAATCCCGCCAGGCCGAGCAGCAGGCGCTGCTCCGACAGCGTGCGCTGCCGCCACCAGATGAGCAGATTAGCCATCGTTTTCCTCCAGCGTCAGTTGTCCTTCAATGCCATCCGGCCTGGTGGTCATGTCGCCTGGCCGGACGCGAAACCGCGGCTGCGCTCGCTGGGTAAACTGCTCCAGCGACCGGGAAGAGGCCGCGGCGATATCCAGCTGCAGACGGTTGCCTGCGGCATCCCAGCTCAGCGCCCGCAGGCGGATCCCCGGCGTTTCGCTGATGATGTTTTGCAACGCGCTGAGGCGGTCGACGAGGGGAGCATGCTGCGCCTGACGGGCAAGGCCTTGCAGATGCTGCTGCATCTGCAGTCGCGGGTTAATCACCTTTTTCTCCGTTGGAAACCAGCGATGATAGTAGGCCCGGCTGGCCTGTCGGGCGGCCTCGGCCTGGCGCGCCAGATCGCGATGATCCAGCACGCTGTTCACCGCCGCCAGCAGCGCCAGGGCCAGCGCGGCATACCGCGCCGGACGCCAGCTCGTCTGATCAGGCCGCCGACGGCGGACGGCGAACTCCCCCTGCAGCAGACTGAGCTTCTGCGCCGCCGGATGACTTGCGGCGAGGGAGAGCAGCGTCTGCGCAGGCTGCGCGCGCCACTCTCCCGGCGCCGCGGGGGGCGGCGAATAGCTGTCGATGACGTGCTCTTCCGCCTCGCCCTGCAGCAGCTCCGCCAGCCAGGGGCTTTCCGCCGCCATGCCGGCCCATGGCTGGTGGCGGATCAGCCACTGGTCGTCCGCCTGCACCGCGCTCCACGCCGGCGGTTGCCAGGGCAGGGCCAGCACATCGGGCGTCAACGCCAGGGGCCGTAGCGAGAGCGACTCGCAGCGCGCCAGCCAGTCGCGCATTTTTTGCCGCTGCACGGCGACGATCTCGCACTGGGCCTGCTGGCGGTGGAGCAGGGCAAAATGGGTGGCTTCCACCTCGTCGGCCAGCTGCTCTTCCAGCAGGAAGGGGGCCACCTGCAGCGGCGGTTTACGCAGGCCCGCCGGCAGGGTGAGGGTGTGAAACGCGCAGTCGCTGGCCGGGATCAGCACCCAGGCCGGGTAATGCGCCGCCAGCGTCGGGAAAGGGCTGGCGTCGTCAGCCGGCCACCGGCCGCTGGCTTCGTGGTGCGGCTCGCCGGGGGCGAAGAGTTGCCAGTGCAGCGGCGCCTGCCCGGGGGCGAAGCGCACGATCAGCATGGCCTGGGGGGAAGCGTTAAACTTATTCATCAACCACCATAGAAAGTCCGTATCGCCGCTGGACGACGGTAAAGGCGCGCCCCTCCTGTTGCAGGACGCTGTGCAGCTGAAAGCGAAGGTTGCCGGTCACCACGGTGAAGGCGGCGATAAAGCGTGCGCTGTGCACCGTCAGCCACGGACGGGCGAGCGTGGTTTCGGTTTTCTGCAGCGTCGGCTGCGCGAGAAAGGCGGCGACGCTGCTCCACCCGGTTCGCGGGCGGTTGTACAGCAGCTGTTGCGCCTCCTGCAGCGTCAGATCGCCGGGAAAGAGGGCCGCCAGCAGGGCGGCCTGGGAGGGGCGCAGGGTGTTGACATTGACCTGCAGCGCATCATCCGGCTGGACGCAGACGAAGGGGAGCAGGCGCTGATAGAGCGCGGCGTCCATTCCGGCCAGCAGGCGCAGCTCGCTGACATCCTGCATCGGCTGGTTGGCGGCGAGATAGCCCGGGGTTTGCGCCATATAGACCTCGTCTTCCGCGCCGTTCAGCCGCGGCTGGCCGTCGCTGTCCGTCCAGTCGCCGAGGGCGGCGGCTATCTGGCTGGCGCGCAGCGGCGACTCGCCGAGCAGCGCCAGCAGCCGGGCGAAGACGTCGGTCGGGTAGGGCGTACCGCCGCTGGTCTCATCCGCGCGATGGTTGATGGCATTGAGATTAAAGCAGGCGTGCCCGTCGCGGATCGTGGCGAGGATTTCGCCATCGTCGAGGGTAAAGCGGCGCCCCTCCTGCGCCCAGGTTTGCGCCAGGTTCGTTTGACTGGGCGAGTCCAGCGCGTCGCGTTGCAGTAGCGCGGCGGCCATGTTTTCCGCCGCCAGGGCGTACCATCTGGCCTGCAGATTATCGAGGGTCACGGCGGTGTGTTGATACATGACCGAGGTGCGTTCGGTCATGGCGCTGGCGAGGATCATCATCAGGGCGAGGATGAACAGCACCATCAGGAGCGCGACGCCGCGTTGCCGATTTTTCACTGGCCGCCTCCCGGGGTGAGTAAAAACAGGCGGGTTATCTCCCCGCTGTTCGCCAGCGTCAGGGTGATCTCCAGCCCCTGCGGCAGCGACTGCGAGCGGTCCCAGGTCTCCTGCCAGCGCCCGTCGGCATAAAACCGCAGGCGAAACGCCGTCACCTCGCGCAGCAGCACCCGGACCGTCGGCTGGCTGCCGGTCAGCGGATCCTGTTGATCGAAGCTGAGCCGTTCAAGCTGCTGCTGGCGCAGGCGGTAGCTGACGTTCTGGATCTCCGAGCGCGGGAGGATCCCCAGCGGATTCGGCCAGCCGCTGCGGCTGAAGGCCAGCCCCCAGTCGTCGCTCTGCAACTGGAAACGTCCGGCGAAGAAAAGCGTGTCGCTGTTTCTGGCGCGACGGGGAATGATGTGCGTGACATCATCGGCGATCTGGCGAAAGGCGCGCTGGAGGGCGGCGATCTGCTGGCTCTTCTCGCGGGTCAGGCCATCGGCGCGGATGACGTTCTGCAGCACCATCACGGCGGCGGCGCTGAGGACGGCGAGGATAGCCAGCGCCAGCAGCGTTTCAATCAGGGTGAAACCGCGCATTTTCGTTATCATGGCGACGTCACCCAGGTGCGAAGCGTTGCCAGCGGCGCGGGATCGCTTTTTTGCCGCCGGACCTCCACGTCCAGCGCCCGCAGCTGCGGCAGCGCGGTTTCCACCCCCTGCCAGCGGACGAACCAGCGCGTCCCGGCGGCCTCCACGGTGGTTTCGGACCAGCTGAGGGCGGGCCAGCGTTTCTCCAGCCGCAGCTGCACCAGCTGATTATCCGCCAGCCAGCTGGCGAGGATTTTCTCTTCCATACGCCCAAGCTGGCGCGTCTGCTGCAGGGTGGACTGCATCACCGCCAGGCCGGCGAGGGCGAAAATCACCAGCGCGACCATCACTTCGATAAGCGTCATTCCGCTCTCGCGTTTCATGGCTGCTCCCGCGCCGCCAGCGGCTGACTGTCGCCCTGGGCGTCGATGTTGATGCCCGTCGCGGCGTCAATCCGCAGCTGAAACGGCGTGACTTCGCCGCCGGGGAAAATGATCACGTCGGGCTGTTCGCCCGGCGTCCACGCCTGGCCGTCGGGAAAGCGCAGCGTCAGTCTGGCCTGCGGGAGGGTTTCCGCCGTGGTGGCGCGCCCGGCCTGCAGCGGCAGCCACTGCGCGTTGCCCCAGCGGTCGTCAGCCGCCGCCGGGGCGCCTTCGTCTGCAGGCTGCAGGCGCATAAACTGCCAGCGGTCAGGGTGGATGACGATCCCGAAGAGCTGGCCGGTTTGCTGCCCGCGCTCGCGGACAAAGTCCAGCTGTGCCTGAAAGCGCGCCAGGATCTGCGTGGCCTCCTGGGTGCGGGCGGAGGGAAACGCCAGCAGCACCATGCTGGCGCTGACGCCGATCAGCAGCAGGACCAGCATCATTTCCAGGAGGGTGAAACCGCGCTGAGACACTATTTCTTCCCGAGGGTCCAGTTGCCGATGTCGTCATTGGTGTCGGGCATTCCGTCCGGGCCGACGCTGAAGACGTCGATGGCGCCATGCTGACCGGGGCTTAACAGCTGATACTCATTTCCCCACGGGTCCTGCGGCAGGCGGCGGATATAGCCCCCTTCCGGGTAGTTGCGGGCATGCGGCTCGGCGGCCGGGGCGGTTACCAGCGCCTGCAGTCCCTGTTCGGTATTCGGGTAGCGGCTGTTGTCCAGCTTATACATGTCCAGCGCCCCCTCGAGCGCCACCAGATCGCTGACCACCTTCTGGCGGTCCGCTTTCTCCTTGTTGCCCATCAGGTTAGGTACCACCAGGCTGGCGAGGATGCCGAGAATGACGATCACCACCATAATTTCCAGTAACGTGAAGCCGCGTTGCCGTTGCATAGTTTTCTCCATTAATACAGTCACATACTCATAAGGGTATTCAGTTGCAGGATCGGCTGCAGGATGGCCAGCACGATAAACAGCACCATGCCGGCCATGGTGACCACCAGCAGGGGTTCAAACAGGCTGAGGGACATCTGGATCTGCGCGCTCAGCTCCCGGTCCTGGTTCTCCGCCGCGCGCTCCAGCATGGCGGTCAGCTCACCGCTCTGCTCGCCGCTGGCGATCATGTAGCGCATCATCGGCGGAAACAGCGCCGTGGCCTCCAGCGCGCGATGCAGGCTGACGCCCTCGCGCACCGATTCGCTGGCGGTCTCCAGCTGGCTGCGCGCCCAGGCATTGCTGAGGACGCCGGCGCTGATGCGCATCGACAGCAGCAGCGGCACCGCGCTGGCGTTGAGAATGCTTAAGGTGCGGGCGTAGCGCGCGCTGTTGACGCTGCGCGTCACGCGGCCGAGGACCGGCAGACGCAGCAGCGCCCGGTCCCAGGCGAGCCGCCGGGCGGGCTGGCGCAGCAGATAGCGCAGCCCCAGCAGCGCCAGGAATGACAGCAGCACCAGCCAGGGGCCCGCGCTGCGCACAATGTCGCTCAGGCTCATCAGCAGCCGGGTAGAGAAGGGCAGGGCCTGTTTTAGATGGACAAACTGCTCGACGACTTTCGGCACCACGGTGGAGAGCAGAATGGCGATCACGCTGATGGCGACCAGCGTCAGCACGATGGGGTAGATCATCGCCTGTAGCAGGCGGGCGCGAAGCTGCTGGCGCTGCTCGGTATAGTCCGCCAGCCGGTTCAGCACGCCGTCGAGATGGCCGGAGGTTTCGCCGGCCGCCACCATGGCGCAGAACAGGCCATCGAAACAGGCGGGATAGGCGCGCATCGCCTCCGCCAGCGAATGGCCTTCAAGCACTTTGCTGCGCACCCCGGCCATTAACGTTCTCAGCGACGCCTTTTCGCACTGCTGGGCGACGGCATCGAGCGCTTTTTCCAGCGGAATGCCGGCGGCGACCAGGGTGGCCAGCTGGCGAGTGAGCAGGGCTAAATCACCGGCGCTGGTGCGCCGGGCGATCAGCCCGCCGCGCCACAGCCGGCTCGCCGGGTCGGCGGCGGCCACTTCCAGCGCCAGCCAACCCTTGTCCCGCAGCAGCTGGCGGGCGTGGCGGGCGGAGTCGGCCTGTTGAACGCCGCGGCGGGTTTTGCCCTGCGCGTCCAGCGCCTGATAGCGAAAGAGGGCCATCTCAGACGCTGTCCGCCGTTTGCTGTTCGGTGACCCGCATCACCTCCTCCCAGCTGGTGATCCCCGCCAGCGCTTTATCGCGCCCGGCATGGCGCAGGGTCTGCCAGGCTGGCCCCAGCTGCTGGATCAGGGTGATCTCATTTTCGCCGCGGTGGATGGCGGCGCGGACGCGGTCGTCAATGAGCAGCAGCTCGTGAATGCCGGTGCGTCCGCGATAGCCGGTGAAATTACACCGGGCGCAGCCTTTTGGCTGCCACAGCGGCGTACCGGCCGGGACCGCCATCTGCCGGGCGGCGTCAGCATCCGCCTGCCAGGGCTGACGACAGTGCGGGCACAGCCGACGCACCAGCCGCTGCGACATCACCGCCAGCAGCGAAGTAGAGAGTAAAAAGGGCTCCACCCCCATATCCTGCAGGCGGGAAACGGCCCCCAGCGCGCTGTTGGTGTGCAGCGTCGACAGCACCAGGTGGCCGGTCAGCGAGGCCTGGACGGCGATCTGGGCGGTTTCGCCATCGCGGATTTCGCCCACCAGCACCACGTCCGGATCCTGGCGCAGTATGGCGCGCAGGCCGCGGGCGAAGGTCATCTCGACTTTGGCGTTGACCTGGGTCTGGCCGATGCCTTCCAGCTCATACTCCACCGGATCTTCAATGGTCATGATGTTGCGCTCCCGGGCGTCGAGGCGGCTGAGGGCGGCGTAGAGCGTTGTGCTTTTCCCTGATCCGGTCGGTCCGGTGACCAGAATGATGCCGTGTGGCCGGGCGATCAGCGCGTCGACCTGGTCAAGCAGGGCGGGGGGCATGCCCAGCGTCTGCAGATCCAGGTTGACGCTGTTTTTGTCCAGCAGGCGCAGCACCACGCGTTCGCCGTGGCTGGAGGGCAGGGTGGAGACGCGCACGTCTATCGCCCGCCCGCCGATACGCAGCGCCATGCGGCCATCCTGGGGCACCCGTTTTTCGGCAATGTCCAGGCTCGCCATCACCTTGATGCGCGAAATGAGCAGCGCGGCCAGCCGCCGCTGCGGGCGCAGAATTTCCCGCAGCACGCCGTCGACGCGAAAGCGAATTTGCAAATGGCGCTCATAGGTTTCGATATGGATATCGGAGGCTTTCTCTTTGATGGCCTCGGTGAGCATGGCGTTGATCAGACGGATAATCGGCGCATCGTCTTCGCTGTCGAGCAGATCGTCGGTATCCGGCAGCTCTTCGGCGAGGGTATAGAGGTCAAGCTCATTGCCGATGTCGGCCATCATCCGGTGCGCTTCCGCCGAGTCGCGCTGATAGCTGAGCACCAGCACTTTCTCGAACGCTTCCGGCGCCAGACGGCTGACGCTCATCGGCCCGTCCGCCAGGCGGCGCGCTTCCAGCAGCGCCCGGGCGGCGGTATCAGCGCGGCACAGCGCTTCGCAGCGTTCGCCGTCGCTGAGCAGCACCAGATGGTGCGCGCGGGCCCACGCGAAGGGCAACAGCGGACGGCGTTCGGCAGCTGGCGTCATGGGCGGCCTCCGAGGTTAAAGGCGTCAATGGCGGCGCTAACCTGGCGGAAGGCCTGGGTCTCCTGCTGCGGATAGATGTGCAGCAGATCGTTGCTGAGCGATGCTTCGCTGCTCTCTTTGCCCCGCTGTTTGGTTTGCGCATCGTTGAAGGCGGTGTACTGGCCGGAGGAGGCCCGGCGGTACTCATCGCGGTCGCGAATAATGGTCGGGCGGATAAACAGCATCAGGTTGCGTTTAGACACTTTCTTGCTGTCGGAGCGGAACAGCGCGCCGATCACCGGGATGTCGCCGAGCAGCGGCACTTTGTCGGCGCTATCGGTGACGCTTTTATCCAGCAGCCCGCCAACCACCACCGTTTCGCCGCTACCCACCAGCACGGCGTTATTCACCGTCCGGGTATTAAAGGTCGCCCCGAGATCGCTGCTGGTGCTGGAGGCCGAATCGGCGACGCTCGATACTTCCTGCTCAATCTCCAGCAGCACGGCATCGCCTTCGTTAATCTGCGGTTTCACCTTCAGCTTAATGCCCACGGTTTTGCGCTCGACGGTATTGAAGATGTTGTCGCCGGAGGTGGTTTGCGAGCCGGTTAACACCGGGACTTCCTGGCCGACGTTGAAGGTGGCTTGCATATTGTCGAGGGTGACGATGCTGGGGGTGGCCAGAATATCGTTCTTGGTACTGCTGGAGAGGGCGGTGAGCAGCATCGCCCAGTTCCCCTGGTAGAAGCCGGCGGCGATACCGTTAAACGAGCCGAGGGCGCTGGCCAGCGAGCTGCTGATGGTGCCGTCTTTGTTGTACTGGTTGGCGCCGGCGATCGCGGTGGAGATCGGCAATCCGCTGTTGGTAAACTGGGTCATGCCGGCGTTTTTATTGGCCCACTGGATACCGAGGTTGAGTCCGTCGGCATCCTGCACTTCGGCGATAATCGCCTCCACCAGCACCTGCGGGCGGCGGATATCCAGCTGGGCGATCACCCGCTCCAGATCGTTCATCACGTCCGGCGCCGCGGTGACGATCAGGGCGTTGGTCTGGCCGTGGGCTTTGATAATAATATTTTTATCGATCGCGGCCACCGGTTTGGCGCTTTGCTTATCGTTCTGCAGCGAGCTGCTGATCCCGGTCAGGACCTCCACCAGATCGGCGGCTTTGGCGTACTTCAGGTAGATCACTTTGGTGTTGCCCTGCACCGCCTGCTGGCGGTCGAGCTGTTTGATCATGGCGATAATGCGCTGGCGCGAGTTTGGCTCGCCGCTCACCAGCACCGAGTTGGTGCGCTCATCGGCCACCACGTTCGCCACCATCGATCCCGGCAGCGCCGACTTGCTGGTGTCTTTATTGAGTTCGGTAACCAGTTTGACCACCTCCGCGGCGGAGGCCCAGGAGAGAGGCACGGTCACCACGCTGCGATCCCCGGCGTTGTCGACGCGTTCGACAATGGTCAGCAGGCGTTTGATCACCGCCGCGCGGCCGGTCATCAGCAGGACGTTGGAAGGTTCATAATGGACCACGCTGCCGGCGCCAGCGTTATCGTTCAGCTGGCGGAGCAGCGGCGCGAGATCGCGAGCGGCGACGTTGGTCAGGGGCACCACCCGGGTGACGACCTCATCGCCTTCGCCCGGCGCGGCCTCGCTGGCGACCGGAACGGCCGAGGTCTTGGCATCTTTGGCGCGGACCACCTTCAGCACGCCGTTATTCATATTAATCACGGCGAAGCCATATACATCCAGCACGCTGAGGAAGAATTGATAATATTGCTCTTCATTGAGCATATCGTAACTGCGCACGGTGATAGTGCCGCGTACGCTGGGATCGATAATCACCGTTTTATTCAGGTTTTTGCTGACGGTATTGATAAATTCCTGGATATCGGTGCCTTTAAAACTGGCGGAAAATTCCTCCGCGGCGGCCGGAGAAAATAGCAGCGGGGTTAATATCAGCAGCGCAGGAAGCATTTTTCGCAGGCGTTTCATGGTTGGCAATTATTCATCCCCCAGGGAGAAAGCAATATCGTGTCGTTGGCCTTCCCGCTCAACGGTTAGCGTTATTTCGGTCATATCGGCCAGATTCTGCAGCGCCTGTTGCGCTTGTTCCTGATCGCGTAAATCGATGCCATTTAAAGCGATCGCCAAATCATTTTCCTGCAGGCCGGCCTGGCGAAACAGCGAGGCGTCTTTGCCAGGGTTAAGTCGGTAGCCCTGCAGTTTGTCGCCGCTGAGTACCGGCGAAATCGTTAAATAAGTGAGGATATTTTGCGGCTGCTCACGGAGTCGCTTCATAAGGGGCGGACGGGGCGCGGCGGCGGGCGATGACGACGACGCGCGGGTATCGTTAAATAATAAAATGGCCTCCTGGCGCCCCTGATAGTTGACGATGATCCGGTCTGGCAGGATGGCAGCGATCTGTGCATCGTATCCCGGGGTGGTATCGCCGACGCTAAGGCTAACCTGCTGATTTCCTTTTTCAATAATCGCGATGGAACGCGCCGGGTTGCTGCTGGCAAGCAGCCCGGCCAGGCGTAGCTTCAGGCTGGAAACCGGCACCTGATCGAGGCTGGTGGCCTCCGCTGGCGCGGGGGGATTTTTCGTCGCCAGGCCAAACAGGGTAAACGCGGGCCGCACGTTTTTTAATTCCGGTTCCGCTGCCGGAGGCGCAGTTAACGGCAGGGCGGAAATATCCTCAGAACTGACAGGGAATACCACTCGCCAGGTTAATTTCGCCAGCTGCGGAATGGCGGTTATTAATATGATGAGCGTCACAATTCGGGGTAATAATTTAATTATCCCTTTATTTATATTTGTTAACCCCATCACAGAAATTGGCATTTTAATCCCTTTGCTAATTTATTTTTCTGCACGCTGGCGTAATACCCTACCGAAACAGGTAGGTGATTATTGGCTTTTGAATGAATTATTGCCGGAGAGTGGCGATAAGCGTGGCGAATCATAATCAGTTTGCGGTTTGCGGTCGTCATTCCCTTTATTCATTTACTCCCCCGGCTTCCTACGCCCCCCTCTCATTTGTGGGGGATGATTGCGCCTGAGAAAGCAAAAATATCTAATTAGCGCGCTGTAAAGATATTCATCCTTTCTTACCTTTTATAATTTAATAAGCATATTAGGGACTATCGAATGCTCAGATATACCTGTCATGCCCTATTTCTTGGATCGTTAGTATTATTGAGTGGCTGTGATAACAGCTCTTCCTCCTCTTCCTCTGGCTCACCTGGCGAACCCGGTAATCCTGGCACGCCCGACCCGCAGGATGTCGTCGTCCGTTTACCGGACGTTGCCGTCCCTGGCGAAGCGGTACAGGCCTCTGCCAACCAGGCTGTCATTCATCTCGTCGATATCGCCGGCATCACCAGCAGCACGCCGGCCGACTATGCCAGCAAAAACCTCTATCTGTGGAATAACGAAACCTGTGATGCGCTGAGCGCGCCGGTGGCGGACTGGAATGATGTCAGCACCACGCCGACCGGCAGCGACAAATATGGCCCTTACTGGGTGATCCCGCTGACTAAAGAGAGCGGATGTATCAACGTGATCGTCCGCGATGGCACCAATAAGCTTATCGACAGCGACCTGCGCGTCTCTTTCAGTGATTTCACCGATCGGACGGTATCGGTCATCGCCGGCAACAGCGCGGTCTATGACTCCCGCGCCGACGCCTTCCGCGCCGCCTTTGGCGTGGCGCTGGCCGATGCGCACTGGGTCGATAAGACCACTCTGCTGTGGCCGGGCGGGGAAAATAAACCCATTGTGCGTCTCTATTACAGCCACAGCAGTAAGGTGGCCGCCGACAGTAACGGCGAATTTACCGATAAGTATGTCAAGCTGACCCCGACCACCGTCAGCCAGCAGGTGAGCATGCGCTTCCCGCATCTCGCCAGCTATCCTGCCTTTAAGCTGCCGGATGACGTCAACGTCGAGGAATTGCTGCAGGGCGAGACGGTGGCGATATCCGCCGAAAGCGACGGGATACTGAGCTCCGCCACCCAGGTGCAGACCGCCGGCGTGCTGGATGATACCTATGCCGCCGCCGCTGAGGCGCTGAGCTATGGCGCCCAGCTAACCGATAGCGGCGTAACCTTCCGCGTCTGGGCGCCCACGGCGCAGCAGGTCGAGCTGGTGCTCTACAGTGCGGACAAGAAAGTGGTTGCCAGTCACCCGATGACCCGCGACAGCGCCTCCGGCGCCTGGTCCTGGCAGGGAGGGAGCGACCTGAAAGGCGCGTTCTACCGCTACGCGATGACGGTCTACCACCCGCAGTCGCGCAAAGTCGAGCAGTACGAAGTGACCGATCCCTACGCCCACAGTTTGTCGACCAACTCGGAGTACAGCCAGGTGGTCGATCTGAACGACAGCGCGCTGAAGCCGGAAGGCTGGGACGGGCTGACGATGCCGCACGCGCAGAAAACCAAAGCTGATCTGGCGAAGATGACGATCCACGAATCGCATATTCGCGATCTCTCCGCCTGGGATCAAACCGTTCCTGCGGAGCTGCGCGGTAAGTATCTGGCGCTCACCGCCCAGGAGAGCAATATGGTTCAGCATCTGAAGCAGCTGTCGGCCTCGGGCGTGACCCATATTGAGCTGCTGCCGGTATTCGATCTGGCGACGGTCAATGAGTTCAGCGACAAAGTCGCCGATATTCAGCAGCCGTTCAGTCGCCTGTGCGAGGTCAACAGCGCGGTGAAGAGCAGCGAGTTCGCGGGCTATTGCGACAGCGGTTCGACGGTTGAAGAGGTGCTGACTCAGCTGAAGCAGAACGACAGTAAGGATAACCCGCAGGTGCAGGCGTTGAATACGCTGGTGGCGCAGACCGACTCCTATAACTGGGGCTACGATCCGTTCCAATACACAGTACCGGAAGGATCTTACGCCACCGATCCGGAAGGCACGGCGCGCATTAAAGAGTTCCGCACCATGATTCAGGCGATCAAGCAGGATCTGGGAATGAACGTCATTATGGACGTGGTGTACAACCACACCAACGCCGCCGGCCCGACCGACCGCACCTCGGTGCTGGATAAGATCGTCCCCTGGTACTATCAGCGTCTGAACGAAACCACCGGCAGCGTGGAATCGGCCACCTGTTGCTCCGACTCGGCGCCAGAGCACCGGATGTTCGCCAAGCTTATCGCCGATTCACTGGCGGTATGGACCACCGATTATAAGATCGATGGCTTCCGCTTCGACCTGATGGGCTACCACCCGAAAGCGCAGATCCTCTCGGCCTGGGAGCGCATTAAAGCGCTGAACCCTGATATCTACTTCTTTGGCGAAGGCTGGGATTCCAACCAGAGCGATCGCTTTGAAATTGCCTCGCAAATCAATCTCAAAGGCACCGGGATCGGCACCTTCTCCGATCGTCTGCGCGACGCCGTGCGCGGCGGCGGACCGTTCGACTCCGGCGATGCATTGCGCCAGAACCAGGGCGTGGGCAGCGGGGCCGGCGTTCTGCCGAATGAGCTGACCACCCTGACCGACGATCAGGCGCGCCATCTCGCCGATCTGACCCGTCTCGGCATGGCCGGTAACCTTGCGGACTTCGTGCTGATCGACAAAGACGGCGCGGTGAAGAGAGGCAGCGAGATTGATTATAACGGCGCGCCTGGCGGCTACGCGGCTGATCCGACGGAAGTCGTGAACTATGTGTCAAAACACGACAACCAGACGCTGTGGGACATGATCAGCTACAAAGCCGCTCAGGAGGCGGATCTCGACACCCGCGTCCGGATGCAGGCGGTGTCGCTGGCCACGGTCATGCTCGGCCAGGGGATCGCCTTTGACCAGCAGGGCTCGGAGCTGCTGCGCTCCAAGTCCTTTACCCGCGACTCGTATGATTCCGGCGACTGGTTTAACCGCGTGGATTACTCCCTGCAGGACAACAACTACAACGTCGGTATGCCGCGCAGCAGCGATGATGGCAGCAACTATGACATCATCGCCCGCGTGAAGGACTGGGTGGCCACCCCGGGTGAAGCCGAGCTCAAGCAGATGACCGCGTTTTATCAGGAGCTGACCGCGCTGCGTAAGTCATCTCCGCTGTTTACCCTCGGCGACGGCGCGACGGTGATGCAGCGTGTGGACTTCCGCAATACCGGCGCCGATCAGCAGACCGGTCTGCTGGTGATGACCATCGATGACGGGATGCAGGCTGGCGCCAGTCTGGACAGCCGCGTCGACGGTATCGTGGTGGCGATTAACGCCGCCCCGGAAAGCCGGACGCTGCAGGATTTCGCCGGCACATCGCTCCAGCTGAGCGCCATCCAGCAGGCGGCGGGCGACCGTTCGCTGGCCAGCGGCGTGCAGATTGCCGCTGACGGCTCGGTCACGCTGCCGGCCTGGTCGGTTGCTGTTCTCGAATTGCCGCAGGGCGAATCGCAGGGCGCCGGCCTGCCGGTGAGCAGTAAATAACGTGACGTGGGGCGCCCGTAAGGGCGCCTTCTCGTTATCGTGAGGGAACAGGAGATCGTGGTGATTGTTCGTGATGACAGTGAAAGAGGGATCCCCCCGTTGGTGGCGCATCAGCCGCCTTCCGCGCAGGCGGACGCGCCGGTGATCCGCGGCCGGATGGTGCAGATCCCAGGCTGGATTATCCCGCTGTACGCCGGATTATTATTCGCGCTCGGCTGGTTTGGCGGCGAGCAGTGGCGTCATCCGGCACCGCCGCAACCGCTGCCCTTGCCGGTGGCGCATGCGGCGCTTCTGCCGTTAACCGCTGCCGGAGAGGCCGCGCCAAAGACGCCGCCGCCGGCGACAAAACCCAGCGCGCCCGCCGCGCCGGTGGTGGACAGCGATACGCTGCCGCCTCTGCGCTATAGCGCGCATGTCTACGCCTCGTTAGCGGAAAAGCGCAGCATTGTGTTAAATGGCAAAGCGTGGACGGAGGGCGACTCCCCGCTGCCCAATCTGGTGGTGGAGCAGATCCAGCAGGATGTGACGATCTTTAGCTTCAACGGCACGACCTTTACCCTCGCGGCGCTGGAGGACTGGCCCGGGGGGAAAATTGACGAGGAGCCGAAAGGCGAATAAGGGGCACGCGCAATAAAATGCGCGTTGAAGATATTTTGCTTAGTCGCCGCGCAGGCTGGCAATAAAGGGAGCAAGCTGGCGATTAAATTGACTGCACTGGGCGGCTTCCGGGGTGCTGTCCTGTAAAAGCTGTTGGTAAAGCCGGTCGCTATTTTGGCTTAACGTTGCCGGATCAATATTTCCCCAGCCGCGCGCTTTGCCGACATTCACCGCCGCGCGATAAATAGCTTCATCGGCGGGCAGATCGCTACGATTACATTTATTCTTGAGATAGCGCGTTCCTGCCGCCACGGACGAGAGCTGCTCGAGCTGCGCCTGGCTACTGATGGCCGGACTGAGCGTTGAGGCGGGTTTCTGTTGGCAGCCAGAGAGCACGGCCACCACGCAAAGCGGAAATATAAGCGGAATGCGCATAGTAGAGTAATCAAAATAATGAATCACTGGCCGCTAGTTTAACAAATATTTCCCTGGTGTCATCATAAAATATGATTCTGCATAAATGTTAACAGGCTCTCATTTTTATTGGCAGAAACTCGATTAATCCCCTTTACTTCTTTCAATAATAAACATTGGCGGCCGGAAAATATATTTTCTGCGGCAGATGATGCCGCCGCATTTGGCATCAGGGCGAGCGTCATTTTTTATGTTATTAAAAAACATACTCTTTCCCATCTTGTTACGTGAGTACGAGGTAAAATGCTGGTTAAGAATGTCGCATTTTAGTGCTATCCTGTATGCCCTGAACATTACGTGCTATGTTCTGACTCATTCTGCCAGTGATGCGTTTAACACAATGATTTTATGGTGAATTTTTATTGTTAGTATCATGTGAAACGAAGCAAACCAACCCTTTGAAAGATGGGCGGCGCGTTCTGCCCGCCAGCAGGTTGTCGTCCCGAGGGTAAGCAGCCAGGACGTTAATTTGAGAGATTTCTTCTTCCTCTGAACAGGGGAAGTATTGAGAATCAGGCCTTTGCGCCTGAACGTTGCGGAGAAAAAGCATGGCGGGAGATGACCGCGAGCCTATCGGACGTAAGGGAAGACCCTCACGTCCGACAAAACAGAAAGTCACCCGTCGCCGGGTCCGGGAAGAGGACTACGACGACGAGTATGATGACGATGATTATGAGGATGAGAAACCGGTGCCGAGAAAAGCCAAAGGCAAAGGTGGCAAGCCTCGTCGTAAGCGCAGCTGGCTGTGGCTGCTGGTCAAGCTGGGGATTGTCTTCGCGGTGCTGATTGCCGCCTATGGCGTCTACCTCGACCAGAAAATCCGCAGCCGCATTGACGGTAAAGTCTGGGAGCTGCCGGCCGCGGTCTATGGCCGAATGGTGAACCTTGAGCCGGACATGCAGATCAGCAAAAACGAGATGGTGCGTCTGCTGAACGCCACCCAGTATCGTCAGGTCAGCGCGATGACGCGTCCTGGCGAATATACGGTGCAGGCCAACAGCATCGAGATGATCCGCCGTCCGTTCGATTTCCCGGACAGTAAAGAAGGGCAGGTGCGCGCGCGTCTGACCTTCGACGGCGACCATCTGGAAACCATCGAGAATATGGATAACAACCGCCAGTTCGGTTTCTTCCGCCTCGATCCGCGGCTTATCACCATGCTGCAGTCGCCGAACGGCGAGCAGCGTCTGTTCGTGAAGCGCAGCGGCTTCCCCGACCTGCTGGTGGATACGCTGCTGGCGACCGAAGACCGCCACTTCTACGAGCACGATGGTATCAGCCTCTATTCCATCGGCCGTGCGGTGCTGGCGAACCTGACGGCAGGCCGGACGGTGCAGGGGGCAAGTACCCTGACCCAGCAGCTGGTGAAAAACCTGTTCCTCTCCAGCGAACGCTCCTACTGGCGTAAAGCCAACGAAGCGTACATGGCGCTGATCGTCGACGCCCGCTACAGCAAGGATCGCATCCTTGAGCTGTATATGAACGAGGTGTACCTCGGTCAGAGCGGCGATAACGAAATTCGCGGCTTCCCGCTGGCCAGCCTGTACTACTTTGGCCGTCCGGTGGAAGAGCTGAGCCTCGACCAGCAGGCGCTGCTGGTGGGGATGGTGAAAGGGGCGTCAGTCTATAACCCGTGGCGCAACCCGAAACTGGCCCTTGAGCGACGCAATCTGGTGCTGCGCCTGCTGCAGCAGCAGCAGGTCATCGACCAGGAGCTGTACGACATGCTGAGCGCGCGTCCGCTGGGTGTGCAGCCGCGTGGCGGGGTGATTTCACCACAGCCGGCGTTTATGCAGATGGTGCGTCAGGAGCTGCAGGCGAAGCTGGGCGATAAAGTGAAAGATCTCTCCGGCGTGAAGATCTTTACGACCTTCGACTCGGTGGCGCAGGATGCCGCGGAAAAAGCGGCCACCGAAGGGATCCCGGTACTGAAGAAACAGCGCAAGCTGGCAGATCTGGAAACCGCCATGGTGGTGGTGGACCGCTTTACCGGTGAAGTGCGGGCGATGGTCGGCGGCGCGGAGCCGCAGTTCGCCGGCTACAACCGTGCGATGCAGGCCCGCCGGTCGATTGGTTCTCTGGCCAAGCCGGCGACCTATCTGACCGCGCTGAGCCAGCCGAACCAGTATCGCCTGAATACGTGGATCGCCGATGCGCCAGTGACTATTCGCCTGTCCAACGGCCCGACCTGGTCGCCGCAGAACGACGATCGTCGCTTCAGCGGCCAGGTGATGCTGGTGGATGCCCTGACCCGTTCGATGAACGTGCCGACGGTTAACCTCGGGATGGCGCTGGGCTTGCCGGCGGTGGTCGATACCTGGACCAAACTGGGGGCGCCGAAGAATCAGCTCAACGCCGTGCCGGCGATGCTGCTTGGCGCGCTGAACCTGACGCCAATTGAAGTGGCCCAGGCCTTCCAGACCATCGCCAGCGGCGGCAACCGTGCGCCACTCTCCGCCCTGCGGTCAGTGATTGCGGAAGATGGCACGGTGCTGTATCAGAGCTACCCGCAGGCGGAGCGCGCGGTGCCTGCCCAGGCGGCCTACATGACGCTGTGGACCATGCAGCAGGTGGTGCAGCGCGGGACGGGGCGTCAGCTGGGCGCGAAGTATCCGGGCCTCCATCTGGCGGGGAAAACCGGGACCACCAACAATAACGTCGATACCTGGTTTGCCGGGATCGACGGTAGCCAGGTGACCATCACCTGGGTGGGTCGCGATAATAACCAGCCAACCAAACTGTACGGCGCCAGCGGTGCGATGTCGATTTACCAGCGTTATCTGGCGAACCAGACGCCAACGCCGCTGGTGCTGACGGCGCCTGAAGACGTGGTCGACATGGGCGTGGACAGCAACGGCAACTTCGTCTGCAGCGGCGGTATGCGTTCGCTGCCGGTGTGGACGACGCAGCCGGATGCGCTGTGCCGCCAGGGCGAGATGATGCAGCAGCAGCAGTTGCAGCAGCAGGAAGCGAACAACCCGTTCAATCAGTCCGGGCAGCAGCAGCCTCAGCAGCAACAGCAGCAGCAACAGCAGCCGCCGAAGCAGCAGGAGAAGAGCGACGGCGTCGCGGGCTGGATCAAGGATATGTTCGGCAGTAACTGATTTAAGCCCTAAGACCAGACCCCTTAAGACGAAAGTATTAAGGGGTTTTTTTATGCCTGTAAAAAAGTTAACGGCTCTTTAACTCCATAATAACTATCTGGTTATTAATTCAGCCTTCAACCCGCAGCGACAGGCATATCGCTTGCCTTGCCTTCAACGTTTCGCCTATTATATCGCCCGTCATAATAATAATTCTCGTTTACGTTATCATTCACTTTCATCAGAGATATACCCATGGCGCGTCCAAAAACTGCTCAGCCAAACCACTCGCTGCGTAAAGTCGCAGCTGTAGTAGCCACGGCGGTTAGCGGCATGTCTGTCTACGCACAGGCAGCAGAACAACCGAAGCAAGAAGAAACCATCACCGTCGTTGCCGCCCCGGCCGCCCAGGAAAGCGCCTGGGGACCGGCGCCGACCATCGCGGCGAAACGCTCCGCCACGGCGACGAAAACCGATACCCCGATAGAAAAAACGCCGCAGTCTGTGTCGGTGGTGACGCGCCAGGAGATGGAGATGCGTCAGCCGACGACGGTAAAAGAGGCGCTCTCCTATACGCCAAGCGTCTTCTCCACCCGCGGCAGTTCGACCACCTATGACGTGGTCACCATTCGCGGCTTCACCACCTCGACGACCGTCAACACCAACCAGTATCTGGACGGCATGAAGCTGCAGGGGAATAACTACTCTGAAGTCTCCATGGATCCTTACTTCCTGGAGCGCGTGGAAGTGATGCGCGGGCCAACCTCGGTGCTGTACGGCAACAGCAACCCGGGCGGTATCGTCAGCATGGTCAGCAAACGCCCGACCACCGAGCCGCTGAAAGAAGTGCAGTTTAAGATGGGCACCGACAATCTGTGGCAGACCGGGTTTGACTTCAGCGACGCCATTGATGATGCCGGCGTCTGGTCCTACCGCCTGACCGGCCTGGGCCGCAGCCAGGATGCCCAGCAGCAGATGGCGAAATCGACCCGCTACGCGGTGGCGCCCTCCTTTAGCTGGCGTCCGGATGATAAAACCGACTTCACCTTCCTGAGCAACTTCCAGAATGATCCGGATGCGGGCTACTACGGCTGGCTGCCGCGCGAAGGCACCGTGGTGCCGTATTACGACGCCAACGGTAAGGCGCATAAGCTGCCGACCGATTTCAACGAAGGCGAGGCGGATAATAAAATCTCCCGCCGCCAGAAGATGGTGGGCTACAGCTTCTCCCATCAGTTCGATGACACCTTTACCGTGCGGCAGAACCTGCGCTATGCCGATGTGCATACGCTCTATCGTTCGGTGTACGGCAACGGCTATGTCGCGCCGGGCTACATGAATCGCGCCTATGTGCGCTCCGACGAGCACCTGAACACCTTCACCGTCGATACTCAGCTGCAGTCTGATTTCGCCACCGGCGCGGTTAGCCATACCCTGCTGACCGGCGTGGACTACTCGCGGATGCGTAACGATGTGGATGCCGACTACGGGACGGCGGATCCCATCAGCATGAACAATCCGCAGTACGGTAACCCGAATATTCAGGTCACCTTCCCGTACGCGGTGCTCAACCGGATGGAGCAGACTGGCCTGTACGCGCAGGATCAGATGGAGTGGGATAAATGGGTGATGACCCTGGGCGGCCGTTACGATTACGCCACGACCTCAACGTTAACCCGCGCCACCAACAGCCTGGCGGAGAACCACGACCAGCAGTTCAGCTGGCGCGGCGGCATCAACTACCTGTTCGATAACGGTATCTCTCCGTACTTCAGCTACAGCGAATCGTTTGAACCGGTATCGGGCGCCAGCAGCAGCGGTAAGCCGTTCGATCCGTCGCGCGGTAAGCAGTATGAAGCCGGCGTGAAATATGTGCCGAAAGATATGCCGGTGGTGGTCACCGCGGCGGTCTATCAGCTGACCAAAGACAAGAACCTGACGGCGGATCCGGCTAACCAGGCGTTCAGCATCCAGACCGGCGAAATCCGCTCCCGTGGCCTTGAGCTGGAGGCGAAGGCGGCGGTGAACGCCAATATTAACGTCACCGCAGCCTACAGCTACACCGATGCGGAGTACACTCACGATACAGTGTTCAACGGCAAACGTCCGGCGGAAGTGCCGCGTAACATGGCCTCCCTGTGGGCGGATTATACCTTCCACGAAACCGCGCTGAGCGGTCTGACGATTGGGGCCGGGGCGCGCTATATCGGTTCAACGGTCAGCTACTACAAAAATGACACCAGCACCGGTAAGAAAAATGATGCCTTTAGTGTGGCCGGTTATGCGCTGATGGATGCGACGGTGAAATACGATCTGGCGCGCTTTGGCCTGCCGGGCTCGTCGGTCGGCGTCAACGTCAACAACCTGTTCGACCGCGAATATGTCTCCAGTTGCTACAGCGAATACGCCTGCTACTGGGGGGCCGGACGTCAGGTCGTCGCCACCGCCACCTTCCGTTTCTAACCACCTACGGGCGCGGTTCGCCGCGCCCTTTATCAGGTTATCGCTATGCAGGAACAGACTCCGCACGCAGAAACCACCTTCGCGCTGGATCGCGTCACTTTCCGTGTGCCTGGCCGCACGTTGCTCCATCCGCTCTCGCTCACCTTCCCGGCCGGAAAAGTCACAGGCCTGATCGGCCATAATGGCTCCGGCAAGTCGACGTTATTGAAAATGCTTGGCCGCCATCAGCCGCCTTCCGCAGGCGATGTGCTGCTGGACGGCCAGCCGCTGGAGAGCTGGGGCAGCAAAGCCTTTGCCCGCAAAGTGGCCTATCTGCCGCAGCAGCTGCCGCCGGCCGAAGGTATGACGGTGCGCGAGCTGGTGGCGATCGGCCGCTATCCGTGGCACGGCGCGCTGGGTCGCTTTGGCGCGGCGGACCGCGAGAAAGTGGAAGAGGCGATTGCGCTGGTAGGGCTGAAGCCGCTCGCCCATCGTCTGGTGGACAGCCTCTCCGGCGGCGAACGTCAGCGGGCGTGGATCGCCATGCTGGTGGCGCAGGATAGCCGCTGTCTGCTGCTCGATGAACCCACCTCGGCGCTGGATATCGCCCATCAGGTTGATGTTCTCGCGCTGGTGCATCGTCTCAGCCAGCAGCGCGGTCTGACGGTGATCGCCGTCCTGCACGACGTTAATATGGCGGCCCGCTACTGCGACTATCTGGTAGCCCTGCGCGGCGGGGAAATGATCGCCCAGGGGACGCCGGCGGAACTGATGCGCAGCGACACCCTGGAACAAATCTACGGCATCCCGATGGGGATCCTGCCGCACCCGGCCGGCGCGGCGCCGGTAAGCTTTGTCTATTAATGATGACCCCGACTCAGATAACCCGACGTCGCCTGCTGACCGCGATGGCGCTCTCGCCGCTGCTGTGGCAGATGCGCGGCGTGCAGGCGGCGAACGTTGACCCGCAGCGTGTGGTCGCCCTGGAGTGGCTGCCGGCGGAGCTGCTGCTGGCGCTGGGCGTCACGCCTTACGGCGTGGCCGATATCCCTAACTATCGCCTGTGGGTAAACGAGCCCGCGCTGCCCGACTCAGTGATCGATGTCGGTCTGCGCACTGAACCCAATCTTGAGCTGCTGACGCAGATGAAACCGTCGTTTATCGTCTGGTCAGCAGGCTACGGCCCGTCGCCGGAGAAGCTGGCGCGTATCGCCCACGGTCGCGGATTCACCTTTAGCGACGGCAAACGCCCGCTGGCGATGGCTCAGCGCTCGCTGCTGGAGATGGCTGACCTGCTGGGCAAACCGCAGCAGGCTCAGCGCCACCTGGCGGAGTTTGAGGCGCTGATGGCGAGCCTGAAGCCGCGCTTTGCCGGACGCGGCGACCGTCCGCTGCTGATGATCTCCCTGCTCGATCCGCGCCACGTTCTGGTGTTTGGCGAAAACTGCCTGTTCCAGGAGGTGCTTGACCGCTTTGGTATTAAAAACGCCTGGCGCGGCGAAGCGGCGTTCTGGGGCAGCGTTAGCGTTGGCATCGACCGGCTGGCGGCGTTTAACGAGGCCGATGTGATCTGTTTTGATCATGGTAACGAGCGGGAGATGACCCAGCTGCTGGCGACCCCGCTGTGGCAGGCGATGCCGTTCGTGCGCGCGGGACGCTTCCAGCGCGTTCCGGCGGTGTGGTTCTATGGCGCGACGCTGTCGGCGATGCATTTTGCCCGCGTGCTGGCCGAGGCCCAGGGGAGTCCGGCATGAATACGCGTATTTCACCGTTAGCCAGTATCCTGCTGGCCGCGCTGCTGGTCGCCGCCTTCGCGTTGAGTATCGTCAATCTCAATGTCGCCTTGCCCTATGCGCAATGGCGGCAGGCGCTGCGGCAGCCGGATAGCGATCAGATTGCCCAGATGCTGTTTCATTACAGCCTGCTGCCGCGGGTGGCCGTTTCACTGCTGGTGGGGGCCGGGCTGGGACTGGTCGGCGTACTGTTCCAGCAGGTGCTGCGCAATCCGCTGGCGGAGCCGACCACCCTTGGCGTCGCCACCGGCGCGCAGCTGGGGATAACGGTCACCACGCTGTGGGCCATCCCCGGCGTGCTGGAGTCGCAGTTTGCCGCGCTGGCCGGGGCCTGTCTGGTGGGTGCGCTGGTGTTTGGCGTCTCCTGGGGCAAGCGTCTGTCGCCGGTAACGCTGATCCTGGCGGGCCTGGTGGTCAGCCTCTACTGCGGGGCGCTTAACCAGCTGATGGTGATTTTCCATCACGACCAGCTGCAGAGCATGTTCCTGTGGAGCACCGGGACGCTGACGCAAACCGACTGGAGCGTGGCGCAGCGCCTGTGGCCGCAGCTGCTGGGCGGGGCGATACTCACCCTGCTGCTGCTGCGTCCGCTGACTCTGATGGGGCTCGATGACGGGGTGGCGCGCAACCTGGGGCTGGCGCTGTCTCTGGCGCGCCTCGGCGCCCTGACGCTGGCGATCGTGATGAGCGCGCTGCTGGTCAATGCGGTCGGGATTATCGGCTTTATCGGCCTGTTCGCGCCGCTGCTGGCGAAAATGCTCGGCGCCCGTCGACTGCTGGCCCGGCTGCTGCTGGCGGCGCTGATCGGCGCGCTGCTCCTGTGGCTTTCCGATCAGGTGATCCTCTGGCTGAGCCGGGTATGGCGGGAAGTCTCCACCGGCTCGGTCACCGCCCTGATTGGCGCGCCGCTGCTGCTGTGGCTGCTGCCGCGGCTGCGCAGCATCAGCGCCCCGGTGATGAACGGCGGCGATAATGTGCAGCCTGAACGCTATCACGTGCAATGGTTTGTTCTCGGGGGCGTCGCGTTGCTGCTGCTGGCGATGAGCGTAGCGCTGGCCTTTGGTCGCGATGCCCACGGTTGGCTGTGGGCTCACGGCGATCTGCTGGAGCAACTGCTGCCCTGGCGCTGGCCGCGAGTGCTGTCGGCGCTGTTCGCCGGGGTGATGCTGGCGGTCGCCGGCTGTATTATCCAGCGCCTGACCGGCAACCCGATGGCCAGCCCGGAAGTGCTGGGCATCAGCTCCGGCGCCGCCTTTGGCGTGGTGCTGATGCTGTTCTTCGTGCCTGGCGACGCCTTTGGCTGGCTGCTGCCGGCCGGGAGCCTTGGCGCGGCGGCCACTTTGCTGATCATTATGCTGGCCGCCGGGCGGGGCGGTTTCTCGCCGCATCGGATGCTGCTGGCGGGGATGGCGCTCAGTACCGCCTTCACCATGCTGCTGATGATGCTGCAGGCCAGCGGCGATCCGCGCATGGCGCAGATCCTGACGTGGATCTCGGGGTCGACCTACAGCGCGACGCCGGAGAGGGTGGTACGCAGCGGCGCGGTGATGCTGGTCCTGCTGGCGCTGGCGCCGCTCTGTCGCCGCTGGTTAACCATCCTGCCGCTGGGCGGGGAGGCGGCGCGGGCGGTGGGCATGGCGCTGACGTCATCGCGGATTGTTCTGCTGCTGCTGGCGGCCTGCCTGACGGCGGCGGCGACGCTGACCATCGGCCCGCTGAGCTTCGTCGGGCTGATGGCGCCGCATATTGCGCGCATGATGGGCTTCCGGCGAACGCTGCCGCATATGGTGATCTCCGGACTGACTGGCGGGCTGCTGCTGATCTTCGCCGACTGGTGCGGACGGATGATCATGTTCCCGTACCAGATCCCGGCGGGGCTGCTGTCGACCTTTATCGGCGCGCCGTACTTTATCTATTTGCTGAGGAAGCAGAGCCGCTAACGATCCCGGATGGCCTCAACATCCCCGGTGGCGCGAGTGCTTACCGGGGCTACAGTGCTGTGCGATTTGGTAGCCCGGATAAGGCGCAATGCGCCGCATCCGGGAAAATCCCTGCGTCACCAGGCATTCAAGCACCTTACAGTTTGGCAAATACCCGGCGCGCGGCGTCGATGGTATTGTCGATATCTTCCTCGCTGTGGGCGACGGACATAAAGCCGGCCTCAAACGCTGACGGCGCCAGGTACACGCCTTCCTCCAGCATCAGATGGAAGAAGCGCTTGAAGCGTTCGACGTCGCACTTCACCACGTCCTGATAGCAGGTGACGGTTTCGGCATCGGTAAAGAAGATGCCGAACATGCCGCCGACGTTATTGACCACCAGCGGGATCCCGGCGTCACGCGCCGCATCCAGCAGGCCTTGCGCCAGCTGGTTGGTCAGCTCGGTGAGGGTTTCATGCACGCCCGGCTGCGCCACTTCGCTTAAGCAGGCGAAGCCGGCGGCCATGGCGATCGGGTTACCGGAGAGGGTTCCGGCCTGGTAGACCGGACCGGTGGGCGCCAGCGCGTCCATCACCTCGCGACGGCCGCCGAAGGCGCCTACCGGCATCCCGCCGCCGATGATTTTCCCGAGACATGTCAGATCCGGCTCCACGCCGTAATAAGCCTGCGCGCCCGCCAGCGCCACGCGGAAGCCGGTCATCACTTCGTCGATGATCAGCAGGGCGCCAAATTCGTCGCACAGCGCGCGCAGGCCCGGCAGGAACTCCGGCTGCGGCGGAATGCAGTTCATATTCCCGGCGACCGGCTCGACGATGATGCAGGCGATATCCTGCGGATACTGCTCGAACGCCGCGCGCACGGAGGCGAGGTCGTTATAGGTGCAGGTCAGGGTATGTTTGGCGAAATCAGCCGGCACGCCCGGCGAGTTCGGCTGGCCGAGGGTCAGCGCGCCGGAACCGGCTTTCACCAGCAGGCAGTCGGCATGGCCGTGGTAGCAGCCTTCGAACTTGATGATCTTGTCGCGGCCTGTGAAACCGCGCGCCAGGCGAATCGCGCTCATGGTGGCTTCGGTACCGGAGTTCACCATGCGCACCATATCCATGGTCGGCACCAGCTCGGTCACCAGCGCCGCCATTTTTACTTCCATTTCGGTCGGCGCGCCAAAGCTCAGGCCGCGGGACGCCGCCTCGATCACCGCGTTGCGGATCGCCGGATGGTTGTGGCCCAGCACCATCGGACCCCAGGAGCCGACATAATCGATATAGGCTTTTCCATCCACGTCATAGAGGTAAGCGCCATCCGCGCGTTCGATAAACAGCGGGGTGCCGCCGACGCCGGTGAAGGCGCGGACCGGCGAGTTAACGCCGCCGGGGATCAGTTCACGCGCAGCGTGGTACAGATTTTCAGATTTGCTCATGGCCAGGGTCCTGGTTCGTGAAAAATGTTTTATCGGCTATTCTAAGTTATTCCAGGATGGTTATGAAAGTTTTGCCCAATTGAAACAATGTGCCGCAAGGGCATTTTTTTGACGACGCAGCGCGCCGGGGCGGCTAAAATGCCTCTCTCTTCATTTGTATTACCAATAATTGATAACGGCATGAAAGCAGAAACTCCCTCTTTTGAAGCACATCAGTTCGTGCGGGTGCGTCGCGGCGATGCGGTGCGCCGGTTGATTCAGCGCGATAAAACGCCGCTGGCGGTGCTGTTTATGGCGGCGGTGGTCGGCACGCTGGCCGGACTGGTGGGTGTGGCGTTTGAAAAGAGCGTGAACTGGGTGCAGAACCAGCGGATCGGCGCCCTGGCGCAGGTGGCGGACCACTGGTATCTGGTCTGGCCGCTGGCGTTTATCTTGTCGGCGCTGCTGGCGATGGTCGGCTATTTCCTCGTGCGCCGCTTTGCGCCGGAGGCTGGCGGATCGGGGATCCCGGAAATCGAAGGGGCGCTGGAGGAGCTGCGGCCGGTGCGCTGGTGGCGCGTGCTGCCGGTGAAATTCATCGGCGGCATGGGGACCCTGGGCGCCGGAATGGTGCTGGGACGCGAGGGGCCGATGGTGCAGCTTGGCGGCAACATTGGACGCATGGTGCTGGATATTTTCCGCATGCGCAGTCCGGAAGCGCGGCACACGCTGCTGGCGACCGGTGCGGCGTCGGGGCTCTCAGCGGCCTTTAACGCGCCGCTGGCCGGTATCCTGTTTATCATCGAAGAGATGCGCCCGCAGTTCCGCTACAACCTGATCTCCATTAAAGCGGTATTTACCGGCGTGATCATGTCGAGCATTGTGTTTCGCATTTTCAACGGCGAGGCGGCAATTATAGAGGTGGGCAAGCTGAGCAATGCCCCGGTGAATACCCTGTGGCTGTACCTGGTGCTGGGGATGCTGTTTGGCTGCTTTGGCCCGCTGTTTAATTTTCTGGTGCTACGCACCCAGGATCTGTTCCAGCGCATTCACGGCGGCAACATCAAAAAATGGGTGTTAATTGGCGGGGTCATCGGCGGGCTTTGCGGCCTGCTGGGGCTGATGCAGCCCTCCGCGGTGGGGGGCGGCTTTAACCTGATCCCCATCGCCGCCGCCGGTAACTTCTCCGTCGGTTTGCTGCTGTTTATCTTTATTGCCCGCGTGGTGACCACGCTGATCTGCTTCTCTTCCGGCGCGCCGGGCGGCATTTTCGCCCCGATGCTGGCGCTCGGCACGCTGCTGGGCACGGCGTTCGGCATGGCGGCTATTCCGCTGTTTCCGTCCTACCATCTCGATGCTGGCACCTTCGCCATCGCCGGCATGGGGGCGCTGCTCGCCGCCTCGGTGCGCGCGCCGCTGACCGGGATTGTGCTGGTGCTGGAGATGACCGATAACTATCAGCTCATTTTGCCAATGATTATTACCTGCCTTGGCGCAACACTACTGGCGCAATTCCTCGGCGGTAAGCCTTTGTATTCGACCATTCTGCAACGTACTCTGGCGAAGCAGGAGGCCGAGCAGGCGGCAAAAGCGCAGCAGGCACCCCGGGAGAATACTTGAACGATTTACCAGGGTATTAGATAATGGCTCAAAAGGTCCGGTTATTCTTTAACCGGCCGGAAGTATCAATGGGAGCAAAAAATGAGTGATGACGTAGCGTTGCCGCTGGAGTTTACCGAAGCCGCAGCCAATAAAGTAAAACACCTGATTGCGGATGAAGATAATCCGAACCTGAAACTGCGCGTGTATATCACCGGCGGCGGTTGCAGCGGTTTCCAGTATGGCTTCACCTTCGACGATCAGGTGAACGAAGGGGATATGACCATTGAGAAACAGGGTGTCGGCCTGGTGGTTGACCCGATGAGCCTGCAGTACCTGGTCGGCGGCTCTGTCGACTATACCGAAGGGCTGGAAGGTTCACGCTTTATCGTGACCAACCCGAATGCGAAAAGCACCTGCGGCTGCGGGTCCTCGTTCAGCGTTTAAAGCGAGCGCGGCAGGGGCTTTTTCTCGCAGCGAGAGGGCGCCAATGCTAAAAACGGTAACCTCAGGGTTACCGTTTTGCTTTTATGGCCGTCCGTTATCGTCCAGGGCAAACGTCGGCAGCTTCAGGTGCCAGCGGATCGCCGCCAGCCGGATCGCCAGGGTCACCACCATCCCCATCATTGCCGAATTCTCCAGCGGGAGATGGAAGGTGTCGTGCGCGGTGGCGTGGACAATGCCGCCGACAATACAGGCGGTGGCGTAGATCTCGGTGCGCAGAATCATAGGAATTTCGCGCGCCAGCACGTCGCGGATTATCCCGCCGCCAACGCCGGTCACCACCCCCATGCATACCGCTACCAGCGGGCCGCTGCTGGCGAGAAAGGCTTTATTGACGCCGATGCCGACAAACACCGCTAAACCGACGGCGTCGAGCACCGGCAGGATCCATTTCGGCAGCCGGCGCGGCTGGCGGACCAGCAGGATGGTCAGCATGCTGGTGACCATCGCCACCACCAGATCGGTGGGATCTTTGACCCAGAATACCGGGCCATTCGCCAGCGCCATGTCGCGGATGGTTCCGCCGCCCACCGCCGTCACCACGCCTAACACCAGCACGCCAAACGGGTCCATGCGTAATTTTCCGGCCAGCAGAACGCCGGAGATCGCGAAAACGGCCGTGCCAATAATATCCAGCCAATAGACAAGCATCGTTGATTCCCACTGAACATCCGCTTTACCGGATGGTTATTTTACCTGGTCGAGCGCCGCACAAAGTTGTTTGGCGGCGAGGATAATACGTGGGCTTGCGCGTTCAAACCAGTCGCTGTGTAACGCAATCAACGAAATGGTGAGCTGATGTTGCCAAAAGCGCTGCGCCTCGGCGATGCGGCTGGCGTCGCCGGTCACCACAATCGCCTGCGGCTGACGGGCCAGCACCTGTTCGCGGCTCACCTGCGGCCAGGGAACACGGCTGGCGGCAAAGATATTCTCGCCGCCGCACAGCCTCAGCACCTGATCCTGAATCGAGCCGGGGCCGCTGGTGAACAGCGGGGCGGAACCGAACTGCAGGAAGACGCGTTTCTTCGGCGCGCTGGCATAGCGCGCTTTCAGCGCATCGTATTCCTGCTGCATCGCCTGCGCCGCCTGCTGCGCTTTTTCCGGCTGCGGGCTCCACTTCGCCAGTTGACGCAGGGTGGCGATGATCTCTTCGATGGTTGAAGTCTGCACCCAGAGGACGTGGATCCCCAGCGACTGCAGCTGGTTAACCTGACGTTCGGCATTACCGCCGCGCCAGGCCAGCACCAGGTCTGGCTTTAACGCTACGATGCGCTCCAGGTTCATCCCCTGCCAGCTGGCAACCTGCTCAATCGTTTTGGCCTGCGGCGGATAATCGGAATAGCTACTGACGCCGACCGGCGTGATCCCGGCGGCAAAGGCCAGTTCGGTATTGGCGGGGGAGAGGGTGATCACCCGCGGCGCGGCCAGCAGCCACGCCGGGGCGAGTAACAGCAGCGCGGCAAGCGCGAAGGAGAGCGACTTAGCCACGTGCCAGGTTCTGGACCAGATTCTCCACCATCAGGGTGGACTGTCTGGCGGCGACCGCAAGGAACTCCTCAAAGCTGAGGTGAGACTGCTGGTCGGCCACATCGGAGATGGCGCGAACCACCACGAAGGGAACCTTAAAGTTATGGCAAACGTGAGCGATAGCGGTCGCTTCCATTTCCACAGCGATCGCCTGCGGGAAATTATGGCGGATCTTCGCCAGACCGACAGAGCCGTTAATGAAGGCATCGCCGCTGACGATCAGGCCGCGAACGGCATTGAGATCTAACGCGTTAATGCAGCTCTCCGCGGCGGCCACCAGTTTTTCGTCCGCTTTAAAGCCCGCCGGGCAGCCAGGCAGCTGGCCGTACTCATAACCGAAGGCGGTGACGTCGGCGTCGTGGTAGCGCGCTTCATCGGAGACGACGATATCGCCGACCTTCAGCGTCGGCGCCAGGCCGCCGGCAGAGCCGGTATTAATGATCACGTCAGGCTGGCAACGCTCCAGCAGCAGGGTCGCGCCCATCGCCGCCGCCACTTTCCCGATACCAGACTTCAGCAGCGCGACGTCAACGCCGTGAAGTTGGCCGGTATAGATTTCGCTCCCGCCAATAGTGATAGTCTGGCGGTTTTCGATTTTGTCGCGCAGAAGGGTAACTTCCTCTTCCATAGCGCCAATAATGCCAATTTTCATAGATTTACTCGCGATGTGTCAGGTTTAGTTGCATAGTCTATCATGCGCTTAAGGGGAAGCGTATTGCTCGCGCGGGAGAGGCTATGGCAAAGATTGATTTTCGCAACAAGATAAACTGGCGTCGACGCTTCCGTTCGCCGCCGCGTGTCGAGACGGAGCGCGACATCCTGCGGATCTTCGAAAGCGATCGGGGACGGATCGTCAACTCGCCGGCCATCCGTCGCTTACAGCAAAAAACTCAGGTCTTCCCGCTGGAGCGCAACGCGGCGGTGCGTACCCGTCTGACCCACTCGCTGGAGGTGCAGCAGGTGGGGCGTTATATCGCCAAAGAGGTACTGAGCCGGCTGAAAGAGCAGAGGCTGCTGGAAGAGTATGGCCTGGAAGAGCTGACCGGGCCATTCGAGAGCGTCGTGGAGATGGCCTGCCTGATGCACGATATCGGCAACCCGCCGTTTGGCCATTTTGGCGAGGCGGCGATTAACGACTGGTTCCGCCAGCGTCTGGCGCCCGGCGATGCGCTCGGGCAGCCGCTGACCGACGATCGCTGTGAAGTGCAGGCATTACGCCTGCAGGAGGGGGAAACGTCGCTTAACGCGCTGCGCCGCAAAGTGCGCCAGGATCTCTGTTGCTTTGAGGGCAACGCCCAGGGCATTCGTCTGGTCCATACGCTGATGCGCATGAATCTGACCTGGGCGCAGGTCGGCTGTATTCTGAAATATACTCGTCCGGCGTGGTGGTCCGAGGCGACGCCAGCCAGCCACAGTTATTTAATGAAGAAGCCTGGCTACTATTTAGCCGAAGAGGAGTATGTGGCGCGCCTGCGTAAAGAACTGGATCTGGCGCCTTACAATCGGTTCCCATTAACCTGGATTATGGAAGCCGCGGATGACATCTCATATTGCGTCGCGGATCTCGAGGACGCGGTGGAAAAACGTATTTTCAGCGCTGAGCAGCTTTATCAGCATCTTTACGACGCCTGGGGCAGCCATGAAAAAGGATCGTTATTCTCGCAGGTGGTGGAAAATGCCTGGGAGAAATCACGAGCCAATTCCCTGAAGCAGAGCGCGGAAGATCAGTTTTTTATGTATTTGCGGGTGAACACGCTGAATAAGCTGGTGCCCTACGCGGCGCGCCGATTTATTGACAACCTGCCGGCCATCTTTACGGGTGACTTTAATCATGCGCTGCTTGAGGACGACAGCGATTGCAGTCAGCTGCTGGAGCTTTATAAAAATGTAGCGATGAAACAGGTGTTTAGCCATCCGGATGTCGAGCAGCTGGAATTGCAGGGCTACCGGGTGATCAGCGGCCTGCTGGATATCTATCAGCCGCTGCTGAAATTATCACTGGAGGATTTCAGCGAATTAGTAGCGCAGGAGCGGGTACGGCGTTTACCCATTGCCTCCCGGCTGTATCAGAAACTTTCAACCCGCCACCGGCTGGCCTATGTGGAAGCGGTAAATAAGCTCGCGCGCACAGCGCCTGAATTTGTGCTGATGGAATACTATTATCGCTGCCGTCTGATTCAGGATTATATCAGCGGGATGACGGATTTATATGCGTGGGATGAATATCGACGACTGATGGCGGTGGAATAGGCTGGAGTTTTGTAAAGATGGACAATAAATTTTTACTTTTTCCAGAAACTTAATTCCGGAACTTAGCGCTATAAAATGACTCTGATAGTCACGTACACAGCAACTTTCGTTTTCTGATATTGAGATTGAAACTGATGAAAAAAACCACGTTAGCAATGAGTGCACTGGCTCTGAGTTTAGGTCTGGCATTGTCCCCGCTCTCTGCGAGCGCGGCGGAAACGGCATCTTCGGCCACTAACGCGCAGCAGATGCCAAGCCTGGCCCCGATGCTGGAGAAAGTGATGCCGTCGGTGGTGAGCATTAACGTTGAAGGTAGCACCACCGTTAATACCCCACGGATGCCGCGTAACTTCCAGCAGTTCTTTGGCGATAACTCGCCGTTCTGCCAGGATGGTTCTCCATTCCAGAGTTCGCCGTTTTGCCAGGGCGGCGGACAGGGCGGTCAGCCTGACGGCGGCCAGCAGCAGAAATTCATGGCGCTGGGCTCCGGCGTGATTATTGATGCGGCCAAAGGGTATGTGGTGACCAACAACCACGTCGTGGACAACGCCACCACGATTAAGGTCCAGCTGAGCGATGGTCGTAAGTTTGATGCCAAAGTCGTGGGTAAAGACCCGCGCTCTGATATCGCGCTGATTCAGATTCAGGATCCGAAAAACCTGACGGCAATTAAGCTTGCCGACTCTGACGCGCTGCGCGTCGGCGACTACACCGTGGCTATCGGTAACCCGTTCGGTCTGGGCGAAACCGTGACCTCCGGGATTGTTTCCGCGCTGGGTCGTAGCGGCCTGAACGTGGAAAACTACGAAAACTTTATCCAGACCGATGCGGCGATTAACCGCGGGAACTCCGGTGGCGCGCTGGTGAATCTCAACGGCGAGCTGATCGGCATCAACACCGCCATTCTGGCGCCGGACGGCGGCAACATCGGTATCGGTTTTGCTATCCCGAGCAACATGGTGAAAAACCTGACCGAACAGATGGTGAAATATGGCCAGGTGAAACGCGGCGAGCTCGGCATCATGGGCACCGAACTGAACTCTGAGCTGGCGAAAGCGATGAAAGTCGACGCCCAGCGCGGCGCCTTCGTCAGCCAGGTGATGCCGGGGTCGGCGGCCGCGAAAGCGGGCATTAAAGCCGGCGACGTGATCACCTCCCTCAACGGGAAGGCGATCAGCAGCTTCGCCGCGCTGCGTGCTCAGGTCGGCACCATGCCTATCGGCAGCAAGGTTGAGCTTGGCCTGCTGCGCGATGGCAAACCGGTGACCGTCACCGTCGAACTGCAGCAGAGCAACCAGACCCAGGTTGACTCCAGCACCATCTTCAACGGGATTGAAGGGGCGGAAATGAGCAACAAGGGTCAGGACAAAGGCGTGGTGGTCAATAATGTGAAAGCCGGCACCCCGGCGGCGCAGATTGGCCTCAAGAAAGGCGACATCATTGTCGGGGCCAACCAGCAGCCGGTGAAAAACATCGCCGATCTGCGGAAAATCTTCGACGCCAAACCGTCCGTGCTGGCGCTGAACATTCAGCGCGGCGACGCCTCCATCTACCTGCTGCTGCAGTAATCGTCAGCGCTTGATCCCAGCCCCTTCCCTCGCCGAGGGCAGGGGCTTTTTTTCGTTCTGTGACCGCTTCCACAACTCCACATATCTCATCCGGGCTTCGGGCATATGCACAATGCAGCAGGGCGACGACTCTTTTATGCTGGTGCCCTGCAAAGGGGAGGATTACATGGCTGGCTGGCATCTCGATACCAAAATGGCGCAGGATATTGTGGCGCGGACGATGCGCATCATCGATACCAACATCAACGTGATGGATGCCCGCGGGCGGATTATCGGCAGCGGCGATCGGGAAAGGATTGGTGAATTGCACGAAGGCGCGCTGCTGGTGCTTTCCCAGGGGCGGGTGGTGGATATCGACGACGCGGTGGCTCGCCATCTGCACGGGGTGCGCCAGGGCATTAACCTGCCGCTGCGCCTGGAGGGGGAGATCGTCGGGGTGATCGGCCTGACCGGCGAGCCGGAGTCGCTGCGAAAATATGGCGAGCTGGTGTGCATGACGGCAGAGATGATGCTGGAGCAGTCGCGACTGATGCATCTCCTGGCGCAGGACAGCCGTCTGCGCGAAGAGCTGGTGATGAACCTGATTCAGGCGGAAGAGCATACCCCGGCGCTGAACGAATGGGCTCAGCGATTAGGCATCGACCTGAATCAGCCGCGCGTGGTGGCGATGATTGAGGTGGACAGCGGCCAGCTCGGCGTAGACAGCGCGATGGCGGAATTACAGCAACTGCAGAACGCGCTGACCACGCCCGATCGCCATAATCTCGTGGCCATTGTCTCGCTCACGGAAATGGTGGTGCTGAAACCGGCGCTGAACAGCTTTGGCCGCTGGGACGCCGACGATCACGTCCGGCGCGTCGAGCAGCTTATCGCCAGGATGAAAGAGAATGGCCAGCTCCGTTTCCGCGTGGCGTTGGGCAACTTCTTCACCGGCCCCGGGAGTATCGCCCGCTCTTACCGTACCGCTCGCACGACGATGATGGTGGGCAAGCAGCGGATGCCGGAGAGCCGCTGCTATTTCTATCAGGATTTGATGCTGCCGGTGCTGCTTGACAGCCTGCGCGGCGGCTGGCAGGCCAATGAGCTGGCTCGTCCGCTGGCGCGTCTCAAGGCGATGGATAACAACGGACTGCTGCGGCGAACGCTGCAGGCGTGGTTTCGCCATAACGTGCAGCCGCTGGCGACGTCGAAGGCCCTGTTTATTCATCGTAATACGCTGGAGTACCGGTTGAATCGTATCTCGGAGCTGACGGGGCTGGATCTTGGCAGCTTTGACGACCGGCTGCTGCTGTATATCGCGCTGCAGCTGGATGAACAACGCTAAGGCGTGGAGGTAAAAAAATGCCGGGTAGCGACTCGCCATACCCGGCCTGGACGATGCATGCTGTCGGTAGCGGTTTGATACCGCCAGCCCGGTCAGGCGACGCGCCGCCGGGGATGCGCTTACTTACGGGTGAGCTTTTCCAGATCGGCTTCGATTTCGCTGATCTTATTGGTGACCACGCTTTCCAGATGGCGTAAATCGTCGAGGATTTTACGCTTGAGATCGATTTCAGTGCGATCGCGCTGGCAGATCTGATCCAGCTCATCGATGACGTAGCGCAGATTGGGGCTGATCTCCTGGACCTCTTTGTAGCCCTGGCCGACGCCGTCGGCGACGACGGTTTTGCGCTGACGCGGATATTTGAACTTCACGCTCTTGGCGAAGAATTCGCCTTTGTCTTTCTGAAAATAGATTTTCAGAATGTCGTTGTTAGCTTCCTGCCGCAGGCTATAGCGATCGATCTCATCAGGGTTGGTAATGCCAAGACTTTTCAGATTATCGTACATAACGGTACCTTTGATAGCATCATAACCATTGAATAATTAACGAAAAAATCCATTCTCGCCAGCATCAAATATCAAAAAAGCGGGATATCTCCCGCTTTTTATTTGCTTTAGTCGATGGTGCGCAGCAGTTCGTTAATGCCGACCTTGCCGCGAGTTTTAGCATCGACTTTCTTCACGATCACTGCGCAGTACAGACTGTATTTACCATCTTTCGACGGCAGGTTGCCTGACACCACTACCGAGCCAGCCGGCACGCGGCCGTAGAAGACTTCGCCGGTTTCTCGATCGTAGATTTTGGTGCTCTGACCCAGGTAAACGCCCATGGAGATCACGGAGCCTTCTTCGACAATCACCCCTTCAACTACTTCAGAGCGCGCGCCGATGAAGCAGTTGTCTTCGATGATGGTCGGGTTCGCCTGCAGCGGCTCCAGTACGCCACCGATGCCGACGCCGCCGGACAGGTGAACGTTTTTACCGATCTGCGCGCAGGAGCCGACGGTGGCCCAGGTGTCAACCATGGTGCCTTCGTCAACGTAGGCGCCGATGTTAACGTAGGACGGCATCAGCACGGTGTTGCGGGCGATAAACGCGCCCTGGCGCACCGCTGCCGGCGGCACCACGCGGAAACCTTCTTTCTGGAAACGCGCTTCGTCATAGTCAGCGAATTTCATCGGTACTTTATCGAAGTAGCGGCTTTCCGCACCATCGATAACCTGGTTATCGTTAATACGGAAAGAGAGCAGTACCGCCTTCTTCAGCCACTGATGCGTCACCCACTGACCGTCGATCTTCTCAGCGACGCGCAGCGCGCCGGAATCCAGAAGGGCAATAACCTGGTTAACCGCTTCGCGGGTCACGGTATCCACATTGGCCGGCGTGATGTCGGCGCGACGCTCAAAGGCGGACTCAATAACGTTCTGTAACTGCTGCATTGTTTCTTTCCATTCACTAAAAAAAATACGTCACCCTTTATCGTTTGGATTGAGGGCCGCTGTCAACCGTTGTTGCACTTCTTGTTGCAGCTCATTATTAAGGGCACGCCGGTCGGCGGTAGCGATTATAAATAAATCTTCTACTCGCTCACCAATTGTCGTAATTCGCGCCCCGTGAAGCGAAATTCCGAGGTCGGCGAACACCTGACCGACGCGGGCGAGCAGCCCGGGCTGGTCAAGGGCAATCAGCTCGAGAAACGATTTGCGATCGGTATGGGTCGGCAGGAAATTCACCTCGGTGTCCACCGAAAAATGACGCAGCTTTGCCGCCTGACGACGGGGCGCCGGGGGCTCCCAACTGCGCTGGGTGATGGTCTGTTCCAGACCCTGGCGGATCGCCTCGTGGCGGTCGGCGGACAGCGGACTGCCGTCAGGCTCAAGGACGATAAAGGTATCCATCGCCATGCCGTCGCGGGTGGTGAAGATCTGCGCGTCGTGGACGCTGAGGTTGCGACGGTCCAGTTCGCCACACACCGCGGCGAACAGGTAAGGGCGATCCGGGCTCCAGATAAAAATCTCCGTTCCGCCGCGAGTGGCCTGCGAGCTCAGGAGGATCATCGGCTTATTCAGATCGTGGCGCAGCAGGTTGCGGGCGTGCCAGGCGAGCTGCGTCGGCGTATGTCGCACGAAATAGTTGGCGCGGCAGCGGTTCCAGATTTGATGCAGCGCCTCTTCATTAATATTGTCCATCCGCAGCAGGGCCAGCGCCTGCAGCTGATGGTGACGCACCCGTTCGCGCATGTCCGGGGTGCTTTGCATGCCGCGACGCAGCTGTTTTTCAGTGGCGAAATAGAGTTCGCGCAGCAGGCTCTGCTTCCAGCTGTTCCACAGGGTTTCGTTGGTGGCGCAGATATCGGCGACGGTCAGGCACACCAGATAGCGCAGGCGATTTTCCGTTTGCACCTCCTCGGCGAACTGCTTAATCACCTCCGGATCCTGAATATCGCGCCGCTGGGCGGTGACCGACATCAGCAGGTGGTGACGCACCAGCCAGGCGACCAGCTGCGTTTCACGGGAGTTCAGCCCGTGCAGTTCGGCAAATTTCAGCACATCCTGTGCGCCGAGGATCGAGTGGTCGCCGCCGCGCCCTTTGGCGATGTCGTGGAACAGGGCGGCGATTAAAATCAGCTCCGGGTGCGTTAAGCGCGGCCACAGTTCCACGCACAGCGGGTGGCGGCTACGGGTCTCTTCTTTAGCAAAGCTCTCCAGCTTGAGCATCACGCGGATGGTGTGTTCATCGACGGTGTAGGCGTGAAACAGGTCGAACTGCATCTGGCCGACGATATGGGACCACTGCGGCATATAGGCCCACAGCACGCTGTGACGATGCATCGGCAGCAGTCCGCGACTCACTGCCCCCTGATGGCGCAGCATGCTGAGAAAGAGCGTGCGCGCCTCCGGGATATAGCACAGCGGCTGGGTCAGATGGCGGCGGGCGTGGCGCAGATGGCGCAACGTCGTGGAGTAGATGCCGGTGATGGTGCTGTTGCGCACCATGATATAAAACATGCGCAGAATGGCCTGCGGCTCGCGAATAAACAGCGTATCGTCACGCAGATCGATCAGCGTGCCGCGCAGCTGGAAATCATCATCGATCGGGCGCGGTTTTTCATCCTCGGTCAGGGCGAGGATGGCCTCTTCAAACAGCTGCAGCAGCATCTGGTTCAGCTCGCTTACCCGGCGGGTGACGCGGAAGAAGTCCTTCATCATATGCTCAATCGGCTGGTTGCCGTCGCCTTCATAGCCGAGCCGGCGGGCGACGCTGAGCTGGCGGTCGAAAAGCAGGCGGTTGTCATAGCGAGTGAGTTCGAGATGCAGCGCGAAGCGGATACGCCACAGCTGGTGCAGACACTCGTTGAGCTCATTGCGCTCGGCCTCGGTCAGAAAGCCGAAGCCGACCATCTCATCCATCGAGGTGGCGCCGAAATGGCGGCGAGCCACCCACTGTAGCGTATGGATATCGCGCAGGCCGCCGGGGCTGCTTTTCACGTCCGGCTCGAGGTTATAGCTGGTGCCGTGATAGCGCTGATGACGGACGTTCTGCTCTTCGACTTTCGCGGCGAAGAACTTTTCTGATGGCCAGAAGCCGTCGCTAAAAATATGTTTTTGCAGTTCAAGGAACAGCGCGACGTCGCCGATCAGCAGGCGCGATTCGATTAAGTTGGTGGCGACGGTGAGATCCGAAAGCCCTTCCAGCAGACACTCTTCGAGAGTGCGCACGCTGTGGCCTACCTCCAGTTTGACGTCCCACAGCAGCGTCAGCAGTTCGCCGACCTTTTGCGCCTGGTCGTCCGGCAGCTTTTTGCGGCTGAGGATCAGCAGATCGACGTCAGAGAGCGGATGCAGCTCGCCGCGGCCATAGCCGCCGACAGCCACCAGCGCCAGGTCGCAGACGGATTCAAAGCCGCAGGCGATCCACAACCGCTGCAGCAGCTGGTCGATAAATTCGGTGCGCGCCGCAATGAGCTGCTCCGCGGCGATACCGGCGTCAAACGCCTCGCCCAGCCAGTGCTGAAAGGTATCGATGTGCGCCTTAATTGCAGCACAGTTCAGATCGCCCTGCGGCCAGCTCACCGGAGGTTCCGGCGGGATGGGCAGAAGGGGGGAGGCTGTGTCAGGTAATGAGTTGCTCATCGCGTCACCATAAGAAAAAACTATCTAATAAAAAAGCCGGCGGGCGCCGGCTTTTCATCATTCATCGTGCGAGATTATCGCCGGGATGGTGTCATCCTTACGTAGCGTCAGAATTTCGCAGCCGTTGTCTGTCACCACAATAGTATGCTCGTACTGCGCAGACAAGCTCCGGTCTTTGGTTTTCACCGTCCAGCCGTCTTTCATGCTGCGGATCTCTTTTTTACCGGCGTTGACCATCGGCTCGATGGTGAAGGTCATGCCTGGTTTGAGCACGACGTTGGTTTCCGGCGAGTCGTAGTGCAGCACCTGCGGCTCTTCATGGAAGCCGCGGCCGATGCCGTGACCACAGTATTCGCGAACCACGGAGAACCCTTCCGCTTCCACATATTTCTGGATCGCCGCGCCGATGGTGCGCAGGTTGATGCCCGGCTTCACCATCTTCAGCGCCAGGTACAGACTTTCCTGAGTGATGCGGCACAGGCGCTCGCCGAGAATCGTCGGTTTGCCAACGATAAACATTTTGGAGGTATCGCCATGGAAATCATCTTTAATGACGGTCACGTCGATATTCACGATATCGCCATCTTTCAGCAGCTTGCCGTCGTCAGGGATACCGTGACAGACCACTTCGTTGACCGAAATGCAGACGGATTTCGGATAGCCGTGATAGCCGAGACAGGCGGAAATGGCCTTCTGCTCGTTAACGATATAGTCGTTACAGATACGGTCCAGTTCGCCAGTGCTGACGCCCGGCTTAACCCAGGGTTCGATCATTTCCAGCACTTCAGCGGCCAGACGACCGGCAACGCGCATTTTTTCAATATCTTCAGATGTCTTAATAGAGATAGCCATGGAGTATGTCCAGCAGTGTCGATATTTTCGACAATAATAGAGTAAGTCCTGTCAATGGTAACAGTCCGGGCAGGCTGGTGCCAAACTGAGAATCATTAACAGCACGTGACGTCAACAAGAGTTGGTGTCTGGATGGATTTTGTGATATAAAGCGCGCCGGACTTCCGTTCCATCTCAGATACACAAGGATGGGACGTAAGCGACATCGCTCACTTTGTGTAATAACACACACGTATCGGCACATATTCCGGGGTGCCCTTCGGGGTCGGTAATATGGGATACGTGGAGGCATAACCCCAATTTAATCTATAGAGGTTTTAAACATGGCAACTGTTTCCATGCGCGACATGCTCAAGGCTGGTGTTCACTTCGGTCACCAGACCCGTTACTGGAACCCGAAAATGAAGCCGTTCATCTTCGGTGCGCGTAACAAAGTTCACATCATCAACCTTGAGAAAACCGTACCGATGTTCAACGACGCTCTGGCTGAACTGAACAAGATCGCTGCTCGTAAAGGTAAAATCCTTTTCGTTGGTACTAAGCGCGCTGCAAGCGAAGCGGTAAAAGACGCTGCTCTGAGCTGCGACCAGTTCTTCGTGAACCATCGCTGGCTGGGCGGTATGCTGACTAACTGGAAAACCGTTCGTCAGTCCATCAAACGTCTGAAAGACCTGGAAACTCAGTCCCAGGACGGTACTTTCGACAAGCTGACCAAAAAAGAAGCGCTGATGCGTACTCGTGAGCTGGACAAGCTGGAAAACAGCCTGGGCGGTATCAAAGACATGGGCGGCCTGCCGGACGCACTGTTCGTTATCGACGCTGACCACGAGCACATCGCTATCAAAGAAGCAAACAACCTGGGCATCCCGGTATTTGCTATCGTTGATACCAACTCTGATCCGGACGGCGTAGACTTCGTTATCCCGGGTAACGACGATGCAATCCGCGCAGTAAGCCTGTACCTGGGCGCTGTTGCTGCTACCGTTCGTGAAGGTCGCTCTCAGGACCTGGCTTCTCAGGCGGAAGAAAGCTTCGTAGAAGCTGAATAATAAGGTTTAAGCCCTTATTAGTACCGTGTATGAATAGGGGCCCATTACCGGCCCCTTTTTTCAATTTACGCTGTTTGGCCGTTGGCCGGGCAGTATCCACATCTCCCGAGGATTTTAGAATGGCTGAAATTACCGCTTCCCTGGTAAAAGAGCTGCGCGAACGTACTGGCGCAGGCATGATGGATTGCAAAAAAGCGCTGACTGAAGCGAATGGCGACATCGAGCTGGCAATCGAAAACATGCGTAAATCCGGCGCGATCAAAGCGGCGAAGAAAGCAGGCAACGTGGCTGCTGACGGCGTGATCAAAACCAAAATCGAAGGCAACTACGGTTACATTCTGGAAGTTAACTGCCAGACTGACTTCGTTGCTAAAGATGGTGGTTTCCAGGCATTTGCTGACAAAGTACTGGACGCCGCTGTTGCGGGTAAAATCTCCGACGTTGAAGTTCTGAAAGCGCAGTTCGAAGAAGAACGTGTTGCCCTGGTTGCTAAAATCGGTGAGAACATCAACATCCGTCGTATCGCTGTTCTGGAAGGCGACGTTCTGGGCAGCTACCAGCACGGTGCGCGCATCGGCGTTCTGGTTGCCGCTAAAGGCGCTGACGAAGAGCTGGTTAAGCAGCTGGCAATGCACGTTGCCGCAAGCAAGCCGGAATTCGTTAAGCCGGAAGACGTGTCTGCTGAAGTGGTAGAGAAAGAGTACCAGGTTCAGCTGGACATCGCGATGCAGTCCGGTAAGCCGAAAGAAATCGCAGAGAAAATGGTTGAAGGCCGCATGAAGAAATTCACCGGCGAAGTTTCTCTGACTGGTCAGCCTTTCGTCATGGAGCCGAGCAAATCTGTTGGTCAGCTGCTGAAAGAGCACAACGCTGACGTGACTGGCTTCATCCGCTTTGAAGTGGGCGAAGGCATCGAGAAAGTTGAGACTGACTTTGCAGCAGAAGTTGCTGCGATGTCCAAGCAGTCTTAATTTTTACAAGGAGCCGCCTGAGGGCGGCTTCTTTTTGCGCCCATTTTGTAAATTCAGCCAACTGCTTATAGTGACCGCGCTGAAATGCGACATACAATGTCGCCGGAATTCTCACATCTCATTCGTTGACAGTCTCAGGAAAGAAACATGGCTACCAATGCAAAACCCGTCTACAAACGTATTCTGCTGAAATTAAGTGGCGAAGCGCTGCAGGGCTCAGAAGGCTTCGGTATTGATGCAAGCATACTTGACCGCATGGCTCAAGAGATCAAAGAGCTGGTTGAGCTGGGTATTCAGGTTGGCGTAGTAATTGGTGGCGGTAACCTGTTCCGTGGTGCTGGTCTGGCGAAAGCGGGTATGAACCGCGTTGTGGGCGACCACATGGGCATGCTGGCTACGGTTATGAATGGCCTCGCGATGCGCGATGCGCTCCACCGCGCCTATGTGAACGCTCGTTTGATGTCCGCCATTCCGCTGAACGGCGTGTGCGACAACTACAGCTGGGCAGAGGCGATCAGCCTGCTGCGCAACAACCGCGTGGTGATCCTTTCCGCGGGTACCGGCAACCCGTTCTTTACCACCGATTCCGCAGCCTGCCTGCGCGGGATTGAAATTGAAGCCGATGTGGTGCTGAAAGCCACCAAGGTTGACGGCGTATTCACCGCCGATCCGGCCAAAGATCCTTCCGCCACGATGTACGATCAGCTGACCTACAGCGAAGTGCTGGAAAAAGAGCTGAAAGTGATGGATCTGGCGGCCTTCACCCTGGCGCGTGACCATAAATTGCCGATTCGCGTCTTCAACATGAACAAACCTGGCGCGCTGCGTCGCGTGGTGATGGGCGAAAAAGAAGGCACATTGATCACGGAATAATTCCCGTCAGCGCCAAATCCGGGTAAGATTCCGCTTTACTTTCGCGGGGATATTACCCGGTGATTTTCATTAAATCTGACTATACTTAGCTCATTTTCCGACGGGTGCCCCGTCTGGTCTGACTGAGACAAGCTTTCAAGGATTCGTAACGTGATTAGCGATATCAGAAAAGATGCTGAAATCCGCATGGAAAAATGCGTCGAAGCATTCAAAAACCAAATCAGCAAAATTCGCACGGGTCGTGCTTCTCCGAGCCTGCTGGACGGGATTGTTGTTGAATACTACGGTACGCCGACCCCGCTGCGCCAGCTGGCCAGCGTCACCGTCGAAGACTCCCGTACCCTGAAAATCAACGTCTTTGACCGTTCTATGTCCGCGGCTGTTGAAAAAGCGATCATGGCGTCCGACCTCGGTCTGAACCCAAGCTCTGCCGGTAGCGATATTCGTGTTCCGCTGCCGCCGCTGACCGAAGAGCGTCGTAAAGATCTGACCAAGATCGTGCGTGGTGAAGCTGAGCAGGCGCGCGTTGCCGTACGTAACGTTCGCCGCGACGCCAACGACAAAGTCAAAGCGCTGCTGAAAGAGAAAGAGATCAGCGAGGATGACGATCGCCGTTCTCAGGACGACGTGCAGAAAATGACTGACGCCGCCATCAAGAAAGTTGACGCGGCGCTGGCAGACAAAGAAGCGGAACTGATGCAGTTCTGATGCTCTGCCCTTACTCGGGCCTGACAGCGTCTGGCCTGAGTAAAATCCGAAACGCCGTACAGAAGACTGTACGCTCAATTCTCGGGATTGCGTTGCGACCGCTGGCCTTGTAGCCTTTAGCGCTAAGTTGAAGGCCTGATGCCGCCGTCTTATCCCTGATAATTGCTGCGTAGGGGCTTGCTGGCGGCGTTTTGCTTTTTATTCTGTTTCCACTCTTCTGGACGTCTCATGAAGCAATTAACCGTTCTCGGTTCGACCGGCTCCATTGGCTGTAGCACGCTGGACGTGGTACGCCATAATCCCGGTCGCTTTTCCGTCGCCGCGCTGGTCGCGGGGAAAAACGTTGACCGTATGGTTGAACAATGCCTTGAATTTACCCCCCGTTACGCCGTGATGGACGATGCGCAAAGCGCTGAGCGGTTGCGCACCCGTCTGCAGGAACATGGCTGCCGTACCGAGGTGCTGAGCGGCCAGCAGGCGGCTGCAGAGGTCGCAGCGCTGGAGGAGGTCGATCAGGTGATGGCGGCTATCGTCGGCGCGGCGGGTCTGGTGCCGACGCTGGCGGCGATCCGCGCCGGAAAAACGGTGTTGTTAGCAAATAAAGAGTCGCTGGTGACCTGCGGTCGCTTGTTCATGGAGGCGGTTCAACGGTCGGGGGCGCGATTGCTGCCGGTCGACAGCGAACATAACGCGATTTTTCAGAGTATGCCGGAGACAATTCAGCAGCATCTGGGATACGCTGACCTGGCGCAGAACGGCGTTTCGTCCATTCTGCTGACCGGCTCGGGCGGGCCTTTCCGCGAGACAGCGGTAGCTGAACTGGCGGCGATGACGCCGGATCAGGCCTGCCGTCATCCCAACTGGTCGATGGGACGCAAGATCTCCGTCGACTCCGCCACGATGATGAACAAAGGTCTGGAATATATTGAAGCGCGCTGGCTGTTTAACGCCTCGGCCCGGCAGATGGAGGTCCTTATCCATCCGCAGTCGGTGATCCACTCGATGGTTCGCTATCAGGACGGCAGCGTGCTGGCGCAGCTTGGGGAACCGGATATGCGCACGCCGATCGCCCATACCATGGGCTGGCCGCAGCGGCTGAACTCCGGCGCTAAGCCGCTGGACTTCTGTCAGCTGAGCAATCTGAGCTTCTCCGCGCCAGACTATACGCGGTATCCGTGCCTGAAGCTGGCGATGGAGGCGTTTGACGTCGGCCAGGCGGCGACCACCACGCTGAATGCGGCCAATGAAGAGTCGGTTGCCGCGTTTCTGCAGGGCGATATCCGCTTTACCGATATTGCGGCGGTTAACCTGGCGGTGCTGGATAAGATGAACCTGCTGGAGCCGCAAAGCATTGATGACGTTCTGGTTATCGACGCTGAGGCCCGCGCGGTTGCTCATCAACAGCTGAAGCGGTTGGTCACCCAGGCGTAACGCGGTGATATTTGTGGGCGCAAAGCTTCAGTGATATAGTCTGCGCCACCCGATCGTTGCATTTTGTTGTTGAAGATTACGGTGGCCGTGGCAAAACACGGCTTTTTTGCGTAAAGCTTTTGGTTGTTCTCTGCGATTGGCTGCAGCCCCGGCACCGGATAAAAATGCGTATCCAGCGCGGCCCGGTGGCCTCTGTTTGGTGGCTAGTTAATCCTTATTATGGACTTAAAACGCGTGATGTTGTCTGCTAATCAAACTGTCAGCGAAATATCGCCTACACATGGCTGCCGTCATGTCGCCATTATTATGGATGGCAACGGCCGTTGGGCGAAACGGCAAGGTAAAATTCGCGCTTTCGGGCACAAGGCCGGTGCGAAATCCGTGCGTCGCGCGGTCTCTTTCGCGGCGAATAATGGAATTGAGGCGTTAACGTTATACGCGTTCAGCAGCGAAAACTGGAACCGTCCGGCTCAGGAAGTCAGTGCGCTGATGGAGCTGTTCGTCTGGGCGCTGGATAGCGAAGTCAAAAGCCTGCACCGACACAATGTGCGTTTGCGGATTATTGGCGACACCACGCGCTTCAATGCGCGCCTGCAGGAGCGTATCCGCAAAGCGGAAGCGCTGACCGCGAACAATACCGGCTTAACGCTGAATATTGCGGCCAATTACGGCGGTCGCTGGGATATTACCCAGGGCGTTCGTTTTCTGGCGAAACAGGTACAGGACGGGACGCTGCTGCCTGAGCAGATCACGGAAGACATGCTGAGTCAGCAGGTCTGCATGCATGAACTGGCTCCCGTAGATTTAGTTATTAGGACCGGGGGAGAGCACCGAATAAGTAATTTTCTGATTTGGCAAATTGCCTATGCCGAACTTTACTTTACGGATGTTCTTTGGCCCGATTTTGCTGAACAGGACTTTGAAGGTGCACTCCATGCCTTTGTTAATCGAGAGCGTCGTTTCGGCGGCACTGAGCCGGGTGGCAGTCATGCCTGATGGGGGTCACTTTTGCTGAAGTATCGCCTGATATCTGCTTTCGTCTTAATCCCCGTCGTCATTGCGGCGCTGTTTTTATTGCCGCCGATGGGGTTTGCTATCGTGACCCTGGTGGTCTGCATGCTCGCCGCGTGGGAGTGGGGGCAACTGAGCGGTTTCACCTCGACGTCGCAGCGGGTCTGGCTGGCGGTGTTGTGCGGCCTTCTGCTGGCGGCGATGCTGTTTTTGCTGCCGGAATACCACTATGACGTTCATCAACCGATGGTTGAAGGCTCGCTGTGGGCCTCTTTCGCCTGGTGGATCGTCGCGCTGCTGCTGGTGCTCTCTTATCCGGCGTCGGCGGCATTCTGGCGGCACTCGAAAGTGCTGCGCCTTATCTTCGGTATCCTGACCATCGTCCCGTTTTTCTGGGGCATGCTGGCGCTGCGCGCCTGGCATTATACCGATAACCATTACAGCGGCGCGCTGTGGCTCCTGTATGTGATGATTCTGGTCTGGGGCGCGGACTCCGGCGCCTATATGTTTGGCAAAATGTTTGGCAAGCACAAGCTGGCGCCGAAGGTCTCGCCGGGGAAAACCTGGCAGGGCTTTTTTGGCGGTTTGCTGACCGCGGCGGTGATCTCCTGGGCCTACGGGGTGTGGGCCCATCTTGACGTTACGCCAACGGTGCTGCTGGTCTGTTCGGTGGTGGCAGCCCTGGCTTCGGTGCTGGGCGATCTGACGGAAAGTATGTTTAAGCGCGAGGCCGGCATTAAGGATAGCGGGCACTTGATTCCCGGACATGGCGGTATTCTCGATCGTATCGACAGCCTGACGGCGGCGGTGCCGGTCTTCGCCTGTCTGCTACTGTTAGTCTTCAGGACGATTTGACGGAAGGTTATATGCTGAGCGTGCTCTGGAATCTGGCAGCTTTTATCATTGCGCTTGGCGTACTGATTACGGTGCATGAGTTTGGCCATTTTTGGGTAGCGCGCCGCTGCGGTATCCGGGTTGAGCGTTTTTCTATCGGCTTCGGCAAAGCGCTGTGGCGGCGGATGGATAAGCAGGGTACGGAGTTCGTCATTGCCCTGATCCCGCTGGGCGGCTACGTCAAGATGCTGGATGAGCGTGTTGAAGCGGTGGCGCCGGAGATGCGCCACTACGCTTTCAATAATAAAACCGTCGGCCAGCGTGCGGCGGTGATTGCCGCCGGTCCCATCGCTAACTTCCTTTTCGCTATCTTTGCCTACTGGTTGGTCTTCATCATCGGCGTTCCTGGCGTTCGCCCGGTAGTGGGTGAAATAACCCCCAATTCGGTTGCCGCGCAAGCACAAATTGCAAAAGGCACGGAACTTAAAGCGATAGATGGTATCGAAACGCCTGATTGGGATGCGGTGCGTCTGCAGCTGGTGGCCAAAATCGGCAACCCGCAAACAATACTTACCGTCGCCCCTTTCGGGACCAATCAGCGCCAGGATAAAATCGTCGATCTGCGGCACTGGTCGTTTGAGCCAGACAAGCAAGATCCCGTGACGTCGCTAGGGATCCAGCCGCGCAGCGCGCAGATTGATACGGTGCTGGCGGAAGTCCAGGCGGGCTCGGCAGCTCAGAAAGCAGGTTTGCAAGCGGGCGACCGGATCGTTAAAGTCGATGGACAACCGTTAATGCAGTGGATGACGTTTGTTAATCTGGTGCGCGATAATCCGGGCAAAGCGCTGGCGCTGGAGATTGAACGGCAGGGGAGTGCGCTGCCGTTAACCCTGACGCCGGATGCAAAAACGGTGAAAGGTAAGGCAGAAGGGTTCGCAGGGGTGGTGCCAAAGGTCATCCCGCTGCCTGAAGAATACAAGACAGTACGTCAGTACGGACCGTTTGCCGCCATCGCTGAAGCCACGGATAAAACCTGGCAGCTGATGTCGCTGACGGTCAGGATGCTGGGTAAATTGATAACCGGTGATGTCAAACTGAACAACCTCAGTGGGCCGATCTCTATCGCTCAGGGGGCTGGAATGTCAGCGGAGTTTGGGTTGATTTATTATCTGATGTTCCTTGCGCTGATTAGCGTGAACCTCGGAATCATCAACCTGTTCCCACTACCCGTACTGGATGGGGGACATCTGCTGTTTTTGGCGATTGAAAAGCTGAAGGGCGGGCCGGTATCCGAGCGAGTTCAAGACTTTAGTTATCGCATTGGCTCAATACTGCTGGTGCTGTTAATGGGGCTTGCACTTTTCAATGATTTCTCTCGGTTATAAGAGAGTTTGTTAGGAAGAACGCATAATAACGATGGCGATGAAAAAGTTGCTCATAGCGTCGCTGCTGTTTAGCAGCGCGACTGTATACGGTGCTGAAGGGTTCGTGGTGAAGGACATTCATTTCGAAGGCTTGCAGCGTGTCGCTGTTGGTGCGGCCCTCCTCAGTATGCCAGTGCGTCCTGGCGATACGGTGACCGACGATGATATCAGTAACACTATTCGCGCGCTGTTTGCCACTGGCAACTTCGAGGACGTCCGCGTCCTGCGCGATGGTGATACCCTGCTGGTGCAGGTGAAAGAGCGTCCGACGATCGCCAGCATCACCTTCTCCGGCAACAAGTCGGTGAAAGATGACATGCTCAAGCAGAACCTTGAGGCCTCTGGCGTTCGGGTGGGCGAGTCGCTTGACCGCACGACCATCGCGGACATCGAGAAGGGTCTCGAGGATTTCTACTACAGCGTCGGTAAATACAGCGCCAGCGTCAAAGCGGTGGTTACTCCGCTGCCGCGAAACCGTGTCGACCTGAAACTGGTCTTCCAGGAAGGCGTCTCCGCTAAAATTCAGCAGATCAACATCGTCGGCAACCATGCGTTTTCGACTGATGAGCTGATCTCCCACTTCCAGCTGCGCGATGAAGTGCCGTGGTGGAACGTGGTCGGCGACCGTAAATACCAGAAGCAGAAGCTGGCGGGCGACCTTGAAACCCTGCGCAGCTACTACCTGGATCGCGGCTATGCCCGTTTCAACATCGATTCTACCCAGGTCAGCCTGACGCCGGATAAGAAAGGGATCTACATCACCGTCAACATCACCGAAGGCGATCAGTACAAGTTTTCCGGGGTGCAGGTGACGGGCAACCTCGCCGGCCATTCCGCGGAAATCGAAGCGCTGACCAAAGTCGAGCCGGGTGAACTGTATAACGGCGCGAAAGTGACCAAGATGGAAAACGACATCAAGAAACTGTTGGGTCGTTATGGTTACGCCTACCCGCGCGTGCAGTCGCAGCCGGAGATCAACGACAGCGATAAAACCGTTAAGCTGCACGTCAACGTCGACGCGGGCAACCGCTATTACGTGCGTAAAATTCGCTTCGAAGGCAACGACACCTCCAAAGATGCCGTTCTGCGCCGCGAAATGCGCCAGATGGAAGGCGCGTGGCTGGGCAGCGACCTCGTCGATCAGGGTAAAGACCGTCTCAACCGTTTAGGCTTCTTCGAAACGGTCGATACCGATACCCAGCGCGTCCCGGGCAGCCCGGACCAGGTCGATGTAGTCTACAAGGTGAAAGAGCGTAACACCGGTAGCTTCAACTTCGGTATCGGTTACGGTACCGAGAGCGGCGTCAGCTTCCAGGCGGGCGTTCAGCAGGATAACTGGTTAGGTACTGGCTATGCTGTCGGGATCAACGGCACCAAAAACGACTACCAAACCTATACCGAGCTGTCGGTGACCAACCCGTACTTCACCGTAGACGGTGTGAGCCTCGGCGGCCGTGTCTTCTATAATGACTTTGATGCGAACGATGCGGATCTGTCTGACTATACCAACAAAAGCTATGGTACAGACATCACGCTGGGCTTCCCGGTCAACGAATACAACACGCTGCGCGCCGGCGTCGGGTATGTGCATAACTCCCTGTCCAATATGCAGCCGCAGGTGGCGATGTGGCGTTACCTGAACTCGATGGGCCAGTATCCGGACAACACCAACGACCGGAACTCGTTCAGTGCGAATGACTTCACCTTCAACTACGGTTGGACCTATAACAAGCTTGACCGCGGCTTCTTCCCAACGGAAGGTTCGCGCGTCAACCTGAACGGTAAAGTGACCATTCCGGGTTCGGACAACGAATACTACAAAGCGACGTTGGATACCGCCACCTATGTGCCGATCGACAACGATCATGAATGGGTGGTGCTGGGTCGTACCCGCTTTGGCTATGGCGATGGTATCGGCGGCAAAGAGATGCCGTTCTATGAGAACTTCTATGCCGGTGGCTCCAGCACCGTGCGTGGCTTCCAGTCGAACACCATTGGTCCGAAGGCAGTGTATTTCCCGGCAAGCAGCCGTCATGACGATGATGACAGCTACGATAATGAATGTAAGAGCACCGAATCCGCACCGTGTAAATCCGATGATGCGGTGGGCGGTAACGCGATGGCGGTGGCCAGCCTGGAGCTGATTACCCCGACGCCGTTCATTAGTGACAAATATGCGAACTCGGTCCGGACTTCCTTCTTCTGGGATATGGGTACCGTATGGGATACTCACTGGGATTCGAGCGCGTATGGCGGTTATCCGGATTACAGCGATCCGAGCAACATCCGTATGTCTGCGGGTATTGCCGTGCAGTGGATGTCGCCGTTGGGGCCGTTGGTCTTCTCCTACGCCCAACCGTTCAAAAAGTACGATGGAGACAAAGCCGAACAGTTCCAGTTTAACATTGGTAAAACCTGGTAATTGTTGGCGGCAATGGAATGCAAGTGCAGTATAGCGCTGACCGTAGGCGATAACGCGTTTATCGCCTCGCCACGCAAATAACGGTACCCCTGGGTACTCATGGGATGGTAAGGAGTTTATTGTGAAAAAGTGGTTATTAGCTGCAGGTCTGGGTTTGGCAATGGTAACTTCCGCTCAGGCGGCAGATAAAATTGCCCTGGTGAACATGAACAGCCTGTTCCAACAGGTTGCCCAGAAAACTGGCGTTTCCAACACGCTGGAAAACGAGTTCAAAGGCCGCGCTAGCGAACTGCAGCGTATGGAAGGCGACCTGCAGTCTAAAATGCAGCGTCTGCAGTCCATGAAGCCGGGCGCCGATCGTACCAAACTGGAAAAAGACGTGATGGCTCAGCGCCAGACCTTCTCCCAGAAAGCGCAGGCGTTTGAACAGGATCGCGCTCGTCGTTCCAACGAAGAGCGTGGCAAACTGGTGACCCGTATCCAGACTGCCGTACAGAGCGTAGCGAAAGATCAGAGCATCGATCTGGTGGTTGACGCGAATGCCGTTGCATACAACAGCAGCGATGTAAAAGACATCACCGCTGATGTGCTGAAACAGGTTAAATAAGTAATGCCTTCAATTCGACTGGCTGATCTTGCGCAGCAGTTGGATGCAGAATTACACGGTGATGGCGATATCGTCATCACCGGCGTTGCGTCCATGCAGAGCGCGAAAACGGGCCAAATCACTTTCATGGTCAACCCTAAGTACCGTGAACACCTGGCCGCTTGCCAGGCTTCTGCCGTTGTGATGACGCAGGATGATTTGCCTTTTGCCCATAGCGCCGCGCTGGTAGTGCGTAATCCCTACCTGACCTACGCGCGCATGGCTCAAATTCTGGATACCACGCCGCAGCCGGCACAGGATATCGCGCCGAGCGCGGTTATCGATCCGACGGCGAAGCTGGGTAGCAACGTTGCCATCGGCGCCAACGCCGTTATCGAATCCGGGGTAGAGCTGGGCGATAACGTGGTCATCGGCGCAGGCTGCTTCGTTGGGAAAAATACGAAAATAGGCGCCGGCTCGCGTTTGTGGGCCAATGTGACCGTTTACCATGAGATTGAGATCGGCGAGAATTGCCTGATCCAGTCGAGCACGGTGATCGGCGCGGATGGCTTCGGCTACGCCAACGATCGCGGCAACTGGGTGAAGATCCCGCAGCTGGGTCGCGTCATTATTGGCGATCGCGTGGAGATCGGCGCCTGCACCACAATTGACCGCGGCGCGCTGGACGATACCGTGATTGGCAACGGGGTTATCATTGATAACCAGTGCCAGATTGCGCATAACGTGGTGATTGGCGACAATACCGCGGTTGCCGGCGGTGTCATCATGGCAGGCAGCCTGAAAATCGGCCGCTACTGCATGATTGGCGGCGCCAGCGTGATTAACGGCCATATGGAAATCTGCGATAAGGTCACCGTCACGGGGATGGGGATGGTGATGCGTCCTATCAGCGAACCTGGCGTATACTCCTCCGGTATTCCGCTGCAGCCGAACAAGGCGTGGCGTAAAACCGCTGCGCTGGTGATGAATATTGACGAGATGAGCAAGCGCCTGAAAGCGATTGAGCGCAAGGTTAATCAACAAGACTAATTCATCATTTGGTCACATGACATTTCCGGCCTGTTGCATTCGCTAAAAGATTGCCGCAGGCCGTGTTATTATTGCCTTTTAGTACATTTAGACAGGAAGAGTATTTTGACTACTGACACTCATACTCTGCACATTGAAGAGATTCTGGAACTTCTGCCTCACCGTTACCCGTTCCTGCTGGTAGACCGCGTGCTGGATTTTGAAGAAGGTCGTTTTCTGCGCGCAGTAAAAAATGTTTCTGTAAACGAGCCGTTTTTCCAGGGGCATTTCCCTGGTAAGCCGATTTTGCCGGGCGTCCTGATTCTGGAAGCAATGGCGCAGGCCACCGGGATTCTGGCATTCAAAAGCGTTGGAAAACTGGAACCAGGCGAGCTGTATTACTTCGCGGGTATCGATGAAGCACGTTTCAAACGCCCGGTAGTACCAGGCGATCAGATGATTATGGAAGTCACTTTCGAGAAAACCCGCCGCGGCCTGACCCGTTTTAAAGGCGTTGCGCTGGTTGACGGTAAAGTGGTTTGCGAAGCGACGATGATGTGTGCGCGTAGCCGGGAGGCCTGATACGTGATTGATAAAACCGCTTTTGTTCATCCTACCGCCATTGTTGAAGAAGGCGCCGTGATTGGCGCTAACGTCCACATTGGTCCGTTTTGTATTGTTGGCGCCAACGTCGAAATCGGCGAAGGCACCGTACTGAAGTCTCACGTTGTCGTTAACGGCCACACCAAAATCGGCCGTGACAACGAGATCTATCAGTTCGCTTCCATCGGCGAAGTTAACCAGGATCTGAAATATGCTGGCGAACCAACCCGGGTGGAAATTGGCGATCGCAACCGCATTCGCGAAAGCGTCACCATTCATCGCGGCACAGTACAGGGCGGTGGATTAACAAAGGTGGGCAACGATAACCTGCTGATGATCAACGCCCACGTGGCGCACGATTGTACGCTTGGCGATCGCTGCATCCTGGCCAATAACGCGACGCTCGCGGGCCATGTTTCGCTGGATGATTATGTCATTATCGGCGGCATGACTGCGGTGCACCAGTTCTGCGTCATTGGCTCACACGTTATGGTTGGCGGCTGCTCCGGCGTAGCGCAGGACGTTCCGCCGTTCGTGATTGCCCAGGGCAACCATGCGACGCCGTTCGGCGTCAACATCGAAGGCCTGAAACGCCGCGGCTTCAGCCGGGAAGCGATTACCGCGATCCGCAACGCGTATAAACTGCTGTACCGCAGCGGCAAGACGCTGGAAGAAGCCAAGCCGGAGATCGCCGAACTGGCGACTCAGCATCCTGAAGTTCAGCCGTTTGTCGATTTCTTCGCCCGCTCTACCCGCGGCTTGATTCGTTAATGGCTGAACAGCGTCCCCTGACGATTGCCCTGGTCGCCGGAGAAACCTCCGGCGATATTCTTGGCGCTGGCCTCATCCGCGCCCTCAAAGCACGCATCCCGAATGCGCGCTTTGTCGGCGTGGCGGGACCGCTGATGCAGGCGGAAGGGTGTGAAGCCTGGTACGAAATGGAAGAGCTGGCGGTGATGGGTATTGTTGAAGTGCTCGGTCGCCTGCGTCGCTTACTCCATATTCGCGCCGATTTGACCCGCCGCTTCGGGGAGCTGCGTCCCGATGTTTTCGTCGGTATCGACGCCCCTGACTTCAATATTACCCTCGAAGGGAATCTGAAAAAGCAGGGCATCAAAACCATTCACTACGTCAGCCCATCGGTTTGGGCCTGGCGACAAAAACGCGTTTTCAAAATCGGCAGATCCACCGATCTGGTGCTGGCCTTTCTGCCTTTCGAAAAAGCGTTTTATGACAAATTTAACGTTCCCTGCCGCTTTATCGGCCATACCATGGCGGATGCGATGCCGCTGGATCCTGACAAAGGCGCCGCGCGCGACCGGTTAGGTATCCCGCACGACGTGCGTTGCCTGGCGCTGTTGCCCGGTAGCCGCGGCGCGGAAGTCGAAATGCTCAGCGCGGACTTTCTGAAAACCGCGCAGCTTCTGCGGGCTACCTATCCCGATCTGCAGGTGGTGGTGCCGCTGGTTAATGCTAAACGGCGGGAGCAGTTTGAGCGAATTAAAGCTGAGACGGCGCCGGATATGATCGTGCATATGCTGGACGGCCAGGCGCGCGATGCGATGATCGCCAGCGACGCCGCGCTGCTGGCCTCCGGGACGGCGGCGCTGGAGTGTATGCTGGCGAAATGCCCGATGGTGGTTGGCTATCGCATGAAGCCGTTCACCTTCTGGCTGGCGAAGCGGTTGGTTAAAACCGACTACGTCTCGTTGCCGAACCTGCTGGCCGGGCGCGAGCTGGTTAAAGAGCTGCTGCAGGATGAGTGCGAGCCGCAGGCGCTAGCTGCCGCCCTGCAGCCGCTGCTGGCCGATGGCAAAACCAGCCATGAGATGCATGAGACATTCCGCGCGCTGCATCAGCAGATCCGCTGCAACGCCGATGAGCAGGCGGCGGATGCCGTACTGGAGTTAGCAAAACAATGATGGAGTTCGTCTATCCGCATACCCATCTGGTTGCCGGCGTCGATGAGGTCGGGCGTGGCCCCCTGGTTGGCGCGGTGGTGACCGCGGCGGTGATCCTCGATCCGGCGAAGCCGATTGTGGGTCTGAATGATTCCAAAAAACTCAGCGAGAAGCGTCGACTGGCGCTCTTCGATGAGATTAAAGAGAAAGCGCTGTGCTGGAGCCTTGGGCGCGCCGAGCCGCATGAGATCGATGAGCTGAATATCCTGCATGCCACTATGCTGGCGATGCAGCGCGCCGTCGCCGGCCTGAGCATTGTGCCCGAGTTTGTCCTGATCGATGGCAACCGCTGTCCGTCGCTACCGATGCCCTCCCTGGCGGTGGTGAAAGGCGACAGCCGGGTGGCAGAAATCAGCGCAGCGTCTATTCTGGCAAAAGTCACTCGTGACGCCGAAATGGCCACGCTGGACCTCGCATTTCCCCACTACGGATTTGCCCAGCATAAAGGCTATCCCACCGCTGTTCACCTGCAGAAGCTGCAGGAACACGGCGCAACAGAGCATCACCGGCGCAGTTTCGGCCCGGTGAAGCGTGCCCTGGGCCTGGCGTCCAACTAAGTCACCGGGATCTAAAGATGGCTGAACCACGTTTCGTACACCTGCGGGTGCACAGCGACTATTCCATGATCGATGGGCTGGCAAAGACCGGGCCGCTGGTCAAGAAGGCGGCCTCGCTTGGCATGCCAGCGCTGGCGATCACCGATTTCACCAACCTCTGCGGGCTGGTGAAGTTCTACGGGACGGGACACGGCGCGGGGATTAAGCCGATCGTCGGCGCCGATTTCCACGTGCAGTGCGACCTGCTCGGCGACGAATTTACCGAGCTGACCGTGCTGGCGGCGAACAACACCGGCTACCAGAACCTGACTCTGCTGATTTCCCGCGCCTATCAGCGCGGCTACGGCGCCCTGGGGCCGTGGATCGATCGCGACTGGCTGGTGGAACATCAGGAAGGGCTGATTCTGCTCTCCGGCGGCCGTAAAGGCGACGTCGGCGTCAGCCTGATCCGCGGCAACATGCCGCTGGTTGAGCAGTGCGTCTCCTTCTATGAAGAGCATTTCCCGGATCGCTATTTTCTGGAGCTGATCCGCACCGGTCGTCAGGATGAAGAGAGTTATCTCCATGCCGCCGTAGCGCTGGCGGAAGCGCGTGGTCTGCCGGTGGTGGCGACCAACGATGTCCGCTTCCTCGACACTGGCGACTTTGACGCCCATGAAATCCGCGTCGCTATTCACGACGGCTTCACCCTCGACGACCCGAAACGGCCGCGCAACTACTCGCCACAGCAATATATGCGCAGCGAGGAGGAGATGTGCGAGCTGTTCGCCGATATTCCGGAAGCGCTGGCAAACAGCGTCGAGATCGCCAAACGCTGCAACGTCACCGTGCGGCTTGGCGAATATTTCCTGCCGCAGTTCCCGACCGGCGATATGACCACGGAAGATTTCCTGGTGATGAAATCGAAAGAGGGTCTGGAAGAGCGGCTGGAATTCCTCTTCCCGGATCCGGAAGTGCGCGCGAAGCGCCGGCCGGAATACGACGAGCGTCTGGATATCGAGCTGCAGGTGATCAACCAGATGGGCTTCCCCGGCTACTTCCTGATCGTGATGGAGTTTATCCAGTGGTCGAAGGATAACGGCGTGCCGGTCGGCCCGGGCCGCGGTTCCGGCGCCGGCTCGCTGGTGGCCTACGCGCTGAAGATCACCGATCTTGACCCGCTGGAATTCGACCTGCTGTTCGAACGTTTCCTCAACCCGGAACGTGTTTCGATGCCCGACTTCGACGTCGACTTCTGCATGGAGAAACGCGACCAGGTTATCGAGCACGTGGCGGATATGTATGGCCGCGACGCGGTATCGCAGATCATCACCTTCGGTACCATGGCGGCGAAGGCGGTCATCCGCGACGTGGGCCGCGTGCTGGGTCACCCGTACGGCTTTGTCGACCGCATCTCCAAGCTGGTGCCGCCCGATCCGGGCATGACGCTGGCGAAAGCCTTTGAGGCTGAGCCGCAGCTGCCGGAGATCTACGAGGCGGACGAAGAAGTGAAAGCGCTGATCGACATGGCGCGTAAGCTGGAAGGGGTGACGCGAAACGCCGGTAAGCATGCGGGCGGCGTGGTTATCGCGCCGACCAAAATCACCGACTTCGCCCCGCTGTATTGCGATGAGCAGGGGCTGCATCCGGTTACCCAGTTTGACAAGAACGACGTGGAATACGCCGGGCTGGTGAAATTCGACTTCCTCGGTCTGCGTACGCTCACTATCATTAACTGGGCGCTGGAGATGATTAACAAGCGCCGTGAGAAGAACGGCGAAGGGCCGCTGGATATCGCCGCCATCCCGCTGGATGACAAGAAAAGCTTCGACATGCTGCAGCGCTCGGAAACCACCGCGGTCTTCCAGCTTGAATCGCGCGGCATGAAAGATCTGATTAAACGCCTGCAGCCGGACTGCTTCGAAGATATGATCGCGCTGGTGGCCCTGTTCCGCCCGGGCCCGCTGCAGTCGGGGATGGTAGATAACTTTATCGACCGTAAGCACGGCCGCGAAGAGATCTCGTATCCGGACGTACAGTGGCAGCATGAAAGCCTGAAACCGGTGCTGGAGCCGACCTACGGCATCATCCTGTACCAGGAACAGGTCATGCAGATTGCCCAGGTACTGTCCGGATATACCCTCGGCGGCGCGGATATGCTGCGTCGTGCGATGGGTAAGAAAAAGCCGGAGGAGATGGCCAAGCAGCGTTCTATCTTTGAGGATGGGGCGAAGAAAAACGGCGTTGATGGCGAGCTGGCGATGAAAATCTTCGACCTGGTGGAGAAATTCGCCGGTTACGGGTTTAACAAATCGCACTCCGCCGCATACGCGCTGGTTTCTTACCAGACGCTGTGGCTTAAGGCGCACTATCCGGCTGAGTTTATGGCGGCGGTAATGACCGCCGATATGGACAACACCGAGAAGGTCGTTGGCCTGGTGGACGAGTGCTGGCGTATGGGGCTGAAAATTTTGCCCCCGGATATTAACTCCGGCCTGTACCATTTCCACGTCAACGACGACGGCGAGATCGTCTACGGTATCGGCGCCATCAAGGGCGTCGGCGAAGGGCCGATCGAAGCGATTATCGAGGCGCGCAACAACGGCGGTTATTTCCGCGAGCTGTTCGACCTCTGCGCGCGGACCGATATTAAAAAGCTCAACCGTCGGGTGCTGGAAAAACTGATTATGTCCGGGGCGTTCGATCGTCTCGGTCCGCATCGCGCGGCGCTGATGAATTCACTGGGCGATGCGCTGAAAGCCGCCGATCAGCACGCCAAAGCCGAGGCCATCGGCCAGGCCGATATGTTCGGCGTGCTGGCGGAAGAGCCTGAGCAGATTGAACAGTCCTACGCCAGCTGCCAGCCGTGGCCTGAGCAGGTGGTACTGGATGGTGAAAGGGAGACCCTGGGGCTGTACCTGACCGGGCACCCGATTAACCAGTATTTGAAAGAGATTGAGCGCTACGTCGGCGGCGTGAGGCTCAAAGACATGCATCCGACCGATCGTGGAAAAGTGACCACGGCGGCGGGGCTGGTGATTGCGGCGCGGGTAATGGTCACCAAGCGCGGCAATCGTATCGGCATCTGTACCCTGGATGACCGTTCCGGGCGGCTGGAAGTGATGTTATTCACCGACGCGCTGGATAAATATCAGCAGTTGCTGGAAAAAGACCGCATACTTATCGTCAGCGGACAGGTCAGCTTTGATGACTTTAGCGGGGGGCTTAAAATGACCGCCCGTGAAGTCATGGACATTGACGAAGCCCGGGAAAAATATGCTCGCGGGCTTGCTATCTCGCTGACGGACAGGCAAATTGATGACCAGCTTTTAAACCGACTCCGTCAGTCTCTGGAACCCCACCGTTCGGGAACCATTCCAGTGCACCTCTACTATCAGAGGGCGGATGCACGCGCGCGGTTGCGTTTCGGCGCAACATGGCGCGTCTCTCCGAGCGATCGTTTACTCAACGATCTGCGTGGCCTTATCGGCTCGGAGCAGGTGGAACTGGAGTTTGACTAATACAGGAATACTATGAGTCTGAATTTCCTAGATTTTGAACAGCCGATTGCAGAGCTGGAAGCGAAAATCGATTCCCTGACTGCGGTAAGCCGTCAGGATGAGAAACTGGATATTAACATTGACGAAGAGGTGCATCGTCTGCGCGAGAAAAGCGTAGAGCTGACGCGCAAAATCTTCGCCGATCTCGGTGCATGGCAGGTTGCGCAACTGGCGCGCCACCCGCGCCGTCCTTACACCCTGGATTATGTCCGCCTGGCGTTCGACGAATTTGACGAACTGGCCGGTGACCGCGCCTTCGCTGACGATAAAGCGATTGTCGGCGGTATCGCGCGTCTTGACGGTCGTCCGGTGATGATCATCGGCCACCAGAAAGGTCGCGAAACCAAAGAAAAAATTCGTCGCAACTTTGGTATGCCGGCCCCGGAAGGCTACCGCAAAGCGCTGCGCCTGATGGAGATGGCTGAGCGGTTTAAAATGCCGATCATCACCTTTATCGACACCCCGGGCGCCTACCCGGGCGTCGGCGCGGAAGAGCGCGGCCAGTCGGAAGCGATTGCCCGCAACCTGCGTGAGATGTCGCGTCTGAGCGTGCCGGTTATCTGCACCGTGATCGGCGAAGGCGGCTCCGGCGGCGCGCTGGCGATTGGCGTGGGCGACAAGGTTAATATGCTGCAGTACAGCACCTATTCGGTGATTTCGCCGGAAGGCTGCGCCTCCATTCTGTGGAAGAGCGCGGATAAAGCGCCGCTGGCTGCGGAAGCGATGGGCATTATCGCCCCGCGTCTGAAAGAGCTGAAGCTGATCGATTCTATCGTTCCGGAACCGCTGGGCGGCGCCCACCGCAACCCGGAAGCGATGGCGGCAAGCCTGAAAGCGCAGCTGCTGGCGGACCTGGCCGATCTCGATCTTCTCAGCGAAGAAGAGCTGCTGAACCGCCGCTATCAACGTCTGATGAGCTACGGTTACGCCTAAGTTTTCCGCTAGCGCAAAACACTAAGGGCCGGATTTTCCGGCCCTTTTTTTATGTGCGATGCGCCCAGGGGATTGCTATGATGCTGGACTTAGGTGAATACCAGGAGGAAAGCGTGAATATCATCGCCATCATGGGGCCTCACGGCGTCTACCACAAAGACGAGCCGATCAAAGAACTGGAAGCGGCGCTGCAGCGCCAGGGCTTTCAGACCATCTGGCCGCAAAATAGCGCCGACCTGCTGCAGTTTATCGAGCACAACCCGCGCATCTGCGGCGTGATCTTCGACTGGGATGAGTACAGCGTCGATCTGTGCAGCGATATTAACCAGCTCAATGAATATCTGCCTCTGTACGCCTTTATTAACGCCCACTCGACGATGGACGTCAGCAGTCAGGATCTGCGCATGACGCTGTGGTTCTTCGAATACGCGCTGGGACTCTCCGAAGAGATCGCCACCCGCATCGGGCAGTATACCCGCGAGTACCTGGACAATATCACCCCGCCATTTACCCGCGCGCTGTTTAACTATGTGCAGGAGGGGAAATATACCTTCTGTACGCCGGGTCATATGGGCGGTAGCGCCTATCAGAAAAGCCCGGTGGGCTGCCTGTTCTATGATTTCTTTGGCGGGAATACGCTGAAGGCGGATGTCTCGATTTCGGTCACCGAGCTGGGCTCCCTGCTGGATCATACCGGCCCGCATCTGGAGGCGGAGGAGTATATCGCTCGCGCCTTTGGCGCCGAGCAAAGCTATATGGTGACCAACGGTACCTCGACGTCCAATAAAATTGTCGGTATGTACTCGGCGCCCGCCGGCAGTACCCTGCTGATTGACCGTAACTGTCACAAATCGCTGGCCCACCTGCTGATGATGAGCGATGTGGTTCCCCTGTGGCTGAAGCCGACCCGCAATGCGTTAGGGATCCTCGGCGGTATCCCCCGGCGCGAGTTTACCCGCGACAGTATTCAGCAGAAAGTGCGCGACACGGGCGGGGCGCAGTGGCCCGTGCATGCGGTGATCACCAACTCCACCTACGATGGGCTGCTCTACAACACCACCTGGCTTAAAGAGACGCTCGACGTCCCGTCGATCCATTTCGATTCCGCCTGGGTGCCGTATACCCATTTCCATCCGATATATCAGGGGAAAAGCGGCATGAGCGGTGAGCGGATCCCCGGAAAAGTCATCTTCGAGACGCAGTCGACGCATAAGATGCTGGCCGCGCTGTCGCAGGCCTCGCTGATCCACATTAAGGGCAACTATGATGAAGAGACCTTTAATGAAGCCTTTATGATGCATACCTCTACGTCGCCGAGCTATCCCATCGTCGCGTCGATTGAGACCGCGGCGGCGATGCTGCGCGGTAACTCCGGTAAGCGCCTGATCCAGCGCTCCATTGAGCGGGCGCTGGATTTCCGCAAAGAGGTGCAGCGACTGCGCGAGGAGTCGGACGGCTGGTTCTTTGATATCTGGCAGCCGGAAGCGGTGGATAAAGCCGAGTGCTGGCCGGTGGCGCCGGGCGAGGACTGGCACGGTTTCAAAGATGCCGATGCGGATCATATGTACCTCGATCCGGTGAAAGTCACCATTCTGACGCCGGGTATGGACGAGCAGGGGAATATGGATGAAGAGGGGATCCCGGCGGCGCTGGTGGCGAAGTTCCTCGACGAGCGGGGCGTGGTGGTGGAGAAAACGGGCCCCTACAACCTGCTGTTCCTCTTTAGCATCGGTATCGATAAAACCCGGGCGATGGGTCTGCTGCGCGGCCTGACCGAATTTAAGCGCGCCTACGATCTCAATCTGCGGGTGAAGAATATGCTGCCGGATCTGTACGCGGAAGATCCCGACTTCTACCGCAACATGCGGATCCAGGATCTGGCACAGGGGATCCACCGCTTGATCCGCCAGCACCAGCTGCCGCAGCTGATGCTCAGCGCCTTTGACGTCCTGCCGGAAATGAAAATGACGCCGCATCATGCCTGGCAGCGCCAGATCAAGGGTGAGGTGGAAACCATTGAACTGGAGAACCTGGTGGGCCGAATTTCGGCCAACATGATCCTCCCTTATCCGCCGGGCGTACCGCTGCTGATGCCGGGAGAGATGATCACGGAGGAGAGCCGGGCGGTGCTCGACTTCCTGCTGATGCTCTGCTCAATAGGACGTCATTACCCGGGGTTTGAGACCGATATTCACGGCGCGAAGCGCGATGAGGACGGCGTGTATCGGGTACGAGTCTTAAAAAATGACGAAAGGCTTGCGCGTTAACGGCGCGCACGAGTAACGTGGCTGGCTTAACAGAAGGAGTTTGACCATGCTGGGTTTGAAACGGGTTCACCATATTGCCATCATTGCGACTGACTACGCCCGCAGTAAAGCGTTCTATTGCGATATTCTGGGGTTTACGCTGCAAAGCGAGTTTTATCGCGCCGAACGTGACTCCTGGAAGGGCGATCTGGCGCTCAACGGCGAGTATGTGATTGAGCTGTTCTCGTTCCCGTTTCCGCCGGCCCGACCCAGTCGTCCGGAAGCCTGCGGGCTGCGTCATCTGGCCTTTAGCGTGGATGATATCGACGCTGCGGTGGCGCACCTGACGGCGCATGGCGTGGAGTGCGAAGCGATTCGCGTCGATCCCTTTACCGGTAAACGCTTTACCTTCTTTAGCGATCCGGACGACCTGCCGCTGGAAATATATCAGCAGTAAACCTTGCCAGCGCGACCCTGGCCCGGTAACGTGCCGGGCCATCACTTCTCGGTATGTTTGTGGTTATGACGGCTAACATTGCGCATACGCTTCATCCCCATCGCCAGCTGCTGGTGGCCTTCAGCGGCGGTCTGGACTCGACGGTTCTCCTGCATCAGCTGGTGCTGCTGCGGGAACAGGATCCCTCTCTGACGCTGCGGGCGGTGCATGTTCATCACGGCCTTAGCGCCCACGCAGACGACTGGGTGGCGCATTGTCGGCAAATTTGCCAGCAGTGGCAGGTGCCGTTGGCGGTGCATCGCGTGACGTTAGCCCGGGGCGGCCTGGGCGTCGAGGCCCATGCCCGCGCGGCGCGCTATCAGGCCTTTCAGGAGACGCTCCGCGCCGGCGAAGTGTTAGTGACCGCTCAGCACCAGGACGATCAATGTGAAACGCTGCTGCTGGCGTTAAAACGCGGCAGCGGTCCGACCGGCCTGTCGGCGATGGCGCCATCGTCTCCCTTTGCCGGCAGTCGACTGCTGCGTCCTCTCCTCAATGAAACCCGGGAATCGCTGCGCCAGTGGGCGCTCGCCCACCAGCTGTCGTGGATTGAAGATGAGAGTAATCAGGACGATACCTATGACCGCAACTTCCTGCGCCTGCGGGTGATCCCGGTGCTGCGCGAGCGCTGGCCGCACTTTAGCGAGGCCGTCGCCCGCAGCGCCAGCCTGTGCGCCGAGCAGGAGCAGCTGCTGGACGAGATGCTGGCGGCGGAGCTGGCGTCGCTGGTGGCCGAAGACGGGTCGCTGGCTATCGCGCCGCTGACGTCGATGAGTTCTCCCCGCCGCGCGGCGTTGCTGCGTCGCTGGCTCGCCGGGCAGCAGGCGCCGATGCCGGCCCGCGAGGTGCCTGAGCGCCTCTGGCACGAGGTGGCGCTGGCGCGGGAAGATGCCAGCCCCTGCCTGCGGTTGGGGGAATTTACCGTCCGCCGTTTTCAGCAGCGCTTGTACTGGGTGAGATATGTACCCGGGCAGACGGACAGCGTCCAGCGCTGGACAGACTGGCGCCAACCGCTGCGGCTGGCGGACGGTCTTGGTGAGCTGGTGCTGCAGCCGGGCGGCAGGCTGCGCCAGCCCCCGGCGGATGAGCCAGTCACCGTCCGCTTTCGCGCCAGCGGCCATCTGCATATCGTCGGGCGTCATGGCGGCCGTAAGCTGAAGAAGATCTGGCAGGAGCTGGGCGTTGCTCCGTGGCGACGAGACACCACGCCGCTGCTGTTTTACGGCGAAACGCCGATTGCCGCAGCGGACGATCTGTTTGTGACTAACGAAGGTGAAGTCAAAGACGGGGAAGGGGTCAGTCTGGCGTGGAGGAAAACGGGCGGTTAAGCCCGTTTTGATTCAGGATTCGCTCACCACCACGGTGCCGATTTCCGGGTGACTGAAGCTGGCGATTTTATCCAGGCGCAGCTCGCGGACGTTGCCGGCGAGTTCGACCACAAGATACTCGATATTTTTACGCGAGATTAGATCGCTGGCCTTCGCCTGCAGCTGTTCGCCATCCTTCAGCGCCAGCGTCAGCACCAGGTGATGCTGGCAGGCCAGCTCCAGGTTGTCGTAATCATCGCAGTTAATGGGTTGATAAGTATCATTCATTGACATAATCGCTCACCAGTAAGTTTGCTGCCGCATAAGCGGCCTTTTCCCTGACTGACTCCGAAAGGGCCTCATCCGCCGCAATCTCATTCAATACTTTCAACACGCAACCCAGCGCATCCGGGATATACCCTAAGTCTCCGCTGGCTATTTCCGCATACCGCTTGCGTATTAACTCACAATAGTGGTCCACATGCCCTCCTGTCAGCGTTCTGACTCAACCGTGGGATGCAAGTTTAAGCCTACGAAGATAAACTCTGTTTAGCAAGGGAACTATATCATAGTCATTTAAGCAATTTCAGCAGGATGAAACAGGTTGCTGCGATTGCTGACAGCCTTTTGTCGCCAGTTTCGCTACAATGTACGCCATTTTTTTCAGGAGTTTGTTCATGGCGCTGAAAGCGACGATATATAAAGCCGCGGTGAATGTAGCCGATCTGGATCGCAACCAGTTTCTGGATGCTAACCTGACGCTGGCGCAGCACCCGTCGGAAACCCAGGAGCGCATGATGCTGCGCCTGCTGGCGTGGATCAAATATGCCGATGAGCGGCTGCAGTTTACGCGCGGCCTCTCGTCAGACGACGAGCCGGAGCTGTGGCTGCTTAACGATCATCTCGGGGTTGATCTGTGGATCGAGCTGGGGCTGCCGGACGAGAAACGTCTCAAGAAAGCCTGCTCGCGGGCGCAGGCGGTGGCGTTGTTTGCCTATAACAGCCGGGCGGCTGAAATCTGGTGGCAGCAGAATCAGAACAAGCTTGCGGCATACCCGAAGCTGACTATCTGGTATCTTGATGATGCCCAGCTGGCGCAGCTTAGCGCTTTTGCCGACCGCACGATGACGCTGCAGGCCACTTTGCAGGAGGGGAGCATCTGGTTGTCCGACGCTCAGAATAATCTGGAAATTCAGCTTACCGCCTGGCAAGGGCCGGTATGATTACTATCAGCCGCAGCGTGGCCATTGCCGATAACGAGATCACGCTGGAAGGTATTCGCGCCCAGGGGGCCGGGGGCCAGCATGTGAACAAAGCGTCGACCGCGATCCATCTGCGCTTCGATATTAAAGCCTCGAGCCTGCCGGCGTTTTACAAAGAGCGCCTGCTCGCCGCCAGCCACCACTTAATTTCTGCTGACGGTGTGGTTATCATTAAGGCTCAGGAATATCGCAGTCAGGAGATGAACCGCGAAGCGGCGATCGCCCGGCTGGTGGCACTTATCAAAGAATTGACCGCAGTGCAAAAAAGTCGCCGGGAGACGCGACCGACTCGGGCATCCAAAGAGCGACGCCTTGCTTCCAAGGCGCAAAAGTCCTCAGTCAAGGCGCTGCGTGGGAAAGTTCGCCAGTGAAGGCGTCGGCGAACGGGTGGAATGGATCATAAGGAAAGTAGAGTGAAGAAAATCATATTCTCCGTGATAGCGGCCTGTTCGCTGTTCGCGCTGTTTGGTTGTAACCATCGCGCCGAAACTGACACGGTCCAGCCGGCGGCGATGGAAGAGCTCAAGCCGATGCAGCAAAGCTGGCGCGGGGTGCTGCCTTGCGCGGATTGCGAAGGCATCGACACCTCGCTGTTCCTGGAAAAAGACGGCACCTGGGTGATGAATGAGCACTACCAGGGCGCGCGTCGTGAACCATCCTCCTTTGCCTCTTACGGCACCTGGGCGCGTACGGCGGATAAGCTGGTACTGACCAACAGCAAGGGCGAAAAATCGTACTTTCGCGCGAAGGGCGACAAGCTGGAGATGCTCGACCGCAACGGGAGCCCCATTCAGTCTCCCCTCAACTATACCCTGGAGCCGGTGAAGGCCAGCCTGCCGACCACCCCGATGGCGATGCGTGGTATGTACTTCTATATGGCCGATGCGGCAACCTTTACTGATTGCGCGACCGGTAAACGCATCGCGGTGGCGAATAATGCCCAGCTTGAGCGGGATTATGCCGCTGCCCGCGGCAATGATTCACGTCCGGTGCTGCTGGTGGTGGAGGGGCACTTTACCCTCGAGGCGAACCCGGATACCGGCGAAATGATGAAAACGCTGATGACGGATCAGGCTGGCAAATTTATTCCTGGGAAGGACTGTGGACATTGATTGTCCGGCTCCTGCCCGGGAAACGGGCAGGGGATACGCCTCAGCGGTAGCCGGCCAGCGGAATTGGGTCATTGTGGTTTTACCGTCCCCCCTTTTCCACTAACCATAGCGCACGAAGCATGAGCCTCATGACGGGGGTAAAGGGCAAATCGTTCTTTTACTCCGCACCGGCCTTCGGTTTGCTCAACCCCACCAGTTTACCGGCCTGAAGATAAACTCCCAGTTTCAGATGCCCGACATACTGCAGCTGCGTCTCGGGTTTAAAGGTGGCGACATCTCCTTCCCGCATGTGCAGCAGATCGGAAGGGCTGATCCACGCCGCCTGCGCCAGGGTCAGCGGATGCCCGGCTCTGACAAAGGCCTCGCTGACAAACTCCGAGCAAAACCACGCTTTCTTGTCGGGGCTGGCCCCATCGCCCAGTTGCGCTTTGGCCAGGCCGCTTACGCACTGCTGGCGAAAGTTACGCGAGAAAGGGTTGAGCGAGCAGAGCGGTTTGGTGACCATATAAGGGATAAACTGAATAATGCCGCGATAGTTATACCCGCTGTCTTTGACCTGCCAGGCAAAACCTCTCATCGCCATCGCCTGGTCCGGCGTCAGATCGGGCACCCTGAGGGCAAAGAGTTTATCGCTGTGCGCCATCGCTTGCTGTAGCGATATCACCTGCACGCCGGCGCCGGTAGCCTCCGCAATTTGACCCTCGCCGAGATACAGCGCGACGTGGCTCACGGAAGAGGCGCTGAAGGCGCGGATCCCAAGCGAAGTGACGCCAAGGCTGGAGGAGAAGAGCAGGTCGCCGGAACGAAGGTCGCTTTCGGCGATTTCGCGCAGTCCGCTGCCGGCAATCGAGCTTTGACGCTGGAGGGTGACAGCCCATGGCGGTGAGCGGCCATCGGTAGCGGATGCGGAAGGGACGCTGCGGCCGACGTCTACAGTGCAGGCGGTAAGCAGGAGCAGGGCGGAGGTAAGCAGCCCGCTGCTGAGGAGAGGTGCAGTCATGGGTACAGTCCTTGTAAAAAAAAGGCCCTGACATCCGTTCAGGGCCCTGAGCTGTGTAATTAGCCTTTTATCGCTTTAACCAGATATTCCACAATATCCCCGGTCTTGATCAGCTGCTTCTCACCGTTGCGACGATACTTGTATTCGATATCGTCGTTGTCGAGGTTACGATCGCCCAGCACGATGGTGTGCGGGATACCGATCAGCTCCATATCGGCGAACATCACGCCCGGACGCTCTTTACGATCGTCCATCAGCACTTCAATACCCTGGGCGCTCAGCTCGGCGTACAGTTTCTCCGCCAGCTCCTGCACACGGTAAGATTTATGCATGTTCATCGGCAGGATCGCCACCTGGAACGGCGCAATCGCATCCGGCCAGACAATACCGCGATCGTCAAAGTTCTGCTCAATCGCCGCCGCGACTACGCGAGTGACCCCGATACCATAGCAACCCATGGTCAGGATCTGGTTGCGGCCATCTTCGCCCTGGACCGCGGCTTTCATCGCCTCGGAGTACTTCGTCCCCAGCTGGAAGATATGACCCACTTCGATACCGCGCTTGATAAGCAGAGTACCTTTGCCGTCCGGGCTCGGATCGCCGGCAACGACGTTACGGATGTCAGCGACTTCCGGCGTGGCGACATCGCGGTCCCAGTTGATGCCGAAATAGTGTTTGCCGTCGATGTTGGCGCCGGCGGCGAAATCGCTCATCACCGCCACAGTACGGTCGATAATCACCGGCACCGGCAGGTTCACCGGGCCCAGGGAGCCCGGACCGGCTTTCACCAGGGCGCGGATCTCTTCTTCGGTGGCGAAGGTCAGCGGGCTGGCGACCTGCGGCAGTTTTTCCGCTTTCACTTCGTTCAGCTCGTGATCGCCGCGCACCAGCAGGGCAACCAGCGGGGAAGCGCTATCTTCAACCGCTTTCACCAGCAGGGTTTTCACGGTTTTTTCGATTGGCAGGTTGAACTGCTCAACCAGCTCGGCGATGGTTTTGGCGTTCGGCGTGTCGACCAGGGTCAACTCCTGGGTGGCGTCCGCGCGCGGCGTTTTCGGCGCAACGGCTTCCGCAAACTCGATGTTTGCCGCGTAGTCGGAGCTGTCGGAGAAGATCACATCGTCTTCGCCGCTCTGCGCCAGCACCTGGAATTCATGAGAGGCGCTGCCGCCGATGGAGCCGGTATCAGCCTGTACCGCACGGAAATCCAGCCCCATACGGCTGAAGATTTTGCTGTAAGCGGCGTACATCGCATCGTAGGTTTCCTGCAGCGATTCCTGCGAAGTGTGGAAAGAGTACGCATCTTTCATCAGGAATTCGCGGGAGCGCATCACGCCGAAACGCGGGCGCACTTCGTCGCGGAATTTGGTCTGGATCTGATAGAAGTTCAGCGGCAGCTGCTTATAGGAGTTCAGCTCGTTGCGGATCAGATCGGTGATGACCTCTTCGTGGGTTGGACCGAGGACGAACGGACGATCGCCACGATCGGCAATGCGCAGCAGTTCCGGGCCGTACTGCTCCCAGCGACCGCTCTCCTGCCACAGTTCAGATGGCTGAACGACCGGCATTAACACCTCGATCGCACCGGCGTTGTTCATCTCTTCACGCACGATGTTTTCGACTTTTTTCAGGACGCGCACGCCGGTCGGCAGCCAGGTGTATAACCCGGAGGCCAGCTTGCGGATCATCCCGGCGCGCAGCATCAGCTGGTGGCTGATTACCTCGGCGTCGGCAGGTGTCTCCTTCAGAGTGGAGAGCAGATATTGGCTAGTACGCATGTTGTAACGGTTCCAGTTAAACGAGCGGAACAGGCTGGTTGCCCAGCCTGAAACAAAAAAAGTGGTTTAGTTTACCAGTGTGGCAAAGATGCCAAAAGAGAGGAAAATAAAATTAGCGCGCTTCGAGGGCAAAGACTTCAAAACCGGAGGCAGTCACCCGCCAGCGGACGTTGAAATCCAGCAGCCAGACGGCGTAATTTTTGCCTGCCTCTTCCTCCTTACGGTAGGCCGGACGCGGATCCTGCGCCAGCACCTCTCGGATAAACGCCTTCAGGTGCGGATAACGCTTCTCCAGATGCAAAAGCTGCGTTTCGACGTCGGCGGTAAAACTGACGACCTGATCCGCCTGCGGCGCCTGTTGCGCGTAGCTGGCGTGCGCGTCGGGCAGCGCTTCGGCAAACGGCAGATAGGGTTTGATGTCGACCACCGGCGTACCGTCGACGAGATCGAGGCTGCCGAGTTCCAGTATCACCTGCTCTTTCTGACAGCGAACGCCCTTCAGCTCAACCAGAGACATGCCAATGGGATTGGGGCGAAAGGTGGAGCGGGTGGCGAAGACGCCCATACGCGCGTTGCCCCCAAGACGGGGAGGGCGCACCGTCGGACGCCAGCCGCCTTCCATGGTCTGATGAAACACAAACAGGATCCACAGATGGCTGAAGCTTTCCAGACCACGCACGGCGTCGGCCTGGTTGTAGGGCGCGATCAGATGGAGTTCTCCGCCGCCGTGCTTGACCAGACCCGGCTGGCGAGGTACGGCAAACTTCTCTTTATACGGCGAGCGGATCACGCCTATCTGCGCGAACTGAAATGCACTCATTGCGCCGAGACGTTAAGCGCCGAGCCCAGACAAACCGCCTGACGGTAGCAGCCTGGGGTGCCGCTGGTCACTTCGCAGCGGTGCAGCAGGACAGCATTGGCTTTCATACGTGCGGCATTAATCTGCAGGCGCTTGCGGGCGGTAGGGATATTCGGCGGAGAATCCTGATTCGAGGCCTGGCAGGACTCGCCAGACACTTCCCCCAGATCGCGGAATGGTTTACCTACCAGCTCTGACGCATCGGTATAAATACGTACCGGCGCCGGACGGGTTGCGCGTGGTTTGCTCGGCTCCGATTTAACCGGGGGAGTTGCAGTGCTTTGAACAGGTTCAACGGGAGATCTGCTTAGCATGGAACAACCGCTTAACATGAGTGCTAACAAACAGACCGGTAAAGCACGCATAGTATTTCCTCAATGAATAAAAAACAGGGCGTTATTGAATCAGGTGCTTGCATAAATGACAAGACGGGCGTGAAGCCCGTCCTGAATGATATTACGGTGAGAAAAGATTACCAGCCTTTCACTGCGCCGCCGTTAAAGATCTTGTTTGCTGCTTCGTAAACTTCATCGCTCTGGTAAGCCTGAACGAATTTTTTCACATTCTCAGCATCTTTATTGTCTTCACGCGCCACGATCAGGTTCACGTACGGCGACTCTTTCCCTTCGACAAAGATGCCGTCTTTCGCCGGGGTCAGGCCAATCTGGCTGGCGTAAGTGGTGTTGATAACGGCCAGCGCGATCTGCGCGTCGTCAAGAGAACGCGGCAGCTGCGGCGCTTCCAGTTCAACAATCTTCAGGTTTTTCGGGTTCTCGACGATATCCAGCGAGGTCGGCAGCAGGCCTACGCCGTCCTTCAGTTTGATCAGGCCCACCTGCTGCAGCAGCAGCAGAGAACGACCGAGGTTGGTCGGATCGTTAGGGACGGCGATCTGCGAGCCCGGCTGCAGTTCGTCCAGCGATTTAATTTTCTTCGAGTAACCCGCGATCGGGTAGACGAAGGTGTTGCCGACAGCCACCAGCTTGTAGCCGCGGTCTTTAATCTGCTGGTCGAGATACGGTTTATGCTGGAAGGCGTTGACGTCGATATCGCCTTTGCTCAGCGCTTCGTTCGGCAGAACGTAATCGTTGAAGGTCACCAGCTCAACGTCAAGGCCATACTTCTCTTTTGCCACTTTCTGCGCGACTTCAGCGACCTGCTGCTCCGCCCCGACGATAACGCCGACTTTAATATGATTCGGATCTTTTTCATCCTGACCGCAACCCACCAGCGCCAGAGAACCGATTAACGCACCAACTGCCGCAAAGGTTTTGAAATTAAAGGCCATGTTATTTCCTTCCTGTAAGAATGAGTGTTGTCTGCCAATAACGTTATTTATGAGTCACAGCCCGGACGATGCGATCGCCAGAGAATTGAATTAAATAAACCAGAATAACCAGCAATACCAGTACGGTATTCATTACGGTGGCGTTGTAACCGATATAGCCATACTGATAACCAATCTGCCCCAGACCGCCGGCGCCCACCGCGCCGCCCATGGCGGAATAGCCCACCAGGGTGATCAGGGTGATGGTGGCGGCGTTGACCAGACCCGGCAGCGCTTCAGGCAGTAGAACCTTACGCACGATCTGCAGCGGCGTGGCGCCCATCGCCCGGGAGGCTTCGATAAGGCCGGTCGGGATCTCCAGCAGGGCGTTCTCCACCATGCGAGCGATAAACGGCGCGGCGCCCACCGTCAACGGCACGATCGCCGCCTGCAGGCCGATTGAGGTGCCGACGATCACGCGGGTAAATGGGATCATCCAGACCAGCAGGATAATGAACGGGATGGAGCGGAAAATGTTCACCAGCGCCGACAGCGTCCGGTACAGTTTAGCATTGGCGACGATTTGCCCCGGACGGGTCACGTACAGCAGCACGCCCACCGGCAGACCAAGGACAAAACCGAAGAAGCCGGAGACAAAGGTCATTGCCAGCGTTTCCCATACGCCGCGCAACAGCAGCCACATCATTGCCTCAGACATAACCCAATACCTCTACTTTTACATGATGTTCCTGCAGCCAGGCGATAGCCGCCTGAGTGTCTTCCTGTGTACCGTGCATTTCGGTCAGCATGATGCCGAACTTCACCCCGCCGGCATAATCCATCTGCGCGCTAATAATGTTGTTATTCACGTTGAAGCGACGCGCGGTTTCAGAAAGCAGCGGCGCATCGACGGAGTGGCCGGTAAATTCCATGCGCAGCATCGGTACGCTATCCGCTGTGGCGGTAGGTTTCAGGCGCGCCTGGTAGTCATCCGGAATATCCAGGTGCAGCGTCGACTGAATAAACTGCTGGGCCAGCGGCGTCTTCGGATGGGAGAAGACTTCGCTCACCGTGTCCTGTTCAATCAACTGGCCGTTGCTAATCACCGCCACGCAGTCGCAGATGCGTTTCACTACATCCATTTCGTGGGTGATCAGCAGGATGGTCAGCCCCAGACGACGGTTAATGTCTTTCAGCAGTTCGAGAATGGAACGGGTGGTGGCCGGATCCAGGGCGCTGGTGGCTTCATCGCACAGCAGCACCTTGGGGTTACTGGCCAGCGCGCGGGCAATGGCGACACGCTGTTTCTGGCCGCCGGAGAGATTAGCCGGATAGCTGTCGTGCTTATCGCCCAGGCCGACAAGATCCAGCAGCTCCGTCACACGGCGTTTGATTTCTGCCTGCGGCGTGTTATCCAGCTCCAGGGGTAACGCTACGTTGCCGAAAACGGTGCGGGATGCCAGCAGGTTAAAATGCTGGAAAATCATGCCAATCTGACGGCGAGCGCGGGTTAGCTCTTTTTCCGACAGCGCAGTCAGTTCCTGACCGTCAACCTGTACGCTGCCCTCGGTCGGGCGCTCCAGCAGGTTAACGCAGCGAATCAGCGTACTTTTACCGGCGCCTGAGGCACCGATGACGCCGTAAATTTGTCCGGCAGGGACATGCAGGCTGACATTGTTCAGCGCCTGAATGCTGCGATTCCCCTGCTGGAACACTTTGGTGATATTGGAAAGTTTAATCATCAGTTATTTATTATCGTTTAGCCGTTTGCCGTGGCATTTTCTTCTGCCGTATCCAGGCGAGGCCTGGCAATGAAATGGATGTTAAGGCATCCAGACGTCTAAATCAATCTGACTCTTTATAATGAGCACTTTCTTGCATGCGGAAACATGCGATACTAACGGCACTAGCCTTTTTCAGGAGCAAACCGGTGGCAAAGTCAGTACCCGCAATTTTTCTCGACCGTGACGGCACCATTAATGTCGATCATGGCTACGTCCACGAAATCGACAATTTTGAATTTATCGATGGCGTCATTGACGCAATGCGCGAACTCAAAGAGATGGGCTACGCGCTGGTGCTGGTCACTAACCAGTCCGGTATTGCTCGCGGTAAATTTACCGAAGCCCAGTTCGAAACGCTGACCGAATGGATGGACTGGTCTCTGGCAGACCGTGGCGTCGATCTGGACGGTATCTATTATTGCCCGCATCACCCGCAGGGTGCGGTTGAGGAGTACCGTCAGACCTGTGATTGCCGTAAACCGCATCCGGGGATGCTGATCTCCGCCCGCGATTATCTGCATATCGATATGGCCGCTTCCTATATGGTAGGGGACAAACTGGAAGATATGCAGGCTGCAGCGGCCGCTGATGTCGGTACTAAAGTGCTGGTGCGTACCGGTAAGCCTGTTACTGAAGAAGCGGAAAAAGCCGCGGATTGGGTGCTAAATAGCCTAGCCGAGCTGCCGGCGGCGATTAAAAAGCAGCAAAAATAAGCGTTGCGTATAAAAGATGAGCGGTTGAAATAAAATTGTATTTTTCCGCTTGTCATTCCCGGCGGG
>NZ_JBMEZS010000008.1:0-331137 GCF_048822555.1 Klebsiella sp. C283
CCTCAAGCATGACACGCCAGTTAGCATCGAGCACATAAAATGCTACATCCGGGTTCTGATACGTTTTAACGATTTTGATATCACCCAGCAGGGCCAGGTCAGCATACATTCGACCGTTTTCGTCCCACTGCGCATATTCCAGATCGCCTACGTATTGGCCTGCAAGATTCCATGATGCAAAGACTTTATTCAGGGCATCTTTAAATCCGATCAGCAAGTCAGGATTGCTGCCATCAAAATGCCGGGCCAGCGCATCAACCGCCTCCTGAGAGGGCATTTTCCGCCCGGTTGGCTGCAGCGTCCCGCTAACGTTCATGACCTCAACAGCCAGCGCGCTGTCGTCCGGGCTGCGGTAATACGCTGTTGATCCAACCGATATATTGCCAGCATCCGCGTCTGCCTGTGCTGCTGCGAGCGTAGGGAACTGACGGATAGTATTTTTAATGGAGCCAATACCAATTAAAGTGGTATCTGGAATTGCAACGCCATCTTTGTGTAAATAATATTTAAAAGCAAGCTCATCATCGTCGCCTTGTGACACCCTAAATAATTTACCATTCGGAGTATTGGCGCGACCGGCAATCGTACCATCTGGGTCTTCAGCGGTTTTGAAAAATGTATACTCCCTGAAATCGCTAATTGATACCAGTTGCGTCCTGAGCCAGCGAGTCCTGTTGGCAAGCTGCTGGGCCTGGATATTAGCATATGAAATATCACCTTCAGGCCCTATCGCCTCTGCGGGTGTATCATTCTCAAGGCGAAAAATGTCTTCAAAAAGAGATTTGTCATCTAAAGAAGCCATTATTTACCCCCTGTCGGTACGACCGGCCAGTTAATGTTCTCAGCATCGGAAATATCAAGTCGATAAAGAGCCAGGCGGTAAGCTTTCCACTCATTAAGACGCGTTACTTCATCGTCTGACGCCATAGCGAGATCGACAGCATCCTGCAGAGGCAAAATCTCGGTATCTGCTTTGGCGCGTAGCTCAGTAAGTTTCCTGTTCGCCTGTTCACGGTAATTAACTACCGGCTCAGAGAGATAAGGCACTTCTGAACCATTCGGAGTGATCACTTTACCGGCGGCCTGGCCTTCAATAAGTCCCTGATACTGACTCAACGATAATACAATCGCATCAGGCGGGAGATGTGCGCCATAGAGTTCACCATCCGGGTAAAGGCCATTTGTTGAAGGGGAATAATAAATCGTCATCTTAATACCCCAGTGCAATATAGTTATAAGAAACGCCTGCGCCGCTGGCAATACCAGATGCACTGGATGAATATAAGGTAACAGTAGTCAGATTGACGGAAATACCACCAAATCCAGAAGGCGTTGCACCTGCATTATTCGTCATGAAAGCACACATAGCCTGAACCGGAAATGCCGCCGGTAATGTGACCGTCACGTTACCTTCACTTGTTGTTGACCCCTGACCCCAGTTAATAATTAACGTTCGTTTCACGCCTCCGACAATTACAGGAAGGCGTATATAACCTGTCGTTCCAAAACTGCCGGTACATGTAAACAGCGACTGGAGAGCGCTTAACAGCTGTCCTGAAGATTCTTCAGCCGGGACTACGCCGGCGGCGGTGAGCACGGCAATAATTTCCTGCTGAACTGAGCGGGTCGCTCCCTGAATATCGTTGAGCCAGTCAGGCGTGACGATTGTACCCTTAGTACCGGTAAGCTGGTTTCCTCCATGGAACTGGCCGTCATCGGTACCGATGGGATCAATTAGTGGTTTCATATTTCCTCACTGGTAACCCACAGTGTAATCAAGCGTTCCGTCGTATACCCAGGAGCCGTCGAAGAATGGCCCTGTAGAACGGCGGCGATAAGTAAAAATGCAAAGTGTGTGCGCTGGCTTTAAATCGTTGAACCAGGTTTCAATAACAGAGTCACCGTATTCCTCGAGGGATTCACCGGCATATGATTCACCCGCACGAAACAGATAAGAAGGAATTTCCGAACCAATAATATTTATCTGCCAGACCCAGATAATATCTTCTTCATAAAGGTAATCACCCGCACGTCCCTGACCGGCACGGAATGGATCAAGCTCATCAATGGTGATGGTGTAACCAATAGACCCTGCCAGACGAATGAAATACTCACGACTCAGACCGCCAGTTTCAGACAGTTTGATAAGTACTGACTCAAGCCTTTTCTGCCATGAATCATCACTGTCTGGTGTTAATCCAAGAACCCGCTCCCAGTCAGTTAACAGGTCACCGGAAAATATAGGCGTGACGCCACCTAATACATTGCCTGCTGTGGTATCCGTTTTATCAAATACGTTTCCCTCGGCGGTTAATTCTGCATTAAGAGATAGCTGGGCGGTATCGTAAGCCACTGGGGGAAGAAGCATTGCCAGTAAATCACGCCGGGATGTCATAATGGTACAACCTCCAGCGTTCCCTCACGAATCCATTCCACGACTGAGTCATCTACCACAGGCAACACATTACCTGCAGGTGATGACATATTACGGTCAATAACTCCGTTTACCTGAGAAACAATCATTTCAGCCTGAGATTTAATAAATGCTTCTCCGGGGGCCAGTCGGGCTATGTAGTCGGTAAGCGCAGCAATAATATTTTCGGAGGCTTCGGCAAAGGTCACGCCGGAAACTGAAACCCCAACAGAGATATCGACGGTTTTAAATGTAGGGGCCAGCACCAGGCAATCTTTAGCTGTAACAGGACGCTGATCGTCAATATAGGCCTGCACTGCTGTTATTATCTCAGCAGAGGGAGCACCATCAGATGAGGTAATGACAACATCAACAGTTCCCAGCCCGCGCCGTAGCGGATATACATAGGCAGCAGTCACACCATCAACGTTCATTGCCCAGCGGCGATAATCATACTTATTTCCGCCTGCAGGTGGACGACGAATAATATCCAGCAAACGGGCCAACAGTTCAGTATCAAGTTCCTGGTCAGTCCCGCCGGACATAACACCGATAACTACGGTGCTGTCGAATCCCGTCGGTGTACTGGTAAACGTACCCGAAGTGATGGCCGTGGTATTACCAGCAGCGCCGGCAGTGGAATAGCTTGCCGCTACCGTACCGTTACCGTCGCTATCAAGCGTCACTGCGGCCGTGGTGGTATACGTCAGGCTACCGCGCGTCACACTGTAGCCCGCCGCTGCCGTCGCGCCGGGTTCGCCGGTGACCGTAAGGGTACCGCTGGCCGTGGTGGCCGACTTGCGATACAAGCCGCGCGTACGGGCATGCCATTCGAGAAATTCAGTATCGGCCGTGTCAGCAAATATCTGACGAACGATCCATCCCTGATATTGATAAATACCTGTGGCAACGCTGGCCACCGCACTGGCACGAATATATAAATCGCTGTCAACGCCAATATCTGCATCGGTATTCAGGTTCTTAATATCGCGCAGAATATCGTTTCGGATTTCGTCGAACGTCGGCGTGACAAACGGCATTAAATAACCCTCACAAAATGCTTCAAGGGGACGGTAATACCATCGGCCTGAATGACGGTGATCAATAAAAGGAGCCAGCCCGGCTCCCCCTGAAAGGTTTCTACTGTGATGCTTTTTGCCCGGCCATCAGTATCAGCCGTCAGCGGTGCCAGCGCCTCTTCAGCATACTGGCGAGCGAGTTTATGTACGCGGGTTACATCTTTCTCTCTCCTCAGAAGATGAAGCTTTGAACCGACATCCGGCTGCGCCCACCATGAGCCGAGCGGGATGGTCAGACGCAGATACACTGCGTTTGCCAGAGTGCTGGTACTCGTGCCGGCGTAGTCGCCGGTTGTCGGGTCTAATAGTCTGTCCACGCTGCCATGATGACAGAGTGGACTGGTATGAATAAGTTGAAGGGCTTCAGTGGGTCTGGCGGGGGTTACATCTGCTGGTTCGGTTTATCCGTGATGCCGGCATCACCGCCATGATCGTGGTCATGGTCATCATAGGTCTCGCGCATCTGATCGAGCGTCGATTTACCATCGGATAGCTGGTCGCTGGCTTTCAGTAATGGCGTCTCAAAGGTCGCACCGGCTGACGCCGTAACGCCATAATCCTCAGTTTCAACGGTGTATTTTTTGGTTTTAACAAGGTACTCATCACAATCCACTTCGACGATTCGGCCCTTTTTGATATGCACAAAAGCACCTTCATCAGAGTAGATGGCCACTTCACCGCTGGCCACCTGCAAACGGTATGCACCGTTCTCGGTGGCGATGATGATGGCATGCGAGGTCTGGCCACCGATGGGAAGCACGATACACTGAGTGCCGGCAGGCGGGCAACTGGTAAACCCGAAGTGCTGGAACAGTTCGGCGTCCTGCAGCTGCTCGCCGGCCAGCCCTTTAAGCTGCACCTGCTGGATGGTTAAATCGCTTTTAACGCGGGTTAAACGTCCCCGGAAAGCAAGGCGAATACCGCGCAGTGCAGAGCGGATACGTAAATCAACCTGGTTCCACATCGACTATCCCCAGTTCCTGTTTTTTCTTACGGCGACCTTTACGGGCTTTTTTCTTCTTCGACCACGCATCGGGGATCCAGACACCATCTTCTTTCAGCCGCAGCGTGGTCACCGCGCCGCCCGGGCGTCCACCGGTAAACTCCCGGCCCATCAGAAAATAGATGGCATCGATACCGTGCGGTTCGCTGATGACGTGGATGCGCTGCCCTGGCTCCCATAACACGCCGTCGCTAGTCCGGTGACCCTGAACCCGGGCAATCAGGGAATAACCCTCCAGTCGGGCATCGGCCATCATTTTGCGGGCGCGATAGCGAACCTGTTCAAGGTCATCGGCATCGTGCATGACGACCACCTGCGGCCGGTAATACGTGACGGTTGGATCCTCCACAACAAACTGCAGACCATGCTGACCGGTCTCGGGAAGGCCCGTATCCAGTTCAGTTTCGGTGGTATCAGTATCCCCGGACACCGTCAGTGAGTCTGAGCTGCTGACGTCGATAATCCCCAGCTCTTTTTTGTTGTTCGTTGAGTGTGCATGCCCCTGCGCCAGCACCGTCAGACGGGAAAAGCTGCGCTCCATGCTGCTTTCATCGGTGAGACTGAGCAGGTTATTTCCCTCGCCGGAACGGCGCATCACCAGCGTGGCCACCGGCGCAGCCGTATAATCCGGGCCACCGATGACCAGCGTACCGTCAGGCCGGAACCACGGCCAAAGCCCGCGACCGGCACAGGCCCTCAGCAGGATATCCCATGCCCGCTCGCCCGGTTCGGTGGTGATTTTGTCATTGCGGATCGAACTCTCGGCGTGCAGCTCGATGTTTTTGATACCCAGCGGCCGCACGACCTGGGCGATAACCTCTTCCAGGCTGGCCTGACGGCTTGTCAGCAACGGGGATGCACAGTCCACCAGGATGGCCGCACCGTCACGGCCGGTGACGGACAGCGATACCTGATCCCGGCTGACGGTACGGGAAACCCGGTCTATGCGCCCGGACATTACAACATCCGGCCCGACGCGAACCTGAACAGGAACACCTCGCGCCACACCTTCTGGAAAGATGCCATCGGGCAGACCGAGACGCATCGACCAGGCATCGGCGGGGATAAGAAAGTCGCTGTCGATACCGTAGCCGGACCAGTCGGAATGCACCTTCCCACCGACGATGACCGACACTTTGTCCAGGTCATTATCCTGGGTTGTCTGTTTATTCTGCGTAGCCATTCAGGACGTCTCCCGCGATGATGTTATTGGGGTCACGAAGGGACGGATTAAGGAGCTTAAGCTCAGTGGCCCGGCTGTAATCGCCATACCACAGGTGGGCAAGCAGATGCAGATTCGCGGCACTGGCCACCGTGCGCTGAATCAGTGGAGGTCTGGCCTGAATCAGTGCCGTGGCCATCGACTGCAGGGAAAGCGCGGTATCACGAAGGCCATTAATAACCGGCTCATATTCCAGCGCGATCGACGTCGTTGAGCTGCTCACGGTCTCCATCTCAGCGGCCCAAGTACTGCGCACGCTGTCGATGGCATTCTGTACTGCCCGGCGGGCATCACCGGTGATAAGACTGATATCATCGGGGCTTAACGCAGCCGTGACGGTCTCATCGCTCAGAAGGTCAGCCGCCTGCTGCGACAACTCAAGGGCGACCGCCAGTTGTGTCATGGCAATCAGCTCACGGATATCGTTGGTGGTTACGTTTGCCGGCATTTCAACGGAAGCCGTCGCATCGCCATTGACAAGACTTGCCGGCAGTACGGCTACCTCATTGGCCTGGGTTTTCACCGCTGACCAGTCAGCAAGGACGACCGACGGCACGGAAGCGTATACAGCAGAGTCCGAGCTGATCGAACTGGTCGCTGCCGAGCTCTGCAGGCTCAGCGCAGACTGAAGGTCAGTCATAAAGGCAGCCGGGAAATTAACAAAATCAGTCGTGCTGCTGATAAAACCTGTGATTTCACTCCTGAGAATAGCCGCCATGTTCAGCGCTGTGACACCCAGCGCTTTGGCGCGGGCCATATACTGCCGCGCCGTTCTCAGTGGCTTCATGGCGTTATCCAGTAACGTGGCGGTACTGTCGAGGATCCCCTGGGCCTGGTTGAAAATGGCATCTGCCTGACTGAGTGGCCATTCGCGTACGAAGAACTTCACATCCAGACCTGACTGCAGGAACTGCAGATCAACAGTACAGTAGTCAGGCGTCTCAGCGTCGTGGTTTACCTGATAGACGTAGCACAGCATATCCGGCATGGAGCCAAATACAGGATGAATAAGCTCGCCCGAGCCGCGCACGTCCAGTGCGGCAATGAACGCCTGCAGCCGGCTTTCATAGTCGTCGCCAAAGAAGACCGCCTGACACTGCAGGCTGCGTGGTTTACCGCCAAGGTCGTCAATATTGGCCCCGTTGCGATACGGGTATTCATGCTGGGCGATATCACGCTGCACGCTGTCACGCGTGGTGATGATATCGAAGGCGACGCCCCTGAAGCTGGCGTCCTGCAGATCTGTTTCCCATGCCATCAGTGCGGTCCTCCCTGTGGGCCACGGGCGGCTGACTGGCCATTGACTTCATTCACAGCCTCAGCAATAACCCGGCCGTCCAGTTCAAGTTTGGTGGTGATATTGATGGGCGGCTGCTGTGACGGAGTCCGGGTGAACGGTGGCACCGGGTAGCCGTTTGCTGATTCAGGAACGCGGATGTTTGAAGGGGAAGCCCACCACGATTTGACCTCATCCCAGGCATCCATCAGACCTGGGCGGGATTTGAGCGCATCCAGCATTCGCGCCTGATCGTTAGGGTAATTTCCTTTTTCAAGTCGCGCGCGGGCCTCGGCATCACCACGACTGACTTGCATAAGAGGTACGGCTTCCGCTCCCTGCCAAACAGCAAAGGGAGCCAGCACGCGACCAAGGCCAAGACGACCGGCCCAGCCTGGAATACGGGTCGCAGTGGCCGCAGCAGTGCCTGCACCAGCTGCCGTGGTTCCTGCAGCAGTTGCAGCTGCGCCAGCAGAGGAAAGGAACTTGATACCAGCAAACGCCCACGCGGCAGCAGTCATAGCCTTAATGGCCGTTTCAGCACCAGCCAGGGCCTTTGTCAGTCCCGGATATGCGCCGGCGTAATCATTGAGTTCCCCCGAAAGTTTACCCAGCACATCAGACAGTGGCTGGATAGCGTCCATCTGCGCAAAGTCCCGGGTATTGTTCAGCTGGTTGACCTTGTAGAAATTCGTTCCTTTGATAAGGTCGAAATTTTGCTCACCTGACTGTTGACTTAAAGGAAGTACACGCTGTTGATTTACTCCTTTAATAACATCATTGCCGTACTGCCGGTTTGCACGCCATGCGACGAGCGCCATTAACGCCTGCCTGTCAGCAATAATCTGGCCAATTGCAGAACCTTCTAAAATCTTTGCCTGAGATTGCATTATTTCCTGACGAGCTGAGTCAGTTGTTGAGCTTTTGAGCTGCTTTTCGAGTGCTTGGTATTCTGGATTATTAGCCACAATCTTATCGGTAAGGCCGCTAAATGCCTCAAGAGCAGTAAACCCTTTGCTTCTCGCCCTTACCAAGGTACCTGGTAAATCGATGCCTTTACCGTTAAATTTAATTCTCGCAGCTGAATTAGCCGCATCCTGACTGTTAATTTTTGTCAGCAAGTTAACTATGTTATTCCCTGCCTCATCAGGACTACCTGCACTTATCATTGATGCTTGGTTAAATCCCAGTAAAACAGCAAGGTCACCAAGACCATTCATCCCTAAAGCATTGGCTGCAGCAAGTTGCTGAGGCAGCCATTTGGCCAGATTTTTTATTTCAAAAGAACCTAATTGCCCCGATTTAATCACCATGTTAAGGGCTGTAGGTATTTGATTATCAGAAATACCAAAGGATTGCTTAAGACGAATAGCTATCTGCGCCAGCTCTTTTGGGTCAGCCTCAGTTGCTGTTGCGTATTTCTGAAGCATAGGTAACAACTTTTCTGCTGTAGTGTAATCTACAGCGCCTGAAGCAAGTAAAGTATCGAGGGTATCAGCTGCAGTTTCTTTTGACCCACCACCAACCGCTACTGACCGACGAATAAGCTGATCCATAGAACGCATACCAGTCCGACGTCCAGCAGTGTTTTGTTCTGCAAATGCCGTATTCGCCATGCTGGCCAGACGTTGCTCATAAGTCATCTGGTTACGCACCGAGGGGGCGACGATGGCCCCCGCGGCTGCGATGCCGCCGGCGAACGCTGTGACATTGCCACCCCACATACGGGCACGTTCCATGCGTGACATTGACTGACCGGCACCATTAAGTTCGGTGCGCAGTTGCGCGACCTGGTTCGTCATTGCGCGAAACGCGCGGGTCTGTTCGTTAGCGGTAAGGGTACCGGTGCGCAGGAGACGGTTATATGCAGCCTGCGTTTGCGCTATCTCGCGCTGGATGTCGCGTTCTGAGCGGATCCCCAGCACAGACCGGGCATTGGCTGCCCGCTGATATTCCTGCTGCAGGGTTCGGGATGCACGAATGCCGCTCTGTGCCGACTGCTCACGTACGCGCGCGGCTTCTTCTTCGGCTTTTTTATTGGCATTGGTCTGCTTCAGGACGTCAGCCAGCGTCTGGCGCAATACCTTAGAGCCCTGGTCTTTTGCCAGCAGGGTCATGGCAAGCTGTAGAGAACGCATTTACCTTTTCCCCTTTTTTCTTCTGCGAGATTTAACATGAGGTACACGGGCTGCCGGCTTCCTGCCATGCAACCCGTCGAGGTCATCCAGCCAGCTGGTCAGCTCGCTGACGGTCATTCCTTCGATGCGGTCTCCGCTGATGCCGAATCGTCCGAGGATGAGGGTGGCTCGTCGGAGCCCTGAGAGACCGGCGGTACGCGCATCCGCTTTTTTTTAAGTCCGCTCAGCTCTGCATCCAGCAGATCCATATCTTCATCCGTCAACCCGTCCAGCAGAAGTTCTGCAGTGATAGCCTCTTTTGGCAGATCGCCAAGTGACTCGATGACTTCAGCCATTAGCGCTGCACGGTAATACATGGAAGCTGCAGGAGAATCCGATTCCCCCATAGCCTCTGTCGTCGCCGCCAGCGCCGCAATGGTATGGCGAATTACCGGGACCGCCACGGTGTAGTCATAATGAATGACGTCGCCGTGAGGTATGCCGTACAGCAGTTGTCCTGATGCTTTCATTAGCCTTGTACCTTACGCAGTGACTGTACTGTGATATCGCGGCGGGCTTCGTTATCCACGCTGTACTGTTCGCCGGTCTGAGTGGTGAAGCAGTCCAGGTAGCTATACAGCGGGTTTCCGTCCATATCCATGGTGGTCAGTTTGGCTCCGACCATTTCATCCCAGTCCGGCTGAGCAACGTTTTTCGGGATGACGACGGTGATCTGCAATGAATGCTCTGCGATACCTTTCGAATAGCCTTTGGCGCGGCCGGTCCGGTTCATGGTTTTCACCAGCTTGCGCCCGGTGTTCGTCTGGGGACGAATATCGGTAACCTCAATCTCCTGGCCGTCCACGTACAGAACGATTGAGCCGACGTATTCTTCAAGTGCCATTTACATGCTCTCCTTACAGAAGCAAATCGATGCGACCGGCGAAGACGTGGAGACCGTTCACCACATCCGACGGAATACGGGCATTCAGGCGGTTAACATCCTGGCTGTCACGCTCGACGATCAGCGCGTCCTTATTGGCGTCAACTTCCTCAATGATTTCCAGCTCTTCCAGCTTCAGCAGCACGTCATAGAGTTCGCTGCGGACCAGTGGAGGCGTACGCGTAGAGAGCTTTTCACGCGGGAAGCGCAGCGCAATTCGCTCGCGGCAGGCTTTACGCACGTAATCCAGGGTACGGATGGTCGTCAGGTCCAGCAGGGACACATCATCGACGCCGCTGGCATTGCGGGTATAGGTCGTGATAGCGCGGACGATCTGCACCGTCTCGCCGGAACCCACTTCAAACGGAGTCAGTCCGTTATGCAGCGCGTTTTCCTGCTCGGTTCGTCCCGGGCGGCTGGCGAGGTCCGTCACATCCAGCGCCAGTGTCAGGGTGTTCAGCGGTCGGGCCGGGTCTTCTTCACTGGCAATGCGTGCGCCATATGCCGCCGCAATTTCTGCCGGCAGCATAACGGAACCGTTATGCCAGCCCACCGTAATCCGCCCGCTGTTGATTTGTGATGCCAGTGTGGTACCGGCGGCAAGCGTACCCGGCCAGCCGGCGACGCCTACCGCGCCGCGTTGCTCCATCGGGCCGGAAACAAAATCCAGATGGGTACGCAGTGCTGTCAGCGTGTTCTGGGTGCAGAACGGGCTGACGATGATGTTGTGGCCTGCTGCCACGACGTTCGCCAGCGCCGGTGCGATATCCGGGTCAGTGGCCCCGCTGGCCATTGCAACGATGGCAGTCGTCGTACCGGATGCAGTGGTCTGCGCACGCAGGCGGATATCGTTGCCGGCCGCACCTTTGTTCTTCGCGGTCAGGGTCATGACACCAGCTGACACTGCGGCAGTAACGGGCAGCTCCGGCTGATTATCGATCGCAGTTTTCATCGCTGCAGCGATTTCAGTTGCGGTATCTGCCGCACTGACGGCCACATCCACGCGGGTATTACCGATCCACAGACTGACCACACCCTGCGAACTGGCAGGCCCGGTGATGGTCAGCGAACCAGTAGCGGCAATCCCGGCGCTGGCATCACTGACACCGATAACGGTCAGATCGAGGTAGGAATAGGTATTGATGGCAGCTACCACCATCAGATGCGCAATGGAGCCGTAACCGAAGTACACTGCGGCTTCATCGCCGCTGAATACACTGGTGGCCACAAGCGGTTCAAGGCTGCCGCTGGCGAGCATAGGGGCGACAATCAACACTTTTTGCGCATTCGCCGGCAACGTGCGGACAGCAAGTTTCGTATTGAACTCAAAATACTGCCCCGGTTTGCGGATGCTCGACGGGATGTTGTCGAAAGAAATATTCGGGCTGGACATTATTTGGTTCCTTTGCCGGTCGTTGCTGCAGCGGCCGTAACATCAACGGTCGCATCTGTCACCTTCACCAGGTCGCCCTCATTCAGACGCCGCAGATAGTAGGTGCTTTCAGGAACCTCAACCGGTTCCTGCTCGATGTACCGGCGGGCGTTATCCTCGCGCGGTACCCGGATCCCTTCACGGGCTTTCACTTTCATGATGAATAATATCCTCAGCAGCGAACGGCTCCTGGCCGTTCAGGAAATACCGCAAATCAGTGGTCAGCCAGGCCGGGTCATCCGGGCTGTGCGCACCGCCATATTCGCCAAAAATCAGGTCAGGATGACCGGATGGCAGGTCGGCGGGAGCCAGCGGGAAGCGACCGTTCTCCAGTGATTCCGAATCAAAGCGGGTGTCGAACTCGCAGGCAAAAACAGACATTGCCGCCGCTTTTACCTGCGTGTTAAACAGGGTTCGCACCTTGCCAGGCATGAGATGCTCAATCGGTAATCCCAGGTCCTGCCGTGCCAACAGCCGGCGGATGGCGTAAACAAGCTGGTAGGCGCCGACCTCGTTGAATGACGGTCCACCGTGGCGGGTAGCCTGATCACTGCGCACGCTTCGTGCTCCGGCGAGGACCACAAAACGCCCGGTATCCCGCCACTTATTACGGCCGGTACTCAGCAGTTCTGAACCCTGTACACCGCCAAAAGTGACCCAGACGCCCGGAAGCTGGCGAATGACATCAGCAGGATCGCCATCGAGTTCGCCACTGTAGGAACGCACCTCGCGGACCAGTTTGCCGAGCCCCCGGGTGAGCCTGTCGATAATGGCGGATTCGATTTGCGTGATAATCAAAATGCACCCCCATCCGTTTCACTGCGCCCGAAAACCCGGCCAGCCGAGGAAAAGCGGGAAACACTCCCACCCTGAGCGACTGAACCATCCGGGAGACGGCCCAGCGTGATGCGGCCATCAGCCACACGCTCCAGATACCTGATTGCGTCTTCATAACGTTGACGTATCTCCTCTGTGTTCTGCGTCTCTGCGCCGGTCAGTTCGTACCGGGCGATATCGCAACACTTACCCGTCAGGATCCCGGGCGTATCAGTCCATGGCACCGGATAACGGCCAGCGAGATAACTGTCGATGGTGGCGGTGGCCCGCTCAAGGCCACCGTTCAGCACGTCGTCATTAATCTCACCGGTAAAATCACGATCGGAAAGCGCGATACATTCCGTTTCACCAAACTGCCTGACCATATCGTCCCGGGTTGCGTACATAGCTGGCTCCGCTTACTTTTTCGCTTTAGGCGAAGACTCAGCCACCGCCTCGTAATCAGAGGCGCTATCCTTGACCTCTGGTGACTGGCCTGTTGTCTGAAGTGTCAGCGCTGTCGTGTCATCAGCGGCGTTATCACTTGCCGCCGGTGACTGACTCGCTTTCTGTAGCTCCAGCGTAACCAGCAGAAGGTCGCGTTCTGAGGTCACTTCCTTAAGCTGGACCTCCAGCTCCTGAATACGAGCCTGTGCGTTTTTCAGCTTGTCGTCATCGCCGCTGACCGCGCCGAGATGGACAACCAGTGCCGGTTCAGCACGCAGAATGGCGATCTGCTCATCAGTAAAACTGCCATCAGGCCAGGTTACCGGCACGTCACGGTGTGCCACACCGCAGCGACGGAAACCGTCGCGCTTGGAGGTAATCGTAATGTCAGGCATTTATGCATCCACCCCGGTTGAACCAAAAGCCATCTGCCAGAAGCCATAACCGCCGTTGGAGCGGGCCTCGGCACCAAATTTGTACTTCTTCATCAGGAAGACGTCGTCGCTGTCCATATTGGTCTGCTCGACGAATACCGGCTTTTTACGCTCCTGATAGACCAGCGGTTTCACCGGCTGGGTGTTGTCAAACAGATACCACTCGGTATCGGTTGCCAGCCCCGGCCACACCAGGACTTTCGCTGTCCCTTTGTAGATGTTTGGTGTGTTATCCGGGAAACGATCGGCGGTCATCAGATAGTTGGCGGTATCTTCCAGCGCCGGCGGGACAACCAGCAGACCCGGGCGGATACGCAGGTTTTCACCTTCGTCATCCTTGAAGTCACGCATCGCTGAACGGGCTGCACCGTAAGATGCCTGGGCTGCGGCGAACGATGCGGCAGACAGCGCTTTCGTGCCTTTGTTGGACGCCACGCCACTACCGACCGGGTGATCCGTATCGAAGAAGTACTGGCCGTCATAACAGAAGTTGGTGAAACCACCGCTCAGCAGCCGGCCGATAATATCGGCTGGCAGTTCTGCGGCAGACTGGCCAGCACCCTGAGCCTGCTGAGCATAACCCAGCATGGTGTCGTCTTCGATATCGTTACGATCGACCTCAATGGTCGCTTCCCAGTCTTTGTTACGGATGGTGTAGCTGAAGCCTTCCAGGGCTTTCACCACTTTTTCGCCAACCCATTCACGCATTTTCGGGAAACGCGACAACCAGGCGTAGTTCTCTTCCTTGGTGCTGGACGGCACGACCATGGCAATCTGCTGCCAGTCGTTAGGGGTCTGATCAAACGCATTTTGAAAGGTCTTCTTAAGACCGATAAAAATGGTTTTCAGGTTCTGCTTGTTAACAATCACGGCTGTTCTCCTTAAATTTCAACCCAGACGCCATCGGACTCGACGGCAATAACGATACCGGCCACCGGTCGCGCATTGGTGTTGCTGGTTTTGGCGACGGTGATACTGTCCGCGACATAGCAGGTCTTACCGACTTCAGCCTGGGTTACAGCGTCCCCGGAGAAGTTGGCCAGTTTCCAGGCTTTACCGCGACGAACCATGACCGACGTCGCCCCGGCCGCACCGGCAGTGTTATCCGCGTACTCATCGGAAACGCCGAAAATGGTCAGGGAGGCGGTGGCTGCGGCAGGAACGGCCATGCCACTGGCATTCAGGCCAACCATGTGCCCGCCATAAATCATTGTGGCCGCAGCCACAGGCGCGGCGACAAGCTCACCATTGCGCCAGGGGGTGTTACGATCAGACATTGCTGTTTCCCTCGATAAAATCGTTCGGATTAAGGCCCATCACGCTCAGTACGGCCGGATTCAGTTCATCATCCGGAGCATCGACTGCACGGGATGGCAGGCCAGCCGGCGGACGACCACCGGTCTGCGTGGTGGTGAGCGCGGCGATACGCGATTGCTTGCTCAGATGATCGCGGAGTTTGTCGGGGCTGGATTTGGCCAGCGCCTCCGCCCAGCCTTTTTGCGCCGGCAACAAACGGCCATCAGACAAGGCCGCCTGAATCAGCTCTGTGGACTGCTGCAGCGTCAGCTGGGCAATCTGCTCCTCACCTGAGGCCCGGGCCTGTTCAATCGCCTGATTCATGACATCCACGGATACCCAGAGAGCAGGATCCGGATTCTCAACCTGAGACGTCAGCGCAGCGACGCTGGCCTCAAGCCCGTTAATCCAGGCAAGACCAGCGGCAGCCTGACTGTCCGAAGCCTTAATTTTGTTAATGAGCTTCTGCAGCTCGTTGAGAATGTCGGCTTCGGTTGACGAAAGCGGCAGACCCAGGAACCAGCGGAGCTGTTCCAGCAATTCATCCATCGTTGTGTCCTCAGTTGAAGTGGCGGCGAGGAGGGAGGCAGCGGCAAGCATTGCCTCATCCATGCCGTCCAGGGCGGGCGTATTGGTCAGGGCCGCGTTGATTAACGTGGTGACCAGACCAGTCGCGTCGTAAAGAAAAACGGGGGAAATAAATTTATATTCACCGGCATCGATAGCGGCAGCAGCGGCGTCAGTCCATTCAACATCCACGGCAAACAGGCCAACCCCTTCACGCCACTCCAGCTTTTTAAACCAGCCCGAAGCTGGCGCGGGTAGCCCGTTCTTCGCTGAACGCAGGGTCTGGTGTTCGTAGTCGATGACATAGGGAGTCTGGCGGGCGTCAGCGGCGGCGATTAATGATGCCGCGATCGTGGCATCAATAAACCAGCCATCCGGGCATTCTGCCGGGCGGCCGTCGCCGGCACGGAAGGTACCGGCCGGCAACAGCTGGATCACGCCGCGATTTGCAGCGCTGATAACCTGTGAGAGTGACGCGATATGAGTTTTCATGACGCCGACAGTACAGGGAATATAGCGGCGTAATAAGTTGACGGGCTTCAGTGGGTATATAAAGGAAGAGAGTACCGTTACATCATGTCACTCTGTCCCGCTGCAGGGCAATAGCGCTAAACGTTTTTAAACCGCTTTTAAAAACGCCTGAGCACCCTGTCAGGGTAGTTCCGTGAGGTGGCGAGCAAGATAACGCCCTGTGATGCGTTACAGCGCGTTTTCGGTTTTCAGGCTTTACCGGTAGATCTGGCTGAAATAATTCACCGATTTTTCTTCCATAGCGCTGACGTCGGATTCGGCCAGAAAAAGAAACGGGCGGGCTGGCATTTTAATCTCATATGCCGGGATGGTATTCCACTCTGCGTAATTAGCTTTACTCTTGCGGGCAAACTGATTGTTCAGGGTACCGTCCTTGTTCTGGCGATAGTACGCCTGCTGACTGCGGGCCGGGATGCTAATCTTTCCGCCAGACTGGTGAATGCCGGCATAGATGACATTGGTCCCGACGGTCGCCATATCGTTGTCGCTGTACTGAGCGATGCTCGAAGCCAGCCGACCAGATCGCTGCAGTATCTGACCTGGCCCCCGCCGCCTGGCATAACGTGGACTCCATCCGAGCCACTTAGGTCGGCCCTGTTGTTCGAAGTTCTCCTGGACGGCGTCCTCCATCATCCCAGCCAGCATTCGCATCAGTGGCGCACGATTCTCAAAGCTTCTGATGAGCTCGCCCAGAGAGCGCTCAAAGTCGGTGACGTCAAAAACGATTTCATAGGCCATTTAACGCGCCCTCCAGTATCGGTAATTCAGCCAGCGACTGCAGGGACGCCGGTGTCAGTTCTGCGCCACCGTCCGGTAACTGCAGCTCGTAACCTGCAGCGTTCTGCCCGGGAACGGCCCGCACCTGGTGGAGTGACTCGCCATTGCGGATGACATAAAGCAGATCGTCACCATCAGCCAGAACCGCTGCAGGCTGGCGCAGCTGTGCCGGCAACTGCTCCCAGAGCGGCCCGGGTGACTGTACCACCGCGCTGTCGGTCACCGTCATCACTGCGGAGTCGGGCATACGGCCACGACCAGAAAGCGCATCGAGTGTGCGGGTGCTGAGTGCGCCGGCATGACGGAAAGCACCGGCTGGCTCACGCAGCAGCGACTGATTCACGAAGCGGCGGATATCTGACGTGATCGCGTCAAGCAGCTGCGGCTCCGAAAGTGTGTGCTGAACAGCCAGCGTGGCCATCTGTGGTGGTGCTGTGGTTGAGCGGTCCATCAGGCGTTGACCAAGACCCGCCAGCCAGCCCTGACCCGGATTGTGGCCAAAGCCGGCATCCGGGGTATAGAGCTGACCGTTGTAGCGGAACGCCTGCACCTCGCGGGTATCCTGCGGCCCCCATGCCTGCTGCACGGTTTCCAGATGCCCCTCGCTCGACCAGACGGAGATGCTCTTGCCGTCGATATCGCTTTGCGAACGTGCCCGGACGCGGCAGCGGCATCCCCAGCCGTCGGGCGGATAGGCAAACTGCCAGATGGGATCGTCATAGCGGGCCGTCAGTCCGTTCAGCGCCGCGTGTGCGGGCCGTGTGCGCAGGTCCATGACCGCCACGCGCGTCCAGTACGGGCGGTCGGCGGCGTTCTCCATCTGCTGGGCGTAGCGGCCGGCACCGTAGGACGACTGCATATTGGTTTCAAAGATGGTACGTAGCCGGCGCGGGGTTAACTGCTTGCCCTCCAGTACGCCATCCTCATCGGCGACCAGCTTCGCCTTATCGGCCAGCCAGCCTTTCTGCGTCAGCTTCTGCGTCATCTGCCGGCGGAACTGCTCGAGCGTCAGCCCGTTGTCCAGCGTGTCCTGCAGGCCGGCACGCACGTCCTGCAGAATATCCTGGCGAAGGATGCCGGCGACGGTAAACGCCGTCGCGTGCGCCCGCGCCTCCACCTCATGCCAGTTAAAGCCGATGGTGTAACCTTTGGACTGGAAATACTCGATGGCCTGAGCAGGTTTCAGCCCGATCGCATAACTTAGATCAACGCTTTCAGGCATCGGAATTCAGCCGCCCCCATACATCGGAGACAAAGAGCGCCTGCTCCAGCAGGGTGACCAGCTCGCTGTCGTCCAGGTCAGGATAGCTGCCGGCGATGATATCCATGGCTTCATCCGGAAGTTTTCCGTCCTGCAACGCCGCAACCAGCGGCGCAATCAGCTTTTCCATCGCGGCCGCGATTTTCTCCGGTACCGGGCGCCCATTATCCAGCGCTTCCTGTGCCGGATCTGATAGCTCTGTTGCGGTGGTCAGGGCGGCAATGCGACGGAAGCGCTGATTCAGCGCAACGGGTGACGGAGCGCTGGCTTGTGAGGGAGCTTCCAGTACCGCTTCATCTTTCTGGGGGACAGGAATACCCAGTTTCTTATGCACCCAGGATGCCGGAATACTTTTAACACCCGATTCAACCAGATTTTTAACACCCGTTGAAAAGGATGCGATCTCTTCAATATCCCGGGTATCAAATACAAATTTAGGCAGGCGACGGCGAGATATTTCATACCCGTTAATCCGCAGCAGCATATCAATCATGCTGCTGAAGAAGCCGTGCAGCTGCTTGGCATCCGAGACGAGGATATCGTGACGCACGTCGTTGTGGACATTGCCGAGTGCATTGGTTGAGGTCTTGCCATCTGCCTGGCTGGTGAGGGTTGCCCCGAGGATCACTTTTGATTGTGTGCGCTCACACCAGTCCATCATCGCAACAAACGGGTCAGCCTGGCCGGATGCTGCCGATTTGAAGTCAATGTCGGTCCCTTGTGGAATAATACCCGCCGCATTGTGGCCCAGGGTAACCAGCGCTTCGAAAAGCGCGTCTTTGTCCTGGTCCGTTGCGCCAGCCATGTACTTACCGACGCGCGCCGGCAGACCATAAATCTCCAGGAACTCCGCCAGATCGCGAACCGCAAAGTTCTTGAACAGGTACGGCCAGACCAGCACGCGATACAGACCCGACTGACCGGTAAAGCCGGTTTTCGCGTTATGCTTATGGACCATCCAGCCGAACGGCATCAGCTCTGCACCGTCAATGCTGCCATCATTCAGGCGGATATTATCGCCACGGTCAGGGCGTGCCTGGAACCAGCGATGCGGCCTGAGGTGGGCGGCGCTGGGTAGCCAGACATTCTCTTCCAGTTCCCATTCCAGCTCCTGACAGCTGAAACCATGCCCGATCGCATCCGCTGCCTGCAGAATGATATCTTCCAGATTATCGAGAGAGTCGAACCACTCCTGAACCATGGCCGCGAGGTTCTTCTCTTCCGCCGTCGCATTGCGCCGGGGTTCAATGCTCCAGTCGAGACCCAGTAACGCATTCTTACGCTTGGCCATCTCCGAAAAGATATGGCCATCCTTTTCGACCATATCGTCAAAAAGGTCAGCCTGAGCGGAAAGATAACCCTGTTCGGCTTCCTGCAGTATTCGCGGCAGACGTCGAATCGTCAGCCCCCGTGAGGGGTGAGCCGGATACGTGCTGTTAAGCTGAATCATCCGTGCGGTCTGCGGTTCTTTGGTTACCGACTTATCGAAAGGGCGACCCCACTGATCAACTATCTTGCCCATTATTACCATCCTCCGTTGCCAAAGCGCGAGCGGGAACGCTGGCGCGACTGGCCTGAATGTCTGTTGTCATTATCTCTGTCATCGTCCTGCCGGCGCGGAACGTGGCGGAACCCGTCTCGCGTCCCAAAGGAGTTGCACAGCGCCCAGAGCATATGCAGCGCATCCGGGCCATCATCATGGTCTGCCATGGGAAAATGGCGGAGCTGCTCTATCAGGGTGACCTGGGTCGGGCTGAGCCTAATCAGTTTGTTGAACACGTAAGGCTGCAGGGACTCGATACGCAGGATTTTGTCTGAGTGCGGAGTAACCGGCATAGCCGGGACCGGAACCCCCAGTTCTGCTGACTGACGAACCAGCTCAGTACGCAAAAACTCCTGAAACTGGACCGCCTCAACCGACCAGCACAGACAGCCGTATTCCCGCTGCAGCGCGATGGTGTCGCTGATAATGACGCTCGGCAGACGCTTTTTAATGCGGGCTTCGACGACGTCCAGAACGCCGGTCATCCGGTTAAAGCCGCCGACCAGAATTGCCGACGGGTCTCGGGAATTACCTTTTAGACCCAGACTGGGGTCAATGCTGCCAAAGAATGACCATTCCTTCAGCCGGTTCACCCAGAAGGTGATACAGGTGGCGAACGGTGCATCATCGCCGCTGACCGGGTCATTCTGGTATTCACTGTCGAAGGTGCTGTGACCGTCACGGGCGCGGATCAACATCAGGGTATAGAGTGGCCGCGCTGACCAGGAAACTACCGCGCCGGCTTCCATCGCCTCCCGGTGTTCGTCGTAGAACGTCCGGGCCAGCAACTCGCCATCCTCGTCGTTGTTACGCAGAATTTCTTCCCACTTATCCCAGAGCGTCATGTCTGACGGCCAGGTAATGAGTGCCTTAAAGCGTTTGCGTTTCCAAAGCGGGTTTTTCAGGGTACGTGACAGCACCGAGTCGTAATGCAGAATGGTCCCGATGTAGATCACATCAAACTTGGCCCCCGCGCCACCCAGCGGCAGGACGGTCTTTTTCAGCCAGTTATCCAGCTTGTCGCGCTGATCAGGGTTGCGGACCAGCTCATCATTTTCAATATCATCCAGTATGGCCAGGTCAGGACGATACGGGCCATGGCGCAGGCCGCGCAGTTTTTTACCGCTGCCGGCAACCTGCACCTTGATATCAGTGGCGGTCAGGATGGTACCCATCTGCCAGACGCGGCCAGGACCACAGGATTCAGGAAAATCCATCTTCAGACGCGGGTTCCAGCAGAGCTCCGCCTTGATGGCTTCCAGCATCGGATACGCCTGGTCGATACTGTCCATGATGATGACCGGGTATTTTTTCAGCTCCAGGATGATGTTCCACAGCACAAAGAGTTGGCTGACGATGGTCGATTTGGCCTCACCACGGGGGGCCGCGATGGCATCCTGCTGACTGACGGTCGCCGCAACGATTTCAGGCAGACGCTGAAACAGGAACTTATGCAGCTCCGACTGATCCTTATGGCGGATGTAGTGCGGGAAGTAGTTCTGCACGAAGTAACGAAAGCCATTCACCGGATCCCTGACCGCGTCACGGCGCTGATTGACTGCCTCCTGAGACGGGTCAAAGCCGACCTGTTCCGCCTCGATGGACCGGCGAAGCGATGCGGCCAGCTCGTTGAGCTGGGCCTCAAACTCCTTTTTGTTCAGGCTGACATTCTTCTTACGCACCATTTAATTGACCTTTAAAAGGCTTTTTAGCTGCGTTTTTAAATCTTATATCCGCCTGCATCAGGCAGGCGAGCGCGTAGCAAAAAGCATCATCTCCGTAAGCCTTTAAAATGCAGTAAAGTTCTTTCTGCCGTTGGGGCAGTTCACATTGCTGGCGTGATACATTATCCAGTTCAATGAGGATGTTTTTATCGGGAGTGCTCATGCCTTTTCTCCATTACTTCAGTGATGTTCATTGTGCGGTTTGTGGTCACAATTCATCGTTTTCTCTTCTGCATGCCGCCTGTATGAGACGATCAGAGTTGAATACTCATTCTCAAACGATTATGTGGCGTGAAGACCCATATAGCTTTCGTGGGCTCTTTACCTGCGGAAACTGTTTCTCTCCCGTGACATTCGACTTTTCTCCCAGAAACCGGGACACCGATACCAGGCCAATTCGTTTTCTCAACAGGCTGAGCCTTGAAATGATTGACCCTTCCGCTCGTTCTTCTCAGCCAAGGAGGATCGGCTATGAGGTGAAAATGGACGATGTTGGGACAGACCTCAGGAAGTTTTTTAAGCTGGATGCGATTTATCCGGAGGGTACGGATTCTGTTCCAGAACATCTGCCACAGGAGATTCATTCCATGTACGTTGATGACCTTCTGCAGGCAACCAGTTCGCCCAGACTCACCCTGGTAAGCTGCCGGATGATTCTTGAGTCGGCATGCCGCGACAAACTGGGGACCGATAAAGGCAGGCTTGTCGATCTCATTCAAAAGCTTGGCGAAGCGGAAGCATTGCCACGCGTTATGCTTGACTGGGCCAACACAATTCGCCAGTTCGGAAATGAAGCCGTACATGTTTCCGGTTCTCCCACAGTGGATGAAGCAACTGAAATCCGTTCGTTTACGGTAACGTTGCTGGAATTTCTCTATAGCCATCCGGCAAGAATTGATTCATTGCGCAAAGGCAACCCGGGCTAAATATCAACAACCGGGAGAGAACGTGTCTGCCCGGCCAGTTCATGTGTGCAGTCCGCCAGATACTGAATCTGGCCGTCGCGAACAAAGCTGTGACAGACACGGTGCTGGTCCTTCGTCGGGTCATCAAAATATGCCGGGTTATCGCTCGGCTCTTCCCAGGTCACCAGGATGCTGGGGTTAAAGGTCGGACGAACATAATCATGGTTCCAGTCCCAGCGTGGCCCCGCACCCTGACCAATGGTCACCTGATGGGAAAAACCGCATCCCGGACAGATGAATGACAGGCGATCGTGAGACACATTTTTCACAACGGCGGAAATGAACATTTACTCCCCCTTTAAAGCGTCGTTAACAGCCTGCTCAAAACGGGATTTGGCGCTCCAGCGGTCTTGTCGCAGGGCGTACTCCAGATATTCAACACGGCCATCAAGTAAATGGACTTCGACGTATTCCTTATAATCAGGCGCAATGACGCAAGCTACTTGGCTCGCCATTACGCTGACGCGGGAATTCACCGGGATTAATTTGTCAGCCATAGTGTTTTTGCACCTCATTACCAAAGGGTTCCAGCACCTGGACAAAGGCTTCCATATGCTTCGGATAGTGTTCACTGATGAAGGTGGACAGCATCGTGATGACCTCCATCGCTATGGCCAGCTGCGAGGTTTCCGGCAGAACGCGCTTGCTCGCCACCGTCGCCTTGTTGAAAGCATCGCTGAGGCTGGCCAGCAGTTCGACGCGGGCCTGAGGCGGAAGCTGCGAATCAACGTTGAGCTGCTCGATAGTGGTCTGATACTGAACGAGCAATCCCATCAGGATGGCCCGGCCGACGTCCTCCATACCATTACCCGCCAGCACGTTAGCGGCACGGAGCTTGTCCCAGTCGTCGCCGCTGTCCTGCGCGTCTTTCTTCCAGCGGGCGGCCGTCGCAAAACTGACGCCGCATTGCGAAGAAACGATCTGCAGTGACAGCTGGCTCTGAATATAAAGCCGCCGAACTTTTTCCCTTGTCTCGGGCGGATGCGCCATATCAGAACCCCATCTTGGCCTTGATTAAGGAAATGGTCGTCACGACCAGCCCGCCCGACAGCGCCCCGGTCAGTCCACCGGAGATAGCCCCCTGACGGATAACCCGGCTTTCCATCGCATCAATACGCCGATCGATACGCATCACCGCCCCGGAGATTTTCTCCAGTTCGGGCATGATGTCGGATGACAGCGGCTGACGTTGCTCGGTCAGTAATTTCTGCAGAAGCAGTAACGGGTCATCGCTGGTGAGCCGGGGTGACGCTGTGACGTTTGCTGTAGTGATACGACGCTGACGCCGCTTTTGTCTGGCCTTCATGTCCGGTCTGCCTTCTTGTCCAGTTTTTCGAGTACGCGATCAACCGATTCCTTGATATCGCGAATGCGGTCTATCAGCTGGTCATGGTCGCGGCGGGAATCCTCCCGGCGCTGATATTCATCCTTGATACGCTCAACGGCTTTTTCGAGGTCCCGAATATCCGACTGCAGCCGGCGTATCCAGATACCGCCGAAGAGCCCAAGACCGCCAAGCAATATCTGATAAATCTGGTCAGGGGTCATTGCGGCTCCTTACCGTAGAGCTGGCGAATGGTGTTTAGTTTGTTGCGAATGAGCTGGCACCATTCGCCGTAGGCGTTACTGTGCCCGAGGATGCCCCGGGGGGAGAGTCCGCCTCCGGCGCGGCCGGCATCGCCGGAATTTCCAGCATTTCCGCCGTTGGCTGCTGACAGATATTCACCGCAACCGGGTCCGAGGGGATAGCCGAGGTTTTGCCCGTACAGGCACAAAGCCCCGGGACCAATACCAGTCCAGCCAGGACCATCTTTACGTGCAAGTTCATCAGTTTTTTCCCTCAGTTTTTGCTGTGCAATCGTCAATGCCTTTCCTTTGGCCAGCAGCTCCCCGGACAATTTGTCCGCCTGCTGGCGGTAGTGCTCGGCGAGATTCACCTGAGCCTGCAGTTGCGAATGGTTTTGTCTGGCCTTATCGGCATCTGTTTTTTCACGCTCAATTTTGTAATTGTCGAAGGCTTTCTGAACGGTCGCTGTAGCGTTGTTCGCCGTCTGAACGTCGTCACGCATCTGGCTGGCTGTCACCTGAATCCCGATCCAGATACCGACGAAAAGAATCAGTGCGACAGCAACCAGCCAGGGGAGCAGCGGTTTAACCAGCGCCCAGAGTTTACTGGCCATCGGGGGTGCCTCCGTTAGGTGTGGATGCAGGCTGGTCACGCTTCATGGCCACCAGTTTTGAACCGATGTTATGACCCGCCCAGGCGACGATGTAGGCGGTAAACATCCACTCCTGCAGCTGCAGGCTGTAGCCGTACCAGATGACGATCGCGGACGTGACCAGGAAGGTAAAAAAAGTAATAGTGTCGGAGGTGCTGAGCCGGCCCGACGGGTTAGAAATCAGTTCTTTGAGGGACATAACACCCTCCGGGCTTTCTCGAAAAGCATGGCACGGTCATCGAGACCAACCAGCGCGGGGTTAATTTTGCGGGTGACTTCTACCACGTTGGCCGCATCCGCAGGCGCATTACAGCCATGCTGGTACCAGTACCAGGCGGCAGAACGGGCAGCGTTCACCGGGTCCAGCAACAGGTCGGGATTTTTCAGCAGGTCCAGCCCAAGCGCCTGCCCGCAGGCTCGATAGTTGTTCTTGAGGGTGATCTGAATTAACCCGCGGCCGCGATAGCGCCAGCCGTCACCGGAAGACTCCGGGCCGTTTCCGCCCTGGTTGGCATAGACAAAATTGGCGGTCGCTTCCGGCCTGCCGACGAACTGCTGGGCCAGTGCCAGTTCTGACGGCTCAATCTTACGATTTTTGTTGAGATCGAAGTCAGAACGGAAAATCATCGCCAGACGCGCAGCATCACGGTAGTACAGGCTTTCGACGACCCGGGTAAACCGAAGGCTCTCATGCCCCAACTGTGCGATAAAGCCAGCCTGGCGCAGCGGGGTATTGATATAGAATTCAGCCATTGCCGCATTCAGCGGTTCAAGCCATTGCTGCGCCCGCTGCTGTGTTATGCCGGCGGCTCGCTGGAAATCGTTGAGATTCATGAATCTGACACCACAAAAAGTAAAGGTGGTGTCAGTATCGCGAGAGGGGGATCAGTAAATCAGATTGAGGGGCTTCAGTGGGTTCATTGTGTTACATCAATAATTGCCAGCTCTTCAACCATTTTTGGAGGTGGTGTTTTTATCTGTTTCGAGCATTCTTTAACCAATTTATTGTATTGTTCAAACAATGCATCTAAGCGTTTTTCATTTTGTGTGTTCAAGCTATCAAGTTTTTCAATCCAGTAGTTATAAGCAACGCCAGTGAGACTACGGCAAGAGGTAAATGGTGTGGCTATTGGCGCTTTACCATATAATTCATCACTTTTCTCCTGGATCTGCATCAGATGCTGGCTTAGGGCTACTGCCTCAGGAGTCAGGCCTCTCATATGCTTATATAAATCAAATACTGGTTCAGTAATTTTCATTACTTCATTTAATTCAGACATTAAAATTCGAGTCTGAGGTATTTGATTATTATATAAATTTACCATTTCTGTGTTTGGAATCATTTTGGCTCCAATACAGAAACTCATCATTAGTAAAATAAATGCGCTGTATTTCATATAAATCCTTTTAAAACAATGACCCTTGACTAGTTTTGATGGTTATTTTTCTCTGAGCCAGCAGATGCCAACCAGTGCGATCGCTAAATCCATATTTAGGACACAAAATCGTCATCGCCATTAGCGATGATGTGCCGTTCCGGCTTGCCTCATCAAAATCAGCGAGAAACCGCAGGTTACGCAGTTCACGTAATGCCTGCTCGCAACGCGGAAGATAAAGTGGAAAACCACCAAAGTTTTTGAATAGCAGTTGAGCGTTATGGTCGCCGATAGTATCGCGAAGGAGAGCGGCTCGTTGAGCACCTAGAGCGCGAAGACCTTTTCCGATCGGAAAGGTTGTACCACCGAACGCTGAAAGTAGGCGTTCAGTGGCGGGGAAGCCGATAAGGTCAGCTATCTGAATGACTACCGGGGGCAGTAGCTCTGTTACCTGTTGCAGATTCATCGGTTGTCTCCCGTTTTTTACGCCGTTTTGCGTCAATGGCCAGCGCCTGCATCAGTTTGGTCAACTGTTCGGTTGTTAACCATTCGACGCGCTTAACCTGAAACATATGATCGCACATTTTCTCGGCATAATTCCACGGCCGTTTCGCATCTGCAAGCAAAGCTTCAACTTTGCTGAGCATGGTTTTACGTGAACGGGCTACGTTAGGACGTTTTCCATGACGTGCTGACTGGCGTGGAAAACCCTGGTCGTGCATGTATTCACGCACGGCCTGCAGCTCCTCAAGGGAACATTTAGTGGATGAAGTTTTGCCGTTGCACAGACGCGCCAGAACGGCCCGATAAGTTGCGTCATCCCAGCCCAGATGAGACTGGCCGGCTTTGATGGCCCCAATAAGGCCGCGTTTTGCTGGAGTGGACATATTACCTCCTGTTGGTTGCCATTACGGCAGGCACTCATAAAAGTGCCTGCAAGAATGACTCACTGAATGGGTTCGAGTTTGTTGACCGACACGCCCCCGATTTTCCCTTCCACCCGGACGACCAGCCGGCCGTTACGTACATGCCAGGCCTCGGATGTGGTGGTGACCACTTCAACCTCTGGCATTCCGGGAACGATGTAGTACCGAAACCGGGACCCCACCGGATAACGCCGGTTAAAAATATCGGCGGATATATTACGGAGCAGGTACTTCATGAGTCCTCCGAAGACAATCAGAAGCACTGTTAAGTTTTTGACCCTGCGAATTATCTTTTGCTGCCTTCTTGCTGGTATACCGCTGCAGGTCAAATTTAATTGTCGCCCTGTAATCAGGAAACAACCCAAGATTCCCATGGCGGTAAACTTCTCCGCTATTTTCTGCAATTTTGAAGTAACGCTGAACTGCATCTCTGTTCATCCCTAACATCTGGCAGGCATCACGAACCGTAAGGCGTCCTCTTAGTCTGGTTTCATCAATGATTTGCTTTATAAAGCTATCGCGTTTTTCCCGGGTTATATTCCCCATAAAACACCTCATTAATCATTTCTGTAAAACGATGTTAAATATAAACAGAAGCAAAAATGAAAGAAGGATGGTCACAATGTCAGTCCAGAAGAGACGGCGTTCCTTCGCATTTCTGAACCGTGATGCTTCCTCCATCAGTTTCAGCTTTTCTGATTTATCAGACTTTCGAACTGAGCTCATGCCAGCGCTCCATAAACAGCTTTCTTGCCTGGCGGGGCAGAAGAGGATTAATCGTAAATTCATTCGTCGGCTGAATCCCCCGAAGAATGGCCCATTCAGTGTCATCATCAATAAATAAATCCCGCCGCTCAGTAGCCAGCATAATGAGATCGGCCTGTTTGACCTCCGGGCTGATAGTTTCAGGCGTGCCAAACTTCTGGCTGATTAAACCTTCAACCCATTTTTCAATGCCACGATAATCCGGTAGCAGGGCTTTTAGCGGCGCAGCAATATCATTGCAGTAACACTCACTGGCATCATGCAGGAGTGCTTCAAGCGCGAACTCAGACGGCACCAGGTAACTGGCCAGTACAGAATGCTGCGCGACGCTGTAGAACTCGTCGAGATGGCCAGTAAAACGACACAAGTTAGAAAGCGCCAGGGCGATATCTTCGATATACACAATATCAGGACCAGAATTACAAAAATAAAAGTGCTGACCTGACCCGGTGGTAATAAAATGGTTTGCAGTATTCATGCTAATCTCCAGCGTTTTTTGTGACGTTCTACGGCCTGTTTCATTGCGGTCTTATCAGCAGGCTTACGGATTGACTGCCCGCTATGGGTATAAAACTGAAATCGGGTCTTACCTGGGTATTTCGGATGCTCGATAACAACGGAGCTATTATTCAGGTGATAAATGCGTCTGTCGCCCATCTCCTGGATCTCACAACCGGAGACGCAAAGATAATCAGCCATGGCTTTCTCCTGTCATATTCAGCGCTATTTCAGCGTCGTAATATTCAGATTCAACAATTTCTATTACGCCGGAGCCTTTAGATGGAGTGGTGGAGGTTTTGAAATAAATGACATCCCCGACCCGAAAATGGGTGATACCACACAGGATCAACATCCCCCATTCAAGGCCCAGCGCTTTCCAGTAAGGCTCCCTTGAAATTCTTTCTGTGGGACGCCCCTCATCCCATGCGTCCAGCAGCTGCAGATGTTCCGCGCGGCGCTCACGGGGAATGCGGCTCTTACCTCGTGGTTCTCGGGTGTAACCATTCTGCGAACGGGAGAGCGTCCATAAACTACTATGGCCAATCAGTGGCGCAGCATCGAATGACAGACCGTGAAAGCGGAAGTCTGTAGCATCACCGCAAAATACCGGTTTGCCGCCGAATTTTTTAGCAAACTCGAGTGCTTTCTCTTTCAGCTCTGCACGTTGATGAATTTCATTGTCCCACGCATCAAGAGCAGCTTTTTGAGTCGTTTTATAAAATCCCATTTAAGCCACCTTAAACATCGTCAATAACAACTCCCAGGCTTTTAACCCGTAAAAAATGCAATAACCCAAGAAGACAATGCAAAAACTAACGATTATCAACCAGGTTATTGCACGCAGGTGAGTACACGCCATCACACGTTCAAAAACACTGTCTAAAGATATTTTCATGATTGATATCCTGTATTCAGGCGTAAGCATCCCCTGACGCATTACGCCATTTAAAAAGCACTTATTATTTAATTAACTTTGACGAGTAAGTGAGTTCACGTTTGCAAGCCATGGCTCTACGTTAATTTCCACAATTGTCGCTGACTTCAAATCCATAGCAGCAGCGACAGTTCTTACCGCCCGGCGCTCTTTTTCATCTGGACGCTGATGCCAGAAGGCAGTACCTGATTTATATTTACGGTTAAATTCTTTCGCGTTCATATCACACCGCCGCCATATCCAGAGCAACAGGACGGTACTGGTCAGTGTCACCAATACGCTCATAAATACGGATATAGGCACTTGTTGCCACAATCTGGACTGATTCCCCGATTGCAGTCATGGCACTGTGCCAGCGCGGGTCATCAATCTCATAACGCCGAAGGGCCAGAACCGCCCCCGTAGAGACCTCACCTGATTTGTCAGTTGAGAAAGCCCGGTTAATCAGGACTTTCAACTCTGGCTTCGCACCTTCGGTCCAGTCGGACAGGCACTGATCGATAAGTTCTTTGGCAGCCTGCAGGCGCTCATCAAAGGCAAGACGGTCAGCCATAGCTCGCTGAATTTTATAGCGACCATCAAACGTGAAAAGTGTGACGTTACCTTTCTTCCCCCCCAGTTTCACATCGTATTCATTTGCTGACAGGTCAACGAATGCTGCTATATCCGCAAAGGAATTATTTTTAAACTCCTTCATCAGTTTATTGAGCTCAATCGCCTTAGTAACGATCTCGCCGACCAGAGCATCACGAGCAAGGTCGATGGGTTTCAGCAGTTTTACCGGGATTAACGCACCTTTGGCATCCATCCAGTAATCAGCCGGAACAGTCGCTGCAGTAAATTGTGTTTCTTTCTTATCCATGATGGGCCTCATTTAAATGTTGAAAAAATTTAGCGATTTCTGTACTGGCAGTCGCCAGTATTAACGGTGCAATAATGTTTGAAACATCTTTAACTAAACGGGAATCCTTTTTCTCTGCTGATATAATCGCGGATATATTCAGGTTCTCGCCGCTTTCAGTGAGCGTAATAACTATCTCAGCCACACTACCTCCAGATAACATGCATCCCGCGCCAGATAAGCATTTTGACCTGTGAGCTTTTACCGTCCTTACGCTCAGTAATCTCGACTTCCTTGCCGCGCCACGACTCAAACGGGCGGTCAACTTCGACGATAGGGCGACGGAACCGGGTGTTAATGTCCAGTACCTGCAGGCCGCCACGCATGAGGCGGTTAATCGGGGCCATCATTTTTGGATCGTTAATTGGTAAACGGCACATAGCAACTCCTGACCATGGGTTAGTGAATATTGTTTTTATCTGCCGGGGATGGCGATATATTTTCAACCTTTGCGAATATCCTTGCGACCAGACCGTGAATAAATCCCCCCAGCGACATATGAATTCTTTTAGCGGTATTCCTTACCAGTTCAGAATCATCATCATTCCTGACCATTCGGGTCCGGACCTGAACCCCTTTACCTCTGCGTGAGACCGAAATTTCAATAATGGCCATGCAGCCCCCTAGTTAATGAGCATTTCAGCAAACTTACGCACCGCACCAGCACTGACAGCATTACCACTGATTTCACTATGACGACTGACACCGCGGACCAGCTTGAACAACCGGCGGGCATTGCCATGGCTGGCTTTAAACAGTGCCTCGCTGACTTCCTGGCTACCTGCACCAGGCAGCATGCTGACCGCAATATCAGTGATATCGCTCTGCGGCAGGGAATCACCGATACAGAGAGCGAAGCCTACGCGGCTATACAGTTGTTGATACTCACCACGCTTACCTTTGAGGTTGATGATGAGCCGAGGCATTCCAGCCAGTACCAGGCCAATACCCGATTTGTCATGGATCCGACGCAAGGTTTCCAGCGCGCGGTATGGCAGGTTTTCAGCCTCATCGACCATCAGAAGACGACCTGAATCACGCAGAGCCGCGATACAGGCTTCGCTGAGTTCATGCATATTTCCGCGCTTACTAATCCCCAGCAGGCTGCAGAGTTCTTCCAGAACCACACGAGCCGTATACCCCGGGTCAGCCTCAATGAGTAAGGCATCACGATGTTGGGCGGCGTACTCACGCAAAATCATCGTCTTACCAAGACCCGCAGCGCCATAAATAACATTGAGATCGCCATCAAGATGCGCATATCTGATGACGTCCATTCCCTTGCGAGACGTGACCGTAGGGACAAAACGAGCTGTAATTTTTTGCGATTTTTCCTTTTCCACTTCGCGGTTAATAAAGCTACGTGCCAGTGCATCAATTGCAGGAACATCACCGGCATATTTACCCTGCAGGTATTGATTAATAACCGCTGTGCTTTTGCCAATGGCCCTGGCTACCTGTGTCTGGCTGTAGCCTTTGCGGGTCATAAGGTCATTCAGTTCAACATGTATGCTCATAAACTCTCCTTACCGGCTATTGCCGATTTTTTTCATATATTCGTCGCGGTCAGTTTCTAGGAAGAAATACGGCTCTTCTTCTTTCTCAACGATATATTCAGCAGGGATAAAGCTCCCCAGGTCATCAAATCGCTGCCCAGGCAGAACGGAGCGGCCTTCGGCTTCAATCTCCAGGACTTTCTCTTCAACGCGTTTCATACGGCGCTGACGGCGTTTCTCAACGGCTACATCCATTGCACTGACCGGTATCGCTGCACGTTTATTGCCATTCCAGATGGCGGTACAGACATAAGAGCCATCCATCCGGCGAACAATGACGGATTGCGGGTCATGGATATCAAAGGCCACGCGCACGTCTTCGCTGTCGACCTGGATCAATTCTTCTGAGAAATAATCGTTATTGAACAGACGTAACCAGCCACGCTGCGCGGTACGGACCATTTCAGGCATGAACGCTTCACGCAACTCAACGTCCGTCAGATATTCCGTCTCATCACCTTCCGCCTCAAGAACGGCGCGGCGATACGCTGCCGGCGTCATATGCTTACCATTACGCTTAGGCAGTTCCCGGTGCTCATGCGTGTTGTTGTAGACGTCCACTTCCTCAGCGATGGCGTCAAGCAGCTGCTGCCAGGAGGGCAGTTTCCCCAAAGCTGTACGCTGTACCGGTGTAAGTTCGCGGCCATTCTCCTGCGCCTTTACAGCTGACTGAATAGCTCGTGCTGTAATACGTGCGTGCTCCCGGTCAGCGCTGTCACCACTAAAGGTGTCAAACTGCATGGCAACACGGCGCGGTATACCCTTATTCAGTCGCTCAATGATCCCGCGAGACTGAGGACGTCCTGGTATACTGGTCGGGTGCTCAATACCCAGGCGACTGAAAATACCCGTCACATCAGCATCAAGGGTTTTGTTGGTTTCACCACCACCGTTATCCGAGTAAACAAACAGCGGCTTTCCGAAGTGGCGCATGGCGTACCGGTAGGCATCAGCCACTGCGATAACGCTTTCAGATAAAGCCAGGCTCCAGCCGACAACAAAACGTGTCCGGCCATCAATAATCAGCGTCAGTTCAGGCGTGAATGGGCGACCATGATCGGGATGTGCGACCTTCATTTCCAGTGACTTACCATCCGCAATCCAGCAGCCATTAACTGGCATCAGAGACCAGTCACGCTTCTGGAAGCACTCATAAGCCAGCGCAGCAGAACCACTGACACGGCCCCGTGCTTTCTCACGGCGGGGCAGTTTTTCCATCGCCCGGCGAACTGCATCATAGGAAGGGCACGCCTCAATCATTGCTGGCTGGCCAGCATAGAGAGCAGTCCATTCAGCTTTGAAATCACGATATGCCTCGGTAAGACTCGGCCCTTTACGGTTACGCCAGTGAGCAAGGAAATCAGGTAACCATTTAATCTGCTCAGGTTTCTTCGCTTTAAGATGACCGGGTGCCAGCATGGCCATACGTTCGATACCGGGTTTTGTTGACTCAAAGACGCTCACCCACTCCTGCAGACTACGGGTACCGACTCCGGCGCGACTGTTGCCTTTACGCGCATTAGCAAGCTCTGCCGCTTTCATCAGGTGCTCGGGGAGCGAGCCTTTTCGTGACCCCATGGAGACGAAATTAACTGCCGCTGTGCGTGACATTCCAGCATCCCTAAGCTTCTCTACTTCCATGGCCAACACCGCACGGGCATCTGCGATTTGCTTTTGCTTTACTGTCAGTGAGTTCACTTCACGCTCAAGCAACGCAGGGCATTGACGAATAAGCGTAAGTTCCCTGCGTGGTTTCAGGCCCTTAACTTCACTTGAACGATCGCCTATTACCGTCGTTTTAGTCGCTAATACCGATTGATATATTTTTTCCCTGAGAGCGCGCTGGGCCTCGTCAGGCAAGCTGTCAATTGAATACTCGTTACCACCTCCACGACCCGCTCTTGCACGCGAATCCCACCCATGGTTTTTGGCCCGAGCAACGATCCCAGGTCTGGTTTCAGGTAATCCAGGAAGCCGAAAATCAGCTAATTCCTGAGCGGTATAATGCGTTTTCAGGTTAATCTGGTTCATATGCTTAATTCCATTCACCTGAAAATGCTTTATGATAACGAGTAGGCCATATCTCATCGGGAGAGATCCCGATAGCATCAGCGATGATTTTTTGGCCTTTTGGCCATGGGCGATCTAGAGCGTTCTTCAAGGCCCCAGCGCTTTTGTAACCATGATGCAGGGACAGACGACGCAACGACCATCCTTGCTTATGAAGAGCTGCAACGATATCGGCCCTATGCCAGTCAGATTCTTTCTGGCTTTTTTTTGCGCTCTCTAATGTACTCATTGGTTAATCTCCGTGATTCAACTCATAAGTACAATATGATCAAAAACGAGTTATATCAACCCGAAAACAATCTTATTTTTCTGTTTTCAGGTTGAGATCTAATCGAGAAAGCCTATAAAACGGCCTAAATAAATTAAAAACAAGCACTTAAAAGCAACATGAAAAACTCGAAAACAAACTATGGGAATTTGCGTGATATGTCAGATGAACCTGAAAACAACCTGAAGAGTGAAATTGGTAAGCGCATAAGAGCTCGGAGAGAAGGTTTGAAACTGTCTAGGCAGTTCGTAGCCGAGCTGCTAGGAGTAGCGTTATCAACCTTACAAGCATGGGAAAACGAGGATAGAGAACCAAGCGCAACACATATCTTGAAGCTATCTGAATGCTTAAAGGTATCTGTTGAATGGCTGATTACTGGCGATGAAAAGACCGAGTCCTTACAGCTTCCTGCGTCAATAAGCAGCTCAACAGCTGTTGATGTGCAAGGGAATCACGTAGATCTGGAAGAATTTGTTTTTGTTCCCCGCTATAACGTGTCGGCCTCAGCTGGTTATGGAGCATGGAACGATGATGAAAGTCCAATGTTTACAGTAAGTTTTCGCCGCTATTGGGTCATAAACCACCTGAAAGCTGATCCACGAAAGCTTTCTGTCATTAGCGTAGTCGGTGATTCCATGATGGGTGTCCTGAACGACAAAGATATTATTCTCGTTAACCATGATGATAGAGACCCAAGAGAAGGTATTTATGTTATTCGCCTGGATAGCCAGTTACTGGTGAAACGCGTCCAGCGCTTGCCTGGCTCTCAGTTGCGCATAAGCAGCACTAACCCAGCGTTTGAGCCGTTCATAATCGATCTGGATAACATACCTAGCGATTTTGATGTTGTAGGAAAGGTTGTGTGGTATGGAAGGGTGATTTAAACGTGATTAAAAGACTATTAATAACTAACACTAACAATCTGTAATAGTGCAAAACTCATCGCATAAATCATAATAAAATCTCATTTTCCGACCAGCCGTGCAGATACGGCTTGCCCGGCCCAAAGCCTTGTCCCGTAAGGCTTCGCCCCTTTTTCTCGGCAGTGATCCACGCATGCAGAAACGATCACCTCCCCACATAAGAAATCTCTGGAACAGGTTGTGCTACGCCGGAATCCGCTCGCCCGCATCCTGCGATACTCTTTATAATTTACGCAGAATACGGTTCCCTGCCGTCGCCGTATTGTCGGATAAACAACCATAAGATTGTGGAAGATAAAAAATGAAAATTCGCTCAACCGTACTTGCTCTTGGGATCGCAGCAACGCTCACCGGATGTCAGAACATGGACTCCAACGGCCTGCTCAGCTCAGGGGCCGAAGCCTTCCAGGCATACTCTCTCAGCGACGCGCAGGTGAAAACCTTAAGCGACCAGGCCTGTAAAGAGATGGACGCCAAAGCGAAAATCGCCCCGGCCAGCAGTGAATACAGCCAGCGGCTGAACAAAATCGCGGCCGCGCTGGGCGATAACATCAATGGTCAGCCCGTGAACTACAAGGTCTATGAGACCAAGGATGTCAACGCCTTCGCCATGGCTAACGGCTGCATCCGCGTCTACAGCGGGCTGATGGATCTGATGAACGATAATGAAGTCGAGGCGGTGATCGGCCACGAAATGGGCCACGTCGCGCTGGGCCATGTGAAGAAAGGCATGCAGGTCGCCCTGGGCACCAACGCCGTGCGCGCGGCGGCGGCCTCCGCCGGCGGCATCGTCGGCAGCTTGTCCCAGTCGCAGCTCGGCGATCTGGGTGAAAAACTGGTGAACTCGCAGTTCTCCCAGCGCCAGGAGTCGGAAGCGGATGACTACTCTTACGACCTGCTGCGTAAGCGCGGCATCAATCCGTCGGGACTGGCCACCAGCTTCGAGAAACTGGCCAAGCTGGAAGCCGGCCGTCAGAGCTCGATGTTTGACGATCACCCGGCCTCAGAAGCGCGCGCCCAGCATATTCGCGATCGCATGAAGGCCGACGGGATTAAATAATCGCCAGCGGGAGGCATGACTGCCTCCCTTTTATATCTGCCAGTAAAAATATTTAGCCGCATCAATTGATAACTTAAGCGCACAAACCGTTAATTATTATTTCACCTCGTCGCAGCCAATTATTTTATATGCTGTTACTCAGCAAAATATTATTTGGCAAATGAAAAACGGCGTACACAATCCGCCTTTCAGAAGCGGGTTAGACCAAATATTAAATAGTCCACCCCTCTTCGCCAAACCTGGCCGGCGCGCGCCACACCGCTTGTTTCCTGCCGATACCATTGCTCACACAATGATTGCTTTTGACATTATTTCAGGAGAATATCGCGATTGCAGTGATTCCCTTGAATATATCGACAGACAGAGAAGTGCCCTCAGTGAAAAAAGAATTATCATTCATCGCACTTGGCATTATTGCCGCCGCGCCGGCTTTCGCCAGCCAACAATCTACCAGCCAGGGCTTTATTGAAGACAGCCATCTGGATCTCTTTTTACGTAACGCGTATATCAAACGCGATTATCGCGATGGGCTGCCGGATAAAGCCGAATGGGGCCAGGGAATTATCGCCACCTTCGAATCCGGCTTTACCGAGGGGCCGGTCGGCTTCGGCGTGGACGGCATCGCCCAGTACGCCGTGCGCCTCGACGGCGGCCGCGGCCGCAGCGGCGCGGGCGGGATCGACTTTTTCGCCCAGGATGACGACGGCCGGGCAAAATCCGACCTCGCGAAATTCGGCGCCACCGGCAAAATGCGCTTTTCGAATACCGTGCTCAGCTACGGCAGTCTGCGCCCGATGTTGCCTATTGTCTACGCCGACGACTCGCGCCTGCTCTACGAGAGCTATACCGGCACCATGCTGACCTCACGCGAAATCGACGGTCTGGAAATTAACGCCGGCTACCTGACCGATCAGCAGCGTAAAAGCGACGACAGCCATAACAGCGGTCTGAAAAGCCTGTCCTTCGGCGGCGCCAGCTACCGGTTCAATGACCAGCTCAGCGGCGCGCTGTACGCGTCGCATGTCGAAGATGTGCTGAACAAACAGTATCTCGGCCTGAACTATCTGCAGCCGTTCGCCGCCAACCAACAGCTGGTTCTCGACTTCAACGGCTATCACTCACGCCTGGATCAGCAATATGCCGATGCCAATGACACCGGACGCAGCAACAGTATCTGGAGCCTGGCCGCCAGCTACATCTGGGATATCCATACCTTTAAGGTCGCTTACCAGCAAAGCAGCGGCAGCACCGGCTACCACTACGGCGGTTACCAGAACCAGGGCGGCGTCGGCGATGGCGGGAACACCATCTGGCTGGCCAACTCCTACTGGTCTGATTTTAACGGCGAAGATGAACGCTCCTGGCAGGCATCATATGGACTGGATTTTGCCGGGCTGGGGCTACCGGGGCTGACCTGGACCACCGCCTACGTGCGCGGGGATAACATTAAAACGTCAGAGACCAGCAACGGCAAAGAACATGAATGGTTCAACCAGGTTCAATACCAGGTGCAAAACGGGGCGGCGAAAGATTTGAAATTCAGGCTTCGCTATTCGGTACTGCGGGTTTCCAGCAACGCCAGCGACTATAACGTCAGCGGTAATGAAGTGCGGTTCTACGTCGAATATCCATTTAACGTGTTTTAAGCACGTGATGAACCCTCTCCTGCGGGTCGGCCCTCTCCCGGCCCGCAGGAGCAACCGTCCGGCGCCTTGATTAACCCCCTGTGCCGTGCGGTACCCTCTCCCCGGAAGGGAGAGGGTTGGGGTGACCTCGGGTTATTCGCCCTTCTTCGCCGCCTGGATGTACAGCATCTCCAGCGCGAGGGTCGCCGCCGCCAGGGCGGTGATTTCGGACTGATCGTAGGCCGGGGCGACCTCCACCACGTCCATCCCGACGATGTTCAGATCCTTCAGACCGCGCACCAGCTTGATCGCGCGGTCAGAGGTGAGCCCACCGATAACCGGGGTACCGGTTCCTGGCGCAAACGCCGGATCCAGGCAGTCGATATCAAAGGTCAGGTACACCGGCATATCGCCAACGATCTGCTTCACCTGGGCAATCACGTCATCGACGCTGCGGTCGTTAACCTGGCCCGCATCAAGCACGGTGAAACCGTTATCTTTATCGAATTCGGTGCGAATACCGATCTGTACGGAGTGGTTCGGATCGATAAGCCCTTCGTTCGGCGCGGTGTAGAACATAGTGCCGTGGTCGAACTCGCAGCCGTTGGCGTAAGTGTCGGTGTGGGCATCGAAGTGCACCAGCGCCATTTTACCGAAGTGCTTAGCGTGGGCGCGCAGCAGCGGCAGCGTAACGAAGTGGTCGCCGCCAAAGGAGAGCATGCGCTTGCCGGCCGCCAGCAGCTTCTCGGCGTGGGCCTGCAGCTTCTCGCTCATTTCGCGCGCGTCGCCGAAGGCGTACACCAGATCCCCGCAGTCAACCACGTTCAGGCGTTCGCGCATGTCGAAGTTCCACGGAAAACGGTTGTGCTCCCAGGCGAGATTGGTGGAAACCTGACGGATCGCCGCCGGGCCATGACGGCCGCCCGCGCGCCCGGAGGTCGCCATATCGAACGGGACGCCGGTGATCACCCAGTCAGCATCGCTGTCGTAGGGCATGAAATTCATCGGCAGACGCAGGAAGCCAAAGGCATTGGATACCAGGGAGTTATCGTATTGATGACCTAAAGTGCTCATGGATATGACCTCTTTTCACAGTCGTGGAACGTAAAAAATAAGTATAAAAAAACCCCTCCGCGTCGTTAGGCCCGACGAGGAAGGGTTTGATAGATAAATCGCTTATTGGCGTGAATTATCGCCGGTAATGCATACGGGTTCAAGTGAGTATCGCCTTCCGCCGGATGACGGCTTCGCCTTAGGCGGCCGCCATACGCAGGCCCGGTAAGCGCAACGCCACCGGGCATCAGCGGTTACTCGTCTTCCAGATAAGTGTACCCGTACAGACCCGCCTCGAACTCTTCGAGGAACTGCTGCTGCAGCGCGTCGTCCAGGCCGGTGTTTTTCACCTGATCGCGGAACTGGGTCAGCAGCGTGTTGGGATCCAGCTGCACGTACTGCAGCATATCCGCCACGGTATCGCCCTCGTCGGACAGCTCAACCTCAACGCTACCGTCAGGGAAGACGAACACGTCTACCGCCTCGGTATCGCCGAACAGGTTGTGCATGTTGCCAAGGATTTCCTGATAGGCGCCGACCATAAAGAAGCCCAGCATCGGCGGGTTCTCCGGGTCATATTCCGGCATCGGCATGGTGGTGGCGATCCCGTCGCCGTCCACGTAGTGATCGATGGCGCCATCCGAGTCGCAGGTGATGTCCAGCAGCACCGCGCGGCGCTCCGGCGACTTGTTCAGCCCTTCCAGCGGCATCACCGGGAACAGCTGATCGATCCCCCACGCATCCGGCATCGACTGGAACAGCGAGAAGTTGACGTAGATTTTATCCGCCATGCGCTCCTGCAGCTCATCAATAATCGGGCGATGGGCGCGGTTGCTCGGGTCGAGTTGCTTCTGCACTTCATGACACATGTTCAGATACAGCTGTTCTGCCCAGGCGCGCTCCTGCAGGTTGAAAGTGCCGGAGGAGTAGCCGATATGGATATCGTGCAGGTCCATCTGGCTGTCGTGCAGCCATTCGCGCAGCGAGCGGCGATTGCCGGTTTCGTGCATCTCCAGCCAGGTTTCCCACATGCTCTGCAGCGGGCGCGCGGCGTCTTCCGCCGGCGGGGTCGCCTCGGTGTATTCGTTGCGCTCCACGCCGATGATGTTGGAAACCAGCACGGTGTGGTGCGCGGTCACCGCGCGGCCGGACTCGGTGATCACCGTCGGGTGCGGCAGGCCGTTCTCTTCGCAGGCGTCGCCGATGGCCCAGATGATATTGTTAGCGTATTCGTTCAGGCCGTAGTTCACCGAGCAGTCAGACTGCGAGCGGGTGCCTTCGTAATCCACGCCCAGGCCGCCGCCGACGTCGAAGCACTGGATATTGACGCCCAGCTTATGCAACTCGACGTAGAAACGCGCCGATTCACGCACGCCGGTGGCGATATCGCGAATGTTAGCCATTTGCGAGCCGAGGTGGAAGTGCAGCAGCTGCAGGCTGTCGAGGTGTCCTGCGGCACGCAGGATTTCCACCAGCTGCAGAACCTGGGTCGCCGCGAGGCCGAACTTGGACTTCTCGCCGCCGGAAGACTGCCATTTACCGGACCCCTGTGAGGCCAGACGCGCGCGCACGCCAAGGCGTGGCACCACGTTCAGGCGCTCGGCCTCTTCCAGCACGATGGCGATCTCCGACATCTTCTCGATGACCAGATAGACCTTGTGGCCCATCTTCTCGCCCACCAGCGCCAGGCGGATGTATTCGCGGTCTTTATAGCCGTTACAGACGATGACGCTGCGGGTCATCCCGGCGTGCGCCAGCACGGCCATCAGTTCCGCTTTCGAACCGGCTTCCAGACCCAGCGGCTCGCCGGAATGGATCAGCGATTCGATGACGCGACGATGCTGGTTCACCTTGATCGGGTAGACCAGGAAGTAATCGCCGTTATAGCCGTAGGATTCGCGCGCGCGCTTGAATGCAGCGTTGATTGAGCGCAGGCGGTGCTGCAGGATCTGCGGGAAGCAGAACAGCGCCGGCAAGCGTTGCCCTTGCGCTTCGCGCGCTTTGACTAATTCAGCGAGGTCAACGCGTGCTTCCGGGACGTCCGGATCCGGGCAAACGCTGATGTGGCCCAGTTCGTTGACGTCATAATAGTTATTGCCCCACCAGGCAATATTATAAGTACGCAGCATCTTGCTGGCTTCCTGGGAGCTCATCGCTACCTCCTGCATGGAACGTAGTACACCGTGTTCGCCTGCTGACGAAGGCGAAACCATAGACATGTCGTCAGACATAGCGAACCTCAATTTTTAATAATAAGTGTAAGACAGTTAACTACTATCGCAGTCCAAAGATGCGATAACAACCCATGAACAGTCCTAAAGCCCAGCACTATCTGCTGGTTTTGCGACTGCGCGACCGGTTTCTTATTCATATCATCGTAAAACACGTAGCCGAACAGAGTATGACAGTCCGGAGAAACCACGAGAAAACTCTTGCCAGGCAAGAGCGCCCTTGTTCAGTTTTCTGACGACCGACCGGCCCTGGAATCCTGAGAAGCGCCGAGATGGGGTGAACATCGGCTGGTTTGCATGAGAGAGATGCAGGTTGCGGAGTGCTGACGCGCGACAGAACGACGCGACGAATCAAGCGAAAAACGTTGGTTCATTATCTGGTATCACCTCCACACCGCCCTGGGTCAGGGTCGGCGACAAGCCAAAGCTATACATACCGGGCAACAGGCGCTATGCCGTTGCGAGATTCTGTAAATACAGACTGCTTAACCCGGCTGGAAGTGGCACCACGGGGAGATCCCCGTGCGCTTTTTAAATGAGCCGCGCGCGGCGTTTTATACCGAGAAGCGGGGTAAAAAGCAAAATAAAAATGTGCAGGTTTGCGCGGTTGTCAGGAAAATTTGCCAGGCGAGTTTTCCGATAAATGCGACCGCCATCAAAAAAGGCTGGAAATGGGCTTAAGATTTGACCTAAAATAGCCGTCCAGAAGTTAATCCGTCTATACTGATTAACACTCAGACTGCTCGTGTCGCTACCTGCGCGGCTTTGCGCTGATTATCCACCAAAGCCACATTACACAACAGTATGAGCTATCCGAATCGTCCACAGGTGAAATAAAATATGGCAAAACACCTTTTTACGTCTGAGTCCGTATCAGAAGGGCATCCTGACAAAATTGCTGACCAAATCTCCGATGCCGTGCTGGATGCGATCCTCGAGCAGGATCCGAAAGCGCGTGTCGCATGTGAAACCTATGTCAAAACTGGCATGGTGCTGGTAGGCGGCGAAATCACCACCAGCGCATGGGTTGACATCGAAGAGATCACCCGCAACACCGTCCGCGAAATTGGCTACGTGCATTCCGATATGGGCTTTGACGCCAACTCGTGTGCCGTACTGAGCGCCATTGGTAAACAGTCTCCGGACATCAACCAGGGCGTTGACCGTGCCGATCCGCTGGAACAGGGCGCAGGCGACCAGGGGCTGATGTTTGGCTACGCCACCAACGAAACCGACGTGCTGATGCCGGCGCCGGTGACCTACGCTCACCGTCTGGTGCAGCGCCAGGCTGAAGTACGTAAAAACGGCACCCTGCCGTGGCTGCGTCCGGATGCGAAAAGCCAGGTGACCTTCCAGTATGACGACGGCAAAATCGTCGGCATCGACGCGGTGGTGCTGTCCACGCAGCACGCGGAAGATATCGACCAGAAATCGCTGCAGGAAGCGGTGATGGAAGAGATCATCAAACCGATTCTGCCAACCGAATGGCTGAGCGCGTCCACTAAATTCTTCATCAACCCAACCGGCCGTTTCGTTATCGGCGGCCCGATGGGCGACTGCGGTCTGACCGGTCGTAAGATCATCGTCGATACCTACGGCGGCATGGCTCGTCACGGCGGCGGCGCCTTCTCCGGTAAGGATCCATCTAAAGTTGACCGTTCCGCAGCCTATGCGGCGCGCTATGTGGCGAAAAACATCGTTGCCGCAGGCCTGGCTGACCGTTGCGAAATTCAGGTTTCCTACGCCATCGGCGTTGCAGAGCCGACTTCCATCATGGTGGAAACCTTTGGTACAGAAAAAGTGCCTTCTGAACAGCTGACCCTGCTGGTGCGCGAGTTCTTCGACCTGCGTCCGTACGGCCTGATTCAGATGCTGGATCTGCTGCACCCGATCTACAAAGAAACCGCTGCCTACGGTCACTTTGGTCGCGAACATTTCCCATGGGAAAAAACCGACAAAGCGGCCCTGCTACGTGAAGCGGCTGGTCTGAAATAATCTCCCCCGCTTCCACTCTTCAAGGCCAGCCTCGCGCTGGCCTTTTTATGTCCGTTACCCACCCTCCCATGCCCTGCTTCAGCGAACCGCGGCGATGCAATGAAAGCGATTACATCATGACAATGGTCGATTGCTGCCTGCAAGCGCCTTCTCATGGGCGCATTTTTCACAATGTTACATATTGTTTCGGTTAACTCTGATTACCGTTTTTAAAATTGTCGTCTATCCTTATTTATATTGCTGATTTAAAAAGCATTTAATGAATTACGTTTCTTTACCTTTGTGGAAACGATTACACAGCCGTGACTATAATCACGTTTTTTTACCGACGAGTGTCCTACGCTAACCATCGACAGAATCAATAACTCAACTGGAGGGCGTTATGCCTGACAACAAAAAACAAGGGCGTTCAAACAAGACCATGACGTTCTTCGTCTGTTTCCTCGCCGCGCTGGCTGGCCTGCTGTTCGGCCTTGATATCGGTGTTATTGCGGGTGCGTTACCCTTTATTGCCAATGAGTTCCAGATTTCCGCTCACACTCAGGAGTGGGTGGTCAGCTCCATGATGTTCGGCGCCGCCGTCGGTGCGGTCGGCAGCGGCTGGCTCTCCTTCAAACTGGGCCGTAAAAAGAGCCTGATGATCGGCGCCATCCTCTTCGTCGCCGGCTCTCTGTTCTCCGCCGCCGCGCCAAACGTCGAGATCCTGCTGGTTTCCCGCGTGCTGCTGGGCCTGGCGGTGGGCGTCGCCTCCTACACCGCGCCGCTGTATCTGTCGGAAATCGCTCCGGAGAAAATTCGCGGCAGTATGATTTCCATGTACCAGCTGATGATCACCATCGGTATTCTTGGCGCCTACCTCTCCGACACCGCTTTCAGCTACAGCGGCGCATGGCGCTGGATGCTCGGCGTAATCATTATTCCGGCGGTATTGCTGCTGATCGGCGTTATCTTCCTGCCGGACAGCCCGCGCTGGTTCGCCGCTAAACGTCGCTTTGTCGATGCCGAGCGCGTGCTGCTGCGCCTGCGCGATACCAGCGCCGAAGCGAAACGCGAACTCGACGAGATCCGCGAAAGCCTGAAGGTAAAACAGTCCGGCTGGTCGCTGTTTAAAGACAACAGCAACTTCCGCCGCGCGGTGTTCCTCGGCATTCTGCTGCAGGTGATGCAGCAGTTCACCGGGATGAACGTCATCATGTACTACGCGCCGAAGATCTTTGAGCTGGCGGGCTATGCCAACACCACCGAGCAGATGTGGGGGACGGTGATCGTCGGCCTGACTAACGTGCTGGCTACCTTTATCGCCATCGGTCTGGTCGACCGCTGGGGCCGTAAACCGACGCTGATCCTTGGCTTTATCGTCATGGCCGCGGGGATGGGCGTGCTGGGCAGCATGATGCACATCGGCATTCACTCCTCAACCGCCCAGTACATCGCCGTCCTGATGCTGCTGATGTTTATCGTCGGTTTCGCCATGAGCGCCGGCCCGCTGATTTGGGTACTGTGTTCCGAAATCCAGCCGCTGAAAGGCCGCGACTTCGGTATCACCTGCTCCACAGCGACCAACTGGATTGCCAACATGATTGTCGGGGCCACCTTCCTGACCATGCTCAATTCGCTGGGCAGCGCCAACACCTTCTGGGTGTACGGCGGTCTGAACGTGCTGTTTATCCTGCTGACGCTGTGGCTGATCCCGGAAACCAAAAACGTCTCGCTGGAACATATCGAACGCAACCTGATGCAGGGTCGTCCGCTGCGCGAGATCGGCGCCCGCGATTAACCCGCCTGAGCTTCCTCCCCTCACGGGAGGAAGCTTCCTCTTGCTCTCCCCCCTCCGCCGCACTATCCTCTGGCGCTATGAAAACACCCCGTATTCCCATCGCTATTCAGCAGGCCGTGATGCGCAGCCTGCGGGAGCATCTCGCCAAAGCGAACCTCAAGCTGGAACGCCGCTACGCGGAGCCGACGCTGGTCTACCAGCAGCGCGGTACCTCCGCCGGCACCGCCTGGCTGGAGAAAAACGAAATTCGTTTAAACCCGGTGCTGCTGCTGGAGAATCAGCAGGAGTTTATCGATGAAGTGGTGCCCCATGAGCTGGCGCACCTGCTGGTGTGGCAACACTTTGGCCGGGTAGCCCCGCACGGCAAAGAGTGGAAATGGATGATGGAGAGCGTCCTGGGCGTTCCCGCGCGTCGCACCCACCGTTTTGAACTTGATTCGGTCCGCCAGAATACCTTCCCCTACCGCTGCCGCTGCCAGCAGCATCAGCTCACCGTTCGTCGCCATAACCGGGTGGTGCGCGGCGAAGCCACTTACCGCTGCGTGCGCTGCGGCGATCTGCTGGTGGCTGAAAAATAACCATTGGAATTAATTAGAAACTTTCTGATCTGACTGATTGCATCCGGCACCCTCATTCGCTACGTTGCGGGCTCGTTTTGACACGGAGTGAACGATGTCCCGTATGCATGTTTTAGCCGTTGCAGTATTGTGCACGGCAGTGAGTGGCCCGCTTGCGGCCGCCGAAATTACCAGCTTTTCCCAGGCCAAGGCCGCTGGCGTCAAAGTAAACGCCGACGTTCCCGGCGACTTTTACTGCGGCTGTAAAATTGACTGGCAGGGTAAAAAAGGCGTTATCGATCTGGAATCTTGCGGCTATAAAGTGCGTAAAAATGAGAACCGCGCCAGCCGGGTTGAGTGGGAACACGTGGTGCCGGCGTGGCAGTTCGGCCATCAGCGCCAGTGCTGGCAGGATGGTGGACGTAAAAACTGCGCCAAAGATCCGGAGTACCGCAAGATGGAAAGCGACATGCACAATCTGCAGCCGGCGGTGGGAGAAGTGAATGGCGATCGCGGCAACTTTATGTACAGCCAGTGGAACGGCGGTGAAGGCCAGTACGGCCAGTGCACCATGAAGGTCGATTTTAAAGATAAAATCGCCGAGCCCCCTGCCCGCGCACGCGGCGCCATCGCCCGCACCTACTTCTATATGCGCGACCGCTACCAGCTGAATCTTTCCCGCCAGCAAACTCAGCTGTTTACCGCCTGGAATAAACAGTACCCGGTCACCGCCTGGGAGTGTGAACGCGATGAACGCATCGCGAAAGTACAGGGCAACCATAATCCGTATGTCCTGCAGGCTTGCCAGGCGCAAAAGAGCTAACCTACACTAGCGGCAATTGTTAATTTGCAGCCCTGTGCTTCCCGCCCAATGGCGGGAAGCTGGCATCTGCGCAAAGAACGGAATATCAAGCATGCGCATTCCTCGCATCCATCATCCAGAACGCCTCATTGTCGGCAGCCTGATCGCGTTGAGCGATGACGCGGCCAACCACGTCGGCCGCGTCCTGCGCATGACCGCTGGTCAGCACCTTCAGCTCTTCGATGGCAGTAACCAGGTGTTTGACGCCGTCATCACCGAGGCCGGTAAAAAAAACGTCGCGGTTGAAGTCCTCAGTGGCGAACCCGACGATCGGGAATCGCCGCTGCATATCCATTTAGGCCAGGTGATGTCCCGCGGCGAAAAAATGGAATTCACCATCCAGAAATCGATCGAACTCGGGGTAAGCCTCATAACGCCACTGTTTTCCGAGCGCTGCGGCGTTAAACTGGACGCTGAACGTTTGCAGAAAAAGATCCAGCAGTGGCAGAAAATCGCTATTGCCGCCTGCGAACAGAGCGGTCGTAACGTGGTACCGGAAATTCGTCCGGCGATGCAGCTGGAGGAGTGGTGCGCCGAGCAGGACAGCGGGCTGAAGCTCAACCTGCACCCGCGCGCCAGCGCCAGCATTAACACGCTGCCGCTGCCGGTTGAACGCGTCCGTCTGCTGATTGGCCCGGAAGGCGGGCTGTCGGCTGAAGAGATAGCGATGACCGCGAAATACCAGTTTACTGATATCCTGTTGGGACCGCGCGTTCTGCGTACAGAGACTACTGCGCTCACCGCCATCACCGCCCTGCAGGTGCGTTTTGGCGACTTAGGTTGAGGCGTTAACGGAGAAGAACCATGATCAAGCTCGGCATCGTGATGGATCCCATCGCAACCATCAACATCAAGAAAGACACCAGCTTCGCTATGTTGCTGGAGGCGCAGCGTCGCGGCTATGAACTCCATTACATGGAGATGAACGACCTCTATTTGATCAACGGCGAAGCCCGCGCCCGGACGCGCACGCTGAGCGTCGAACAGAACTACGACAAATGGTATGACTTCACCGGCGAACAGGACCTGCCGCTGGCGGATCTTGACGTCATTCTGATGCGTAAGGATCCGCCGTTTGATACCGAATTTATTTATGCGACCTATATTCTGGAGCGAGCGGAAGAGAAAGGCACGCTTATCGTCAACAAGCCGCAGAGCCTGCGCGACTGTAACGAGAAGCTGTTCACCGCCTGGTTCTCCGAGCTGACCCCGGAAACGCTGGTCACCCGTAATAAAGCCCAGCTGAAAGCCTTCTGGGAAAAGCACGGCGATATCATCATGAAGCCGCTCGACGGCATGGGCGGCGCCTCTATTTTCCGCGTCAAAGCCGGCGATCCGAACCTTGGGGTGATCGCCGAGACGCTGACCGAGCTGGGCAGCCGCTACTGCATGGCGCAGAACTATCTGCCAGCCATTAAAGATGGCGACAAGCGCGTGCTGGTGGTGGATGGCGAGCCGGTGCCTTACTGCCTGGCGCGCATTCCGCAGGGCGGCGAGACCCGCGGCAATCTGGCCGCCGGCGGCCGCGGCGAAGCCCGCCCGCTAACCGAAAGCGACTGGGACATCGCCCGCCGCGTCGGCCCGACGCTGAAGGCCAAAGGTCTTATCTTCGTCGGCCTGGATATCATCGGCGACCGTCTGACGGAAATTAACGTCACCAGCCCCACCTGCGTACGTGAGATCGAAGCCGCCTTCCCGGATATTTCGATCACCGGCATGCTGATGGACGCTATCGAAAGACGTCTCGCCCGATAAGCACTACGGCGGACGAACGTCCGCTCAGGGCACAGCGAGCGCGGATCGCCGCGCTGGTGAAACCCTTCCAGCCAGGCGCCGCTCAGGCGCCTGCCAGATAAAGTGCATCGACACCATTCTACTTTGCCCGCATACTGGGTGTTGCTTTTTGAACCAGGAACAGAACCTCTGACAATGAATTTACAGCATCACTTTCTGATTGCCATGCCTGCGCTTCAGGACCCCATTTTCCGCCGCTCCGTGGTCTATATCTGCGAGTATAACGACGAGGGTGCCATGGGCATTATTATCAATAAGCCGCTGGAAAATCTGCAGGTGGAAGGGATCCTTGAGAAGCTCAAAATTGTCCCGGAGCCGCGTAATCCGGAGATCCGCCTGGATAAACCGGTGATGCTGGGCGGCCCGCTGGCGGAAGACCGCGGCTTTATTTTACATACCCCGCCCTCTGACTTTTCCTCAAGCATCCGTATCTCGGATAACACGGTGATCACCACCTCGCGGGATGTCCTCGAAACCTTAGGCACCGACCGGCAGCCGGGCAACGTGCTGGTTGCGCTGGGCTACTCCTCGTGGGAGAAAGGGCAGCTGGAGCAGGAGATTTTAGATAATGCCTGGCTCACCGCCCCGGCGGACCAGAATATTCTTTTCCGTACGCCCATCGCCGATCGCTGGCGCGAGGCGGCTAAACTGATTGGCATCGACATCGTGACGATGCCAGGCGTCGCGGGGCATGCATGATGAGCGGAACCTTTCTCGGCTTTGATTTCGGGACGAAAAGCATCGGTGTGGCGGTGGGGCAACGCATCACCGCCACCGCCCGGCCACTGCCGGCGCTGAAGGCGCAGGACGGTAAACCGGACTGGAATATCATCGAAAAACTGCTAAAGGAGTGGCAGCCTGAGGCGGTAATCGTCGGCCTGCCGCTGAATATGGACGGCACCGAGCAACCGCTGACGGCGCGCGCACGTAATTTCGCCAATAAAATTCATGGCCGCTTTGGCGTCGCGATCCTTCTCCACGATGAACGTCTGAGTACGGTTGAGGCCCGGGCGGGCCTGTTCGAACACGGCGGCTATCGGGCGCTGAATAAAGGCAGCGTCGATTCGGCCTCTGCGGTGGTCATTCTGGAAAGCTACTTCGAGCAGAGCTTTTAAGCTCTGTCTTCTGCGCCGCCGGCGAACCGCTAACGGCGCAGATCCTCCCGCCTAGTGGCGCAGATGTTCGTTAGCCCAGCTCACCGCCTGGGTGCGATTCTTAACGCTCAGCTTACGGAACACGTTATACAGGTGCGTCCGCACCGTGTTCTCGCTGATAAACAGCGCGCGGGCAATATCCAGGTTGGTCGCGCCGCAGCGCAGTTCGTTGAGGATCTCGCATTCTCGTTCGGTCAGCGGCGAGTTTTCAACCGGCGCCGATGTATGGTCCGCAGCGTACATCGCCGGGTGCATCACGCTCAATTCAGCCGTCTGTTCGCCGTTCAGCACGGCCTTGACGCCCTCAATTAAGCGCGATTCATCATCGTCATGACGGAACACGCCATATAAAGCCGGCCACTGCGCCATTTCGTATAACTCATACTTTTGCGCGCTGTTGATAATCAGCAAGCGGGGATTATCTGACTGCAGCCGAATAATATCTCGCCACACCCCGTTTAATTTCTTATTTGAAACGGCGATATCAAATAATATTACAGAGTCTTTCGCCAGTCGCTGCGCCAGCGGTTTATTAATATTTTGTAAAACTACCGGTGCCATCAGGGTTTCGCTGAGATAGCTGGCAAAGGCTTTACTCTGGATTGACGGGTGGGTAATAAATGTAACCTGACGAGAAGATGATGAATTTCCATTTAAATTAATCACTTAAAACTCTCCTTAGCTGCTATCCACCGTCATGGTGGTTAAATGAATAAAAAAATATACAATCAGTCATGAATTTATAAATAGCCTTAGCAATTTACAAATTGAAACGTTATTCCATGAGAATCATCCTATTCCCGTAAACAGCATAAATCGAATACCGCAAAGCTGTCAAAAGGTAATCAAACTTTTTTCCTGGAAATGCGTATTCAATGTCGAAATATCTCAGCTGAATGTCTTATTTGAATTTATTCAGAAAGATTATTTGTATTATCAAATAATATCCAGAAACAGCATTTAAACATTCAGTTAACACATCATTTTAACCACCCAACCCGCTTCACGCCCCCCTTACAGCTGGCCTGCGGCCACACGTTGCTGAAAACTCTGGGTAAATGTCAGCATTCCGGCCTGCATCCCGGTCTGCATAACACCGGGCAACTGGTGCACTTTTCCTTCGCGGATCAAATTCGCCACCGCCGGCGTATTGACCAGAAGCTCGTATAGCGCAACTCTGCCGCCCTGACGTGCGGGTAATAATTTTTGCGCCAGCACCGCGCACAGGCTTCCGGCCAGCTGACTACGAACCTGATCTTTCTCCTCTGCCGGAAAGACATCGATCAATCTCTCCACCGCCGGCGCCGCGCCGCGGGTGTGTAATGTCGCCATCACAAGATGCCCGGTTTCCGCAGCCGTCAACGCCAGGCGGATGGTTTCGCTGTCGCGTAACTCCCCAAGCAGGATCACATCCGGATCCTGGCGCAGCGCCACCCGAAGCGCCGCGGAGAACGAAGGACAGTGACGGCCAATCTCCCGCTGCTGGATCAGGCAGCGCTCGCTGTGATGAATAAACTCCACCGGATCCTCCAGCGTCAGAATATGGCCATCAAGATGCTGGTTGAGATGCCCGACCATCGCCGCCAGGGTAGTCGACTTGCCGCTTCCCGTCGCCCCGGTGACCAGCAGCAGGCCACTCTCTTCCGCCAGTAGTTCGCTTAGCGCAGGCGGCGCGCCCAGCGTCTCCAGACGCGGGCACTGGACGGGCAGCAGGCGCAGCACCAGCGATATTCCGCGTGTATGGGCGAAAGCGCTGGCGCGTAGCCGCGAACCGCAGGCCAGAGTCAGCGCAAAGTCAATCTGGCCGTGCTCCTGCCAGTGCTGGAACTGTGCGGCATCGAGCCAGTCGTTGAGTAAATCCGCGATATCCGGCGCGGGAAAGGGAGCGGACTCCAGCTTGCCCTGCCGCCGCCAGCGCGGTGCGGCGGAATTGCACAGGTGTAGATCGGAGACATTATGCTTTACACTAAGGGCTACGATTTCTTCCAGCTTCATAACTCATCCTCGGAATATGAACGATATTGCGCATAACCTGGCACAGGTCCGGGACAAAATCTCCGGTGCCGCCGCCCGTTGCGGGCGTGCGCCAGAAGAAGTGACATTGCTTGCAGTGAGTAAAACGAAACCTGCGAGCGCGATCGAAGAAGCCATCGCGGCAGGCCAGCGGGCATTTGGTGAAAACTACGTCCAGGAGGGCGTGGAGAAGATCAACCATTTCCAGCAGGCAGGCGTCAGCGGTCTGCAGTGGCACTTTATTGGCCCCCTGCAGTCCAACAAAAGCCGGCTGGTGGCCGAACATTTTGACTGGTGCCACACCGTCGATCGGTTGAAAATCGCCACCCGCCTGAACGAGCAGCGCCCGACGCATTTGCCGCCGCTGAAGGTACTGATTCAAATCAACATTAGCGATGAGCAGAGTAAATCCGGCATCCCGCTGGAAGCGCTCGATGCCTTAGCGGCGGAGATCGCTGAGTTACCTCATCTGGAGCTGCGCGGCCTGATGGCGATCCCCGCGCCTGAGTCAGAATATGTAAGGCAGTTTGCCGTCGCCCAGCAAATGGCGGTAGCATTTGCGCGGTTAAAAACGCGGTACCCCACGGTCGATACGTTGTCTCTGGGAATGTCGGACGATATGGAAGCCGCTATCGCGGCGGGAAGCACAATGGTGCGCATCGGCACGGCCATTTTTGGTGCGCGCGACTACAGCAAATAATAAGGAATCTGAGGAACGCCATGAAGACGTTGACTTTCCTGCTTTCAACGGTCATTGAGCTTTACACGATGGTCGTGTTGTTACGCGTCTGGATGCAGTGGGCGCGCTGCGACTTTTACAACCCGTTTTCGCAGTTTGTGGTAAAGGCCACGCAGCCGATTGTCGGGCCGCTGCGCCGGATTATCCCGGCAATGGGGCCGATTGACAGCGCCTCGCTGCTGGTGGCATTCATCCTCTGCGTCATCAAAGCGATCGTACTGTTTATGGTGATCACCTTCCAGCCGATCATCTGGATCTCCGCTCTGCTTATTCTGCTGAAAACCATCGGCTCGCTGATCTTCTGGGTGCTCCTGCTGATGGCGATCATGAGCTGGGTCAGCCAGGGACGCAGCCCGGTGGAGTATGTGCTGATGCAGCTGGCGGACCCGCTGCTGCGCCCTATCCGCAACCTGCTGCCGTCGATGGGCGGTATCGATTTCTCGCCGATGGTGCTGGTGCTGCTGCTGTACGTGATCAATATGGGTATCGCCGAGGTGCTGCAGGCCACCGGTAACGTACTGCTGCCGGGGCTGTGGATGGCGCTATGAGTGCCGTTGAAAGCTGCGCTGACGGGCTGGTGCTGAGGCTGTATATTCAGCCGAAGGCCAGCCGCGACAGCATCGTGGGCGTGCATGGCGACGAGCTCAAAGTCGCCATTACCGCCCCGCCCGTTGATGGCCAGGCCAATGCCCATCTGGTGAAATTTCTCGCCAAACAGTTCCGCGTCGCCAAAAGCCAGGTACTGATTGAAAAAGGCGAGCTGGGCCGCCATAAGCAAGTTAAAATCATCGCCCCACAACAGATCCCGACTGCGGTCGCGGCGCTAACTGAATAAACAGGATTCATCATGCAAAAAGTCGTCCTCGCTACCGGCAACGCCGGTAAAGTGCGCGAACTGGCCTCGCTGCTGGAAGATTTTGGTCTCGATATCGTCGCTCAGACCGAGCTGGGCGTCGAGTCTGCGGAAGAGACCGGCCTGACCTTCATTGAAAACGCGATTCTGAAGGCGCGTCATGCGGCGCAGATCACCGGCCTGCCGGCTATCGCCGACGATTCCGGTCTGGCCGTCGATGCCCTGGGCGGCGCGCCGGGCATCTACTCCGCCCGCTATGCCGGCGTCGACGCCAGCGACCAGCAGAACCTTGAGAAACTGCTCGATGCCCTGCAGGACGTGCCGGACGACCAGCGCCAGGCGCAATTCCACTGCGTACTGGTCTATCTGCGCCATGCCGAGGATCCCACGCCGCTGGTGTGCCACGGCAGCTGGCCTGGGGTGATCGCCCGGAAAGCCGCGGGTCAGGGCGGTTTCGGCTACGACCCGATCTTCTTCGTCCCGTCAGAAGGAAAAACCGCGGCCGAACTCAGCCGTGAAGAAAAGAGCGCCATTTCCCATCGCGGGCAGGCGCTGAAATTGTTACTGGAAGCATTACGTAATGGCTAATTTGCCGCCGCTGAGTCTCTATATCCATATTCCCTGGTGCGTGCAGAAATGCCCGTACTGCGACTTTAATTCGCATGCGCTGAAAGGCGAAGTGCCGCACGATGACTACGTCCAGCATCTGCTGAACGATCTGCGGGCCGATGCGCAGTATGCCCAGGGACGGGAAATAGGCACCATTTTTATCGGCGGCGGTACGCCGAGCCTGCTGTCCGGCCCGGCCATGCAAACCCTGCTCGATGGCGTCCGCGCCTGCCTGCCGCTGGCCGCCGGGGCGGAAATCACCATGGAAGCCAACCCGGGCACCGTGGAGGCCGATCGCTTCGTTGATTACCAGCGCGCCGGGGTGAATCGCATCTCCATCGGCGTACAAAGCTTTAGCGAACCGAAGCTGCAGCGGCTGGGGCGGATCCACGGCCCGGAAGAGGCCAAACGCGCGGCACGCCTCGCCAGCGGCCTGGGCCTGCGCAGTTTCAATCTCGACCTGATGCACGGTTTGCCGGACCAATCTCTGGAGGAGGCGCTGGACGATCTGCGTCAGGCCATTGCTCTCAACCCGCCGCATCTCTCGTGGTACCAGCTGACCATTGAGCCGAACACCTTGTTCGGCTCCCGGCCGCCGGTGCTGCCGGATGACGACGCGCTATGGGATATTTTCGAGCAGGGGCATCAGCTGCTGAGCGCCGCCGGCTACCAGCAGTACGAGACTTCCGCTTACGCCAAACCGGGCTATCAGTGTCAGCATAATCTCAACTACTGGCGCTTTGGCGACTACCTTGGCATCGGCTGCGGCGCGCACGGCAAGATAACCTTCCCGGACGGGCGCATTCTGCGTACCGCCAAAACCCGCCACCCGCGCGGCTATATGGAAGGCCGCTACCTCGAACGTCAGCATGATGTGGAAGAGGCGGATAAACCGTTTGAGTTCTTTATGAACCGTTTTCGCCTGCTTGAGGCCGCGCCGCGCGCGGAATTCCGCCGTTATACCGGTCTTGATGAAGTGGCGATTCGTCCGCAGCTGGACGCGGCGATAGCTCAGGGCTATCTGCAGGAAGACGAGCAGAACTGGCAGATCACCGAGCATGGAAAGCTGTTTTTAAATTCTCTTCTCGAACTATTCCTTAGCGAATAAATATCGTTATCCCATTCCCGCCAGGCAGAGTGCGGGAATGGGAATAACTCGATTCCTCCGCCATATATACCCTATTATATCCGACTCATTCTTATCAAATATTCCACCCTTAAATTAATTTGCATTAATTAATACAAGCCAAATATCAATCCAGCAATAAAATCGGTTATTTCCTTACCTCATTGCCAGAAAGTGTGAGTCAGGTAGCTTAAAGATGTACGACAACAAAGATAATATGTCATACAGAAATAAAGCATGATGCTAAAGATATTGACCAATTATCCCAAGTGCATGGAGCCAACTCATGAAAAAATATCCTTTTTCTCGTTCTCTGGTAGGTATAGCTTTACTGGCCCTACTCTCCGCAGGGGCCGTCGCGGCTGAAAAAGTCACGTTAAAACTGGCACATAACCTTGAGCGCAGCCATGTGGTGCATCAGGCGCTGGAGGAGATGTCCAGAGAGGTAAACCAGCTTTCTGACGGTAAGATGAAGATTCGTATTTACCCCAGTAGTCAGATGGGCAGCGCGCGCGAGACCATGGAGTTATTACAAAATGGCGCGCTGGATATGACCAAAGGTTCCGCCAGCGATCTGGAGTCTTTCGATAATATTTACGCCATTTATAATTTACCCTTCCTGTTTAACGACCAGAATCACTTCAATAAAGTCGTCTTCGGCGAGGTGGGCAAGGAAATAATGAACTCGACGAAAGAGAAAGGATTCTTTGCCCTTTCCGCTTTTGTCGCCGGGACGCGAAGCTTTTATGCCAAAAAGCCCATTACTAAACCGGAAGATTTAAAAGGACTGAAGATCCGCGTCCAGGCCAGTCCGACAACGTTAAAAATGGTCGAATTAATGGGCGGTTCCCCGACCCCCATCTCCTTTGGTGAAGTTTATACCGCCATGCAGCAGGGGGTGGTAGACGGCGCGGAAAATAACGTTCCCTCCTGGGTGCAGACGCGCCATATCGAAATCGCGAAAGTATTCTCTGAAGATGAGCACGCCTCCATCCCTGACTTCCTCGTTATCTCCAGCAAAACCTGGGACAAGCTGACGCCGGATCAGCAGCACATTCTGATCAAAGCGGCGAAAGCCTCAGAGATTTATCAGCAACAGCTGTGGCGGAAGATCGATGCCGATACCCGCGCGCAGGCCAAAGCCCTGGGCGGAGAAATAGTCAAAGTAGATAAAGCGCCGTTCCGCGCCGCCGTGCAGCCGCTATACGATGACTTTAAAAAAGATCCCAGCCAGGCCGCCCTGCTGGCCAAATTTGAAGCTGCCGCGGAATAACCTTTAACGGGCCGGCCACTGGCCCGTTTGCATCAGGAAATCAACGATGATACTTAACCGCATTAAGCTGGCGGTGGACCGCACCATCGCCGCCTTCTCTTTCGCTGTAATGATTGCGCTGGTTGTCTGCGTCGTCTGGCAGGTATTCAGCCGCTACGTGCTCAACCAGCCAAGCACCCTGACCGACGAGCTGGCGCGCTTCTTAATGATCTGGGTCGGGCTACTGGGCGCGGCCTATACCGTCGGCGCCCAGCGTCACCTGGCGATTGATTTACTCACCATGACGCTCTCTCCCCGCAGGCAGGCGCTTTTCAGCGTCATCATTAACCTGCTGATCCTGCTGTTTGCCGGCGCAGTGATTGTGACCGGCGGCGTAAAACTGATTGCAAAAACGCTGTCGACCGCCCAGGTCTCAGCCGCGATGCAGATCCCCATGGGCTACGTGTATCTGATCCTGCCGCTCACCGGCATCATGATAATGTTTTACGCATTGTGTTTTATCAGTAACGGCCTGAAAAACATCAAACATGCAGAATAAGGAGCAACTCATGGATAGCTATATTGCACTGACGCTGTTTGGCGCTTTCTTTATTCTGGTTTTTATTGGCGTTCCCATCTCCTTCGCCATCGGTATCGCTACCGTTGGTTCGATGCTGCTGATGTTTCCCTGGGATATCGCGGTGATTACCGTGTCTCAACGCCTGGCGAACGGACTTGATAACTTCGCGCTGCTGGCCATCCCCTTTTTTATCTTTGCCGGAACCCTGATGAACAGCGGCGGGATTGCCATACGTTTAATCAATCTGGCGCAGGTGATGGTCGGACGCGTGCCGGGCTCTCTGGGCCACGTCAACGTGCTGGCCAATATGATGTTCGGCTCGATTTCCGGTTCAGCCGTCGCCGCCGCCGCGGCGGTAGGCGGCACGCTCAACCCCATTCAGACGCAGAAAGGCTACGATCCGACCTTTTCCACAGCGGTAAACGTCTCATCCTGCATCACGGGTCTGCTTATTCCGCCGTCAAACGTCCTGATCGTCTTTTCCCTGACCGCAGGCGGCGTCTCGGTCGCCTCGCTGTTTATGGCCGGCTATTTGCCGGGCATCCTGATGGGCCTGGCTATTATGCTGGTCTGCGGCTGCATCGCTAAACGCCGCGGCTATCCGGTTTCCGAACGGCCGACCTGCGCCCAGGCGGCAAAGGCCTTTTTCGATGCTCTGCCCAGCCTGCTGCTGGTCATCATTGTGATGGGCGGGATCCTTGGCGGCATTTTTACCGCGACGGAAGCCTCTGCCATCGCCGTGGTCTACACCTTTATCCTGTCGGTACTGATCTATCGGGAAGTGAAGTGGCGCGATCTGCCGAAGCTGATTCTGGAATCGGTAGTCATGACCTCTATTGTGCTGCTGCTGATTGGCTTTTCGGTGGGCATGTCGTGGGCGATGACCAACGCCGACATTCCCTACATGATAAGCGATGCGCTAATGGGGGTGTCGGAAAACCCGGTGGTGATCCTGATGTTGATAAATATCGTGCTGCTAATTGTCGGCATTTTTATGGATATGACCCCAGCTGTGCTGATTTTCACGCCGATATTTCTGCCCATTGCTGAGGATTTAGGCATGAATCCGGTTCATTTCGGCATCATGATGGTCGCTAACCTGTGCATCGGCCTGCTGACCCCGCCGGTAGGCAGCGCGCTGTTTGTCGGCTGCTCCATTTCAGGAGTGAAAATTCAGCAGCTCATCAAACCGTTGCTGCCGTTCTACGCCGCCCTGCTGATCGCGCTGATGATGATTGTCTATATCCCGCAGATTTCGCTGTTTATTCCGCAGCTGCTGGGGCTGATGTAGCGTTATTGCCCTGGAAAGGAGGGGACGCATTCCTGAGGAAGAATGGGCGTTAGACCTTGAGCTAACGCTTCTGCCGGGCGACGGCTCTAGCGCCGTGCCCGGCCGACAAAAGCTTCAATAGCAAAATATTCTGTCATCCGACAAGCTCATACGCGCCAGGCGCAGCCGGGCCATTCCGAACCTGACCCGGCTACTTAAGGACCCCGTCGCGGCGCATCTTCTCCAGCCCCTCCTGCCAGTATTTTTCGTCGCGAGCCAACTCCCGGTAGCGGATCTCCAGCGCCATGAGCTGCGCGTTCAGTTCGCCTTTTTGCTTCTGCAGCGGCGCTATCTTTTTATCGCGCGCGGCCATCTCCGCTTTGATATTTTCACTCATCTCTTTATGCTGGCGATAATAGTTACGCTTCTGCTCATTCAGCACGGCATCGCGCTCGGCGCGCAGCGGCCCGGCATCGCAAACCGCTTTTTTCTGACAGGCGGCCAGGGCGGGTTCATAGAGAGTTTTGTAGTAATGATTCTCGAACTTCAGCGGATCGTTTTGCCGGTCTACTTCATACATTTTTTCCAGCATCGCCTGCTGCACGTCGCTGCGATCGAGCGGCTTGCCGTTCGCATCCGTACCCCATGAACGGTTAATCCGCTCCTCTAACGCGGCGATCTCGGTTTTCAGCGCATCCTGTTGCCCTTGCAGCGTCTTCATCGTGGCTTTGCTGGCGGCAAAGCTGGCGTCAATTTTGGCAAATTGCGCCATAAATTTGTGGTCATTGACGATCAGGGTTTTACTTTCATCCCCTCCGATTTCCTTAAAGGTTCTCCCGCCCCTCTTCGCCGCCATCTGCAGCGAAAAGAATTCGGTCTGCCAGCCGGAGTCTTTGGTCCCTACCGCGGTCATCATGGCGGAGAACTTTACCGGCCGCCCCCTGGTCCAGACTCGCTCATAAAAAAAGTAATCTCCCGCGACGCCGACGCGAATATAGAGATCTTCCGCGGCGGCCATATCGCCTTCCAGCATATAGGTCGCCTGATTTCCCCTGGCGTCGAGCTGCTTTAGCGTCACACGTTGCAAGCGCATAACCCCGCCAGTCTGTTCAGCAAACTGCTGTTTTACCACGTCGTCTGTTGGCGTGTTGGCATCCGCCAGCACGTAACAAGGGGAAGCGATCATCAGGACGGTGAGCGTTTTCCATGCCTCTTTCATCAGCAAATTCCTTTTATGAATACAGCAGGCATCATAAGGCGTTCGCCACCGCAGGCAGGATAAATGAAATCTGATTTTGCTACCTGCGGACGCAGGTAGCGGGATGTCGCTTACTTTAACGAGCCCACCAGCGCTTTGCGGCTGTCCTCAAGGGAGACCACTCGGCTGCAGACGTCTTTACCAAACTGCTGGAAATCGGCCTCCTGGTTTTTCCACTCGTCCTGAATCGCGGTTTGCAGACCGCCGAGGCTGCCGAGAATGCCCTGCAGCGGGTTGCCGCCGCCTTTGAGCACCGCTTTCGCCCCCATCTCGTTAATGCTGTCCTGCAGAATGCCGCCCATCGCCTGATTCACCAGCTGCTGGTCGTCGGCGCGCACCTGGTCGATGGCTTTATAGTGGAAGGTCAGGCCATCGCTGCGGCGCTCAATGATGCGGTTCATCTGTTCTTTCAGCTGCGCGTCCAGCTTAGTCAGACGACCGTGCATACTGCTGTCGGCGCCGACCTGTTCGGTAATGATTTTATCCAGCGCCTTGCGGCCTTTTTCGACTCGCGAACGCGCGCCTTCGTCAATCCACGGCAGGCTGCTGCGCAGACCGGCCTGATAATCCTGGGCCTGCTCGCGCTGGGCGGCGCTGAGGGCATAGGCCTTGCCGTTAAAGGTCAGGTTACCGTCCGGTTTGATCACCAGATTGCCATTTTCCCCTTTCACCTGGACCTGCTGCGGGGTGAGGATCACATCGTCACGCGGCGTGACGCTACACTGGTAGTCTGCATGGGCAGACAAAGCGGTGACGGAGAGCGCCACCGCCAGCAGCGTTTTACGCATCATAAAACTCCCTTAAGACAAAACGGGCCGGCAGTTGCCGACCCTTGTCAAACTTAGTCCCACCAGACGTCAAAAAGTTCGCTGGTGCGCACATCCTCTAACTTACGCGCTTCCAGCCATTGGCGCACGATGGCCTGATGCTCTTCGGTACATTTACCGATCTCCTGCATGCAGATCAGCCCCTCCCAGGAGAGATAGCCGCTGCCGTCAAAGGCCAGCTTGTTCGGCTCGATCACCTCTTCGATCAGATCGTTGACCGTCTGGTCGATCTGCTCTTCGCTGGTCCCTTCCGGGAAACGCCAGGCGACGGAGAAGCCTAACTCCTGAAACTCGTCGATATGCATTTTTTTCCGCAGACGACGGCTACGATTCTTGGCCATTATTTCACCCTCTCGAACATTAAGTCCCATACGCCGTGGCCGAGACGATGGCCACGCTGTTCAAATTTGGTTACCGGTCGCGATTCCGGGCGCGGTACGTAATCGTTGCTTGCCGACTGGTTACGGTACCCTTCCAGCGAGGACATCACTTCCAGCATATGGACGGCATAGGCTTCCCAGTCGGTCGCCATATGGAAGACGCCGCCGAGCTTCAGTTTACTTTTCACCAGCTCGGCGAAAGGCGGCTGCACGATACGACGTTTATTATGGCGCGCTTTGTGCCACGGGTCAGGGAAAAACAGCTGCACCATATTCAGCGAGTTATCCGGAATCATAGTGTGCAGCACTTCCACCGCATCGTGACACATCACGCGCAGGTTTTGCACACCTTCTTCTTCGGCCGAGGCCAGACAGGCGCCGACGCCCGGGGAGTGCACTTCGATGCCGAGGAAATTCTGTTCCGGTTTGGCTTTTGCCATGGCCACCAGCGAGGCGCCCATCCCGAAGCCAATTTCGAGGGTGACCGGCGCTTCGCGGCCAAACAGGGCGGCGAAATCGAGCGGCGCATCGTTGAATTCAACGCCCATCACCGGCCAAATGTTATCCAGCGCATGCTGCTGCCCTTTCGTCAGGCGGCCCTGGCGACGGACGAAGCTACGAATACGGCGCAGCGGACGGCCGTTTTCATCAAATTCCGGAGAGATGACGTCGTTTTTCATAAAAGTTAGGTCTGCTAGTGAAAGTGTTCGGAAAACGGGCATTATCCAAAGTTACCCGGCGGATGCAAGGGTTTACAGCCACTCAGCCTTGTGCTGCAATCTGCCACCCTGTAATCGCGATCCCGGAGCCGTAGCTTTGACTTTTCTCGCCACGCAATTTTCAGCCCAGGTCCTGGACTGGTACGACAAATACGGGCGTAAAACCCTGCCCTGGCAAATCGCCAAGACGCCCTACAAAGTATGGCTCTCCGAAGTGATGTTGCAACAAACTCAGGTGACCACGGTTATCCCGTATTTTGAACGCTTTATGGCGCGTTTCCCCACGGTGGTCGATCTCGCCAACGCGCCGCTGGATGAGGTGCTGCATCTGTGGACCGGACTGGGTTACTACGCGCGGGCGCGCAACTTACACAAAGCGGCGCAGCAGGTGGCGACGCAGCACGGCGGCGTATTCCCGCAAACTTTTGACGAAGTGGCGGCGCTTCCCGGCGTTGGGCGCTCAACGGCGGGGGCCATTTTATCCCTTTCGCTCGGTCAGCATTATCCGATTCTCGACGGCAACGTGAAGCGCGTGCTCGCCCGCTGCTATGCTGTCAGCGGCTGGCCGGGGAAAAAAGAGGTAGAAAAACGGCTGTGGGAGATCAGCGAAGCGGTCACGCCGGCGAAGGGCGTGGAGCGCTTTAACCAGGCGATGATGGATCTCGGGGCGATGGTCTGCACCCGCTCGAAGCCGAAGTGCGAACTGTGCCCGCTGAGCAACGGCTGCGTGGCCTACGCCAATCATTCATGGGCAGAATATCCGGGCAAAAAACCGAAGCAGACCATTCCGGAACGCACCGGCTATTTCCTGCTGATGCAGCACGGCGACGTGGTGTTTCTCGCCCAGCGTCCGCCGGTGGGCCTGTGGGGCGGATTGTTCTGTTTTCCGCAGTTTGCCGACGAAGCGGGCCTGCGCGAGTGGCTGGCACAGCGCCAGATTAAGGCCGATAATCTGACGCAGCTCACCGCTTTTCGCCACACTTTCAGCCATTTCCATCTGGATATTGTGCCGATGTGGCTTACAGTGCACTCATCTGGCGCATGCATGGATGAAGGCAACGCACTCTGGTATAACTTAGCGCAGCCGCCGTCGGTCGGTCTGGCGGCCCCCGTGGAGCGCTTGTTGCAACAGTTAAAAGCCGGAACGCCGGTATAAATTTTCGGCTATCAAAGAGGATTGATTATGAGCAGAACCATTTTTTGTACCTTCCTGCAGCGTGAAGCGGACGGCCAGGATTTTCAGCTGTATCCGGGCGAACTCGGGAAGCGCATTTACAACGAAATCTCCAAAGAAGCCTGGGCGCAGTGGCAGCACAAGCAGACCATGCTGATCAACGAGAAAAAGCTCAGCATGATGAACCCGGAGCACCGCAAGCTGCTGGAGCAGGAGATGGTGCAGTTCCTGTTTGAAGGGAAAGACGTGCACATCGAAGGCTATACGCCGCCGGAAAAACAGTAAGGGCCCTGCGGCCTTTTAAAAACAAACACAACACGCACGCCCGGAATGATGAAAAAATACTTAGCGCTCGCGCTGATTGCGCCGTTGCTCGTTTCGTGTTCCAGCTCCAATAAAAAAGGCGCCGAATACAACGAGGCCTGGGTCAAGGATACCAACGGTTTTGATATCCTGATGGGCCAGTTTGCCCACAACATCGAGAACATTTGGGGGTACAACGAAGTCCTGCTCGCCGGGCCGAAGGACTACGTCAAATACACCGACCAGTATCAAACCCGCAGCCACATCAACTTCGATGAAGGGACGATCACCGTCGAGACCATCGCCGGCACCGATCCGCGCGGACGACTGCGCCAGGCGATCGTCAAAACCCTGCTGATGGGCGATGACCCCAACTCCATCGACCTCTATTCCGATGTCGATGACATTCAGATCTCCAAAGAGCCGTTCCTCTATGGCCAGGTGGTGGATAACACCGGGGCATCGATTCGCTGGGAGTGGCGCGCCGCGCGCTTTGCCGACTATCTGCTGCAAACCCGCCTGAAGAGCCGCAACAACGGCCTGCGCGTGGTCTATAGCATCACCATCAACCTGGTGCCGAACCACCTCGACAAACGTGCGCATAAATACCTCGGCATGGTGCGTCAGGCCTCGCGTAAGTATGGGGTTGATGAGTCGCTGATCCTCGCGATTATGCAGACCGAATCCTCCTTTAACCCTTATGCGGTCAGCCATGCCGACGCCATGGGGCTGATGCAGGTGGTCCAGCACAGCGCCGGCAGAGACGTCTTCCGTTCCCAGGGTAAATCGGGCCTGCCAAGCCGCAGCTATCTGTTCGACCCGGCGAATAACATTGACACCGGTACCGCCTACCTGGCGATGCTGAACAATGTCTACCTCGCCGGCATCGATAACCCCACCTCGCGTCGCTACGCGGTGATCACCGCCTATAACGGCGGCGCCGGCAGCGTGCTGCGGGTCTTCTCCAGCGATAAAGTCCAGGCGGCCAATATCATCAACAGCATGGCGCCAGGGGACGTCTACCAGACCCTGACTACCCGCCATCCGTCGGCGGAATCGCGCCGCTATCTGTATAAAGTTAACACGGCGCAGAAAAGCTACCGCCGTAAATAACCCCCTCCTGACACCGGCCTCAGCCCCGCGCTGAGGCCGCGTTTTTTCTGCGCCATACGGTGCAATATCTTTCGGTTTTCTGCGGCAGTTAACAGAAGCCTTCGGTTGGCGAATGATAGAATCGCATCAAAATAACGGGTTTAATGTTATTTTAAAAACATAACAAGCCCACATTCGTGAGGATAACTACATGAATCTTAAGCTGCAGCTCAAAATACTGTCGTTCCTGCAGTTCTGTCTTTGGGGGAGCTGGCTTACCACGCTTGGCTCATACATGTTTGTCACCCTGAAGTTTGACGGCGCAGCAATCGGCGCGGTTTATAGCTCGCTCGGTATCGCCGCGGTGCTGATGCCGACGCTGCTCGGCATCGTCGCCGATAAGTGGATTAGCGCCAAATGGGTGTATGCCGTTTGTCACCTGGTGGGTGCGCTGACGCTGTATCTGGCGGCGCAGGTCACCACGCCGGGCGAAATGTTCCTCGTGATCCTCCTCAACTCACTGGCCTATATGCCGACGCTGGGGCTGATTAACACCATCTCTTACTATCGCCTGCAGTCGGCGGGGCTGGATATCGTTACCGATTTTCCGCCGATCCGTATCTGGGGCACTATCGGCTTTATCTTCGCCATGTGGGGCGTCAGCTTCTCCGGCTTTGAGCTGAGCCATATGCAGTTGTACATCGGTGCGACGCTGTCGGTATTGCTGGCGCTGTTCACCCTGACGCTGCCGACGATCCCGGTGGCTAACGCCCAGCGTAATCAAAGCTGGACGGAGATGCTGGGGCTTAACGCTTTCGCGCTGTTTAAAAACAAGCGCATGGCCATCTTCTTTATCTTCTCAATGATGCTCGGCGCCGAGCTGCAAATCACCAACATGTTCGGTAATACCTTCCTGCACAGCTTCGATAAAGATCCGCTGTTTGCCGGCAGCTTTATCGTCGAACACGCCTCGGTGCTGATGTCGATCTCGCAGATCTCCGAGACCCTGTTTATCCTGACCATCCCGTTCTTCCTCAGCCGCTACGGCATTAAGAACGTCATGTTGATGAGTATCGTGGCGTGGATGCTGCGCTTCGGCCTGTTCGCCTTTGGCGACCCGACGCCGTTCGGCACCGTGCTGCTGGTACTGTCGATGATCGTCTACGGTTGCGCCTTCGACTTCTTCAACATCTCCGGTTCAGTGTTCGTTGAGAAAGAGGTGCGCCCGGAAATCCGCGCCAGCGCCCAGGGGATGTTCCTGATGATGACCAACGGCTTCGGCTGTATTCTCGGTGGCATGGTGAGCGGCAAAGTGGTGGAGCACTTTACCGTCGGAGGGATCACTAACTGGCAGAGCGTGTGGCTGATTTTCGCCGGCTATTCGCTGGCGCTGGCTTTTGCCTTCGTGGCGCTGTTCAAATACAAACACGTCAGACAGCCGACCGCCGCGCAGCAGAGCGCGTGATCGGCAAAAGTAAAACGCCCCGCCTGTTCGGCGGGGCGTTTTTTTATCCCTTCAACACGTAGCCATACAGCCGCTTAATGCCGTCCGGATCCGTCTCGCTATAGACTCCCTGCAGCTCCGGCGAGAAGCCCGGTAGCATATTGACCCCCTCCTCCAGCGCGAGGAAATAGCGCAGCACAGCGCCCCCCCAGACCTCACCGGGCACCACGCATAATACCCCCGGCGGATACGGCAGCGCCCCTTCCGCCGCGACGCGGCCCTCCGCCTCGCTCAGACGCACCAGCTCCACGTCGCCGCGGATAAATTCGCGGTTGGCATCCTGGGGATTCATCACCACCCGCGGGAAGCTCCGTTTACGGAACATCTCTTTTTGCAGGCTCTTCACGTCAAAGCTGACGTACAGATCATGCATCTCCTGGCACAACTCGCGCAGGGTATAGTCGCGATAGCGCACCGGATATTTGTTGTAGATGGTCGGCAACACATCGGCCAGCGGCGTATCCGCTTCAATATGCTGTTCAAACTGCCCCAGCATCGCCACCAGCTGCGCCATTTTTTCGGCGCTTTCCGCCGGCGTCAGCAGGAACAGAATCGAGTTGAGATCGCACTTCTCCGGCACGATGCCGTTTTCCCGCAGGTAATGCGCCAGAATGGTCGCCGGGATGCCGAACTCACTGTACTCCCCGCTCTCCGCGTCGATGCCCGGGGTGGTCAACAACAGCTTGCACGGGTCGACAAAATACTGGTCGTCGGCATAGCCCTCGAAACCATGCCAGCGCGCGCCCGGTTCGAAGCTGAAGAAACGACGCTCCCGGGCGATCGCTTCGGTCGGGTGATCCTGCCACGGGCGCCCCGCCACCATCGGCGGAATAAAGGGCTGAATCATCTTACAGTTGGCGATGATCGCTTTGCGCGCCTCGATGCCCAGCGCCACGCATTCGGCCCACAGGCGGCGGCCGCTCTCGCCTTCGTGAATTTTGGCGTTGACGTCCAGGGCGGCGAACAGCGGATAAAACGGGCTGGTGGAAGCATGCAGCATAAAGGCGTTATTCAGCCGCTTGTGCGGACAGAAGCGCGCCTGGCCGCGCAGATGGTTATCCTTTTTATGGATCTGCGACGTCTGCGAGAAACCGGCCTGCTGCTTGTGTACGGACTGGGTGACAAAAATGCCCGGATCGTCCGGCGTCAGCTCCAGCAGCAGCGGCGAACAGTCGGCCATCATCGGGATAAACTGCTCATAGCCCACCCACGCCGAGTCGAACAGGATGTAATCGCAGAGGTGGCCGATTTTATCGACCACCTGGCGGGCGTTATAGACCGTGCCGTCATAGGTCCCGAGCTGGATCACCGCCAGGCGAAACGGGCGAGCGGCCGTGGCTTTCTCAGGCGCCGCTTCGCGGATGAGATCCCGCAGGTAGCGCTCATCAAAGCAACGCTCGTCAATGCCGCCGATAAAGCCGAACGGATTGCGCGCGGCTTCAAGATAGACAGGCGTCGCCCCCGCCTGAATCAGCGCCCCGTGATGGTTTGACTTGTGGTTATTGCGATCGAACAGCACCAGATCGCCGCGGGTCAACAGCGCGTTGGTCACAACTTTGTTGGCCGCCGAGGTGCCGTTAAGGACGAAGTAGGTTTTATCCGCATTAAAGACCTTCGCGGCGAACTTCTGCGCATGCTTGGCCGACCCTTCGTGGATCAGCAGATCGCCTAATTTTACATCGGCGTTACACATATCGGCGCGAAAGACGTTTTCGCCAAAAAAGTCATAGAACTGACGGCCTGCGGGATGCTTTTTGAAAAAGGCCCCGTGCTGGTGTCCCGGACAGGCAAAGGTGCTGTTATCCATTTCGACGTACTGGGTCAGCGTATTGAAAAACGGCGGCAGCAGACGCGCTTCATAATCGCAGGCCGCCGCTTCCAGCTCGAGCCACTCCTGATCTTTACCGGCGATCACCGCCTGTACCCCCTCCGGCTTATCGACCGCCGTCTCGCTCAGCAGGTAGACCGGCAGGTTAAATCCGCTACGCCTGAGGAGGGCAAGGATACCGCTGCGACTGTCCGCCGCGGTGATGACGACTGCCGCCACATCGGTAAAATCGGTACTGTCCAGCGCCACAACGCGACGGTGGGTGGACAAGCTGGTGACCAGCTCGCAGCTGGCGGCAATGTGCATGGATTTCATAAGCGCAAATGCCCGTATCGGGAGTGTAAAAATCTCAGACAAGGAAAACCTTGCCCAACGATGTGTCCGGGTCTGACGGATTCAGCTCCGACCGCCGGACATCAGTAAAAGCAGACGCGTCCGATCTTACTGTTGCCCTACAGTGAGCATACGTGTCCTTCACCGCATGGTGAACGGAGGGGTAAGCGTAGCAAGATGAGGCAGCCCACGCATCTGTGCGCGGCGTCGCTGGCGAGGTAATTGCAGTGTCGTCATCGGCGGCCTCATATCAGGGAGGAGAAAATTCGCGCAATCATGGCACCTTTCCCTGACAGGCGCAAGATGAAAACCGTATGCACTTATATCACGGATACACAAGCTTTCACGGCGGGTTAACGTCATAATCAGTCGGTTATCAGGGATATTTAACAGGAGTCAGCGTGGTTACAGGACCTTTTATTAATGCCAGCGCGGTGCTGGTCGGCGGCGTGTTAGGCGCCTTACTCAGCCAGCGGTTGCCGGAACGGATCCGCACATCCATGACCTCAATTTTTGGCCTGGCGTCATTAGGCATCGGTATTTTACTGGTGATTAAATGCGCCAATCTGCCGGTGATGGTGCTGTCGACCCTGGTGGGAACGCTGCTCGGCGAAATATGCAATATGGAAAAAGGCATAAATACGCTGGTCAGTCAGCTTCAGCAGTTGCTGTCATCGAAGGGTAAGAAAAAGGCCTCGGCGCATGACTCCTATATTCAGAGCTATGTGGCGATTATCGTCCTGTTCTGCGCCAGCGGCACCGGCGTCTTCGGCGCCATGCGCGAAGGGATGACCGGCGACGCCAGCATTCTGATTGCCAAAGCGTTTCTTGATTTTTTCACCGCCACCATTTTCGCCTGCACTCTGGGCATTGCCGTCGCCGCCATCAGCGTGCCGATGCTGCTTATCCAGCTGACCCTCGCGGCCTGCGCGGCGATCATTATGCCGCTCACCACGCCGATGATGCTGGCGGATTTCAGCGCCGTCGGCGGTATGCTGCTGGTGGCCACCGGGCTGCGTATCTGCGGAATAAAAATGTTTGCCGTGGTGAATATGCTGCCTGCGCTGGTGCTGGCGATGCCGATTTCAGCGGCCTGGACGCTGTTTTTTGCCTGAAGACGCGTGCTTTTAGCGCAATGTGGTGATAGATTGTTCAGTCTGCTGCAAAACAGATAAATTTCGTTGACGAGGCGCGGCGATTACGGTTTAATGCGCCCCGTTGCCCGGATAGCTCAGTCGGTAGAGCAGGGGATTGAAAATCCCCGTGTCCTTGGTTCGATTCCGAGTCCGGGCACCACTATTTAAAGAACCCAGCCTATGGCTGGGTTTTTGCTTTTCTGCATCCGGACTCTCCATCGAACTCCGTTCGATTATTCGCCGCACAGCGGCTCACCCCTTCGGGGCCAGCGCGACACGCGCGCTGTTCAACGCCTACGGCGTTAGTCCGAGTCCGGGCACCACTATTTAAAGAACCCGCCCAAAAGGCGGGTTTTTGCTTTTCTGTAGCCGGACTCTCCATCGAACTGCGTTAACCCGTGATTTCCCTGCTGCGCTTTTCTCCTGGCCAGCCCGCTGCCACTTAACGGCAAGCGCAGGCTTGTTCCCCATAGAATCTTTTCGCAAATACATTGCCAGATATCAGATAACACGCTGATTAAAATCGTCTTTTTGTCGCCAAAAGCGGCTAAAAACGCCCTTTTCTGGCAATCGATCCGCCCAGGTGGCTACCCTGCTTTCCCTCCGGATGGCTAAACAGCATCTTATATTCCATTTTGCGCTAAATGACAGAGAAATATTCTTTAAATAACCGATTTCACAGACCTACCATGCAAAAATATCTTAAACGAGTGGGTAAATGGTTATGTCACTGTTTCATTCCGTGAGCGACCTGATCGGTCATACTCCCCTGCTCCAGTTGCACAAACTGGATACCGGCCCCTGCAGTCTGTTTTTAAAACTGGAAAATCAGAACCCGGGCGGCTCAATTAAAGATCGGGTCGCGCTGTCGATGATTAACGAAGCCGAGCGCCAGGGAAAACTGGCGCCCGGCGGGACAATTATCGAAGCCACCGCCGGCAATACCGGCCTCGGCCTGGCGCTGATTGCGGCGCAGAAAAATTACCGCCTGATCCTGGTGGTGCCGGACAAAATGAGCCGCGAGAAAATCTTTCACCTGCGGGCGCTGGGCGCGACGGTGCTGCTCACCCGCTCCGACGTCAATAAAGGCCACCCGGCCTACTACCAGGATTATGCCCGCCGCCTTGCCGATGAAACGCCGGGGGCTTTTTACATCGACCAGTTTAACAACGACGCGAATCCGCTGGCGCACGCTACCTCCACCGCGCCGGAACTTTTCCAGCAGCTGGAGGGCGACATAGACGCCATCGTCGTCGGCGTTGGCTCCGGCGGCACGCTGGGCGGGCTTCAGGCCTGGTTTGCAGAACATTCTCCGAAAACGGAATTTATCCTCGCCGATCCGGCGGGCTCGATCCTTGCCGATCAGGTTGATACCGGACGCTACGGCGAAACGGGATCCTGGCTGGTCGAAGGGATTGGAGAAGATTTCATCCCGCCGCTGGCCAGGCTGGAAGGGGTGCATACCGCCTATCGCGTCAGCGACCGCGAAGCGTTCCTCACCGCGCGCCAGCTGCTGCAGGTCGAGGGGGTACTGGCCGGCTCCTCCACCGGCACCCTGCTCAGCGCCGCGCTGCGCTACTGCCGGGCGCAAAGCCGTCCGAAGCGGGTGGTGACCTTCGCCTGCGACAGCGGCAATAAATACCTGTCAAAAATGTTCAACGACGACTGGATGCGCCAGCAGGGGCTGATCGCCCGCCCCGAACAGGGCGATCTCAGTGATTTTATCGCCCTGCGCCATGACGAAGGCGCCACCGTCACGGCCGCGCCGAACGACACCCTGGCCGCAGTATTTACCCGCATGCGGCTGTATGACATCTCCCAGCTGCCGGTGCTGGAGGATGGCCGCGTGGTCGGCATCGTCGATGAGTGGGATTTGATCCGCCACGTTAAGGGCGATCGCCAACGCTTCTCTCTGCCGGTTAGCGAAGCGATGAGCCGCCATGTTGAAACTCTCGATAAGCGTGCGCCAGAGAGCGAACTGCAGGCCATTCTCGATCGCGGTCTGGTGGCGGTGATCGCTGACAACGCGCGTTTTCTTGGCCTGGTCACCCGCAGCGATGTACTGACCGCCTGGCGTAACCGAGTCGCACAATAAGGAATTTTTTATGTCATCTATCCACACCCTGAGCGTACATAGCGGAACCTTCACCGACAACCACGGCGCAGTGATGCCGCCGATTTACGCCACCTCCACTTTTGCTCAGCCGGCGCCGGGGCAGCATACCGGCTATGAATATTCCCGTAGCGGGAACCCTACCCGCCACGCGCTGGAGACGGCGATCGCCGACCTGGAAAACGGCACGCGCGGCTACGCGTTCGCCTCCGGGCTGGCCGCCATCTCCACCGTGCTGGAGCTGCTGGATAAGGACAGCCACCTGGTGGCGGTCGATGATGTGTATGGCGGTACTTATCGCCTGCTGGAAAACGTTCGCCGTCGTAGCGCTGGTCTGCAGGTGAGCTGGGTGAAACCCGACGACCTGGCGGGGATTGAAGCGGCGATCCGCCCCGATACGCGCATGATCTGGGTGGAGACGCCCACTAACCCGCTGCTGAAGCTGGCGGATCTCAGCGCCATCGCCGCCATCGCGCGACGCCATAACCTGATCAGCGTCGCCGATAACACTTTCGCCTCGCCGGCGATCCATCGCCCGCTGGAGCATGGGTTTGATATTGTGGTCCACTCCGCGACCAAGTACCTCAACGGCCATTCCGATGTCGTCGCTGGCCTGGCGGTGGTTGGCGATAACGCTGAGCTCGCGGAAAAGCTTGGCTACCTGCAGAATGCGGTAGGCGGTGTACTCGACCCGTTCAGCAGCTTCCTGACGCTACGCGGCATCCGTACCCTGGCGCTGCGGATGGAGCGCCACAGCGCGAACGCGCTGCAGCTCGCCGAATGGCTGGAACAGCAGCCGGAGGTAGAGCGAGTCTGGTTCCCCTGGCTGGCCTCGCACCCGCACCATCAGCTGGCGCGCCAGCAAATGGCCCTGCCCGGCGGCATGATTTCCGTCGTGGTGAAGGGCGATGACGGTTACGCCGAACGCATTATCAGCAGGTTGCGCTGGTTCACCCTTGCGGAGAGTCTGGGCGGCGTGGAGAGCCTGGTGAGCCAACCGTTTAGCATGACCCACGCCTCGATCCCGCTGGAGAAGCGCCTGGCGAACGGCATCACGCCGCAGCTGATCCGCCTGTCGGTCGGGATCGAAGATCCTCACGATCTGATTGCCGACTGGCAGCAGGCGCTACGGGAGGAGTGATTATTCCGACGCGCGGGTCGTCGCCAGCGCGTCGGCCATTCCCTGCTGAAGGTGGGCGATAAACTGCGTCAGCTTCGGCAGGGGCCGGCGATCCTGGCGCCAGAGCAGATGCACAGGCCTCGGCTGTGGGGTCCACGCCTCCAGCACCCGCATCAGGCTGCCGCTGGCCAGCGCATCGGCCAGCAGCACCTCCGGCTGCATCAGCAGCCCGGCCCCGGCGATCGCCGCCTGGCGCAGCGCATAGCCATCGTTGCAGCGCAAAACCGCATCGCGCTTCCAGCGCACTTCCCCCTCCATGCCCGGCAGCCGCCACTCGTTGCGCGCGGTCCAGACCGTATGGGACAGGCAGAGATGATCGGCGAGATCTTCCGGCGTCCCTGGCGTTCCGTAACGCGCCAGATAAGCCGGCGCGGCGCAGATCACCATCCGATAGGGCGCCAGATAGCGGGCCACCAGATCCTCCTGATGGATCTCGCCAATGCGGATCGCCAGATCGAAACCTTCATCCACCAGATCGACCATCCGGTTGGTCAGATCCAGTTCCACCCGGACCGCTGGCCAGGCCTGCAGAAAGGTGGCGGTCAGGGGCGCGATCACGCTGGCGCCGAACGAGGTGGGCGCGCTCACCCGCAGGGTGCCGGCGGGCGCCAGCCGCAGCCGCTCAACGGCGCTTTCGGCGATGGAGACCTGCTCCATCACCCGTTTCGCTTCGTCAAAATAGACCCGCCCGGCGTCGGTGAGGCTCTGGCGTCGGGTGTTACGCTCCAGCAGACGCGTCGCCAGCTGGGTTTCCAGCTGGGCGATGTATTTCCCGACCATTACCGCCGACAGCCCCAGGCGCGACGCCGCCCCGGTAAAGCTGCCGCACTCCACCACGGCAATAAACGTCTCCATCCCTCGCAGCTTATCCATATTGCTAACCTCTGGTTAGTAATGTTCTAACTTTTAGCCAGTTTATCCGATATCCGTTTTATTAAAGAATAGGCTTTCACCTCACGAGGAGTCAGCCATGAAAATTATCGTTATCGGTGCCAGCGGTACCATTGGTCGCGCGGTCAGCGAAGAACTGGGCCAGAGACATGACGTTATCCGCGTCGGCCGCACCCGGGGGGATTATCAGGTGGATATTACCTCCCAGGGGAGCGTCGAGGCGCTGTTTGCGCAGACCGGCAAAGTAGACGCCATCGTCTCCACTACCGGCAATCTGCACTTTGGGCCGTTAAGCACCATGACCGATAGCCAGTTCAACCTCGGTCTGCAGGACAAGCTGCTGGGGCAAATTCGCCTGGCGCTGATCGGCCAGCATTTCCTGCGCGACGGCGGGTCGATTACTCTGGTCAGCGGCATTGTCGCGCAGGAGCCGATTGCTCAGGGCGTCAATGCCACGACGGTTAACGCCGGTCTGGAAGGCTTTGTGCGCGCCGCCGCCTGCGAACTACCGCGCGGGATCCGCATTAATCTCATCAGCCCCACCGTGCTCAGCGAGTCGCTGGCGGCCTACGGCGACTTTTTCCCGGGCTTTGCCAGCGTCCCCGCCGCCGCCGTGGCGCAGGCCTATCGCCGCAGCATTCAAGGGGTGCAGACCGGCCGCATCTACCCGGTCGGCTACTAGGCTGTGCCGGCCCGCCGGGGCCGGCGCTTACATCCTGACGTCGTTGCAGGTACACTGACGGCTGATTGTCTCCGGCCGAAAAACTGATGTTGAAAAAATTACCTTTTATTATCCCGCTGCTGGCGCTTATCGCGCTGCTGGTCTGGTGGTTCACCCCGCATTACACCAAGGAAGACGAAGCTTACTACCGGGCGGTATTTTGCGTGATCGATCATGACGACAGCCGCCAGTTCCTCGACGATATGCAAAACATCGTCGAGGGGGGGAATTCTGACTACGCGCTGCATAAAGCGCATTACCTGCCGGCGCTGGGGCAGCGGATGCTGGACACCTGGCATCAGCTCAGCCCGCAGGAACAGCAGACGCTGCGTCAGGACCGGCAGCGCTGCGGCGAGATATTACGGGCAAAACAGCAGGGTGAATAATCCCGGCGGCTGGCGAAACAGCAGCCCGTCCCAGCGTCCGATAAGATCCCGCTGTTGATGAGCCGATCGCTGTCACAAAATCCTCCCCTATCGCCGAGCCACGGGATGACGTTTTTTTCTGCGGTCGCATACGATAAAAAGTAGTTGATCTGGTACGAACTAACTCTTATTTTGCTTCTCAGTTTTCAAAATGAGATAAAACTGATGCCTGTCATTATTGCCAGTAGTGTTAAAGAAGCCAAAGCGTTAATTAACGGTGGGGAATACAGGGAAATTATTCTTAACTTCGATATTGATGCCGATGACTTTTTCTCTCTCGCCAGCCATTCGGCTGGGACAAAAATCTCCATCTCCGACCGAAACGATCGCTCTCCGGTAAAATCAGCAAAATAATTAACCCGTGAGGGACATCTATGTGGTTGTTTATTGGTACCTTTGCGGTGGCTTTTCTCGCAGCGCTGATGTTGGTCTGGCTGGATGATCGCATCGCCGATACGGAGTGACCCCAGCGCTGAACGCTAGCGTCACCCCCTCTCGCTACTGAGGCGAAGAGGATGCGCCGCCGCTAAGCGGCGCACAGCAGGGTCGTTACAGGGAGGCCGCCAGCCGCTCAACGGCGGTCAGCAGCCCCGCTTCCGACACCGTGGAGTAGGAAAGGCGCAGAGTACGGGTATCCGGATTATCGTGATAGAACGCTTCCCCCGGGACGTAAACAACGCCGTTTTCCAGCGTTTTCTTCATCCATGCCATGGTATCGAACGGATAACGGAAACGCGCCCACAGGAACATCCCACCCTGTGGGCGGCTGAATTCCAGATGCTCGCCAAGGCGACTCTCCAGCGCGTCGGCCAACGCCACGCACTTCTTGCGATAGTCTTCGCGAATCAACGCAATCTGATTTTGCAGCCGGTTCAGGCTGAGGTATTCCGCGGTGATCACCTGCGAAAGCATATTGGTATGCAGATCCGCCGCCTGCTTAACGATCACCGTCTGCTGCGCCAGCCAGTCCGGCATGACGATCCAGCCGATACGCATCCCCGGCGCGAGGATCTTTGAAAACGTCGAGGTGTAAACCACCTGATCTTCACAGCCCAGCTCAACGGCGTGCTGATAGAGCGGACGTCGCACGGCGTCAGTAAAGCTAATTTCACCGTAGGGATCGTCTTCCAGAATGACGAAGTCATATTTTTTCGCCAGCTCGACCAGTCGGCGACGACGCGCCTCGCTCAGCGTTTTACCGCCGGGGTTGCCGAACGTCGGCACCAGGTAGACGGCTTTGACGCGGGTGGTCTCCAGCAGGTCGGCCAGTTGCTCCACCAGCATCCCGTCATCATCGGTATCGACGCTGAGGATATTGGCCTGCGCCAGCTGAAACACCTGCAGCGCCGCCAGATAGGTGGGTCGCTCAACGACGATAGTATCGCCTGGATCGAGCAGCGTGCGGGCAACGATATCCAGCGATTGCTGGGAGCCGGAGGTGATATAGACCTGAGCGGCTGAACAGGTCACGCCACGGGAGTGGCAGATTTCACTCACCGCCTGACGCAGCGGCGGGTAGCCCTCGGTCAGACCGTACTGAAATGCGTCATGAAAACGCTCGCTCATCACCTTCTGCACCGCCAGCTCCAGGCCTTCGGTATCAAACAGTTCCGGGGCCGGAATGCCGCCGCCAAGCGAGATCACGCCCGGCAGTTTACTGTGCTTGAGAAGTTCGCGGACGGCGGAGGGCTTGAGTTCACCCGCGCGGGCGGCGAGACGCCGATCGTGCATACTATTTTCCTTTTCTGTCTTGTTGTTGTGTTAATTATCTTGGCTTTGTTGCAGGTGTTCCCCGGCGGCGCTTACCGGACCGGGCTATCCTGGCTCGTGTCTCTGCGCTCTCCCCGGACAGGGCGCGAGCCGCTATCCGGGTCAGCACATCACGCTTTATCTTTCAATACGATCAGCGGCTCTATGTCGCTCTCTTTTTTCACCACCAGCGACGAATCGCCGCGCAGGCAGGTACCGCCGTAGTTACCGCCGACGGTAAAGGTGCACACCTGGATATACTTGCCATCCACTTTCGGCAGGCACCACAGCTGCTGGTAGATATTCTTACGATCGACAAACTGGCCGCTGGTCTGATCCAGAACTTCATCCTGAGGCCCGATCAGGTCGATATTGTTTCCGCAGCGTCCGGAAATGGGCTTCACGGCATAACCGGTTTTCGCCAGCTCGTCGTTAACCACAAAATCGGTATCCAGCAGATAGCGATGATGCGGGAACAGCGACCATAGCACCGGCAGGATCGCTTTGTTGCCCGGGATCACCGTCCACAGGGGTTCGAATACCAATACTTCAGGACGCAGCAGGACGTCAATCAGTCGCACCTCATTCTGCGGATGTCCGGTACGAATCGGCACCGCCGCGTACTCATCGGCGCTGACTTCGCGCACCTGCTCAATGGCGGTTTCCCATGCCCAGGTTTTCCAGACGCAGTTGACCAGCCGCCCGTCGGCGTCGATCAGCTGGCCGGCGGCATCCCAGCGCAGTTCATCGAGACCAAAGAGAATTTTGCTCTCGAAACCGGCCTGGGTCAGCGAACGCTGGATAAACTTCGCGTGGTAATTCTCTTCCAGATCCTTGTCCTGCATGATGTGCACGAAAGGCCGCGCCCGGCTGTGTTTCCACGCCCCCGCCAGCTCATCGAGCAGACCTTCGGCCGGATTGTGACCCGTGCCGTAGTAGCCCTGCTTCAGCCACTGCTCGAGGATCAGCCCGCCTTCGGTATGGCAGGAGGCGGAGTCGGCATTGTACTCGTACACCTTCAGCCCGCGCTCGTCCATGCAAAAATCCATGCGCCCGGTGATCATATGATGACGCCGGCGCTGCCACGAGAGACGCAGACGCGGCCAGAGGATTTTCGGGATATCAAACAGCGCCAGCAGGTTATCATCCTTCATTACCTTATCGGTGGCGTGCAGATACATCAGGTGCAGCTCGTTGGTGGCTTTAATCAGCTCCTGTTCGGCGCTTTCGCTGATGGTGAAATACTGATAGGGATCCTGATTGATAAAATGGCCGTTGGCCGCCACGTAGGCTTTCTGCAGCGGATCTTTCTCGTTCAGCCATTTGCCGCGGAACTGGCCGTTGTTCGGCAGCCGCGCGCCCTTGATCGCCATCGCCTCGCCCGGCAGCACCGGCTGCGGCAGGCTGTGTTCGGTATCGGCGGTCTGGATCATCCAGCCTAAAATTTCGGTATCGGCAAAGGTATCTTTGATAGTGTACCGGCCGGCGTTGACCTCGAGGGTCAGCTCGCGGGTCCACTGCTGGCCCTGCGGCAGCGGCGAGTGAATGACGTTCTGCTCGGCGATACGCACCTTATTGCCGACAAGCTGGGTGATCACCGCGACGTGGCCGGTGTGCTTGAACTCGCCGCCCTTCTGCCAGATCAGCAGCGAACCGGCGATCGGCGGACGACGGGAGCCGTTGGCGAAGGCCTGCAGCGGGAGAATATTGTCATTGACCACTTCGCGCAGAAAGCGCAGGGAGAAGATTTCATAGGCCATCCCCACATCGGTAAAGACAAACCCGTAGGTCAGGAACAGAAAGCGGCGCGCAAATTCAACGCACTGCCATTTATGCCCCATATACTCATTGCCGATGTAGCTGCGAAACGTCGCGTCATCCGGATAGTCCTGCGGATTTAAGCTACTGTAATTCGATGAATAAATTGCCACGCCGCCGGGCGCGTAGCCTAACAATGTCCCAAACGGGGCGTCACTGCTTGTCGATCCTTTGCTCATTTAGCCTGACCTCAAATAAATGCAGCCCGGGCAGTTGGCGAAACAAAACTCCCTCTTCTTATCCTGCCGCAGGCACTTACCAGACAGAGGTGTAACGATGATACCACTCATTCGTTTCGCTAATCGTGCCGTTAAGGAAAATAACCCTGCAGCCGAAAGCAGAAGTGATATCGTTATCGGTGATATAACAAAAAAACAACGCAACATCAGGAGTCGACAATGAGCACACCCTCGCATCTGAATGCCCAACCGCTGGTCTGGGGACACGGCCCGCGGACGTTTGAGGTGTTCCTTGAGCCCACCTGCCCCTACTCTGTCCGCGCGTTTAATAAACTCGACGATCTGCTCGATGAGGTCGGCGCCGATAACGTAACCATCAAGATACGGCTGCAGTCGCAGCCGTGGCATCTGTTCTCCGGGGTGATTGTCCGCTGCATCCTCGCCGCGTCCACCCTGCCGCATGGCAGAGAGCAGGCGCATAAGGTGTTGCAGGCCGTGGCAGACCATCGGGAAGAGTTTGAATTTACCGATCACTGCAGCGGGCCGAACATGAACGCCACGCCGCAGCAAATCATTGAACGCATTGAGCGCTACAGTCACGTCCTGCTGGGGGCCGCCTTTGCCCGCCCGGAGCTGCAGGACGTGATCAAGTGGCACAGCAAATATGCCCGCCAGAACGGCATCCATGTCTCGCCGACCTTTATGGTCAATGGTCTGGTGCAGCCGGATCTGGGCAGCGGCGATGATGTCAGCGTGTGGGCCGCGCGGATTATGGCCTGAGGTCACCTGCTACACTTTTTGTACATCCACGAAAAAGGCAAACCAGCATGTCAGAGCAAAACTACCAGCCACCAAAAGTGTGGGAATGGAAGCAAAACAGCGGCGGCGCGTTCGCCAACATCAACCGTCCCGTTTCCGGCGCGACTCATGAACGCGTCCTGCCGGTGGGAACCCATCCGCTCCAGCTATACTCACTTGGCACGCCCAACGGCCAGAAGGTGACGATCATGCTGGAGGAGCTGCTGGCGCTGGGCGTCAGCGGCGCGGAGTACGACGCCTGGCTGATACGCATTGGCGAAGGCGATCAGTTTTCCAGCGGCTTTGTCGACATCAACCCGAACTCGAAGATCCCGGCGCTGAGCGATCACTCCACCACGCCGCCCACCCGAGTATTCGAATCCGGCAACATTCTTCTCTATCTGGCGGAAAAATTTGGCTTCTTCCTACCGAAGGATCCCGCCGGCCGCACTGAAACCCTTAACTGGCTGTTCTGGCTGCAGGGCGCCGCGCCCTTCCTCGGCGGCGGCTTCGGCCACTTCTATAACTATGCGCCGGTGAAGATCGAGTACGCGATCGATCGCTTTACCATGGAAGCCAAACGCCAGCTCGACGTGCTGGACAAACAGCTCGCCCGCGGTCGCTATGTGGCCGGCGAGGAGTATACCATCGCCGATATGGCGGTCTGGCCATGGTATGGCAACGTGGTGCTGGGCAATGTCTATAACGCGGCGGAGTTCCTCGACGCCGGGAGCTACACCAACGTGCTGCGCTGGGCGCAGGATGTCGGCAACCGCCCGGCCGTCAAGCGCGGACGCATCGTCAACCGCACCAACGGCCCGCTCAATGAGCAGCTGCATGAGCGCCATGACGCCCGCGACTTTGACACCCAAACGGAAGATAAGCGCCAGGCGTAAGGTCTTCACCCTTTCCCGTTGACGGGAAAGGGTTCCCACCACAGGACGGTTCCGCCTGCGAAGCCGTCCTGTTTAGCTTTCCAGCCGATAGCCCGCCAGAAAATAGCGCATCGCCATACCCGACCCACCTTCTTTGAAGAAATCCATCACCATATCCCTGTCCAGGCCATAGCGACGGGTGAGGATCCCCGCTTCCCAGGCGCTGAGCTGGCGGTCGCCGGTTTTTTCAAACATGCGGTGCGAGTAGCCGAGCACAAACCCGCGTTTATAGTCGGCGCAAAAATTCGCCGCATGCGCGGCGGTGTCAGCATAGGATGCCTGTAGCCCCGCCATTAAGCCTTTGCCAAAATGATTTTCCATCGCGCCCTCCCAATCGTTATATAATAAATTATATAGCGTTTTTTTGAGCGAGCGGTAGCGCTATTTATGACGTTTGCGCTAGCGTAAATACTTCTCAAACCATGCCAGCGTGCGTTGCCAGGCAAGATCAGCCGCAGCCCGATCGTAGCGCGGCGTGGAATCATTATGAAAGCCGTGATTCACGCCCTGATAGAAATAGGCCTCGTAGACTTTATGGTGTTCCTTCAACGCCTGTTCATAGGCAGGCCAGCCTTCATTAATGCCGCTATCGAGGCCGGCATAGTGCAGCAGCAGCGGTGCTTTAATTTTATCAACCTCCTTCAGCGGCGGCTGGCGACCGTAAAACGGCACCGCGCAGGCCAGCTCCGGGATCGCCACCGCCGCCGCGTTGCTGACGCCGCCGCCGTAGCAAAAACCGGTGATACCGACCTTCCCCGTCGCCTGTGGATAGTTCGCCATAAACGCGACCGCCGCAAAAAAATCATTCATCAGCTTCACGGGATCGACTTTCTGCTGTAGCGCGCGGCCTTCATCATCATTCCCCGGATAGCCGCCGACGGCGCTCAGGCCATCCGGCGCCAGCGCGATATACCCCGCTTTCGCTACCCGCCGGGCTACATCTTCAATATAGGGGTTCAGGCCGCGGTTCTCATGCACCACCACCACAGCGGGCGCTTTGTCGGCTATTTTTGTCGGCGTCACCAGGTAAGCCCGCACTTCGCCGTGACCATCAGGAGAGGGATAATGAATATACTCCGGGCGGATATCCGGGTCGGTGAACGGTACTTGCTCTGCCAGGGCATAGTCGGGCTTCAGCAGATTAAACAGCGCCAGCGCGGTCATCCCGCCGACAGTATATTTCCCCGCCAGCTGGAGAAACTCGCGTTTACTGATTTTGCCGTGGGCATAGTAGTCATAATACTCGAGCAACTGCTGCGGGAAATCTTTGGCCGTTAATCGCGTCATCACCCTGCCTCCGTTGTTAAGCGCCCTTTAAGCAAAGCAGAAGCCCGGACATACGCCAGCCCAGAACAGCAAACAGCCCAGCGGCTAACGCCGCCGGGAGAGAAAGGATCAGTGTTTCACTTTGGTCAGACGATCGAGGTAGCCCATCACAAAGGCCGACAGCACAAAGGTCAGATGGATGATGACATACCACATCAGCTTATTGTCCGGGACGTTTTTCGCATCCATAAACACCCGCAGCAGGTGAATAGAGGAGATCGCCACGATGGAGGCGGCAACCTTATTTTTCAGCGACGTCGCGTCCATTTTGCCCAGCCAGCTGAGTTTTTCTTTACCCTCGTTAATATCCAACTGCGAGACAAAATTTTCATACCCGGAGAACATCACCATCACCAGCAAACCGCCCACCAGGGTCATATCCACCAGCGACAGCAGGGTCAGAATCATATCCGACTCACTGACGCTAAAAATATGCGGCAGTATGTGGAAGATCTCCTGAAAAAATTTGATGGTCAGCGCAATCAGACCGAGCGAGAGGCCAAAATAAACCGGCGCCAGCAGCCAGCGCGAGGCGTACATAGCATTTTCCAGAAAGCGTTCCATAAGATCCTGTCAGTTAACAAAAAGAAGCGACATTATATCTCAGACAGATAACGTGATGGCAACGCCAGGCCAACACTTCGCTGGCAGAGGACAATAAAAAAGGCCGGCGCGCGGCCAGCCTTTTCAGGAAAAGCATCGGGTTATTTGGCTTTGACGGTCTCTTCGCCCACCAGCCCGATCTTGAGATAGCCCGCCTGATGCAGGGTATCCATCACTTTCATCATCGTCTCGTAATCGACGGTTTTATCCGCGCGGAAGAAGACAGTGGTATCTTTTTTGCCGGCGGTCAGGCTATCCAGGGCGTTAATCATATTCGCTTCGGTCACCGGGTCGTTGCCGAGGAACATGCTCTTATCCGCCTTCACCGACAGGTAGATAGGTTTTTCCGGTCGCGGTTGCGGCTGGCTGGAGGAGGCCGGCAGATTCACCTTCACGTCGACCGTCGCCAGCGGCGCGGCTACCATGAAGATAATCAGCAGAACCAGCATGACGTCGATAAACGGCGTCACGTTGATCTCATGCATTTCGCCGTTATCGTCCAGATTTTCATTAAGACGCATCGCCATAGCCGATCAACCTACCCGTAATTTCTGCGCGCTGCGCACCGGCTTCACGCCGCTGGCGCTGAGGTCCAGGTCGCGGCTTTGCAGCAGGAGGACCTGAGCGGCGACGTCGCCGAGCGAGGCCTTATAGCTGCCGATCATGCGGGCGAAGATGTTATAGATGACCACCGCCGGGATGGCGGCGAACAGACCGATAGCTGTCGCCAGCAGCGCTTCCGCGATGCCCGGCGCCACCACCGCAAGGTTGGTGGTCTGGGTCTGGGCGATGCCGATAAAGCTGTTCATGATGCCCCAGACGGTGCCGAACAGGCCCACGAACGGCGAAATGGCGCCGATGGTGGCCAGGTAGCCGTTGCCGCGCCCCATATGGCGACCGACGGCCGCGACGCGGCGCTCAAGGCGGAAACCGGTTCGTTCCTTGATGCCTTCATTGTCTTCGGCACCGGCGGAGAGTTCGAGTTCGTTCTGCGCTTCATTGATAAGCTGGGTGGTGAGGCTTTTCGCCTCAAAGGCGCTGGCGATATCGCTGGCCTGATCGAGAGAGCGGGCTTCCGCCAGCTGCTGCTGTTCACGTTTGAGGCGACGCTTGCTGGCGAGGATTTCCGCCCCTTTACCGAAGAAGATGGCCCAGGTGACGACCGACGCCAGAATCAGGCCAATCATCACCACCTTAACGACAATATCGGCATGATGATACATACCCCAAACGGAGAGATCCGCCTGCATCAAATTATTACCCACGCTCTATCTCCACGACGATAATCACAAAATCTGCCCACAATAATATCAAAACGACATCGAATTGATAGTGGTTCTCATTAGTATTTACACTGTGCAGCAAATCACGTTTATTTTCCTTGCGCTTACGCAGTAAAAAAGTGGCTAACCGCGGGCCTGGTAAAATTTTCGCCTGTATCGGCAGCGCGCTGGTACAGAAAAGAAGATTCATGCTAGTTTAGACGTCCAGACGTATAAAAACAGGTTCATCAACATGGCTGATAAACATCTTGATACCGCGCTGGTCAACGCCGGGCGGAGCAAAAAATATACCCAGGGCTCAGTGAACAGCGTGATCCAGCGCGCGTCATCGCTGGTTTTCGACACCGTAGAGGCCAAAAAGCACGCCACCCGCAATCGGGCCAACGGCGAGCTGTTCTACGGGCGTCGCGGCACCCTGACCCACTTCTCGCTGCAGGAAGCGATGTGCGAGCTGGAGGGCGGCGCCGGCTGCGCCCTCTTCCCCTGCGGCGCGGCCGCGGTGGCCAACACTATCCTGGCGTTTGTCGAGCAGGGCGACCATGTGCTGATGACCAATACCGCCTATGAGCCAAGCCAGGATTTTTGTACCAAAATTCTCGCCAAACTCGGCGTGACCACCAGCTGGTTCGATCCCTTAATCGGCGCCGATATTGCCCGTCTGGTTCGCCCTGAGACCCGCGTGGTGTTCCTGGAATCGCCCGGCTCCATCACCATGGAAGTGCACGATGTGCCGGCGATTGTCGCCGCCGTGCGTCAGGTCGCCCCGGAAGCGATTATCATGATCGATAACACCTGGGCGGCGGGGATCCTGTTCAAAGCGCTGGATTTTGGCATTGATATTTCTATTCAGGCAGGCACCAAATACCTGATCGGCCACTCAGACGCCATGGTCGGCACCGCGGTGGCGAACGCGCGCTGCTGGCCGCAGCTGCGTGAGAATGCCTATCTGATGGGGCAAATGCTGGACGCCGATACCGCCTATATGACCAGCCGCGGCCTGCGCACGCTGGGCGTCCGCCTGCGTCAGCATCATGAAAGCAGCCTGCGCATCGCCGAGTGGCTGGCGCAGCATCCGCAGGTGGCGCGGGTCAACCACCCCGCTCTGCCCGGCAGTAAAGGCCATGAGTTCTGGAAGCGCGATTTTACCGGCAGCAGCGGGCTGTTCTCGTTTGTGCTCAACAAGCGTCTCACCGACGCTGAGCTGGCAGCGTATCTCGACAACTTCAGCCTGTTCAGCATGGCCTACTCGTGGGGCGGCTTTGAATCGCTGATTCTGGCCAATCAGCCGGAGCAAATCGCTCACATCCGACCGGATGCGGAAGTCGACTTCAGCGGCACGCTGATCCGTTTGCACATTGGTCTCGAAAATGTTGACGATCTGCAGGCGGATTTAGCAGCGGGCTTCGCGCGTATCGTGTAAAGTGACAGTCAGTGGCAACAATAGCGGACGCTTTTTATCGGAGCGGCCGCTTTTGTTGCGCCCGGGATCAAGGTGCTCGGGTCTCTTCAGGAGTACACTAGTCAACAATACGGTACCACTTAGGAAAGTCCATGGTTGTCATTCAAGAGATTGTCGCCGCGCTGTGGCAACATGATTTTGCCGCACTGGCGAACCCTCATGTTGTGGGCGTTGTATATCTGGTTATGTTCGCGACCCTGTTTCTGGAAAACGGGCTGCTGCCTGCCTCCTTTTTACCTGGAGACAGCCTGCTGCTGCTCGCCGGCGCGCTGATTGCTAAAGGCGTCATGGACTTTGTGCCCACTATCGCCATTCTGACCGCCGCCGCCAGCCTCGGCTGCTGGTTGAGCTATGTACAGGGGCGCTGGCTGGGCAATACGCAAACGGTGAAAGGCTGGCTGGCGCACCTGCCGCATAAGTACCATCAGCGCGCCACCTGCATGTTTGACCGCCACGGTCTGCTGGCGCTGCTCGCGGGCCGCTTTCTGGCATTTGTCCGTACCCTGTTGCCAACCATGGCGGGGATTTCCGGTCTGCCGAACCGCCGCTTCCAGTTCTTCAACTGGCTGAGCGCCCTGCTGTGGGTCGGCGTGGTCACGGGCCTCGGCTATGCGCTGAGCATGATCCCGTTCGTGAAGCGTCATGAAGATCAGGTGATGACCTGCCTGATGATCCTGCCGATTGCCCTGCTGCTGGCTGGCCTGCTCGGCACGCTGTTCGTGGTGATCAAAAAGAAATACTGCAGCGCCTGACGTCGACTGCCGGGGGGCTGCGCCCGCCCGGCCTGCTCCCTCCCCGGTATTACATTCCCTGCATCGTACGAATACGCGCGGCGTCTTCCCCGGGCGTCATCCCGAAGTAGCGCTTAAACTCGCGACTGAACTGGGAAGGGCTTTCATAGCCCACCTGTATCGCCGCCGCGCTGGCCTTCATCCCGTCATGGATCATCAGCATGCGCGCCTTGTGCAGACGGTAGGTTTTCAGATACTGCAGCGGCGAAGTGCTGGTCACCGATTTAAAATTATGGTGAAACGCCGATACGCTCATATTCGCTTCCGCCGCCAGCCGATCGACGCTGAGGTTTTCGGTGTATTGACTCTCGATATGCTTGAGTACGCGGCTAATCAGGCTGAAGTGGGTCTGCCGGCTGACCAGCGCCAGCAGCGCGCCGCCGCAGGGTCCCGTCAGCACATAGTAGAGAATTTCGCGGACGATCTGCTTGCCAAGGATCCGCGCGTCCAGCGGCCGCTCCATCACGTCGAGCAGCCGTTCAGCAGCGCACAAGATATCCTCCGAGAGCACTGCGGAGTTTATCCCGCTGGAGGCGACGGCGGGCTGAAACAGCGGATCCTCGCCAATATCCATCAGCAGCTCCTGCAGCTGCAGGATATCGACGTTCAGGCGCATGCCGGCCAGGGGCACCTCCGGGGTGGCAAAGGTTTCGCATTCGAAAGGCAGCGGTACGGTCAGCAGCAGATATTCGTTTGTATCGTAGCGAAACGTCCGCTCATTGATATAACCAATTTTATGGCCAGAAAAGAGAAAAACGATCCCCGGCTGGTACATCACAGGCATCCGCGGTCCCGGCTGCGTCCCGTACAGCAGGCGGACGTCGGGTAGTAGCGAACTTAACATTTCGTGCTTATCTTTCAGCTGGTTAACCTTCTCTGTCAGTGTCTGACATATCTCTGCATGTTGCATTACCACCGTCTCTCCCGATGTTTCTTCACCCGTACATTGTGCGCAGGCCGCCGCGAATTCTCCAGCCATATGGAGAAATAGGCAAGACGTAGGCAGAAATGTGCATTGAGGGGCAACGGCGCCAGGACCACAATAACCGTCATCGGGCAGCGGTATCGTCCCTGTCGGCGGTTTTACTCTTTTGAGGACTCAAGCAATGAATAATTTTGACCTGCATACCCCAACCCGCATTCTGTTTGGCAAAGGCGCGATTGAAAAACTGCGTGAACAGATCCCGACGGAAGCTCGCGTACTGATCACCTACGGCGGCGGCAGCGTGAAAAAAACGGGCGTCCTGGATCAGGTACTGACCGCCCTGAATGGCCTGGACGTCCTTGAATTTGGCGGCATCGAGCCGAACCCGTCTTACGAAACCCTGATGAACGCGGTGAAGCTCGCCCGTGAAGAGAAGGTCACCTTCCTGCTGGCGGTCGGGGGCGGTTCGGTGCTGGATGGCACCAAATTTATCGCGGCAGCAGCCCACTATGACGCCAACATCGATCCGTGGGAAATTCTGGAAACCTATGGCAGTAAGATCGCCAGCGCCATTCCAATGGGCTCGGTTCTCACCCTGCCGGCGACCGGTTCTGAATCAAACAAAGGGGCGGTGATTTCGCGGAAAACTACCGGCGACAAACGCGCGTTTATGTCTTCCCATGTTCAGCCGCAGTTCGCGATCCTCGATCCGGTCTACACCTATACCCTGCCGCCGCGCCAGGTCGCCAACGGCGTGGTTGACGCCTTCGTCCATACCGTCGAACAGTACGTCACCTACCCGGTTGACGGCAAAATTCAGGACCGCTTCGCCGAAGGCATTCTCCTGACCCTGATTGAGGATGGCCCGAAAGCGCTGCAGGAGCCGGAAAACTATAACGTGCGCGCCAACATTATGTGGGCCGCGACCCAGGCGCTGAACGGCCTGATCGGCGCTGGCGTGCCGCAGGACTGGGCAACGCATATGCTTGGTCACGAACTGACGGCGATGCATGGTCTCGATCACGCCCAGACGCTGGCTATCGTTCTGCCGGCGCTGTGGAATGAGAAGCGTGATACCAAGCGCGAGAAGCTGCTGCAATATGCGGAGCGCGTGTGGCATATCACCGAGGGCTCAGACGACCAGCGCATCGATGCCGCCATCGCCGCGACGCGCCAGTTCTTCGAGCAGATGGGCGTGCCGACCCGCCTCTCCGATTACGGTCTCGACGGTAGCTCCATCCCGGCGCTGCTGGCGAAACTGGAAGAGCACGGCATGACCAAGCTGGGCGAGCACCAGGATATCACCCTGGACGTCAGCCGTCGTATCTACGAGGCTGCCCGCTAAGTTTCCCCGCCTGATTCACCTCCCCTTACGTTAAACAAACGTCGGGGAGAGGTGTTTTTACTACCGTTTTTAGCTATTTCGTCCAGACTTAATGCTACCCCTCGGCGGATCCTGCTTCGCCGAGTTCATTAACAGGAGGAAGGCATGACACATCCAACCGTTATAAAACTACACGACGGCAACCTGATGCCGCAGCTGGGTCTCGGCGTGTGGAAAGCTGGCAACGAGGAAGTCGTCTCCGCCATTCATAAGGCGCTGGAAGTCGGTTATCGCTCTTTTGACACCGCCGCCGCGTACCAAAATGAGGCTGGCGTCGGCAACGCCCTGCAAAGCGCTGGCGTCAATCGCGATGAGCTATTCATCACCACCAAGCTGTGGAACGACGATCAAAAACGGCCGCACGAGGCGCTGAAAGAGAGCCTCAGCAAGCTGAAGCTGGACTATGTGGATCTCTATTTAATCCACTGGCCGGTGCCGGCTATCGGCCATTACGTCGAGGCCTGGCAGGCGCTGATTGAGCTGCAGCAGCAGGGGCTGGCGAAGAGCATCGGCGTGTGTAATTTCCAGGTGCCGCATCTGCAGAAGCTGATTGATGAAACCGGCGTCGCGCCGGTGATCAACCAGATAGAGCTGCATCCGCTGCTGCAGCAGCGGCAGCTGCACGCCTGGAACGCCACCCACAAGATCCAGACCGAATCCTGGAGCCCGCTGGCCCAGGGCGGTAAGGGCGTCTTCGATCAGAAAGTTATCCATCAGCTGGCTGATAAATATGGCAAAACGCCGGCGCAGATTGTCATCCGCTGGCATCTCGACAGCGGTCTGGTGGTGATCCCCAAATCCGTCACGCCGTCGCGCATCGCCGAAAACTTTAACGTCTGGGATTTCCGCCTGGATAAAGAAGAATTGGGGGAGATTGCCAGGCTGGATCAGGGCAAGCGTCTGGGGCCCGATCCGGATCAGTTCGGCGGATAACAGGTAAAAAAGCCGGGCAGCGCTGACGCGTGTCCGGCTTGAGAAACCGCCCGGTCAGCGAAACGCTGCCGGGCGCAAAGTCAGGCTTAACGCCCGGCGACTTTACCCCGTTTAACGGGCTTTTTCGCCGTTGCGCCACCGTTAGAACGCTGATGCACAATCGGCGTGTGCTTGGTCAGCGCCGGGCGGGTATGACGGTTCTGGCGACGCGCTTCGCGCATCTCATCCAGAGTCGGCGCCGGCACCAGGCAGTCGCGACGTGAGCCAATCAGGTGTTTCTTGCCCATCGCCTCCAGCGCCTGACGGATCAGCGGCCAGTTGGCCGGATCGTGATAGCGCAGCAGCGCTTTGTGCAGACGGCGCTGTTTATCGCCCTTCGGCACCACCACCTCTTCACTCTTATAGCCGATCTTGCCCAGCGGGTTTTTGCCGGTGTAATACATGGTGGTCGAGTTCGCCAGCGGCGACGGATAGAAGTTCTGCACCTGGTCGAGACGGAAGCGGTGCTTCTTCAGCCACAGCGCCAGGTTCACCATGTCTTCATCACGGGTCCCCGGGTGGGCGGAGATAAAGTACGGGATCAGATACTGCTCTTTACCCGCCTGCTTCGAATAGGTGTCGAACAGCTCTTTAAAGCGGTCGTAGCTGCCCATTCCCGGCTTCATCATCTTCGACAGCGGGCCCTCTTCGGTATGCTCCGGCGCGATCTTCAGATAGCCGCCGACGTGGTGGGTCGCCAGCTCTTTGATATAGCGCGGATCTTCGACCGCGATGTCATAGCGTACCCCGGAGGCGATAAGGATCTTTTTGATGCCCTTCAGCTCGCGGGCGCGACGGTAAAGGTTGATCGTCGGCTCATGGTTGGTATCCATGTGCGGGCAGATATCCGGGTAGACGCAGGAGAGTCGGCGGCAGGTCTGCTCGGCGCGTGGCGATTTGCAGCGCAGCATATACATGTTGGCGGTGGGTCCGCCGAGATCGGAGATCACGCCGGTAAAGCCCGGCACCGTGTCGCGAATGGCTTCGATCTCATTGATGATTGAATCCTCTGAACGGCTCTGGATAATGCGTCCTTCGTGCTCGGTGATCGAGCAGAACGAACACCCGCCGAAGCAGCCGCGCATGATGTTGATCGAGAAACGGATCATCTCATACGCCGGGATGCGCGCATCGCCATAGGAAGGATGCGGCACGCGCTTGTAAGGCAGGGCGAAGACGCTGTCCATCTCTTCGGTGGAGAGCGGGATTGCCGGCGGGTTGATCCAGATGTAGCGCTCGCCGTGCTTTTGCATCAGCGCCCGGGCGCAGCCGGGGTTGGTTTCATGGTGCAGAATGCGCGAGGCGTGAGCGTACAGGACCTTATCGCCTTTCACCTTCTCGAAAGAAGGCAGCAGCACATAGGTTTTTTCCCACGGTTTTGGCCGCGGCGGCTGCACAGTGATGCTTTTCGCTTCCTGTTTCTTCGGCGCGACCGGTTTGTTATCGGCGCATGGCAGATCTTCACCATACGGGTGCGGGATGGGGTCGATTTTGCCCGGGGTATCCAGACGGGTGGAGTCTACGCCGCTCCAGCCCGGGAGAGCCTCTTTCACCATGATGGCGGTATTGCGCACATCGCGGATCTGGTCGATGGTTTCGCCCATCGCCAGGCGATGGGCCACTTCCACCAGCGGACGCTCGCCGTTGCCGAACATCAGCATATCGGCCTTGGAGTCCACCAGCACCGAGCGGCGCACGGTATCGGACCAATAATCATAATGCGCGGTACGGCGCAGGCTGGCTTCGATGCCGCCGAGGATCACAGGCACATCTTTCCACGCCTCTTTACAGCGCTGGGTATACACCAGGGTGGCGCGGTCCGGGCGCTTGCCCGCCACGTTGCCGGCGGTGTAAGCGTCGTCATGGCGCAGCTTACGGTCGGCGGTGTAGCGGTTGATCATCGAGTCCATGTTGCCGGCGGTCACCCCGAAGAACAGGTTCGGTTTGCCCAGACGCATGAAGTCGTCTTTGGTGTTCCAGTCCGGTTGGGAGATGATCCCCACGCGGAACCCCTGCGCTTCCAGCATGCGGCCGCAGATAGCCATCCCGAAGCTCGGGTGGTCGACGTAGGCGTCGCCGGTGACCAGAATAATGTCGCAGCTATCCCAGCCAAGTTGATCCATCTCTTCACGCGACATCGGTAAAAATGGCGCAGGGCCAAAACAGGCAGCCCAGTATTGCGGCCAGGAAAAAAGGTCACGATCCGGTTGGATCAGGGATATTGCGCTCATATTGCTTCCGGGGAAATGATAAAAAAATAACCAAAAGGGCGTGGATTATAAGCCGGAATGATAGTGGAAATGAAGGAGGATTTTCTCAAACCCTGACCGTATGCCGGCCAGGGTCGAAGAGTTTACGGTGCGGGATTCACCAGCATCTGACCAATCGAACCGCGGTCGGCCAGCTCCAGCGTCTGGCTCAGATACTGGAACGGGAAGTGCGGCCACGACGGCTGGGCGTAGTAGACCAGCAGTTCGACCTGCCCGTCGACCCACACGGTGTCCTTCCAGCCGCGGTCTTCCGGGAAAGGGGTCGAGCCGTTGACGTTACGGATCTGGAACATTACCCCTTCAATATGGAACGACTGCGGGCGGTCGGCGCGCACCGTCCAGCGCTCCCAGGTACCCTGCTGCGCCGTGATATCGATACGCTGCGGATCCCACAGCTGGCCATTAATCCCCGGATCGTCGCCGAGCGTGATATCCCGGCTGCGGATCGGCGTGCCGGAGAGCAGCTCCGTCGGCAGCAGACGCGCCGGCAGGCTGTCGGTGACCAGCGGCAGCAGCCCGGTCGGGCGCAGGGTCAGCACCAGCGTGGAGACCAGAATGCTGGACGGTTCAAAAAAGCCGCGGATACGGTCGACGATGCTCGCCGCTTCGCCGCAGGTAATGGACACTTCATCGCCGTTGGTCATATCGACCAGAATTTCACGCCGTTCCCCCGGCGCCAGCGACAGCTGCTTGAGCGAAACCGGCGCCGGCAGGAACCCCTGGTCGCCGGAAATGACATGCAGCAGTCGGCCATCGCTCATCTGTAGCTGATAGCGCCGGGAGTTAGAAGCGTTCAGCAGGCGCAGACGCACCCAGCCGCGGGACACTTCGACATAGGGGCTCTGCACGCCATTGACCAGCAGCGTATCGCCGACGAAGCCGCCGCTGCCCGGTTCGCTATATTCCGGCGTGCCGAAGTTATCCAGCCGTTTGTCCTGAATTATCACCGGGAAGTCATCGACGCCATAGTGGTTAGGGATCGGCAGATTCTTGCTCACCTCATCCTCCACCAGCCACATGCCGGCCAGACCGTTATAGACCTGCTTCGCCATCCGGTTCGGCGTATTGGCCTGGTACCACAGCGTCGCCGCACTCTGCCGGATCGGCAGCACCGGCGCCCAGTCGGCGTTCGGCGACATCATGCGCGCCGCGCCGCCGATCAGCGGGCCAGGCACCTGCAGGCCGCGGATGGTCATCGCGACGTTCTCCGTCAGACGGTTGCTGTAGATAAGCTTGACGTCGTCCCCGCTCCAGACGCGGATCGTCGGCCCCATATAGCGGCCATTGATCCCCCAGACGGGGGCGCGGGTGCCTGGCGTAAACGACCAGTGTGAACGCTGCAGCGTCAGAAACAGCGGCTGACCGCGACGGGACTCCAGCAGCGGCGGAACCGGCAGCGCAGGCTGCTGGCCGGCGGCATGGGCCTTCAGCGGCGCGGCGCCAGCGCACAGCGCTACGCCGGAAGCCTTAATAAACTGACGCCGACTGAGTGACATATTAACTCCATGACATACTGACAAATGAAAAAGGGAATTCGTTTCCCGCCAGCAATACGCGCGCGTTGGCGGCGTTTCCTGTCTTATTGCTTACCGGCCGCTTCGCGCTCGGCCACTTCGTTGTCCAGCTCAGCGATTTTGGCGGCCATCAGCTCGCGGCAATGCGTCGCCAGCGCGCGCACGTTGTCTTTACCGAACTGGCTGGTATCCACCGGCGGCAGCATTTCCACAATCACCAGACCGTTGTTCCAGCGATTGAGCTTTATTTTATTCGATGTATTCGAGACACACACCGGAATAATCGGCACGCCGGCGGCAATAGCCGCGTGGAAGGCGCCGGTTTTAAACGGCAGCAGACCGCGACCGCGGCTGCGGGTCCCTTCCGGGAACATCCAGAACGAAATTTTACGCTTTTTAAAGGCGTTGACGACCTCGGCAATGGTGCCGTGCGCTTTGGTTCGGTTATTGCGGTCAATCAGCAGATTACCGGTCAGCCAGTACAGCTGGCCAAAGAACGGGATCCACAACAGGCTCTTTTTCCCCACGGTGACCGTCGGGGCCTGCACGATGTTAGATGCCGTCACCATATCATAGTTGTTTTGGTGGTTAGCGATGTAGATCGCGTTGCCATAGCTTTCCGCATCGGCAGGTTTGCGCAGCTCCACCTTCAGACCAAACACCGGGGATAAGCGGCCAAACAGATGGCCGAAAGTGGCAACGTGTTTTGGATTACGCGGGCTGAACAAGCAGTACAGACAGCCAAGTATGCACACTACGATGCAGTAAATGACCACAAAAATTACTCGAAAAATGAATAGCATAGCTACCTCTAAAACCCAAACCGCTTAGAATTATTCGCTGCTGGCAGAAGGCAGGCTCACAAGTTCTGCGCAGGCCGGGACCGTTCTTCCTGGGCCCCTGATGATGGACATTGTTAATCGCAACGCCTGAATAAACAACGATTTTGCGGCTTTTTTTCGCCTCCTCCCGTCAAAGACGGGAGGAGAAGCGCTTACTCTTCGCTATCGCCTGCCGCGGCGCGGCGCGGCGAGTCAATTTCAACACGGTCAATCTTCTGCAGACCGCGCATCAGCGAACCGCGGCGGCCGCGCTCGCCGGTGACTTTTTGCAGCTCTTCCGGACGCAGTTTGATCTTCCGTTTGCCGACATGAATGGTTAGCGTACTCTGCGGCGGCAGGACAAACAGATGTGCGAGACCGTCCTGGCCGGCGGCGGCTTCCGCCGCAGGAATGTTGATGATTTTGTTACCCTTGCCTTTCGACAGCTGCGGCAGATCGCTGACCGGGAACATCAGCATCCGCCCGGCGGCGGTGATGGCCAGCAGCATATCGGACTCGTCCTCAATGACCAGCGGCGGCATCACATGCGCGTTGTCAGGCAGGGTGATCAACGCTTTGCCGGCGCGGTTGCGCGCCACCAGATCGTTGAAGGTGCAGACAAAACCGTAGCCGGCGTCGGAGGCCATCAGAAGTTTCTGATCGTCGCCTTCCATCAGCATATGTTCCACGGTCGCGCCCGGCGGCAGCGTCAGCTTGCCGGTCAGCGGCTCACCCTGGCCACGCGCCGAGGGCAGGGTAATCGGATCGATGGCATAGCTGCGTCCGGTGGTATCGATAAACACCACCGGCTGGTTGCTCTTGCCCTTGGCCGAAGCTTTCCAGCTGTCGCCCGCTTTATAGCTCAGCCCCTGGGCGTCGATGTCGTGCCCTTTGGCGCTGCGCACCCAGCCCATCTGCGACAGAACGATGGTGACCGGCTCAGACGGCAGCATATCATGCTCGCTCATCGCTTTCGCTTCTTCACGCTCGTGAAGCGGCGAGCGGCGATCGTCGCCGAAAGCATCGGCATCGGCCTGCAGCTCTTTCTTCAGCAGGTTGTTCATCTTACGTTCAGAGGCCAGAATCGCCTGCAGCTGATCGCGCTCTTTTTCCAGCTCGTTCTGCTCGCCGCGGATCTTCATCTCTTCCAGTTTGGCGAGATGGCGCAGTTTCAGTTCCAGAATCGCTTCCGCCTGGGTTTCGCTGATGGCAAAGCGCGACATCAGGGCTGGCTTCGGCTCATCTTCCGTGCGGATGATCTCGATGACTTCATCAATATTGAGGAACGCCACCAGCAAACCTTCAAGGATATGCAGGCGCTTAAGGACCTTCTCTAACCGGTGGTTCAGACGGCGACGTACGGTATCGCGACGGAACACCAGCCATTCGCTGAGGATCTCCAGCAGGTTTTTTACCGCCGGGCGGCCGTCGAGACCGATCATATTGAGGTTGATGCGGTAGCTCTTCTCCAGATCGGTGGTGGCGAACAGGTGGTTCATCACCTGCTCCATATCCACCCGGTTGGAGCGCGGGACGATCACCAGGCGGGTCGGATTTTCGTGGTCCGATTCGTCGCGCAGGTCGTCCACCATCGGCAGCTTTTTATTGCGCATCTGCGCGGCAATCTGCTCCAGTACTTTGGCGCCGGAGACCTGGTGCGGCAGCGCGCTGATCACTACCGCGCCGTCCTCTTTGCTCCATACCGCGCGCATGCGCACCGAGCCGCGTCCGTTCTGGTAGATTTTGCGAATTTCCGCCCGCGAAGTGATGATCTCCGCCTCGGTCGGGAAATCCGGTCCCTGCACGATATCCAGCAGTTCGTCGAGGGTCGTTTTCGGCTGCTCAATCAGCGTAATCGCCGCTTTCGCCACTTCACGCAGGTTGTGAGGCGGAATATCGGTCGCCATGCCCACCGCGATGCCGGTGGTGCCGTTGAGCAGGATGTTTGGCAGGCGCGCCGGCAGCATTTTCGGCTCCTGCAGCGTACCGTCAAAGTTTGGCACCCAGTCGACCGTCCCCTGCCCCAGCTCGCTGAGCAGCAGCTCGGCATACTTCGACAGGCGGGATTCGGTGTAACGCATGGCGGCGAAGGATTTCGGATCGTCCGGCGCCCCCCAGTTCCCCTGGCCATCCACCAGCGGATAGCGATAGGAGAAGGGTTGCGCCATCAGCACCATCGCTTCATAGCAGGCGCTGTCGCCGTGTGGGTGATATTTACCCAGCACGTCGCCGACGGTGCGGGCGGACTTTTTGAATTTGGCGCTGGCGTTCAACCCCAGTTCGGACATCGCATAGACGATGCGACGCTGGACCGGTTTTAAGCCATCGCCAATAAACGGTAATGCCCTGTCCATGATCACGTACATGGAGTAGTTCAGGTAAGCATTTTCCGTAAATTCATGCAGCGCAAGGCGCTCTGCCATATCGCTCATTAATCGTGGATCCTCAATCTGGGTACCGACCGTTCGGACGGCAAAACTACCCGCGATAATACCCGATCTCACGCCCTGAGTCACAGGCCGTGAGATCGGTTGAGGATTCCGTCACCTTAATCAGGCCAGCGGCAGATAAATATCGGTTTGCAGCTCATGCTCAGCCACCTGGTGGACAAAATTGTGGTAACGGAAGTAGACCGGAAAATCCCGTAACGTCTCGCCTGAAGCGGGTAACCAGTCGCGATAGAGATACCAAACGCTGTTCGCCAGGGTGTCCAGCGAGCCGTGATGGCGCACGACGGCGCAGCGTCCGCCGGGGATTTCGCCGTTAATCACGCCAAAGGCGTTTTCACCAACCGGCCGTTCGACCGTACCGCAGAGATCAAAACGAAATGCCTCCTGCGGGGTAGTCTGCGGATCGTCCCAGGCGATCCCCCAGGTTTCGCTGGTGGCAACGGGCGATAATCCGCTCGTCTTACGCCAGGCGATAAAACGCGCGGCGGTGGCGTTGACAAGGTCCGGGCTGCCACGATGTTGCAGGACGGCTACCCGGGTGGTGGGGAACGAAATGATATTGACGTCCATCGACGTTTGCTCCTGTAGCGTATGTTTCGGTACGCGTCGATGCCACTCGGCCCAGTCCGGTTGCTGACGGAACTGGGTCGGGCTTTGGTCAAACGCGGTACGGAAGGCACGGCTGAACGACTCCGCATTCTGAAATCCGGCATCAAGGGCAATGTCGATGATTTTATCGCGGGGGTTGAACGCCAGGCGCCAACAGGCGCGTCGCAGACGCAACCACTGAATATACCGGTACAAGGGAATGCCGGTATACGCGCTAAATTGCCGGTGAAAATGGTAAGGCGAACTGTGCGCTATCGCGCTCAGCGCCTCCAGCGACAGCGGCTCATCAAGATGACGCGCAATGTATCTACAGACGCGCTGGAAGCGCCCGGCATACGCCGGGCTGGCCTTAATATCGTTCATCGTCTCCTCCTCGCGACATACTCTGACAGAGCGAGGATAGCGATTCCTGACCGATCTTGCGCTTATCCGCCGGAGACTTATGGCGTGATTTTACGGATCTGTTTAACGTCGATCTCCACCGAGTTCCAGTCCTTATCGACTTCCCCCTGAATTTCTACCGTGTCCTGCGGGCCGACGGTGACGCCGTTCCAGCGTTTGTGGTCGATATCGACATTGATCACCCCGGTAGCATCCTGGAACTTATACAGATCATCGGACACGCGCTCGGTAATTTTGCCCCGCAGGGTCACCCAGGTATCGTCCCGCAGCGATTTGACATTGGTGACGGTGGTGACCGCGCCGCTCGGGCCGGTAAATCCGCCGCCCTGGGTGGTCGAACTTGCCGGCGTGGTCGCAGAAGGACCGGTATACCCGCCCTGTCCGGCAGCCAGCACCGGCATGGAAACCAGGGCAACGATCGCGGTCATCGCAGCAATTTTCTTCATGATGTGTTCTCCCTTCGTGTTGATATGGCTCCTATTACGCCCGACAAAACTTAACGACTTCTTAAGGGGAAAAAAGAAATTTTAATGCTGTACAACCCCGGTCGCAACGCGGTTTACTGCGCAGAGCAGCCGGGTTGGCAGGAGGGAAAATGCGCATATTATTGGTGGAAGATGACAAGTTAATCGGCGATGGCATCAAGGCCGGGCTGAGCAAAATGGGCTTCAGCATCGACTGGTTTACCGCCGGGCTGGAGGGCAAAAACGCCTTATACAGCGCCCCCTACGACGCGGCAATTCTTGATCTCACCCTTCCCGGCATCGATGGCCTCGATATTCTGCGCGAGTGGCGCGACAAAGGCCGCCATGAGCCGGTGCTGATCCTCACCGCCCGCGATGCGCTGAGCCAGCGGGTGGAGGGGCTGCGCCTGGGCGCCGATGATTATCTGTGCAAACCTTTCGCCCTGATTGAGGTAGCGGCCCGCCTCGAAGCATTGATCCGCCGCGCCCACGGCCAGAGCAGCAGTGAGCTGCGCCACGGCAAGGTGAGCCTTGACCCGAACCGCTTAACCGCCAGCCTCGACGGCGAAAGCCTGACGCTGAAGCCGAAGGAGTTCGCCCTGCTGGAACTGCTGCTGCGTAACGCCGGGCGCGTACTGCCGCGTAAGCTTATTGAAGAAAAGCTCTACACCTGGGACGACGAGGTCTCCAGCAACGCCGTGGAAGTTCACGTCCATCATCTGCGCCGCAAACTCGGCAGTGAATTTATCCGCACCGTCCACGGCATCGGCTATACCCTGGGTGACGCATGAAACGACTTGCCCGCCTGAGCCTGCGCCTGCGTCTGACGCTGCTGTTTGCCGTGCTGACCGCCGCCGCCTGGGGGGTGGCCAGCGTGATCGCCTGGCAGCAGACCAGTAAAAAGCTGGATAAGCTGTTTGATACCCAGCAGCTGCTGTTCGCCCGCCGCCTGAGCGTCATGAATTTCGAAGAGCTCCGCGCCCCGCCGACATCGCTCGGGGAAAAGAAAAAGGTGCGCCACGGGCATATCGACGACGATGCGCTGGCGTTCGCCATCTTCACCCGCGACGGCAAAATGGTGCTTAACGACGGCGAAAACGGGGAGGATATTCAATGGCACTCGCAGCGCGAGGGCTTCAGCGATGGCTACCTGCGCGGCGATGATGACGAGTGGCGCTTCCTGTGGTTAACCACCGCCGATGGCCGCCACCGTATCGCCGTCGGCCAGGAGTGGGATTATCGCCGCGAAATGGCGATGGACATTGTTACCTCGCAGCTAACGCCGTGGATGATCGCCCTGCCGCTGATGTTCGTGCTGCTCATCGTGCTGTTAAGCCGCGAACTGGCGCCGTTGAAACATCTGGCGCGCACGCTGCGCCTGCGCGCGCCGGACTCGGCGGAATCGCTCAGCGTGGAGAAGATCCCCACTGAAGTCCGCCCGCTGGTCGAGTCGCTGAATCAGCTGTTCCAGCGCACCCACGACGTCATGCTGCGCGAGCGTCGGTTTACCTCTGATGCCGCCCACGAGCTGCGCAGCCCGCTGGCGGCGCTGAAGGTGCAGACTGAAGTCGCCCAGCTCTCTCTGGACGATCCACAAGGGCGTGAGAAAGCCCTGGCTCAGCTCCATCACGGGATCGATCGCGCCACCCGTCTGGTGGATCAGCTGCTGACGCTGTCGCGGCTGGACTCGCTCGCCCAGCTGGACGACGTGCAGCCGGTCGCCATCGACGATCTGCTGCAGTCGGCGGTAATGGAGATGTACCACCCGGCGCAGCAGGCCGGGATTGAGCTGCGCCTGCATCTTAATGTCTCTGGCATCTCCCGCACCGGCCAGCCGCTGCTCCTCAGCCTGCTGGTGCGCAATCTGCTGGATAACGCGGTACGCTACAGCCCGCGCGGCAGCCAGGTCGATATCACCCTCAACGCCCGAGAGTTTCGGGTACGCGATAACGGCCCCGGCATCAGCCCGCAGGCGCTGGCGCGCATCGGCGAGCGTTTCTACCGCCCGCCGGGTCAGGATGCTACGGGCAGCGGCCTGGGCTTGTCGATCGTCCGGCGCATCGCCTCGCTGCACGGCATGCGCGTCGAGTTTGCCAATGCCCGCGACGGCGGCTTCGAAGCCCGCGTTGACTGGTAGCGATATTATTGCTCATTTAGCAAAAGACTTTGCACATTTTGCTCATTTTACTGCCCCGCTTCGCGGGGTAAGATCGTCGGCAAATTTTCAAGATTGAGGACAAATCATGAGCAACATCCTGATTATCAATGGCGCAAAAAAATTCGCGCACTCGAATGGCCAGCTGAACGACACCCTGACCGAGGTCGCGGAGAGTTATCTGCGCGACGCCGGACACGATGTTAAAAGCGTTCGCGCCGACAGCGAGTACGACGTAAAAGCCGAAGTGCAGAATTTCCTCTGGGCCGATGTGGTGATCTGGCAGATGCCGGGCTGGTGGATGGGCGCCCCGTGGACGGTGAAAAAATATATGGATGACGTCTTTACCGAAGGCCACGGCTCACTGTACGCCAGCGACGGCCGTACCCGCTCCGACGCCAGCAAAAAATATGGCTCCGGCGGCCTGGTGCAAGGGAAAAAATATATGCTCTCCCTGACCTGGAACGCGCCGATGGAAGCCTTCACCGACGAAGAACAGTTCTTCCACGGCGTCGGTGTTGACGGCGTTTACCTGCCGTTCCATAAAGCCAACCAGTTCCTGGGTATGGAGGCGCTGCCAACCTTTATCGCCAACGACGTGATTAAAATGCCTGATGTCCCACGCTATATCGCAGAATATCGCAAGCATCTGGCGGAAATTTTTGGTTAACTAGGCGTCTATGCTCTACATATTTCGAGTTATTCGAACCTGGAGTATGACAAGATCCACACAGAAGGAGTTGAGTTAACCATGTTAACAGTGATTGCAGAAATCCGTACCCGCCCGGGCCAGCACCACCGCCAGGCGGTTCTCGATCAGTTCGCGAAAATTATTCCAACCGTTTTGCAGGAAGCCGGCTGCCACGGCTATGCGCCCATGGTGGATCATGCCGCTGGCGTCAGCTTCCAGACCACCGCTCCTGACTCTATCGTCATGGTGGAGCAGTGGGAAAGCGTCGCGCATCTTGAAGCGCACCTGCAGACCCCGCACATGAAAGCCTGGTCGGAAGCGGTCAAAGGCGATGTGCTGGAGACCAACATCCGTATCCTGCAGGCCGGCGTCTAAGCCCGCTGACGCAGAAACGAAATAAGAAAAGGGAGCCTGAGGCTCCCTTTTACGTCTGGCGCAGCGCGCGGTCTTACACTTCCAGGTCCGCCATATCGCCCTTCTCCTGCAACCAGTTACGACGATCTTCGGAACGCTTCTTGGCCAGCAGCATATCCATCATCGCCGTGGTCTGCTGCTCATCCTCATCGCTGATCACCAGCTGCACCAGGCGGCGGGTATTCGGGTCGAGGGTGGTTTCCCGCAGCTGCATCGGGTTCATCTCGCCGAGACCTTTAAAGCGCTGGACGTTTGGCTTGCCCTTCTTACGCTTCAGCTGCTCCAGCACGCCGGTTTTTTCTTCTTCCGTCAGCGCGTAGTAGACCTCTTTGCCGAGGTCGATACGGTACAGCGGCGGCAGCGCCACGTAGACGTGCCCCTCTTTCACCAGGGTACGGAAATGTCTCACAAACAGCGCGCACAGCAGCGTGGCGATGTGCAGACCATCGGAGTCCGCATCCGCCAGAATACAAATTTTGCCGTAGCGCAGCTGGCTTAAATCATCGCTATCCGGGTCAATCCCAATCGCCACCGAAATGTCGTGAACTTCTTGCGAAGCTAACACTTCATCGGAAGAGACTTCCCAGGTATTCAGGATCTTGCCTTTCAGCGGCATGATCGCCTGATATTCACGATCGCGCGCCTGCTTGGCTGAACCGCCCGCCGAATCCCCTTCGACGAGGAACAGCTCGGTACGGTTCAGATCCTGGGCGGTGCAGTCGGCCAGCTTACCCGGCAGCGCCGGACCGCTGGTCAGCTTTTTGCGCACCACTTTCTTGGCGGCGCGCAGACGGCGCTGGGCGCTGGAAATAGCCATCTCCGCCAGCAGCTCCGCGGCCTGCACGTTCTGGTTCAGCCACAGGCTGAAGGCGTCTTTCACCACGCCGGAGACGAACGCCGCGCACTGGCGCGACGACAGGCGCTCTTTGGTTTGCCCGGCGAACTGCGGATCCTGCATCTTCACCGACAGCACGTAGGCGCAGCGATCCCAGATATCTTCCGCCGACAGTTTCACCCCGCGCGGCAGGATATTACGGTACTCGCAGAACTCACGCATCGCGTCCAGCAGCCCCTGACGCAGGCCGTTGACGTGCGTCCCGCCCTGCATGGTCGGGATCAGGTTGACGTAGCTCTCGGTCAGCAGCTCGCCGCCTTCCGGCAGCCACAGCAGCGCCCAGTCCACCGCTTCCGTCTCGCCGGAGAAGGTGCCGACGAAGGGTTTTTCCGGCAGCAGCGGCAGGCCGTTCACCGCTTCGCTCAGGTAGTCGTTAAGGCCATCGGCATAGCACCAGCTCTGCTCGCTGTTATTGACCTGGTCGCGGAAAACAATTTCCACGCCCGGGCACAGCACCGCTTTCGCTTTTAACAAGTGGGTCAAACGCGAAACGGAGAAGCGCGGGCTATCGAAGAAGCTTTCGTCCGGCCAGAAATGGACGCTGGTCCCGGTGTTGCGTTTACCGCAGGTGCCGGTGACGTGCAGGTCCTCTACTTTCTCACCATTCTCAAAGGCGATGCTGTAGACCTGACCGTCGCGACGCACGTTGACCTCCACGCGTTTTGACAGGGCGTTGACCACCGAAATCCCCACCCCGTGCAGACCGCCGGAAAACTGGTAATTTTTGTTGGAAAACTTACCGCCCGCGTGCAGCCGGCAGAGGATCAGTTCAACCGCTGGCACCCCCTCTTCCGGGTGAATGTCGACCGGCATCCCGCGCCCGTCGTCAATCACCTCGAGGGACTGGTCGGCGTGCAGGATCACTTCCACGCGTTTGGCATGGCCTGCCAGCGCTTCGTCCACACTGTTATCAATCACTTCCTGACCAAGATGGTTAGGACGGGTGGTGTCGGTATACATGCCCGGACGGCGGCGCACCGGCTCTAACCCGGTGAGTACCTCAATGGCATCAGCGTTATATGAAGATTGCGTCATGGTGTGTATTCGTAGGTCGTTCAGGGCCGTTTAGCGCAGGCCGAGAAATTCGATAATCTGAGTGAAATGATCGTCAAAGCCGACAAATGCGTGATTACCGCCCTCCTCCACCGTCTGCCGGCAGGAGGCGTAGTAATGAACGGCCTGGCGGTAATCAAGCACTTCATCCCCGGTCTGCTGCAGCAGCCAGAGTAAATCCGGCGCTTCGAGCGGGTCGATTTGCATGACTTTGAGATCGTAAATATGGCGAGACTCTAGCACATATTGCTGCCCGGTGTACGGATTCTCATTGTGGCCGAGAAAATTGTTCAGCAGCTCAAACGGCCGCACCGCCGGGTTAACCACTACCGCTGGCAGCATAAAGCACTGCGACAGCCAGGTGGCGTAGTAGCCGCCCAGCGACGACCCTACGACCCCCAGCGGCTCGCCGCCGTGCTCCAGCACGATGGACTCCAGCAGCTCCGCCGTTTCCGCCGGGTAAGGCGGCAGCTCCGGCACCACCATGGCGATCTCAGGATAGTGCTGCGCCAGCCAGGTCTTTAACGCCGTCGCCTTCGCCGAGCGCGGAGAACTGTTAAAGCCGTGCAGATAAAGGAGCGTCGCCATCAGTAGCCTTCTGAAGCAATATCCGGATGAAACGCCGCGCCTTCCAGGCGGCACACTTCGGTAGTCAGCGTTCCGTCAGGGTGAAGCTCCAGCCAGCGCCAGCCCGGCGACACCGTATCGAGGGTGAAATTGGCGCAGTGCGGTTTGAACTGAACGCAGGTCGACGGCGTCGCCATCATACGTCGGCCATTCCAGTCGAGATCCAGCTCCTGATGAATATGGCCGCACAGCAGATGCTTCACCCGCGGCCAGGCGCTCAGCGCGCTGTCCAGCGCGCCGGCGTTGCGCAGACTGTGTTGATCCAGCCAGCTGCAGCCGGCCGGCAGCGGATGATGATGCAGCAGGAGTAAGGTATAACGCTCCGGCGCCTCCGCCAGCTTATGTTCGAGCCATTCCAGCTGGAAGTCGCTCAGCTCGCCATGGGGAACGCCAAACACCTGGCTGTCCAGCAGCAGGATCTGCCAGTGGTCGCCGAGAAACACGCGCTTGGCGGGGGAAATGCCCGACTCCTGCAGGGTGCTGTACATCGCCGGCTGGAAATCATGGTTGCCCGGTAGCCAGACGCAGGGTGCAGCGAAACTCGCGATGCCCTCAGCAAAATGCTGGTAGGCCGCGGAGGAGTGATCCTGCGCCAAATCGCCTGTTGCGACAATCAAATCGCATGGACGCTGTGAGGCATGAATGGCCGACAGTACGGCCTGATAGCTTTCCCAGGTATTGATGCCTAACAACGTTTCATGTTTTTCAGCAAACAGGTGAGTATCAGTAATTTGTAAGATCCTGACTCTGGCCTCACCAGCCAGAGGTAGGTTTAACAGGCTTTCCAAATGGTGTCCTTAGGTTTAACGACGCTAACAAACCGGAATCGCCATCGCTCCATGTGCTAAACAGTAACGCAGCCAGTCGGCCAGAAACTGGTTAATTTGATGCTTTTCGTCGCGTTGATGCAACTTTTTATTAGGATAATCATATCGCGCTTTGAAGCGAAAGATCTGCTGACTCGAACACACTTCGGCCACCATGGCGTCATGGTAGAGGCGAACGGTCATCGACGGCAGACTCCAGTAGCTCACCGCTGGCAGAGTCTGCTCTATCGCCACCAGAGTAGTGTAGCGGGTTGATTCCGTTATCGTTAACCGATATTGCGCGCTTCCCACCTGATAGCTCACCTTCTCACCCGCTGCATCCGTTCGCGGCAACAGGCGGCGCAACTGGGCGAAATTGGTCTCGCACAGGCGCATCATCTCAGGGAAGTCAGGTGTATAACGCTTCATTTTGTCCACTCGTTTCGTAAATTGTGATAATGCAATTGCAGCCATTGCAAGGCGATGACAGAGGCTGCGTTGTCGATTTTCCCCTCTTCTACCCACTGGTAAGCCTGCTCCCGGCTCACCACATGCACCCGAATATCCTCATTTTCCTCGGCCAGGCCGTGAATGCCTTTTGCCGTCGATGCATCAACTTCGCCCACCAGGATCGATAACCGTTCGCTGGTGCCGCCAGGACTGGCCAGATAGCTTAATATTGGTTTCGTCCGCCCAACTTCAATGCCGGCCTCCTCCAGCGCTTCCCGACGGGCGACATCTTCTACCGTCTCACCCGCCTCGATCATGCCGGCGACCATTTCCAGCAGCCAAGGGCTCTCGCTGGTATCATAGGCGGCGATACGGATTTGTTCGACCAGCACCACTTCGTCCCGCACCGGGTCAAAGGGTAGCAAGACGGCGGCATGCCCGCGCTCAAAAATTTCACGGGTGACTTCGCCGCTCATGCCGCCGTTAAACAGACGGTGGCGAAAACGGTATAAATCGAGCGAAAAAAAACCACGATACAGCGTTTCGCGTGCAATAATTTCTACATCATTTTTGGAGAAGGTAATTCCCTGGTGAATGGGTTTGCTCATTGTCATGTCCTGCTAATCCGAAATGAGGGATTTCCAGACCGTTTGGCTACCGTTTTACGGTCCGTATGTTAGATTGGTGCAAATTACCGCCGGATGGCACGTAACGCCAACTTTTTACGGCGGCAGAATCGATACAATCAGCGGAATTTTTCTTAGAATTAGACCAGCGCTAAATGCTTCACAACAAGGAATGCAAATGAAGAAATTGCTCCCCATTCTTATCGGCCTGAGCCTGACCGGGTTCAGCGCCATGAGCCAGGCGGAAAACCTGCTTCAGGTTTACCAGCAGGCGCGCATCAGCAACCCCGATCTGCGTAAATCGGCAGCCGATCGTGACGCCGCGTTCGAAAAGATCAACGAAGCGCGCAGTCCATTACTGCCTCAGCTCGGGCTGGGAGCGGATTATACCTATACCAGCGGCTTCCGTGATTATAAAGACCAGAATTCTAACGTCACCAGCGGCTCGCTGCAGTTAACGCAGGTTCTGTTTGATATGTCGAAATGGCGCGCCCTGACGCTGCAGGAAAAAACGGCAGGCATTCAGGATGTCACGTATCAGACCGATCAGCAAACGCTGATTCTGAATACCGCGACGGCCTATTTCAAAGTGCTGGCCGCCATCGACACGCTCTCTTATACCGAAGCGCAGAAACAGGCTATTTACCGCCAGTTGGATCAAACCACCCAGCGCTTTAACGTCGGTCTGGTGGCGATCACCGACGTGCAGAACGCCCGTTCACAATACGACGCCGTGTTGGCGAACGAAGTGACCGCGCGTAACGATCTCGACAACGCCGTGGAAGAGCTGCGCCAGGTTACCGGCAACTACTACCCGGAGCTGGCCTCCCTGAACGTAGACGGCTTCAAAACCAGCAAACCGCAGGCGGTGAACGCCCTGCTGAAGGAAGCGGAGAACCGCAACCTGTCGCTGCTGCAGGCGCGTCTGAATCAGGACCTGGCCCGCGAGCAGATTCGCCAGGCGCAGGACGGCCATTTGCCGACCCTGGATTTGAACGCCTCGTCGGGCGTTTCCAACAACCGCTACAGCGGCTCAAACAGCATCGCGCAAGATGCTGATATCGGTCAGAACAAAATCGGCCTGAGCTTCTCCATGCCGCTGTATCAGGGCGGGATGGTTAACTCGCAGGTTAAACAGGCGCAGTACAACTTCGTCGGCGCCAGCGAGCAGCTGGAAAGCGCTCACCGCAGCGTGGTCCAGACCGTGCGTTCTTCGTTTAACAACGTGAATGCCTCTATCAGCAGCATCAACGCCTACAAACAGGCGGTGGTCTCTGCGCAAAGCTCCCTGGATGCGATGGAAGCTGGCTACTCGGTGGGTACCCGTACTATCGTTGACGTCCTCGACGCCACCACCACGCTGTACAACGCCAAACAGCAGCTCTCGAATGCGCGCTACAACTACCTGATCAACGAGCTGAACATCAAGTCGGCGTTAGGTACGCTGAACGAGCAGGATCTGGTCGCCCTGAACAACACCCTGGGCAAACCGATCTCCACCTCCGCGGACAGCGTCGCGCCGGAAAATCCGCAGCAGGATGCCACTGCCGACGGTTACGGCAACACGACCGCGGCCGTGAAGCCGGCGTCTGCACGGACGACGACCCAAAGCAGCGGCAGCAATCCGTTCCGTCAGTAATTCTCATACTGTGACGCGCATCGCCTGTCCGCCGGACAGGCGATGCGTTAAACGTAAGGCAACGTAAAGATCCCCCGCTTAGCGCCCCTCTTCGCTTCATTTTCCACCACTCATCCTCTATCCTGAGCGTTAACACACGCCATACCACTGGGTCCTGGAAGACAAATATGAAACGGACAAAAAATATTAATCATTCGTCGTTCCGCAAAAGCTGGAGCGCACGCCACCTGACGCCGGTCGCCCTGGCCGTCACCGCGGTCTTTATGCTTGCCGGTTGTGAAAAAAGCGACGAAACGGTCTCGCTGTACCAGAACGCCGATGACTGCTCCGCCGCCAACCCGGGCAAAGCTGCCGAATGCACCACGGCCTACACCAACGCGGTAAAAGAGGCAGAGCGCACCGCGCCGAAATATGCCACCCGCGAAGACTGCGTCGCCGAGTTTGGCGAAGGCCAGTGCCAGCAAACGCCTGCCCAGGCGGGCGTCGCCCCGGAAAACCAGGCGCAGGCGCAAAGCAGCGGCAGCTTCTGGATGCCGCTGATGGCCGGCTACATGATGGGCCGCCTGATGGGCGGCGGCATGGCGCAACAGCAGCCGCTGTTCAGCTCCAAAAACCCGGCCAGCCCGGCCTACGGTCAGTACACTGACGCCAGCGGCAAGAGCTATGGCGCCGCCCAGCCGGGCCGCACCATGAACGTGCCGAAAACCGCGATGGCGCCGAAGCCAGCGACCACCACCACCGTCACCCGCGGGGGCTTCGGCGAGTCGGTGGCGAAGCAGTCGACCATGCAGCGTAGCGCCGCAGGCTCCACCTCCTCTTCTCGCTCAATGGGCGGCTAAGCAACATGGAAAGAGTCAGCATTACCGAGCGCCCGGACTGGCGCGAGAAAGCGACCGAATACGGCTTCAACTTCCACACCATGTACGGCGAGCCCTACTGGAGCGAAGAGGCTTATTACAAGCTGACCCTCGCCCAGGTGGAAAAGCTGGAGGAGGTCACCGCCGAGCTGCATCAGATGTGTCTTCAGGTGGTGGAAAAAGTGATCGCCAGCGATGAGCTGATGGCCAAATTCCGCATCCCTAAACACACCTGGGGCTTTGTGCGCCAGTCGTGGAAAACCAACCAGCCGTCACTCTACTCACGTCTCGACCTGGCCTGGGATGGCGTCGGCGAGCCGAAGCTGCTGGAGAACAATGCCGACACGCCAACCTCGCTGTATGAAGCAGCCTTCTTCCAGTGGATCTGGCTGGAAGACCAGCTCAACGCCGGCAAACTGCCGGCGGGCAGCGATCAGTTCAACAGCCTGCAGGAAAAGCTAATCGATCGCTTCGGTGAGCTGCGCGAGCAGTTTGGCTTCCAGCTGCTGCATATGGCCTGCTGCCGCGATACCGTTGAAGATCGCGGCACCGTGCAATATCTGCAGGACTGCGCCGCCGAGGCGGGGCTGGCAACGGAATTCCTCTACATCGAAGATATTGGTCTGGGTGAAAAAGGCCAGTTTACCGATCTCCAGGATCAGGTGATTGGCAACCTGTTCAAGCTCTATCCGTGGGAGTTTATGCTGCGGGAGATGTTTTCCACCAAGCTGGAAGACGCCGGCGTCCGCTGGCTGGAGCCGGCGTGGAAGAGCATCATCTCCAACAAAGCGCTGCTGCCGATGCTGTGGGAAATGTTCCCTAATCATCCGAATCTGCTGGCGGCTTACTTCAGCGAAGATGCCCATCCGGAGATGGAGAAGTACGTCATTAAGCCAATCTTCTCCCGCGAAGGCGCCAACGTGTCGATCGTTGAGAATGGCAAAGTTTTGGAAGCCGTGGAAGGCCCGTACGGAGAAGAAGGCACAATCGTGCAGGAATTTTACCCGCTGCCGAAGTTTGGTGACAGCTACACGCTGATTGGCAGCTGGCTCATCAACGATCAGCCCGCCGGGATCGGCATTCGTGAAGACCGGGCGCTGATTACCCAGGATCTGTCGCGCTTCTATCCGCACATTTTCGTCGAATAATGTCGCGCTCCGGCGACGATACCGCCGCCGGAGCACAGTCTATCAGGTGCCAACTACCACCGACAGCATACTCAACGAGCCCATCTCGATGCCATCGACCGGGGTCGAAATCGCCTCAACGCCGTCCCACGCCCCCAGGACATATAACAGCGGCAGGAAATGCTCCGCCGTTGGGTTGGAGAGCGAGCCCCCTTCATGTGCCAGGTAGTTAACCAGCGGGTGCTGATCGTCCGGGCCCTGCCACTGCAAATTCGCCTTCACGTAGTTGTTGAAGGACTCCGCCCACGGATACGGCGTGTTCTCGCCATGCCAGCGGGCGGTACGCAGGTTATGCACCACGTTGCCGCTGGCCACCAGCATAATGCCTTCATCACGCAGCGAGGCCAGCTTCCGCCCCATTTCAAGATGCCAGGCCGGCGGTTTGGTGCTGTCGATGCTCAGCTGAACCATCGGGATATCCGCCTGCGGATACATCTTAATCAGCACGCCCCATGAACCATGGTCAAATCCCCAGGCTTCTTTATCGAGGGTAACCGGCACCGGCGAGAGCAACTCCACCAGTCGTTGCGCCAGCGCCGGGGAACCCGGAGCCGGGTAATGAGTGTCATACAGCGCCTGCGGGAAGCCGCCAAAGTCGTGAATGGTCTTCGGGGCCTCCATCGCCGTCACGCCCGTACCGCGCGTGAACCAGTGCGCAGAGACCACCACGATCGCTTTCGGACGCGGCAGGGTTTCGCCCAGGTGAGCCCAGGCGCGGGTATAGCGATTGTCTTCCAGCACGTTCATTGGGCTGCCATGGCCGAGGAACAACGCGGGCATTCGGGTACGGGACATGATGATATCCTTAGGGTGTCAATGTGATGTGCTCACATTACGCGCTTTTGCGCCAGGATAAACTCAGATAACCATGATGATGATCGTCAGAAAATTTGAATGTAATTCGCGGTAAAGGGAGCTGTCCCGTACGCGCATCCTCAGGCAATATACTCGTATGCACTTATTTTCGCAGGGAGAGAAGCGATGTCATCACCCTTAATATTGACGCTGTTAGCCGGTAGCGCAACCTTTATTGGCGCCATATTCGGCGTGATTGGCCAGAAACCCTCTAACCGCCTGCTTGGCTTCTCCCTCGGCTTTGCCGCCGGGATCATGCTGTTGATTTCGTTGATGGAAATGCTGCCTGCCGCGCTGGCCGCCGAGGGCATGTCGCCGCTGCTCGGCTACGGAATGTTTGTTGTCGGCCTGCTGGGCTACTTTGGTCTCGATCGCCTGCTGCCGCACGCCCATCCGCAGGATCTGATGACCCCCGCCGCGCCGCGGCCGCGCAATTTACGCCGCACCGCCATTTTGCTGACGCTAGGTATCAGCCTGCATAATTTTCCGGAAGGCATCGCCACCTATGTCACGGCCAGCAACAACCTCGAGCTTGGCATGGGAGTGGCGCTTGCCGTCGCCCTGCACAATATTCCTGAAGGTTTGGCGGTTGCCGGGCCGGTATATGCCGCTACCGGATCGCGCAGCAAGGCGGTGCTCTGGGCCGGTCTTTCCGGTATGGCGGAGATTTTAGGCGGCGTGCTGGCGTGGCTGATTCTGGGCAGCCTGGTCTCGCCGCTGGTCATGGGCGCGATCATGGCCGCCGTCGCCGGGATTATGGTGGCGCTGTCGGTCGATGAACTGATGCCGCTGGCAAAAGAGATCGATCCGCAAAGCAACCCGAGCTATGGCGTCCTGTGCGGGATGTCGGTGATGGGGCTGAGCCTGGTGGTGCTCCAGACGATGGGCATCGGTTAAGGCGCAGAAACAATACAGCCCACTAAAAAGTGGGCTGTTTTCACTGGCGTTGTCAGCCGCTGATTAGCTGGCTTTACGCTCATGTTCGCGACGATAGGCCACCAGATCTTCAATCGTGACCACTGCCATATTATGCTGCTGAGCGAACTTGATGCACTCCGGCGCGCGGGCCATAGTGCCATCGTCATTGGTCAGCTCGCACAGCACGCCTGCCGGTTTGAAGCCGGCGAGGGTCACGAGATCGATAGTGGCTTCGGTGTGGCCGCCGCGGGTCAGTACGCCGCCCGGCTGCGCCCGCAGCGGGAAAACGTGGCCAGGACGGTTGAGATCGGAAGGTTTCGCGCCGTCGGCAATCGCCGCGCGGACAGTGGTCACGCGGTCGGCAGCGGAAACGCCAGTGGTCACGCCTTCGGCCGCTTCGATGGTGACGGTAAAGCCGGTGCCGTAGGCGCTGGTGTTGTTCTCCACCATCATCGGCAGATCCAGCTGTTTACGGCGATCTTCGGTCAGGCACAGGCACACAATGCCGCTGCCGTGACGAATGGTCAGCGCCATCTGCTCTACGGTCATGGTTTCGGCGGCGAAAATCATATCGCCTTCGTTTTCACGGTCTTCATCGTCAAGCACCATCACGCCGCGGCCTTCGCGCAGGGCGTTTAAAGCGTGTTCCACACGTTCAAAAGCGGTACCAAAAGAAGAAAGGAGCGTCTGATTCATGGTAAAAAAACCTCATTAAAATTATGGTTACCAGAATCAGGGCAGTCTTAGGAGCGCCGGTTTAGCGGCAAAAGTCAACGCGAGCGGGCCTGGGCCCGACTGTGCCGTTACTCTCTCCCATCCGGACTTTAACCGTCGGCCCCGGAATTACACCGGATCTGCTGACCTTCCCGTAGTCACGGGAAGCGCTCGCGGGCTTTCAACGCCATGGTTGATTTACCGCCGGTGGGGAATTTCGCCCCGCCCTGAGAATAAGCGAGATAACTATAACGCTATTGACTATCCTCGGCAATGCATAAGCTTCAAACATTTCTGGTTTATAGGCGGCCTGGTTCGCACTACAATGATCAATCATCCGACCCGAGCAGGAAACCACCATGATTGACCCGAAAAAAATTGAACAAATCGCCCGCCAGGTCCATGAGTCGATGCCAAAAGGACTTCGCGATCTGGGTGAGGATGTTGAGAAGAAAATCCGCCAGGCGCTGCAGTCGCAGCTGACCCGCCTGGATCTGGTTAGCCGCGAAGAGTTTGACGTGCAGACTCAGGTTCTGCTGCGGACCCGCGAAAAACTGGCGCTGCTGGAACAGCGCCTGAATGACCTTGAAAACCGCCCGGCGACGACGCCTGGCAGCGAAGAGCAGCAGTAAAAAAACGGGCCCTCAGGGGCCCGTTTGCGTTGACTTAGTGTGCGGCTTCCGCCGGGCTGTTCACCTGACGACAGTACAGTTCATAGCGCTGGCAAAACCATTCACGATGTTCTTCATCCATATTGCCGACGATGGCCTGAAGATCAACTGGCTGGCCCTGGGCGTGCATTCTGGCGAAACTCCGCGCCAAAAAATCAAAATTCTTCATTGAATACATATCGTTATGGTTCATGCGCATACTCCTTCAGCGGTGGATGTTCTGATCAGTCATATGCCTTTTACTCACTTCAGTATTTACGCTTACCTTAACGCCATTTGTACGAAAAATGCGCTTAATGTGATTATTTATTGCGCCAAATCATTTTCCACATCATTAAATAAAAACGGCCCGCGATATCGCTATCGCAGGCCGTGATGCCGCACCGTTCTGGTGGGTGAATAGCGAAACGGTTATTTTTCGCTATCTTTCTGTATTTTCTTAATAATGTTGGTGGTTGAGCACCCATCTTCAAAGTTGAGCACCAGCACTTCGCCACCGTTCGCCCAGACCTCTTCACTGCCGGCGATCTGTTCCGGTTTGTAGTCGCCGCCTTTGACCAGCAGATCCGGCAGGATCCCGGCAATCAGGCGCTGCGGTGTATCTTCTTCGAAGGAGACCACCCAGTCGACCGCCTCCAGCGCCCCCAGCACGATCATCCGCTGCTCCAGCGGGTTCACCGGGCGGGTTTCGCCTTTCAGACGTTTGGTGGAGGCATCGCTGTTGACCGCCACGATCAGACGGTCGCCCAGTTTGCGCGCATTCGCCAGATAGGAGACATGGCCGGCGTGCAGAATGTCGAAGACGCCGTTGGTCATAACCACTTTCTCGCCGCGCTTGCGCGCTGCCGCAACCGCCTGTTTGAGTTCCTCTTCGCTCATCACGCCGAAGCCAGTCTCAGCCCGGCCGCGAACCGCATTTTCCAGCTCGACAGGAGAAACGGTGGAGGTCCCCAGCTTGCCAACCACCACGCCCGCCGCGGCGTTGGCGAAATAGCAGGCCTCTTCCAGGGTATTGCCGGAGGCCAGGGTCGCCGCCAGCACGCCAATCACCGTGTCGCCGGCGCCGGTGACATCGTACACTTCCTGGGCCTGGGTCGGCATATGCAGCGGCGGACGCCCCGGCTGCAGCAGCGTCATCCCCTGCTCAGAGCGCGTCACCAGCAGCGCTGACAGTTCGAATTCGGCGATGAGCTTCATGCCGCGCTCAACGATCTCCGCTTCATTCTGGCACTTGCCCACCACCGCTTCAAACTCAGAGAGGTTCGGCGTGAGCAGCGTTGCGCCGCGATAGCGTTCGAAATCGGTACCTTTCGGATCGATCAGCACCGGCACGCCTGCTTCACGGGCGAGCTTGATCATCGTCTGGACGCTGGTCAGCGCCCCTTTAGCGTAGTCCGAGAGAACCAGCGCGCCAATGGAGCCCAGCGCCTGCTGAATGCGCTCGTGCATCGGCTGCGGATCAACGCCGGAAAAGCCCTCTTCAAAGTCGAGGCGAATCAGCTGCTGGTTGCGCGACAGCACCCGCAGCTTGGTGATGGTCGGGTGTGTCGGGACGGAGACAAAGTCGCACTTCACATTGACGTTGGCCAGCGCCTGGCTCAGCGCGCGGGCGGCGTCATCAATCCCGGTCAATCCCACCAGGCGCGACGTCGCCCCCAGGGAGGCGATGTTCATCGCTACGTTTGCCGCGCCGCCAGGACGTTCTTCGATATTTTCCACCTTCACCACCGGCACCGGGGCTTCCGGGGAAATACGACTGGTGGGGCCGTACCAGTAGCGGTCCAGCATCACATCACCCACCACCAACACTCCTGCACGTTCAAACTCCGGCAGCGTTACTTTCATGACTCTCTCCTGCGAGACGCAAACTTTGCGCGCGATAATAGCACACCCGATTTTATAGTTAAGCCATCAGCCACTTCTGCCAGCTGGCGCTGACCTGCTCACGCTCCCGGCTGAATGCCTCTGGCGCCACGTGTCCCGGCAGCTCCTGCAGGGCCAGGTGATGGAGCGCATCACGCAAGGTGGTGTACGCGTGCGTTAAGGCTCGCGCTTCCTCCTCGTCCATGATGTCGTTCTGCGCCAGCAGCTCGAGAATACGCACGTTATCAGACCAGCGGGTCAACTTCGGCTTGTCGCTGGCATAGCGTAGGACCAGATACTGGGTAATAAATTCAATATCCGTGATCCCACCGGCATCGGCTTTGATATCAAAACGATCGGCATGTTTATTGCCGAGGTGGGCGCGCATCTTCTCACGCATCTCGCGAACTTCGGTCTGCAGGGTCGCGCCATCCCGCGCGGTGGTCAGGATATCGCGACGAATGGCGTCAAATCGCGCCTGCAGCGCCGGGTCGCCATAGACCACGCGAGCGCGCACCAGCGCCTGATGCTCCCATGTCCAGGCTTCGTTCTGCTGATAGTCGGCAAACGCGTCGGCGGTGGTGACCAGCATCCCCGCCGCGCCGGAAGGGCGCAGCCGGGCGTCAACTTCGTAGAGAATACCGGACGAGGTGCGGGTGCTGAACAGATGCATGATCCGCTGAGCCAGCCGCAGGTAGAACTGACGGCCGTCGATCTCCCGCTCGCCGTCGGTCATCACCTCCGCCGGGCAGTCATGGAGGAACACCAGGTCGAGATCGGAACTGTAGCCCAGCTCCCAGCCGCCGAGCTTGCCGTAGCCGACGACGGCGAAGCCGCGCCCCTGGCGATCGTGCAGGTGGGTCGGCTGGCCGTAGCGGGCCACCATCTGTCCCCATGCCTGCTGCACCACCGCGTCGAGGATCGCTTCGGCAAGCCAGGTTAAGTGATCGCTGACCTTCATCACCGGCAGCGTGCCGGCGATATCCGCCGCGGCGATATGCAGCTGCTGCGCCTGCTTGAACTGGCGCAATGCCTCCAGCTGCTGCTCTTCATCCTCTTCCGGCACGCGCAGCAGATACTGGCGCAGCTCGTCGCGATAGGCATCGGTCGCCGTCGGCTGATAGAGGGTGTTGGGATCCAGCAGTTCATCAAGCAGCAGCGGGTGGCGCGCCAGCTGGCTGGCGACCATCGGCGACGCCGCGCAGAGCGTAATCAGGTGCTTCAGCGCGCCGGGGAATTCGCTCAGTAGCTCAAGATAGGTGGTGCGAGTGACGATCCCGGTCAACAGCGGCGTGATCCGCGCCAGAGGCAGAGGCGCATCGGCGCGCGAGCAGATTTCGCTCAGCAGATGCGGCATCAGTTGATCCAGCACCTGGCGGCCTCGCGGGCCGATGGTGCGCCGATCCAGCTCTTTACGGAAATCAGCAATCAGCGCCAAAACGCTGCGGCGGTCGGCGTCGTTTAAATGCGCCAGCGCCGGGCTGGCGTCATCTTCTTCCAGCGCATCCTGCCACAGTTCGCGCCAGTACTCCGCCAACTGCTCATCCGGCGACTGGGCCTCATCATCGCCGATCAGCTCATTAAACACCCGCCGCACGCTGGCCATATGGCTCGCCAGCTGCGCGCTCAGCGTCTCCCAGTCGTCGGTATGCATCCCCCACGCCAGCCTGGCGCGGTTCAGTTCATCCTGCGGCAGAGTCTGAGTCTGCTCATCGTTGATGCTCTGCAGCAGATTTTCCAGCCGGCGCAGGAACAGATAGGCCGCGCGCAGCCGCGCCGCGTCGCCTTCCGGCAGCAGATGCAGCTCATCAATCGCCGCCAGCGTCGGCAGCAGCGCCCGCTGCTGCAGCGCAGGTTCGCGACCGCCGCGGATCAGCTGAAAGACCTGCACGATAAACTCAATTTCACGGATCCCGCCGGCGCCGAGCTTGATGTTGTCTTTCAGCCCGCGACGCCGCACTTCGCGAGCGATCATGCCTTTCATGTTACGCAGCGACTGGATCACGCTGAAGTCGATATAGCGGCGGAAGACGAAGGGGCGAAGCATCGCGCGCAGCTCGCTGGCGTAGGCGTCGTCGTTATCGCCCATGATCCGCGCTTTCACCATCGCGTAGCGTTCCCAGTCCCGGCCCTGCTCCTGGTAATAATCCTCCAGCGCCGCAAAGCTGAGCACCAGCGGCCCGCTGTCGCCAAACGGCCGCAGGCGCATGTCCACCCGATAAACAAAGCCGTCCTGCGTCGGCTGGTCGAGCGCCTTGATAAGCCGCTGCCCCAGGCGGGTAAAGAACTGGGCGTTATCCAGCTCGCGGCGGCCGCCGCGGGTGGCGCCATGCTCGGGCCAGGCAAAAATCAGATCGATATCGGAAGAGAAGTTCAGCTCGCCGCCGCCCAGCTTTCCCATCCCGAGGATCAGCAGCGGCTGCGGCTGGCCCTCGGCATTGCAGGGCGTTCCCCACTCTTTACAGCAGGCGGCGTACAGCCAGTCGCGGGCGGCGACAATCAGGGTCTCCGCCAGGACGCTCAACTGCTGCAGCGTCTCTTCTTCGCTTACCAGCGACAGCGCCTGCGCCCAGGCGATGCGGACCATCATATGACGGCGGAAAAGACGCAGCTCTCGCATCAATCCCGCTTCGTCAGCCACCGCCTGCAGGCGATCCTGCAGCCAGGTCTCATAATGCCGCCACTCTTCCGCCTCCGGTGAAGACTGGGCAAGCTCGTTCAGCCAGCCTGGCTGGGCGATCACACTCTGTTCGACAAAATCACTGAACGCCATCACCGACCTGGCCTGCGGGCTCAGTTCGGCGACGGGGAAATCCGCTGGCAGGCGGTCAGCGACCATCTGCCAGTGCTGCTGTAACTGCGAAGAAAGCGGCATCATAGGGGCTCCCTGGCCTGTAATTATCGTTTTCCACTATGCAGCCAGAACGGCTCGGCAGCCAGCGCCTGGCGACGGAAATATTCAAAGACGCTTCGGTCGTCATGCTCTATCGCACGCTGTAGTTCCTGCCAGTTCTCCAGCCACGGCGCGACGGCGTCGCCATAGGCGCCCGCCAGCAACTGGACGCTGTCGATGTCGCGCGCCAGCTTCGGCAGCTGGTCGGCGGCATCCTCCACCGCCAGGTGCTGCACGGCGCCGCGCAGCTCAGCCGCCGCCCGGGAAAGGTGAATATCGGCAAACCGTTTGAACGATCCGGCTATTTTTTTCTCTCCCGCCTCGTTGAGGAACGGACGCCAGCCGCGCTGGACCAGCCATTCGGTCAGCGCCAGTTTGGCGGCGACGACCTCGGTGCAGAATAACGCCTCATCGGCGGTGTCCGCGGCCAGCAGCGCCGCTTCGGCGTCGTTCAGCAACGCGCGGAGGTGGGTGGTCGCCTTCCGCGGCACGATGCCGCCGAACAGCACCAGCGCATGGCGCACGCGGGCTATCGCCAGCAGGATTTCCGCTTTGGCTTTCGCGTTGCCGCGCAGCCAGACCTCATCGTGATACAGCCAGTGCGCCAGGGCGCTCTCCAGCGCCGCCTCCAGCCCCTGCTCCACGCTGGCCTTCGCCGCCACCGGCAGCACCGCCAGCCGGGTTACCGGGCGCTCGTCGTTGCCTTGCGCCAGATGATACCCGCGCGCGGCTTTGCTCAGGCTCCCCTGACGCAGGACGCCGCTCTCCAGCAAACGCTGCGCGAGGCGCAGCAGATCGGCGGTCTCCCCGGCGAGCAGCTCCAGCTCCAGCTCGCAGATCGGCTCCTGATGCTCGCCCGCCTTCACTTCGCCGCGATCGAGGGCAATCTCAATTTCACTCTTTCCTTCCTGGATCACCCAGCGTTCACGGGCAAAGTCGGTGCTGAACAGCGGTTGCACATGCTCCGCCAGCGCGGCTGGAAGTTCCCCTTGCGGCCAGACCTCCGCCGGCAGGCGCTCAAGCGCCAGCTCCGGTTTATCCAGTGGAATATTGTATTCCGGGCGCTGGTGCAGGCCGCCCACCACCCGACCGGCGATTTTCAGCGTCATCTCATAACGCCCCTGGTCGCCGCGGATGCGCAGCCCCATGTCGTGACGACGCAGCCAGTTATCGGCGGTTTCATAGTAAATGTTCAGCAACTGGCCCGCGGGCGTATGTTTCGCCTCGAGCGCATTGAGCTGCTCGCGCAGCGTCTCTACCCCATCCTGAGCGACGATAAACTTAAGTTCGATTTCTTGAGCCATGACTGAATTCTTCCGCTTCTGTGCTGCGCCGACAAATTGCGGCGAACTTACGACGATATTTTTTGTCAGTAGATAGTATTTTGCGGCGAATCGCCATGCAACGCGCTTTTTGCCGGGCCACCTCCTGGATGATTCCGATTGTGGTGGAAAACTTTGCGTCGCTCTGGCGATGCCTCTACTATCGTTCCACTTTTTATGACCAAACGATGACCTGATGCCAAAATTACGCCTGATTACTTTTACTTTGCTCGCGCTTAGCGCCGCCACGGCGGTTCACGCAGAAGAAAAGCGCTACGTTTCCGATGAGCTGAACACCTGGGTTCGCAGCGGCCCGGGCGATAATTATCGTCTGGTCGGCACCATCAACGCCGGGGAAGAAGTGTCGGTGCTGCAAACCAACGACAGCACCAGTTACGCGCAGATCCGCGACGCGAATGGGCGTACCGCCTGGATCCCGCTGAAAGAGCTGAGCAACGAGCCCAGCCTGCGCACCCGCGTCCCGGATCTGGAAAACCAGGTCAAAACGCTGACCGATAAGCTGAATAATATCGACGCCACCTGGAACCAGCGCACGGCGGATATGCAGAAGAAAGTCGCCGGCAGCGACAGCGTGATCAACGCGTTGAAAGACGAGAACCAAAAGTTGAAAAACGAGCTGGTTGTCGCGCAGAAGAAGGTGAATGCGGCGAATCTGCAGCTTGATGATAAACAGCGCACCATTATCATGCAGTGGTTTATGTACGGCGGCGGCGTGCTGGGCGTCGGTTTGCTGCTGGGTCTGGTGCTGCCGCATCTGGTGCCAAGCCGCAAACGTAAAGACCGGTGGATGAACTAATTCGTCTTCTCTGCCAGACTTACGTATCATCTTGCGAAAAACAGATACGGGAGAATCAGGCGTGAAGAGTTATCTGGTCGGTGGTGCGGTGCGCGACGCGCTGTTAGGACTGCCGGTCAAAGACCGAGACTGGGTGGTGGTGGGCGCCACCCCGCAACAGATGCTTGACGCGGGCTATCAGCAGGTAGGCCGCGACTTTCCCGTGTTTCTTCATCCGCAAAGCCGGGAAGAGTATGCCCTGGCCCGCACCGAGCGCAAATCCGGCGCAGGCTATACCGGTTTTACCTGCTATGCCGCCCCGGACGTCACTCTTGAGGCGGATCTGCTGCGCCGCGACCTGACGGTCAACGCCCTCGCCCAGGATGCCGACGGTACGATTATCGACCCCTACGGCGGACAAAACGATCTCCGCCAGCGCCTGCTGCGCCATGTCTCTCCCGCCTTTAGCGAAGACCCGCTGCGCGTGCTGCGCGTGGCGCGTTTTGCCGCCCGCTATGCCCATCTCGGTTTTCGCATCGCCGAAGAGACCCAGACCCTGATGGCCGCCATGGTTGAGGCCGGCGAACTGGCCCATTTAACGCCGGAGCGGGTGTGGAAAGAGACGGAAAGCGCGTTGACCACCCGCAACCCGCAGGTCTTTTTCCAGACGCTGCGCGACTGCCAGGCCCTCAACGTGCTGTTCCCGGAGATTGACGCCCTGTACGGCGTGCCGGCCCCGGCCAAATGGCACCCGGAAATCGATACCGGCCTGCACACCCTGATGACCGTCACGATGGCCGCGATGCTATCGCCGGACGTCGAGGTGCGCTTCGCCACCCTGTGCCATGACCTCGGCAAAGGGCTGACGCCGAAAGCGCTCTGGCCGCGTCACCACGGCCATGGCCCGGCGGGAGTCAAGCTGGTGGAGCAGCTCTGCGCACGTCTGCGGGTGCCGAACGATATCCGCGATCTCGCGAAACTGGTGGCGGAGTACCATGATCTGATCCACACCCTGCCGATCCTGCAGCCAAAAACCCTCGTCAAACTTTTCGACAGCATTGACGCCTGGCGTAAACCGCAGCGCGTGCAACAGATCGCCCTCACCAGCGAAGCCGACGTCCGCGGGCGCACCGGCTTTGAGGCCAGCGATTATCCGCAGGGGCGCCTGCTGCTGGAGGCCTGGGAAGTGGCGCAGTCGGTCTCCACCAAAGAGGTGGTAGCGGCAGGATTTAAAGGGGCGGAAATTCGCGAGGAGCTGACGCGGCGGAGAATTGCGGCGGTGGCGCAGTGGAAGGAACAGCGTTGCCCCCAGCCGCAAGGCTGAGGGCGCAGGCCTTAGAAAAAGACCACGTAAACCGCTGCCGCGACGATAAAGCGGTAGATAGCGAACGGAATGAACGAGATCCGTTTGATCAGCTGCAGGAAGGTTTTAATCGCAATCAGCGCCACGATAAACGCCATCACGAAGCCGACGGCAAACATCGGAACATCGCCCATGTTGAGGAAGCCGATGCTCTTGTAGACGTCCAGCACCGTGGCGCCCATCATCATCGGTACCGCCAGCAGGAATGAGAACTCTGACGCCGCGTAGCGGCTGACGCCCATCAGCATGCCGCCGGAGATGGTCGCCCCTGAGCGGGAGAAGCCCGGCCACAGCGCCAGGCACTGGAAGCAGCCGATAACGAATGCCTGACGATAGGTCATATCGTCAATCCCGACCGCGCGCGGCTGTTTCGGCTTCAGCACTTCCGCCGCAATTAACAGCACACCGCCGACAATCAGGGCGTACATCACGTTTACCGGGTTAAACAAGGACTTAATGGTGTCGTGGAAAATAAGCCCCATCACCACCGCAGGGATCATACCGAGAAGGATATGGATAAGCGATAAGCGACCGCTGCCCTTGCCTTCATGCGCCGGCGGCTTGCCGAAATGGATGCCGATCAGGCCGAACAGGCGACGCCAGAACATCACCACCACGGCGAGTATCGAGCCTAGCTGAATAACCACTTCAAAGGTATTTGCCGTATCACCTTCAAACCCCAGCAGGTGACCAACAATAATCATATGACCGGTACTGGAAACAGGTAAAAATTCTGTTAACCCCTCAACCACACCCAATATTGCCGCCACCAGCAGCGAGTGTATATCGCTCATCCAATTAAACCCTTTAAAAAAGTAAAATGAAAAAAACCAGGAACACGGTATCGTTCAACAGGCACAACCCGGCTGCCAGAGGGCGCGCAATCCGCAGCATACACGGCGTACACAAGGATTCACCTGCCGTTCTGGTAGGAGATCGCCAGTAAAATTGCCTGATGACCGGATGCTATGACCGGTATAAACGCAATTTGTTTAACAAGTATGACCTGAAAAGTTTTGTTTCAGATTAAGGCCACGTTCAATAATCACCCCGACGTTTGCCGCGCGAGCCACGGCGCCAGGTTTGCTGACTTTAATGCGCACCCATGGCGACTGGAATGTCTCCAGCAGCAGGTCGGCCACCTCTTCCGCCACCCGCTCCACTAACGCGAATTTTCCCCCCTCAACATGCGCGATGACGCGCTCGCTGATATCAGCATAGCTAAGGCAATCGCTGACATCATCGCTGGCGGCCGCCTTGCGGTTATCCCATGCAATTTCGATATCGAACACCAGCTTCTGTTCAATAGTTTGTTCCCAGTCATAAACACCAATGGTGGTGATTACCGAAAGTTGCTCTATAAATACAATATCCATCACGCCCTGCCTGCTTTTTAGCTAAACCGGATACCACTTCCGGCGAATTATGCGTATTATCCACAGATGCAGAGAATACAACGACATTTTCAAAACGGAACAGCGTTATGAGTGCAATCGCGCCTGGACTGGTACTCCTCGCCTACCTCTGCGGCTCCATTTCCAGCGCCATTCTGGTATGTCGCCTTGCTGGCCTGCCCGACCCACGCGACAGCGGCTCAGGCAACCCCGGGGCCACTAACGTACTACGAATCGGCGGAAAAGGGGCGGCCGTAGCGGTACTTATTTTTGATGTGCTGAAGGGCATGTTGCCGGTATGGGGCGCCTGGGCGCTGGGCCTGACGCCGTTCTGGCTGGGTTTAGTGGCGATTGCCGCCTGCGTGGGCCACATCTGGCCAGTCTTCTTTCATTTCCGCGGCGGTAAAGGCGTCGCCACGGCCTTCGGCGCTATCGCCCCCATCGGCCTCGACCTGACCGGCGTGATGGCCGGGACCTGGCTGCTGACCATCCTGCTCAGCGGTTACTCTTCCCTTGGCGCTATCGTCAGCGCGCTGATCGCTCCGTTCTACGTCTGGTGGTTCAAACCACAGTACACCTTCCCGGTGTCGATGCTCTCCTGCCTGATCCTGCTGCGCCATCACGACAACATTCAGCGTCTGTGGCGCCGCCAGGAGAGCAAAATCTGGACGCGGGTGAAGAAGAAAAAAACGCCAGAAGAGAAGTAATCTCCCCTCCCGGCCACCCCAGCCGGAGGGATCCCCGGTTCTATTTAGCGGTCTCACCCGCTCTTTCGCCTTACGTCATCATGATTGGCGATCATCGCCACATCCCCCTTTTGTAACAATGCGTTAGCGGCGACCCACAGCAAAATTCTCGCCAGCGACCGCCGGCGCGGCGTGAACCGCGCTGACGCCTTTTCCGCCGCGGCCAGGCAACGGTTCAGGATATTGACGGCAATGATTATCCGGGTGAATAATCCGGAGCGGTTATGCCGCTTTCCCCTCGCGCCCGATGCGACGCTCCGGGTAACAGATGACATAAGCGTTTCGTATGACCGGGATAATCTCCCGCCGATCAATACTCATTGCTGCTGTTTTATCTTGATTTTGCAGGGGCGCAACATTGCACGGCACCGTGTTACCACCACTCAAAAAAGGCTGGCAGGCCACGCTGGATCTGCGCTTTCAGCAGGCCGGCGGCAAGACCGTTCTCGCCAGCGCCCAACACGTCGGCCCGCTGACCGTCCAGCGCCCGTTTTACCCGGAAGAAGAGACCTGTCATCTCTATCTGCTTCACCCCCCCGGCGGCATCGTCGGCGGTGATGAGCTGACGATTAGCGCCCACCTTGATCCCGGCTGCCATACCCTGATAACCATGCCTGGCGCCAGCAAGTTTTACCGCAGCAGCGGCGCGCAAGCGCTTTTGCGCCAGCAGTTGACCCTCGCCCCGCAGGCGACCCTGGAGTGGCTCCCGCAGGATGCCATCTTCTTTCCCGGGGCGAACGCCCGGCTGTCCACCACCTTTCACCTTTGTGCCTCCAGCACGCTGCTGGCCTGGGATCTGCTCTGCCTTGGCCGCCCGGTGATCGGCGAAACCTTCAGCCACGGCACCCTCAGCAACCGGCTGGAAGTATGGGTGGACGATGAGCCGCTGCTGGTCGAGCGCCTGCACCTGCAGGAGGGAGAGCTGTCCAGCGTCGCCGGACGCCCCTGGGTCGGCACGCTGCTGTGCTATCCGGCAACCGATGCCCTGCTCGACGGGGTGCGCGACGCGCTGGCGCCGCTCGGCCTCTACGCCGGCGCCAGCCTGACCGACCGCCTGCTGACGGTGCGCTTCCTCAGTGACGATAATCTGATTTGCCAGCAGGTGATGCGCGACGTCTGGCAGTTTCTGCGCCCTCATCTCACCGGCAAATCCCCCGTACTTCCCCGAATCTGGCTGACTTAAGAGAACGTTATGGAACTGACCCCCCGAGAAAAAGACAAGCTGTTGCTGTTTACCGCCGCGCTGGTGGCGGAACGCCGCCTGGCCCGCGGCCTGAAGCTCAACTATCCGGAGTCCGTGGCCCTGATCAGCGCCTTTATTATGGAAGGCGCCCGCGACGGCAAAAGCGTGGCCTCGCTGATGGAGGAAGGCCGTCACGTCCTGACCCGCGAGCAGGTGATGGAGGGCGTCCCGGAAATGATCCCGGATATCCAGGTCGAAGCCACCTTCCCGGACGGCTCGAAGCTGGTCACCGTTCACAACCCGATTATCTGAGGTAGCGCCATGATCCCCGGTGAATATCACGTTAAGCCCGGCCAGATAGCCCTCAACACCGGCCGGGCGACCTGTCGCGTGGTCGTTGAAAACCACGGCGATCGGCCGATTCAGGTCGGTTCGCACTACCATTTCGCCGAGGTCAACCCGGCGCTGAAGTTCAACCGTCAGCAGGCCACCGGCTATCGCCTGAATATCCCGGCCGGCACGGCGGTACGCTTTGAACCTGGCCAGAAACGCGAGGTTGAGCTGGTGGCCTTCGCCGGTCACCGCGCCGTTTTCGGCTTCCGCGGCGAGGTCATGGGCCCTCTGGAGGCAAACGATGAGTAATATTTCACGCCAGGCCTATGCCGACATGTTCGGCCCCACCATCGGCGACAAGGTGCGCCTGGCCGATACCGAGCTGTGGATAGAGGTGGAGGACGATTTGACCACCTACGGGGAAGAGGTCAAATTCGGCGGCGGCAAAGTGATCCGCGACGGGATGGGTCAGGGACAGATGCTGGCCGCCGACTGTGTCGACCTGGTGCTCACCAATGCGCTGATCGTCGATCACTGGGGGATCGTTAAGGCCGATATCGGCGTGAAGGACGGTCGGATCTTCGCCATCGGCAAAGCCGGCAACCCCGACATCCAGCCCAACGTCACCATCCCCATCGGCGCCGCGACGGAAGTCATTGCCGCCGAAGGAAAAATCGTCACCGCCGGCGGGATCGATACCCATATTCACTGGATCTGTCCGCAGCAGGCGGAAGAGGCGCTGGTCTCCGGCGTGACCACCATGGTCGGCGGCGGCACCGGCCCGGCGGCGGGTACCCATGCCACCACCTGCACCCCGGGGCCATGGTATATCTCACGCATGCTGCAGGCGGCCGACAGCCTGCCGGTCAATATCGGCCTGCTGGGCAAGGGCAACGTTTCTCAGCCGGACGCTCTGCGCGAGCAGGTGGCGGCGGGCGTTATTGGCCTGAAGATCCATGAGGACTGGGGCGCCACCCCGGCGGCGATCGACTGCGCGTTAACCGTCGCCGATGAGATGGATATTCAGGTCGCGCTGCACAGCGACACGCTCAATGAGTCCGGTTTTGTGGAAGATACCCTCGCCGCCATCGGCGGGCGCACCATTCACACCTTCCATACCGAAGGGGCCGGCGGCGGCCATGCGCCGGATATCATCACCGCCTGCGCCCACCCGAACATTTTGCCGTCCTCCACCAACCCAACGCTGCCCTACACCCTTAACACCATCGATGAACATCTCGATATGCTGATGGTCTGCCACCATCTGGACCCGGACATCGCCGAGGACGTGGCCTTTGCCGAGTCGCGCATTCGCCGGGAAACCATCGCTGCGGAAGACGTGCTGCACGACCTTGGCGCCTTCTCGCTCACCTCCTCGGATTCGCAGGCCATGGGCCGCGTCGGGGAAGTGGTTCTCCGCACCTGGCAGGTGGCGCACCGCATGAAGGTGCAGCGCGGAGCGCTGGCGGAGGAGACCGGGGATAACGACAACTTCCGCGTGAAGCGCTACATCGCCAAATACACCATCAACCCGGCACTGACCCACGGCATCGCACACGAAGTCGGCTCCATTGAGGTGGGTAAGCTGGCGGACCTTGTGGTCTGGTCGCCTGCCTTCTTCGGCGTGAAACCGGCCACCGTGATCAAAGGCGGCATGATCGCCATCGCGCCGATGGGCGATATCAATGCCTCAATTCCAACCCCGCAGCCGGTGCACTACCGCCCGATGTTTGGCGCGCTGGGCAGCGCCCGCCATCACTGCCGCCTCACCTTCCTGTCGCAGGCGGCGGCGGACAACGGCGTAGCCGAGCGGCTGAACCTGCGCAGCGCGATCGCCGTGGTGAAAGGCTGCCGTACGGTGCAGAAAGCCGACATGGTGCACAACAGCCTGCAGCCTAACATCACCGTCGACGCGCAGACTTATGAGGTGCGGGTGGATGGCGAACTCATCACCAGCGAGCCGGCAGAGGTTCTGCCGATGGCGCAACGTTATTTTCTGTTTTAAGGAGAGCGGATGCTTTATTTAACTCAACGTCTGGAGACCCCCGCCGCCGCGACCGCCAGCGTTACGCTGCCGATTGATGTTCGCGTCAAAAGCCGGGTAAAAGTCACCCTCAACGATGGCCGGGAAGCCGGCCTGCTGCTGCCCCGCGGGCTGCTGCTGCGCGGCGGCGATGTGCTCAGCAACGAAGACGGCACCGAATTTGTGCAGGTGATTGCCGCTGATGAAGGAGTGTCGGTGGTGCGCTGCGACGATCCGTTTATGCTGGCGAAGGCCTGCTACCACCTCGGCAATCGTCACGTACCGCTGCAGATCATGCCGGGCGAGCTGCGCTACCATCACGATCACGTGCTGGACGATATGCTGCGCCAGTTCGGCCTGACGGTGACCTTTGGCCAGCTGCCGTTCGAGCCGGAAGCCGGCGCTTACGCCAGCGAAAGCCACGGTCATCATCATGCTCATCATGACCACCACGCTCACAGCCACTAGCATGTCGACAGCGGAACAACGTCTGCGGCTGATGCAGCTGGCCAGCAGCAACCTGCCGGTAGGGGGTTACAGCTGGTCCCAGGGGCTGGAGTGGGCTGTGGAAGCCGGATGGGTGCCGGACGTCGCGGCCTTCGAGCGCTGGCAGCGACGGCAGATGACGGAAGGCTTTTTTACCGTCGACCTGCCGCTGTTCGCCCGCCTGTACCGCGCCTGCGAACAAGGCGATATCGCCGCGGCCCGGCGCTGGACGGCTTATCTGCTGGCCTGCCGGGAGACCCGTGAACTGCGGGAGGAAGAGCGCAACCGCGGCGCGGCGTTTGCCCGCCTGCTTGGCGACTGGCAGCCGGACTGTCCACCGCCGTGGCGCACGCTGTGCCAGCAAAGCCAGCTCGCCGGGATGGCCTGGCTCGGCGTGCGCTGGCGCATCGCGCTGCCCGAGATGGCCCTAAGCCTGGGCTACAGCTGGATTGAGAGCGCCGTGATGGCCGGCGTTAAGCTGGTGCCCTTCGGCCAGCAGGCCGCTCAACAGCTGATTTTACGTCTTTGCGACCACTACGCGGCGGCGATGCCCCGCGCGCTGGCCGCGCCGGACGGCGATATCGGATCGGCCACGCCGCTCGCCGCCATCGCCTCTGCCCGGCATGAAACTCAATACTCCCGATTATTCCGTTCCTAGGAGAAGCCATGAATTCTTATAAACACCCGCTGCGCGTCGGCGTTGGCGGCCCGGTCGGCTCCGGTAAAACCGCCCTGCTGGAAGCGCTGTGCAAAGCGATGCGCGATACCTGGCAGCTGGCGGTGGTCACCAATGACATCTACACCAAAGAAGATCAGCGCATCCTCACTGAAGCGGGCGCGCTGGCGCCTGAACGCATTGTCGGGGTGGAAACCGGCGGCTGCCCGCACACGGCGATCCGTGAAGATGCCTCGATGAACCTCGCCGCGGTGGAAGCGCTGAGTGAAAAGTTCGGTAACCTCGACCTTATCTTCGTGGAAAGCGGCGGCGATAACCTGAGCGCCACCTTCAGCCCGGAGCTGGCGGATCTGACCATCTATGTTATCGACGTGGCCGAAGGGGAGAAGATCCCGCGCAAAGGCGGGCCGGGGATCACCAAATCCGATTTTCTGGTGATCAATAAAACCGACCTTGCCCCCTATGTGGGCGCTTCACTGGAGGTGATGGCGAGCGATACCCAGCGTATGCGCGGCGATCGCCCATGGACCTTCACCAACCTGAAGCGTGGCGACGGCCTGAGCACCATTATTGCCTTCCTCGAAGACAAAGGCATGCTCGGCAAATAGGCCTTTTGCACCAGCCGGGCGCAAGCGCGTCCGGATGGTGCAGCTCCTGCCCTCTCTTCTGTCACTCTGCACCACCCTCCCCGCCACGCCTGCCCTGCAATATGGCATAAGGTTTGCTAATTCAAGTCATGCCTAACCATTAAGGAATGACTATGTCATCACTGGATCTCAACCCTGAATTACCCGCGACCGCGCGGACTTCCGGCTCCCGGGAAACCTTAGAAGATTACACCTTACGTTACGCCCCGCTGAGCTTCCGCCGCTGGGGACCGGGCGTCGTCGCGGTCACGGCGCTGGGCGGCATCGCCTATCTGGCGGACTTTTCCATCGGCGCCAGCATCGGTATGGCCTGGGGCACCAGCAACGCCATCTATTCGATCCTGGTGGCGGCGCTGGTGATCTTCCTCACCGGCATTCCGTTGGCGATCACCGCCGCGCGCTACAACATTGACCTTGACCTGATCACCCGCAGCGCCGGCTTCGGCTATTTCGGCTCGGTGATCACCAGCATTATTTTTGCCGGCTTCACCTTTATCTTCTTCGCCCTCGAAGGCTCGATCATGGCCCAGGGGCTGCTGGTGGGCCTCGGGATCCCGCTATGGATGGGGTATCTGATCGCCACCCTGATGGTGCTCCCGCTGGTGGTCTATGGCATGAAAGCCCTGACCCGCCTGCAGGTGTGGACCACTCCGCTGTGGCTGGTGCTGATGGTGGTGCCGGTGGTGTGGCTGATTGTCAAGGATCCGCAGCTGGTGGACGGCTTCCTGCATTTCGCCGGTAAAAACAGCGCGTCGACGGTGGATATCACCGCCATCATGCTCGGCGCCGGGGTATGCCTGTCGCTGATCATGCAGATTGGCGAGCAAATTGATTACCTGCGCTTTATGCCGCCTAAAACCGCTGAGAACCGTAAAGCCTGGTGGCTGGCGGTCTTTTCCGCCGGCCCGGGCTGGGTGGTGCTAGGCGCGATCAAACAGATTATCGGCGCCTTCCTCGGCTTCTATCTGTTGACCCGTTTCCCGGCGGTACACAATACCGAACCGGTGCAGCAGTTCGTCAGCGTCTTCGATAACCTGGTGCCCGGCTGGCTGGCTCTGACGCTGGCGGTGGTGCTGGTGGTGATCTCGCAGATCAAAATTAACGTCACCAATGCCTATTCCGGCTCGCTGGCGTGGACCAGCGCCTGGACCCGCACCACCAAACGCTATCCGGGGCGGATTATTTTTGTGGTGGTCAACCTGGCGATTGCCCTGGCGCTGATGGAAGGCGATATGTTCAGCGCCCTGTCGTGGATCCTCGGCTTTTACTCCAACTTTGCCATCGCCTGGGTCGTGGTGGTGGCGACCGACATCACCTTTAATAAAGGCTTGCTCAAGCTGGCGCCGGCGCAGCCGGAGTATCGTCGCGGCATGATCTACAACGTTAACCCGGTGGGCGTGGTCTCCTTTGGCCTGGCCGCCGGGCTGTCGATCTGCGCCTTCTTCGGTCTGCTGGGGGCGACGCTGGCGCCGTTCTCGCCGCTGATTGCGCTGGTCGTTGCCTTTGTCATGACCCCGCTGATGGGGCTCCTCACCCGCGGGCGCTACTATATTAAGCAGAGAGATGACGGGATCGCCGAACCGCGCTATGACGCGGCGGGGAACGCCTCGACCACCGTATATCAATGCGTTAGCTGTGAAGAAGAGTACGAGCGCCCGGACGTGATGCACTCGCATAAGCATCAGGGCGCCATCTGCTCGCTGTGTAAAAGTATGGAGTAGTCAGGAAGGCAGGCCGACGTAACGTCGGCCTGTGTCAGGACGCTTTAGGCGGCAGGCAGCTCGGCCAGCGGCCAGCGCGGGCGGACCGTCACGCCGAGCTCGGCTTTAGCGCCGGTTTGCAGACGCACCATGCCGGCGTAGGCGATCATCGCGCCGTTATCGGTACAGAACTCAGGGCGGGCGTAGAACACCTCGCCGCCGCGTTTTTGCATCATCTCCGCCAGCTTCGCCCGCAGGGTGCGGTTGGCGCTCACGCCTCCCGCCATCACCAGACGCTTAAAGCCGGTTTGCTCCAGCGCGCGGCGACATTTAATCATTAGCGTATCGACGACCGCATCCTCAAACGCGCGGGCGATGTCAGCGCGGGTTTGCTCATCGTCGCCATTGCTGCGAATAGTATTGGCGGCGAAGGTCTTCAGACCGGAGAAGCTGAAGTCCAGCCCCGGACGGTCGGTCATCGGACGCGGGAAGACGAAGCGGCCTTCAGTACCCTGGGACGCCATTTTCGACAGCATCGGCCCGCCGGGATAATCCAGCCCCAGCAGTTTCGCGGTTTTATCAAAGGCTTCGCCCGCCGCATCGTCAATCGACTCGCCCAGCAGCTCGTACTGGCCGATGCCGGTGACGCTGATCAGCTGAGTATGACCGCCGGAGACCAGCAGCGCGACGAACGGGAACGCTGGCGGGTTATCTTCCAGCATCGGCGCCAGCAGGTGCCCTTCCATATGGTGTACCGGAATCGCCGGCACGTTCCAGGCGAAGGCCAGCGACCGGCCCACGGTGGCGCCGACCAGCAGCGCCCCCACCAGGCCAGGACCCGCCGTATAGGCGACGGCATCGATATCTTTCGCCGTCAGACCGGCCTCTTTCAGCGCCGCCTGGATAAGCGGCACCGTTTTGCGCACGTGGTCGCGCGATGCCAGCTCCGGCACCACGCCGCCGTAGTCCGCATGCAGTTTCACCTGACTATACAGTTGGTTGGCTAACAGACCTTGCTGGTCGTCATAAATCGCGATGCCGGTTTCATCGCAGGATGTTTCAATGCCCAGTACACGCATGAGTTGTTTTACCTCGCTTCAATACCGCGCAGTGTAGGTCCAATGACCGGCGATGTAAAACTTTGCTCACCCCTGGTGCTCTCTTCGTGTATACTCCTCACCCTTATAAAAGTCCCTTTCAAAAAAGGCGCCGGTGCTTTACAAAGCAGCAGTAGTTGCAGTAAAATTCCGCACCATTTTGAAATAAGCTGGCATTGCGGCCAGCGGCAAACCGAATTAATCAAAGGTGAGAGGCACATGCCGGTAATTAAAGTACGTGAAAACGAGCCGTTCGACGTAGCTCTGCGTCGCTTCAAGCGTTCCTGCGAAAAAGCAGGTGTTCTGGCGGAAGTTCGTCGTCGTGAGTTCTATGAAAAACCGACTACCGAACGTAAGCGCGCTAAAGCTTCTGCAGTGAAACGTCACGCGAAGAAACTGGCTCGCGAAAACGCACGCCGTACTCGTCTGTACTAATCTGTTGAGAGCGACGCTCTCAATTCAGACCGAGTTGTAGTTGTAAGGCCGTGCTTCCGAAAGGAATGCGCGGCTTATTTTCGTTTATAGTCATCAGAAATAACGGGGCTTATGGCTGGACGAATTCCACGTGTATTTATTAGCGATCTGCTTGCCAGAACCGACATCGTCGATCTGATCGATGCGCGGGTAAAGCTGAAAAAGCAGGGCAAAAATTTTCACGCGTGCTGTCCGTTCCATAACGAAAAAACCCCCTCTTTCACCGTCAACGGTGAAAAACAGTTTTACCACTGCTTCGGCTGCGGGGCGCACGGCAATGCTATCGATTTCCTGATGAACTACGACAAGCTCGAGTTCGTGGAAACGGTCGAAGAGCTGGCCGCCATGCACAACCTCGAAGTGCCTTATGAAGCAGGCAACGGACCCAGCCAGATAGAGCGCCATCAACGGCAGAACCTCTACCAGTTACTGGATGGTCTGAATACGTTTTATCAACAGTCTCTGATGCAGCCCGCCGCCGACCCTGCGCGCCAGTACCTGGCAAAACGGGGGTTAAGCAGCGAGGTGATTACGCGCTTTGCCATCGGCTATGCTCCCCCAGGTTGGGATAACGTTTTAAAACGTTTTGGCGGCAATCAGGAAAACCGCCAGTCGCTTATTGATGCCGGCATGCTGGTTACCAACGATCAGGGACGCAGTTACGACCGCTTCCGCGAACGGGTAATGTTTCCCATCCGCGATAAGCGAGGTCGGGTGATTGGGTTTGGCGGACGGGTGCTGGGCGATGCCCTGCCGAAGTATCTCAACTCCCCGGAAACCGACATATTCCATAAAGGCCGTCAGCTGTATGGCCTGTATGAAGCGCAGCAGGACAACCCCGAACCACCGCGGTTGCTGGTTGTCGAAGGCTATATGGACGTCGTGGCGCTGGCGCAGTACGACATCAACTATGCTGTCGCCTCGCTGGGTACCTCGACCACAGCCGACCATATCCAGCTGCTGTTCCGGGTGACCAATAACGTCATCTGCTGCTACGACGGCGACCGGGCCGGCCGCGATGCCGCCTGGCGCGCGCTGGAGACGGCGCTGCCGTACATGACCGATGGTCGCCAGCTGCGCTTTATGTTTCTGCCTGACGGCGAAGACCCGGATACGCTGGTGCGTAAAGAGGGCAAAGCGGCGTTCGAGGCGCGGATGGAGCAGGCTCAGCCGCTCTCCACGTTCTTGTTTAACAGCCTGCTGCCGCAGGTCGACCTCAGCACGCCGGACGGGCGCGCGCAGCTGAGCACGCTGGCGCTGCCGCTGATAACCCAGGTGCCGGGCGAAACCCTGCGCATCTATTTGCGTCAGGAGCTGGGCAACAAGCTGGGCATTTTAGATGACGCCCAGCTTGAACGTTTAATGCCAAAACAGGCGGAAAATGGCGCGCCGCGCCCCGCACCACAGCTAAAACGCACGACCATGCGTATACTGATAGGACTGCTGGTGCAAAACCCGGATTTGGCGCCGTTAGTCCCACCGCTGGAGGGGCTGGACTCGCGCAAAATGCCGGGGCTGAGCCTGTTCGGCGAGCTGGTGAAAAGCTGTCTGGCGCAGCCTGGTCTGACAACCGGGCAACTTTTAGAGCAATATCGCGGCACAAAAGAGGCCGCAACCCTTGAAAAACTGTCGATGTGGGACGATATAGCAGATAAAGATATCGCTGAACAAACCTTCACCGACTCGCTCAACCATATGTTTGATTCACTGCTGGAACTGCGACAGGAAGAGTTGATAGCTCGCGATCGCACACACGGTTTAAGCAGTGAGGAACGCCGGGAGCTCTGGACCATCAGCCAGGAGCTGGCGAAAAAATAAATGACAGACTAAGTCATTCACGTTGCATTGATGCAGCAGCAGAACGCAGAGCAACGTGAAGGACACCGTATTTAACGGCTTAAGTGCCGAGTATCGATCGGGAAGCCCCCGACAGCCGCGCAGAGGCGCAGCGGCAATAATATAAGTACGCCCTCGCTTTAAATGTCGACAGCCCGCCTGCCGACACCAATCAAACGAATTAAGTGTGGATACCGTCTTATGGAGCAAAACCCGCAGTCACAGCTGAAGCTTCTTGTCCAACGTGGTAAGGAGCAAGGCTATCTGACCTATGCCGAGGTCAATGACCATCTGCCGGAAGATATCGTCGATTCCGATCAGATCGAAGACATCATCCAAATGATCAACGACATGGGCATTCAGGTGATGGAAGAAGCACCGGATGCCGATGATCTGATGCTTGCCGAAAACACCGCGGATGAAGATGCTGCCGAAGCCGCCGCGCAGGTGCTCTCCAGCGTGGAATCCGAAATCGGGCGCACGACCGACCCGGTGCGCATGTACATGCGTGAAATGGGTACCGTAGAGCTGCTGACCCGTGAAGGCGAAATCGACATCGCCAAACGCATCGAAGACGGCATCAACCAGGTGCAGTGCTCCGTTGCCGAATATCCGGAAGCGATCACCTACCTGCTTGAGCAGTACGACCGCGTTGAAGCGGAAGAAGCCCGTCTGTCCGATCTGATCACCGGTTTCGTCGATCCGAACGCCGAAGAAGATATGGCGCCGACCGCCACCCACGTTGGCTCCGAGCTGTCTCAGGAAGAGATGGATGACGACGAAGACGAAGACGAAGATGAAGACGCCGACGACAACAGCGATGACGACAACAGCATCGACCCTGAGCTGGCCCGTGAGAAGTTCGCCGAGCTGCGTACCCAGTACGAGCTGACGCGCGACACCATCAAAGCCAAAGGTCGTAGCCATGCCGCCGCCCAGGAAGAGATCCTGAAGCTGTCCGAAGTCTTCAAGCAGTTCCGCCTGGTGCCGAAGCAGTTCGATTACCTGGTCAACAGCATGCGCAGCATGATGGATCGCGTTCGTACTCAGGAACGTATCATCATGAAGCTGTGCGTTGAGCAGTGCAAAATGCCGAAGAAAAACTTCATCACTCTGTTCACCGGCAACGAAACCAGCGAAACCTGGTTCAACGCCGCGGTGGCGATGAACAAGCCGTGGTCCGAGAAGCTGCTGGAAGTGAAAGAAGACGTGCAGCGCGGCCTGCAGAAGCTGCAGCAGATCGAAGAAGAGACCGGCCTGACCATCGAGCAGGTGAAGGATATCAACCGTCGCATGTCCATCGGTGAAGCGAAAGCCCGCCGGGCGAAGAAAGAGATGGTGGAAGCGAACCTGCGTCTGGTTATCTCGATCGCCAAGAAATACACCAACCGCGGTCTGCAGTTCCTCGACCTGATTCAGGAAGGCAACATCGGTCTGATGAAAGCGGTTGATAAGTTCGAATACCGTCGCGGCTATAAGTTCTCAACCTACGCCACCTGGTGGATCCGTCAGGCCATCACCCGCTCTATCGCGGATCAGGCGCGCACCATCCGTATTCCGGTGCATATGATTGAGACCATCAACAAGCTCAACCGTATCTCCCGTCAGATGCTGCAGGAGATGGGCCGTGAACCGACCCCGGAAGAGCTGGCTGAGCGCATGCTGATGCCGGAAGACAAGATCCGTAAAGTGCTGAAGATCGCCAAAGAGCCTATCTCCATGGAAACGCCGATCGGCGACGATGAAGATTCGCATCTGGGGGATTTCATTGAGGATACCACCCTCGAGCTGCCGCTGGATTCCGCGACCACCGAGAGCCTGCGCGCGGCAACGCACGACGTGCTGGCCGGCCTCACCGCTCGTGAAGCGAAAGTCCTGCGTATGCGTTTCGGTATCGACATGAACACCGACCACACGCTGGAAGAAGTGGGTAAACAGTTCGACGTTACTCGCGAACGTATCCGTCAGATCGAAGCGAAGGCGCTGCGTAAACTGCGCCACCCGAGCCGTTCTGAAGTGCTGCGTAGCTTCCTCGACGATTAATCGTCGCCAGCCGGTTAAAAAGCTCCCTCCGGGGAGCTTTTTTTATGGCGTTTCGCTGGTCGCTCGGGGAAAGTCGCCCCTCTCCGCTACTGGCCGCGGGTCGCCAGGGCATCATCCAGTTCACGATAGGCTGCCACCAGCTTATCGAGCGTCGCCCGATTTAAGCCGCTGGGATTGGGCAGCACCCACACCTGGGTCGTGCCGATGGTCATGGCCTGTTTCCCCCACTTCGCGCCGCGCTGGTTAAAGGCCAGCTCGAAGGCCTGCTTGCCGAGCACCGCCAGCGCCTGCGGCTGATACTCCTCAATCTTCCTCACCAGCTCACGGCCGCCGCTGCGCAGCTCCTGCAGGGCGACCTCGCTGGCCTGTACCGTCGGACGCTCAACCAGCATGGTGATGCCGCAGCGCGTATCCAGCAGCTGCAGCTCCTCTTCCGGCCTGAGCTGTCGGTCGGTAAACCCGGCCTGATGGATGACCTTCCAGAAGCGATTGCCAGGATGGGCAAAATGAAAGCCGGTATGGGCGGAGGACTTCCCCGGGTTGATACCGCAAAAGACAACGCGCAGGCCCGGCGCAAGGATATCGCTAATCATGTTTTCTCCGGCTGTATGGCTAAAACATGATTATAAAGGATTGAAAATGCATTGTTTATAAAAACAGCAGCTGCGCGCTTTACGCTGGATTGCAACCGTCAGTTACTTTATAATCCCTCGCCACGGCCCCTTAGCTCAGTGGTTAGAGCAGGCGACTCATAATCGCTTGGTCGTTGGTTCAAACCCAACAGGGGCCACCAGACAAAACAAGGAGTTACGCTAAAAACGTAGCTCCTTTTGTTTTTTGGGGATATGCCGGGGATATTGCTGAGAGGTATCAATAGTGATTTATGGTTATTTAATGACCGTTTAAAACTCACAGCATTCGACAGCCTTTGAACAGCTTTTAGCTATCGTGCGCATGATTTCCATCTCTGATGGTTTTACGCCTGCATCCCCAATCAGGTTCATCCCACCGAAAACAGCATATCGGTCAATGCAAAACTGAATAGGTAGCCGCCACTTAGCTACATCTGAATCATCTAAAAGCCACATTTGCGGATATTCATATAAACCTAACACTCCCTTGTCCAAATCAACTTGTTCTACCAGCCATGCGTCTCCATCCCATCCAACAGCAAACAGCAAACAGCAAAATATCGAGCATAGCCCCCCCTCCTTATTCAATCCGCAGTGACGTTCTGCAGGCGCTAGTTAGGCTAAAGCAGGTGAATTTTCACACGTCGCTTCACATCGCTTCCAGTCCATCTGGTGATAATGGCCAGCCAAAATTTTTCATTATTAAATTCAATTCACTAGCCGTGAAAGCAGGTTCTAAGAGCCCCCCAAAAGATGTAAACAAAGAATAAAACCCAAAAAACATATACACACTTTTTGCAATGATATCTTACACTTGTTTTTGCGTAATCGCGCACACAGCATTCCAACTCAGTTCGATAAAAAATGAGGATTGTTTGTATGGCAAATGTAAGAATTAAGTGCATTACCTTGTCAGGAACCGTGAAATCTCACCAACATATTACTCATGTAGGTAGCGACCAGTTTCAACCAGCTGGTTCAAAATGGACTGTCGCTCAGGTTGTTCGTGCGATTGAAAATAAAGAACATACCTTCTATGTTCAGGATTCAGCAGGCAATGTTGCGTATGTAGGTGTTGTAGACCCGGGGAATGGCGGGGCTAAATACATTAGGACTTACGCCGATGGTAAGTGGAGTGACAATTTACTCTCCCTGCCAAGCTGCTAATCTTTACGGCTTTTAAACAACATTTTATAAGATAGAAAATTACCTGGGTGGTTTCGGCTTTAGCCACTGGAATGTCTCAGAGTTAATTCGGTGCTTTTGCTGTTTCCTGAACGACAGCGCTGCGGCCACACAGGTACTAAGCAGGCGAAATTAAGCCTGCATTTGCCGTAAGCAATTGATTTATGCGAGACCGTCACTTTGTCATCATGCTTTAGTGAATTCAACCTTATGTTACTGGTAAACTTTTCCAGTATATGGCACGTTTAAAACATTTCAGCGACTCAATGTTCAGGAGGCTATCGCCGAGGTGGTGGCTTGCGCCAGTGATATTCTGGGGATGTCATCCGCTGGCGATGTCGGTCTTTGGCGGCCAGAGCGGTCGCTACCTGCGTGCGAATATCTAATAAATCTTTTCCATTCAGGCTCAGTCCCTGTTTTTTGGCGAGGTTGATGAGCGTTACTTCTATATCATTATGATTTAACATGTGATTAATCTCTCAGAGGGAATTTTTTGTTATGGGTTTACGAAATATTTAATCCGGGATTTTGCATACTTTGATAAAGCCTATAATATGAGCAACGCCACTTCCCCCATCGCTTGAGATCTGTAACATGAAAATAAAAAGTATTATGGCTGTATCTCTCGTCCTCACTTCATACAACGCACTCGCTTTCGTATCACAACCTGTCGCTACAAACGAAGCGAGTTCAATGCAGGCTGAAACCCTCGCCGACAACATCACCAACAATTTTTACAGTCGACAACAGACCGGAACATCTCAGGCAGTCAATATCGGAACCTGTACTGCCAGCCCGGTAAGTGGCTGTAACTGTCCTTTCTGTACGATGCTTCGCAGTCATAAAGCTTAAAAAAACCAGCCCTAAAGGGCTGGAATAACAGGAGCCCGCTGGCACACTTTGCTTTAGTCGGTATCGTCGGCCAGGGCATACAGCAACGAAGGTATAACCCTCCGCATGGCTGTTTCTTCGGTTTCATCACTCATGAGAGTCAGGGTGTAATCCCGGCACTCGTAAATCACATCACAGGCTGACAGGCCGAACGCACCGCCCGCGATGATCTGCCCGATTTCATCATCTGGCGTTTCAACAATCGACAGCCGGTAGCCGCCGAACGTTACAGGCGGGTTATAGGGGCCTTCGCTTACAAACAGCTCTACGGCCTTTGCAGCAACCTGGGCTCGTTCGTCCGGATCCATCCCGGCCACCCTGGAGATGCCTGATGCTATGATGCGCTTAATCTCCGCGACGCTCATTTCCACCAGCATATTCCCCTGCACCTCACCAGCTGGAGCAGGCTTGGTTTTACCCCTGGCATTCTTCGTACGCGGGTCACTGGCGCTGCGGTATCGGGCCAGATAAGTATCACAGGCCTCCTGGTCAATCTTCCCGTCAACCCGCGCAGGAAATCCTTCATGGCTCTCCCAGTTATACAGCGCCTGCCGGCTCATTCCGGCATGTTTTGCGTACTGACTGACGCTCATTAATGACATAACTTTTTCTCCTGCCTCATTGTCGCCGGCTGGCCAGAGTGTCAACCCGCCAGCGGAAAACTGTCAATCAAACGTCAAGTGGTCAACCGCTTGACACATTTTTCTGTCAACTTGACACTTTTCGGGCTGAAAGTGTCAATCAAACTATCAATCAAAATTCTCACGAACTCCCCTGCATCACGCGCCGCTTCTGGACTTTAACAACCTGTCAACAAAAAGTGTCAAGTGTAAAGTGTCAATCAAATTGAAAACCTGTAGCTGCACAAACACTGCGGCGCGCAATGCCCGTGCCTTACAAAAGTCTCAGGAAGGACCCATTTTTGTAAGGCGACGGTGGAAGGCCGCATCAATAGTTCATGGGCGTAATGATTTTCCCATTGTTTTCAACGTTGTACGTTTTCCGCTCGCCTTTATCGTTAATCATCGTTATTTCCAGTCTCAATGGTTGTTCTGCAAGAGCGTCCGTAAGGGAGCGGGTTATATTCTCGGTAATTACGTTAACATTACTGTCTCCGTCCGCAGGAGACAGTATGGAAGAGGATCGTCCTCCACCTCCGGCGCCAGAAATGATATCCCGACGCTGCTGCGTCAACCTTTCGGGGTTTCTCTGTCCAGACCACTGATCATCCATAATGGCTGACTGTATCGCCTTTTTCAGTTGCTCTTCAGTGTAGGGCTGTGAGCCCTGTTCGTGCTGAATCATTGAGGCCATCAGCGTCTTAAGAACTTCCGGGTTATGAAGGTCAAGCCGTTGATCGGCTCCATACCTGGTTCTTGAGGTCACATCGTCAATATATGCACGCGTGTTGTTTTCAGAACTCGGAGCATACGTATGAATAATTCCACCGGGAGTATTATTTCCACGATCGCCATAAAGCATCAGTTGGCGAGCCATAGCCGACAGACCATCATCATCGCTGGCAAATGTGGAAAATTTGCCCCTCTTCCCGGTTGAGTTAGGTGCAGCTTTCAGGTTTCCAGGGTTATGATTTCGAAATCCCGGTGTGTTTTTACTGGCCGGGCTATAGGGGATCTGACCGCGTACAGGAGCGGGTCGGGTAATAGCGTTGACATCCCTCAGTAGTTGCCGGGATCGATCCTGGTTATAAAAATACTGGTGATATTTCTTCCTTGCTTCATCGGTCATAACGCCAGCAGTTAGCTGGTTTTTTTCATTCCCATTAAGTCTTTTCTGGAATTCAGGATCTGCCAGCGCTCTGCGCATCAGCTCTGAGTCGTCGCCTTTGTTTTGTCCGGCAAACCGCCCCATGGAAATGTTGTCGAAATTATTCGCCAGCATATCCGTAAAGCCATTCACCATATCGGTAAGGCCATTGGTATCAATAGAGGCATAAACCTTACGTTCAAGCTTTGATTTGAATCCGTCCCAGGAAGCGCTCGCTTCCTTAACTGCAACATCGAAGCTTGTAAGTTGCTGGTTAAGGGCGGGATCCACCGTCAATCCTACCTTATCCGCTTTTGCCAGAAGCCCGGCATACTTCGAGCCTTCGCGCAACAGTGTCAACATTTCAGGGGTTAACCCCATGGCATTAGCGAACGACTTCTGCTGGTCAGGACGAAGTTTAGGGAAAATCCTTGCGATGGATTCAAGCGTCTTTAGCGTATTAACCGAACCATCTTTGTTTTTCTCAATTTGTGCGCCTATCTGCGCCATAGCAGACATGACAACAGCATTACCCGCACTGTTCGCTTCGTTGAGTGATTTAAAGATTCCCTCAATGGAAGAAGCAGCGCTTTCGCTATCGGCCCCCACAAGCTGAAGGGCACCTGAAAGGCGGGAAAAATCCTGAACGCTCATCGCGGTATTTTTCGCATGGGTGTCCAGGTCATAAGCGCCCCGAGCTGCCTCTTTGTAACTCTCGGCAAGTTTACCCGTTGCGTAAGCCACGCCACCGACGGCCCCAACAACTCCACCTGCCAGCCCCATTCCGGCAATTTTAGACGACATCTCCCCCACTATTTTTAATGGGGGGATCATGTCTCCGATAAACTGAACGTTATCGCGAGCCGTGCTGGCCATGATGTCCAGTCTGGAGTTATACCCATTCAGCCCATCAAGCGTCTCCTGTCCACCCAACTGTAACCCTTTCCGGGTCTTCTCCAGTTGAGGTTCAAGATTGCGAACAGCCTCGTCGATATGTGCTATTGCTTCGCTGACATGATCACCGGCAACCAGTTCAAAATCGAATGAATTACTCATGCTTCCTCCACCAGCGAATTAACGCTATTGGTGATGTCATCAAACGTAATGGGCTCTACAAACTTCTCCAGCGCCGACAGGGCAGCATTAAAACCTGCACGATAGCCGTTTGTGTCACCGTTAATCATGCTGTGCTGGAATGCCGCCATGTTCTGGTCTTCGGCATCAAGGAACTCCCAGCCAGGATAAACTTTCTCCATAGCCCGACGGGTAAAACGACTGAGCTGGCGAGCGCTGCCTTTTAGTCTGGCAATGGCCTGCTGATGTGGGATCCCTTCCGCGATAAGATGAAATGCCTGTATCGGATTTTGTTTTGCCTCTTTGCTCACCGCTATCAGATGCGCATCAGAATGGGGGAATTCAGGGAGTTCCTCTTCTTCAACCGATTGCTGAAGCTGGTGCATACGCTGCATACGGCGCCCGGAAAAGCCATACGACTGCGCATCAGATTGCGGCTTGTTGAGGTGCTGAAAGTTCATAACGCTCATCTCCGCAGCTCTCAGAGAGGAACCTGTGATTTAAGGCGTTCGGCTTCGCCTGCTGGCCCTTCAATCTTGCCATTCACGCGACGGGTATCTCCCGGCAGGCTCACACCAGATGCCCGGATACGATCGTTACGGCGTGCAGCTGCCTGCGCGACCTCTTCCCGGTACTCTTCGTCAGCCTTACGGCGAGCATTCACATTCTGAGGTGACATAGGGTCATAGTCGTTTTGCATCTTAGATGCCTTGCTGGCTAATGCTTTAATCTCGTCTTCTGTCAGAGGCTCTTCCATCTTCTTCAGCGCCTTCAGAGCGCTACTCTGGGCAGCAGAGTAACCATTTGCATCACGGTTCTGCGTTGAAAACGTTAGCGCCGAGCGAGCTTTCTCTTCGTCATCCTGAAATTCCCAGGTCGGGTCGTTCTCTTCCATAAACTTTTGGGTAAACACAGAAAGCGCTATCGGCGACGATGCCAGCTGCAGCTTTATTTTCTTCGAAGAAAGCTCCGTTTCCTTCAACAAACGAACCGCCAGAACCGGGTTATTTTTTGCCTCCGGGGAAACCGCGACATTGTGGCCGCGACTGTGCTGCTTAGGTCTGGCGATCCTGGTGTCGTCACTGTCCAGTTTCAGTGGCACATTCCCGTTATCAGATTCACCCTTCGTTTTGTTTTTTCCTGAAAGATGCGAGAAATCGAACATAGATGGTTTTTCCTCAGAGAGTTGGGACTGTTTTTTCTTACCTTTCATACCGAACGCTGCTCGCGCCCATGAGGGTAGTTTCATTAGCGGCATTGGTTTCTCCTTTTTGGGCGGTAGCGTTACTTCTTGCCCGCCTCATGCCGGTGGATACCCTGCCGCAAAAGATGACGCGCCAGCTCCTGAATGCTTGGAGCTGCGCCAACGGCAGAACGTCGGCATTCATCATCCCGAAGGCGCTGTAAACCTTCGAGAATCGGCTGATCGACAAGAATCGGCTTTTTGCTGGTTACTGCCATTTCCTGACCTCCTGACACTGGTTAAACGTACAGACTTCTTCTGTATGGGGTTAACTTATGATCAATAAATTAAATCGTCAAGATAAAATATTTTAATCATAAAGATTAAGGACTCTCTGAGAGGTGCTGGGTGAGTTACCGAATGGAGGGGAAAGTTAAGTAGCCTTGAGGGGTGAGGAAGAGATGTGTGGAGATGAGGGCGAATTGGGTCCTTTTCCTTGCCAGATAAAGGCATTTTATGAGAGTTATTATTTTACGTGTAACACTCAAACTACTGAGTGGTTTCAGTATTAAAAATCAATACATGAAAACAACGCTAAGATAAACATACCCACCTGATAAATATCCTGAACTTAAGAAAAATATTCTGAGAGCAATTATAAATAAAGAAGGAATGCCACGCCCCTGAAAATAATAAACTCATAGAAGATAAATTATAGATTCCGAAAAAATCCTTTTCTAAATGCTGAGGCATCCTTAAAAAAATAAACATCTTTAATAATTGATTTGTAAGCAATATCTAAAGCCTCACTTGGAATCTCGACCTCACCAATATCACCTTGTGACTCTAAATAATCATCAAAAATGCACCCAACCTCATCAAAAAAATGATTAATCTTATTGCGACAGACCAGGAAAATAATCTCAACAAGATCTTTTCTATGCATTAAAATTTCTTCATGCAGACAATCACGCTGAAGTTTATTTGACCTTTCATATAAATCATCCACTTTACTGCCAAATTTACCAAGTAATAAATTAAGTGAAAGCATAGCCAATTCCATAAACTTTTCATTGTCATTGCTAGCCGTATCGTTCTGAAGATTATAAATTGCACATTCTGTACTTACATTTAAATAAACAGCCTCGAAAACCGCTCCCGCAAGCAATACTAACTGCCTATCAATTAAATAGTCAGTAACATTTTCCTGCTTACATAAACAATACAAAGCCGTCGAGCAATGACCGCTAGAAACCCATGTTGAGGCCCACTCAGATTTAACCTTGATATACAATGGATTAAAACCTACTTGTTTTGCTACAAACCAATGTCCTAATTCATGATAAAGCACCCGTAAATACTCATTTTTTCTTTCAATATCCATTTTAACACCTATCAACTTTAACAATAAAAACCAAGAAACTAGTAATAAAAATACATTTACCTTTCAAATTACTCCATCAGTACATCAAATTACCCCAAACTTGTGGAGATACAAAAAACCATCATTAAATGTCGGCATCTGCTCAAAAATCGCCATAAACGGTTGCTGGTGAATGTTGCTCAGGTGCCCGACGCAAGGCGTTAGTAACCAGCCTCCTGCTGCCCTGCCTTGCTGTTTCGTCTTACAGTTCTGGCGCAGATCTCTTTATTATCCATATATCAATTTCCTCTCCGTCTAATTCAACAAACTAGCCTATTTAGCAATACGAAAGCACTACTATTTAGTCTTTAATCTGTCTCTCAAATCAGCCGGCGCAATATAATGAGTAGTTCGCCCAAGAGTTATGGGCAAGAAAATACCCAAACTAACCAACTCTCTTAAGATTTTCCTTGCTGTATTTTCACTGACACCATAAATGTTTTGAACAGATTTGACCTTAAACATTCTCCCTGGCTCTTTTATACCTTTTTTTATCAAATCCTTTTGAGTAAAGCTTAAGGCATCTTTGTACTTTGAATACTCCAGTATTTTTACTATTTCATAAAACTCATCGGTTTTAACCTTCAAATATTCCTGAAGCTCATCAAAAGCCTCTAAAATAACCCTCAAATGAAAATCAATAAAGTATGTCAAATCACCGAAATCTTTTTGAACATACAGATATGACAGACCATAATCCCGAGCGTGTTCCTTTATAACTTTACTAATAGATATATATTCAAATATATCATATCCATTTTTCAACATAAACCAGTAGAAAATTGCTCTAGCGGTCCTCCCATTCCCGTCTCTAAATGCATGTTCATACCCCATCAGAAAGTGCAAAATAATAGCCTTAATTACCGGAGGAATGAACTTAGAGCCACTCTCACCATCATGACTATCATTTGCAAATCTGCAAATAGCTTCTAGCCGCTCCTCTAGGAGAGAGTGATCTGGAGGGTAAAATAATGGATTATCCTCATCACCAATATAAATATCATTACTGCATCTGAATTCTCCTGGTACATTATTATTCTCAGATACTCCTTTGGTAGCCACACGATGAAACTCAAGCATTAAGTCTCTTGTTAACGGTTCGTTTTTTCTCCTATCCGCTAGCCTCAAAAGCATATAATTATTGAGTATCATCCTTTCACCCTCAGTTACCGGAGACAGCTCCTCCTCCAGCATTTTTTTTGCATCTGCCCTTGTAGTCGCAGCCCCCTCTAATTGAGCACTGGTTATCGCCTCCTCCATCAATAATGAAGAAACAAGATAATTTTGTTTTATATTATTAGACGCCTGAGCACCAGCAACGGCAGCAATCCTTCCCGCCCCTAACTGCACAATTTTATGCAATTTTGGCTCCAGAGAGTCATGAATAATATAATGAAATCCATTGTTAGACTTATCCAGAAGACCTATATTTTTCTTCAAGTGATGTCTATTAAACTTGATGGCCAACCAGATATCATTTGCTTCCTTACTTGGTACCCTCCATTTTAGCTGGCTCCAGTGTAGATAGCGTCCACGTTCGTCAATCACACCATATTTACTGAGGTATGGTAAGATTGAGTCAATCTTTAGATCTGAAAAATTAAGCACAGGTGCTTGTTCTACTGGATGTTTTGCCATATTACCTCAATTTATAAAATTTGATGTTGATTTGAGATTATGCAATTCTTCCAACTCAGTCAAGTCTGCACATCTCGTTTGCATTGCCCCTTAGTCATTGCAATCTATCTAGGCCACCTTGCTGTCAGGGTCACCTTTACGGTGTTTAGCCAGCGTGTCAGCCTAATGATCAAAGACTATAACAAGCAGCCAGAAAGACCTCTCTGGTATGAACCGCATTACAGGGCAGCAATACTGCCACGCGTGCCATAGCCATGTTCGCGCCTTTTCCCGTTGTCCGGGTCTCAGGGTCGGCCACCAGCCGACCATATGCTGATATTTGTACTGTCATTTTCGAAGCCCCAAAGCTATAAAATTAAAAAATATGCATTTAAGTGTTCACCCCTTCACCCTTTCAAATTTCATAATTAAATTCATGTAGTTATATGGTGAACACTCTTCTTTAAGGTGTTCACAAGTGTTCACCCCACCCTTCACCTTTTAGGACAAAAAACAATCAAAAGGTGAACAGGTGAATACCTGGTGAATACTTAACAAATAAGTGTTCACCCTTTAACCTACTGTTATAAATAATTTTTTTAACAGGGTGAATACTGGTGAACACTTAATCTGTAACTTTACTCTGCCTTGCCGTTCTCAGAAGTGCTGTTACATGATGGCATCCAGTCTTCTGAATCATCATGCAGGGTGACGTTTGACCTGATACCGTGCTTGGTCTTCCGTTTTTCGTACTTCTTCCCATACTCAGCCATAGCTCCGGGCATATCCGTACCGAACCGCATTAACGACACTGGCTTACTCAGGCCATTGGCCCGCATGTATGCCATGTAGGCGTGATACAGATAGCGGCGTGGGCTGAATGGTACAATCTCAGCGTTACCAATAAACATGCCATCGCACACCACCGATGCCATCAGATAGCCACAGAAGTCCACCAGTGAATCACCTTCACGCTTGATAGTCAGCGCCTCCTCTGATTTCTGTTGTTCATGTAACAGTCTTTTAGCTTCGTCCTGATTAGCAAAGCGGATCAGCAAGTGACGAATGATGACGGCCAGCTCACCTTCTATCTTTTCGGACAGCATCGTGTCACGTTCATCTTCCGGCACGACCTCGGAGAAGTTAAAAATCACCCGACGACGGGATATTCCGCCACTGCGGTCGCTGAACGTCATGGCGTTATTGTTGACGGCCAGCACGACCGCCTGTATCCGCGTCGAGTAAGGTGCCTTATGTTTGGGATCGACTGACACCTTATCGCCACCTGTAATGGCCTTAATACCGGCGCCGTCGCCAGCGTATCGCGTCATGTCTGGCATGATGATCAGCGAATAACCAACCACCAGCGCCCTGTCCCTCGCATCCTCCAGCGCTTTCATACTGGCTGATACGGTGTTGGCCTTGCCCGCCAGCATCGTGCAAATTTCTGCCATGACACTCTTACCGCTGCCACCCGGCCCCGTGACCTCAAGGAACAACTGCCAGTCGTAGCGGTTCGCAAGCACCATAAACAGCGCAGCCAGTACACGGTCGGTCTTTCGGTCATTACTGGCCACAGAACGACGAAGCCATTTCCAGAAGTTCGGCGCATGAGTCGCCAGTGTCTCGCCTTCTGCTGGCGGACTGAACGGGAGTTCGCTGGCGATCAGCAGCCAGTCGGTCTTGTTGTGCTCCCTGAATTGCCCCGTCCGGGTATCAAATACCCCATTGCTGAAGCCGATAAGGTTGCGGGCTGTAACCCCCATAACCGGGAGACTCAGTTTCATAGTTTCCACAGCAGACTTAATGGCGTTCTGTGAGTAAGCCACCTCGGAATCGATGTAGATCTGTGCCATTTCACGCTGCAGTTCTTTATCCGGCAGCGGATTCCAGACAACACCGTTGTAGTGGTGAACCGTATCGGAGTCGGCATGAATCGCCAGGTTGCCATCATAGTGAGCCAACAGCACCTCACCGCGCTGGCTGGCCCCCATCTGGTTCAGTGCTGGCACTACGTTATTTTGCAAGGGTTCTCGCTTAGTTACTGGCAGATCGACCACCGTTCTTTTCCTCCGTTCCGCTTGTTCACGCAGTCGACTCAGATAATCGTGCCAGTCCTCAGGCTGGCGATCGGGAATACCTTTATACAATTTGGCATCCTGTACACCTGCCAGCGCCAGCTTTTCACCAATAGCGTTAATCTGTATCGGTTCAATATCTCCGGCCAGGTACACGCGGGCACTCCGTCGCCCTTTATCGACGATATTCAGGTTCGCCAGCTCAGCCAGTTGTTTTGGGCCCAGGTAGATGGGAGGCGTCGTATCCTCGGCAACCTGTTTACCCAGGCCCTCCTCCCACCCTTTCGCATGCGCATAAGCATCAGTTCCCGCAAAAATAACTGCCTCGGTGAATTTCTCCCTGGGAAGATGTTTAAGGTTCGGTGCATTTTTCACTTCGGGATCCCTCCACTCATCTGGAATTTACCTAACAACGGGTGATACCAGTACGCCGATCCGTATTTACGTTTAGCGCTACGTAACACCTGTCTGGCCACCTCCCTGAATTTCTCTTCCGGCGCAACAAAGCCACCTGCTTTTAACTTCACCATCATCACGCCGGTATTTTTCGCCAGTTCTTCCGCCTTTTTGGTGGAGATACCGAACTCAGCAGCCAGCGTAGATACTGGTGCCATACCCGGGGGGATTTCTCCCCCCTGGCTGTCAGTCAGTGTTTTGATCTGCTGCTCAAGGAACAGCACCTTTTCAGTCAGCAGTTCCACACGCCTTTCAAGCGATTCGTTTAACTCAGCCGGGTTATGCATGGCCTACCTCCGGCAGTTCTTGTTCAAGAATGAAGGAAGCAAGCTCACACGAAATGTCGTATGCAAGCTCGACCAGAGATTGCCTTTCGTGCTCCTGCACAGCGTTCTCTGAAATCACCATAAGCAACGTTGAAAGCTGTAAAGTTCGCGATTTCGCCTTCTTCAGGGTCAATATTTCGAGCTTAGACATTGCGGCCCCCCTTCATTTGCTGAATTGAGGCGTCAGCATTGCAGCCCATGACAGACCACAAAACAGAACTATCCCGATCCACCCAATGACAAGTGAGAGGACAATCGGAACGGATTTTTGCCGCGAATGTCAGAGAAAAATCACCACTAAGCTGTGAACGGGCTTCATCTTCGGTATTAGCCTGAGTACGCAGAACGACAGGGAGCGCTTTAGCATCGGCGTAAGTTGCCAGAAAAAGCCAGGTAAAGTTTTTAGGCTGAGGGTTATGCATTTTCCACCTCCTCACGTGATGCTTCTTCACCAAGAAAACTACCTACATCGCCGATCAACTCTTTAACCATCACGATCAGCGCGTCAATTTCGCTATCTTCCATGCGCACAGCCGACTTTCCCTGCATCAGGGCGAGAATAATTTCTGCCTGATATGCTTTATCAGCAGCTTGCTGGACGGTTAATTCACTCATGGCGAACCTCCTGACCTGAAGGGAATGTCGGCGCAGGTACTTCATTGCGAAAGCCTGGCTCGGTTGTGGGAGGCAGTGATTTTGCATCTAACGCTTCTATCATCGTGATGGAATACATGGCATCTACCCACACTGCTATTTCGTCTATTTCTTCGCGTTCAGTCGTATTGGCAATGCCAGGAAGGACCTCATTTAACAGATGCAAGAGACCTGCGCTTATCCGCAATAAACGATCGTGTGAATTACTTTCTGGAGTATTAGGCACAATACTCTCTGTACGCCCAATGACCTGAGTTACACGTTCCAGGATTCGATCTCTTTGAGCAATATTCATACTGCCGCCTCCATCACCTGAAAGGCATGAAATGGAAGACGGGCGGCGAAAATGAGAGTTACGCCGGGCATGGTGTCTCGGGCTTCCTGCTCACTGGATGCGTTGACGTAGATCACCAATGGTTTGGCAGTAGGGTACTGCTCAGAAGTGGAGAGAAATCTCCATGTAAATTCAGGGCGAGTTTGGGTAGACTGATTGTCAGCCATAACTGTTACCTCACTTAACGGTTTGTGGTCAGAGGCCCGGTTAGTGTTCGCGCACTGCCGGGCTTCGCTATTATTGTGTTTAGACAACACAAGGTGTTCAACACCAATTTATGCAAAGGTGTTGAACACGTCAAGTGTTGAACACTTTTTTTATTTCGTACATACTGTAGAACACCTTTTAGGGAGTGAAACAGTATGGCAACCAAAGCAGTCAACCGAAAATCGCAGACTATAGCCGCAAGGGTTCCGCATGAGATCGCAGGTTCGATGGAGCAATTGAAAGAGCCGGGAGAAAGCACCGGGCAGTTTGTCGTCGCAGCTTTAGAAGGCGAAATTAAACGCCGGCAGCGCAAAAAAGCTAAGGCAGATCCAGAGGAATGATTTATGCCTGACACGGAACGGGGTAAATGGCGAGACGCCATCGCTGTTGTTTTTTTAGTTGCAACTGCGTATTCCACATACTGGATTGTTAAAGCCCTTATTTGGCTAACACGGTAATCAGACTGAAGAAACAGAAAGCACAGGGTAGGGTTTGATTTCCCGCCCTTTTTCCCCAAAGTGAGGAAGAATGCGGGAATCAATGAGTTATACGCAAAACTCACTTTTGGGCTTTGCCATAAAAGCTGAGTAAAATCAGTGGGCGCAGAATTGCGCTGGCTAAAAAAACCACTAAAATCAGCGCCCTCAAAATTGAGTTGGGTGAGGTTTTGACCACCAGCATTAACCCTGGTATGCTTAATCTGTTTCGGTTTTTCGTAGTGACATTGGCAGCTCTGCAAAGCTGCCTTTGTTTTATGCATCATCTTCAATTCCCTCCAGCAATCCGGGTTGATACTTTCTCCATAATCCAATTTCTTCCATCTCAAGACGGGCTTTCTCTCCTTTGCACGCCTGTAGGTCACTACCGCACTTACTGGCTTTCTTTGTGTACTGATCCTTGCGGCGGCTGAAGCGGTGGGCGAACGTCCCAGCAGTGGATGCCTTGCGGCTGCGGGCAATCAGTTTATAGAAGCCGGATTCTGCGGCCATATTCCAGCTACGTGCTCCACCACGCTTACCCGAATGACCCTCAGTTAAAGTTAGGGTCATTACCTCGTCACCATCCAGAGAGGCAACGGCACTGGTAGGGTTGCTGATTTCCAACGCCTGGCATACATCAGAGACAACGAACCACGGCTCACCGAAGACATTCACAATCCTGACTGTGCGCCCTTCAAATTTAATTACCGAAATATCATTTTCATTTGCCGTGAAATTCGCCTTTTTGCCGGTTTCAGGGTGAGTCTGGCCGCTGCCAGTTAAGGCAGTTAATTTTTTCCGAGTCATTTCTATCGCTCCAAAAAGTTGTTATTCAGAGCCGCCGCGACAGCGTTAGGTATGCTGCAATATTTTTAACGCAACGCCACGCAACAAAATTTATTTTCGCTGATCAGACGAAGTTGCGTGTGGTTGCATTGGTCTTCTGTTAGGCCGATTTACGGCTATATGGGTTATTGACGTTAGGTACAGCAGCGGGAGTGAAACTCGTCTCTGGTGCCCATGTTGATGCTAGAGTTTTGCCTTTCTTCAGAGTGGAGTTGCGGATACGAAGAGCTTTTCTTTGTGCCATATCCCACCCCATTACGCAGACTGGCGAACCGATGCCAGATACGTATCAAGATCTGATTGCAGGTAGATAGTTTTTTTACGGCCTACTTTGTAGAAGGGGATTTTTACCCGGCCTGTACTGTGCCAGTTAGCCATAGTGCGCGGAGCAACCCCAATGTATGCGGCAGCTTCCGGGCGGGTAAGTTTTTTGTCTTGCATGGTGTTGGTAGTCATGATGCCTCACCGTGGTTAATGGGTAACAACGGTGAGGATTATTGGTATCTCGGGCTAGATTTTGGGTGAATTCACTTAGGTAAGAAGTGAATTCACTTTCTCCCCAAGTAACGCGCCCAAGTATTTTTATCTGGAAGATTCAACTCAATTCCTTTAGCTGCTGCAATTGCTTCTAAAATTGAAGCTATTTTACTTATACTTTCACCTTCCAAATCAACATCATCAAATTCTGGAATCATTTTCAATAATGCAGGAATTACTTCTCCCTTTCTATTCGCTGTTCGGGGATGTTCTCCAGACTGAGTACTTTTAAAATAATCGATGGATAATTGATGGAATTTATGCAAGCTATCTCTTTCTATATATAAAAACTTTGAATCAACAACTAACGGTGCATCGCCAAAATCTATTTCACCTATATCACCATCAATATCTAAACTCTCGTCTTTAACACTGTAGATGATTATATCCACATCATCAAATTGAGCCTCTGAAAAATTGCCATGGAGAATTTTATAGGTGCCACTCAAACTATGATTCTCATCATATCTATGGTGTTTTATATACACACAAAGTTCCAATGCACAAACAGCCTCAAAATGATACAAGTCCCTTACAGTGACTCCTAACTTTTCCGCAACCTCATGAATTGGATAATATAATTTATCCGGCACGTTAAATTTTTCCATGATTTATGTTCCTAATTTCAATATTAAGAATATCAAAAAGAATCCTGCGTTTTTCTTCATCGGTCATTGCCCCCATAACGGCCAGCAACTGGCTATCTAACCCACCAGTTTTTTCAATTAACCCAGCATGCTCCAGTATTGCCCGCTCGACTTTCTGCGCTGGTTCCATCAACTCATCGGCGGAATAGTGCAAGTAGCCCTGTGTGACATCAGCACTACGGAAAGTGCGGTGGTTCATTAGGCGTTTAAGAATGTATGAACCAACGCCTACCAACTCCGCCACACTGCCGAAAGTACGCCTAGCATCATGACAGGTGAAACCAATGGCGCTCTCTGTACCGCCCTGCGTGGTAGCTTCGCTTATCTGGCCTATCACCCTTCGGGGATCCGTAACTATTCCGCCTTTCTCCGCCGGAAATACATACGGGTTATTATCACGACGTAATTCTTTTCGGCGTTGGAAGATAGCCAACAGTGTATCGGTAATCGGAAGTTCAAGCGGGTCTCCGTTCTTCGTCTGGTCAATCCAGAAGTAACGGCCGGACATATTCACCCTGACCCACTCCAGCCCGAACACCTCCGCACGGCGCAAGCCCGTAAATAAAGCCACATCCAGCGCATCGCAGACCGATACGGCAAAATCATCCCTGATACTGGCTCCATGTTGCCGAACGGCATCAACAGAGGCCAGCCAACGGGAAAGCTCATTATTGCGGATACGGGATGTTTTACGCGCTGTGCCGTGCCATTTTCGTTTGGTGCTCAGTACCATCGTGGGCGGATCAGGTAACAGACGGTTGCCATCGTTGTCGCGATAATGATCATGCGAATACCGGTAGACCGCACGCAAAACCCGCGCCCATAAATCAGCCTGGGCTTTACTGCCTGCTGCTACTCCAGCACGCTGCGGTTTATCGCCAAACCATATACCGCCATCAGTAATGGCTTTATGCCTAACTTCAACTCTCTCACGGTCAATGGCCGCCAGCGGTGTTTTAAGCCAGTCTCCAGAGAAGTTAGTCAGCACGCCCTTATACTGCTCTATAGTTGTCGGCTTGATACGCCCAGCGCGGGATTTGATGTACTCCGCTAGCGCTTCAGCCAGGGTGATGGATTTGTTTTTATCTTCCCGCCGCTGGTCGTTTGGATTCCTGCGGGTCGTCGCCACCTCACCGAGGATGCGTGAGGCCATGTCACGGGCCTGGTCTACAGTGAGATCGGGAAACTTACCCAAAGTGACACGGATGAATTTGCCTTCCCGGTACCGGGTAACACAAAATGATTTCGACCCTGTAGGGGTAACTCGCAGGCGTAGACCGGGCAAAACACTGTCAGCAAACTCAAGCCTTTTCCCTGAATCAGAAGCGATCGCAATGATGGCAGCTTTGGTGAACTTGATGGTTTCCAATCTTCCCTCTCGCAATCCCGGGGATATGCCGGGGATATTTCAGATAGGTAATATTGGGTAATATTAGTGCATTATGGCGGGGTATGCATACGATTAAATACCTGTTTTTCAACGAAAATGAATAATGGTTATAAATCAATCCTATAACTCATAATCGCTTGGTCGTTGGTTCAAACCCAACAGGGGCCACCAAATTTTAGCAGTAAATACATACAGTTAGGCCACTCGAAAGAGTGGCTTTTTTGTTTCTAAATTTTAGAATAGCGATAAAATGGCAACATAAGCCGTTGAGCAATGCGCGTGGTCAGCATTTTCTTGCCATTCCGCTAAGAGGATAAAAAATCCGTTATCGCGAAAAGGAAAATTTACGCTTACGCTAAAATAGACAGTGCTCTATCCTGGCAAAAGTTTGCGCAGGCCATCTGCGTTGCCCACCTCCCGAAGCCAGTCCATCATTGCCGCGTTCCTGTTTACTCTGTCTTACTACGCAAGGTCGGCATAAAACGCCTTTCATTCCCTCAACGCTGGAATTCATACTGCTCACGATAACTTTAACAATTCAGGCCAATTTCCGAAAAATACCCCTTCCCTGTACCAGCTGATCAAAATCAACGCCCCCCTCTCGCTCCTCTTATATATAACCCGTTGACTCACAAAAAGGATGAAATGATGAAAATACGGGATATATCAATCAGTACCTGTCTGGCACTGTTATTAATGGGTTGCGTAGCAAAACCGCCAATGGCGACGGAAAGTGAAATGAAAGAGGCCGCCGCCTTTGCTTTTAATGTCGATGCTTCACAGGTGACAATTTCCGATGCGAAGCAGCAGGATGTGAAAACCAATTTTGTGGCCACCATCGGCAAAACCAGCCATCGATGCTATGTGACAAAAGCCGCCGAGCCGAAACTTTACGGACTGATCCCGCTGGGCGGCGGCAGTACCGTCTCGGATGCCATCTGTGCCGGCAGCAACCCGACGCCAGCCAGCAAAACCTGCGACGCTCTCTCGAAAAAAGCGGGCCGCTGCTGAGCCTTTGCGCAGGAGAAGGCTGCTAACTGCACATTTAGTCACTTTTTCTGCCGCTTTATCGCGGTCGCTTAATTGAGCGACCGCACCTGCTGGTAGGAATTGAGCCGTTCACGCAGCGAAGTCAGCCAGGCATCTGGCTCCTGACGGCAGATTTCGGAGAGGATCGGCGTCAGCACCAGCTCGGCTTCATGGAAGTCGGTCCACTCCGGCGGCTGCAGGGAAAAAGGATCGTTCATCAGCCAGATCACCATCGGCGTCCAGGTGCGCGGATCCAGTTGCAGATAATCCTGACAGCGCATCATATCGCGCGTCCGCGCCTCAGCAGGCGAGGCGTCCTTTCCCACCGCGGCGCTACTCATTGCCACGAGTATTATTCCTGCCATTAGACGTTTCCAAACCCATTTTTGCCAAAGGGCGAGCTTCACTTTTGCCATTGTTATTATTTTACCTGCCAGTTGTCACCGGACGATATTCCCGGCAACTCACCTTAAAAAGAGCAGATTAATCGTTTGCATTTTTTTTAATACCAGACAGCGCTGAAGTAAGCGAACGCCTGTTCCTACAGCTGTCATCCCGATATGCAAATATATTCAGTGAAGGGTTCGCCCAGAATATCTTCCCCGGGCGAAAACGATTTGTGTTACAATTGCGCCTTATTACGGCATCGATAAAAATAACCCCCGCCGCACCTGCACCAGACATCGCCCTTCTTTTTCATATCAGGATTTACGCCCCCATGAATGCGATAATCATTGACGATCATCCATTGGCACGTATCGCCATTCGCAACCTACTCGATACCAACGGTATTACCGTCGCGGCAGAGCTCGACAGCGGCGCTCATGCGGTGCAGGCCGCCGAAACGATGCAGCCTGACCTGCTGATCGTTGACGTTGATATTCCGGAGCTCAGCGGCATCGACGTTCTAGAGCAACTGCGCAAACGCCGCTACCAGGGAAAAATTATCGTCATTTCCGCCAAAAATGAACGGTTCTACGGCAAACGCAGCGCCGACTGCGGGGCCAATGGTTTTGTGAGTAAAAAAGAGGGAATGAATAATATCCTCGCCGCGATCGAGGCGGCCAATAATGGCTACAGCTATTTCCCCTTTTCACTGGAGCGCTTCTGCACCCACGGCATCACCGATCAGGACCGGCTGGATACGCTGTCAACGCAGGAGATGAAAGTCTTCCGCTATATCCTCAGCGGCGTCGACTACACCACCATCGGCAGCAAAATGAATATCAGCAATAAGACGGTCAGCACCTATAAGGTCCGTCTGATGGATAAATTAGGCTGCAGCTCCCTGCTTGAGCTTTATGACTTTGCGCAACGCAATAAAATAGGGTGATGCCATGGTTGTTCGTCTTATTTTATCCCTGATTGTCGGACTGGCGCTAAGCCACTCCCCCGCCGCGTTTGCCATGAAGCAACTGGAGCTGAAAAGCCATGCCCACATTGCGGCAATCGACATTCCGCTTAACGATACGGAAAAGGTCTGGCTGGCCGCCCGGCCGACGCTGACCGTCGGCACCTGGCTGCCTGAGATGACGCCTATCGTCTACGACAGCGACGAGGAGAGCTATCAGGGAATTAACGCCGACTATCTGGCGCTAATGGCGCACAGCCTCGGGTTGAAGGTGGTTATCCGCCAATATGACACCGAGCAGCAGGCGCTGGCCGCCCTGGCCGACCGCCAGGTGGATACCCTGCTCACTCAGGTGGCGCACCGGGATGCGCTCGCCCCGGGACTGACGCACACCGCACCGCTGATCAAAACCTGGCCGACGCTGGTCACCTCGCTAAAATCCCCCCTGCCGCCGCTGACCACCGACCGCCGCGTCACGCTGGCCTGCACCCGCGATTGCGCCTTTTTCGATATCATTCAGCAGGCGTTTCCCAACGCCAAAATCACCCTTTACGATAGCGACTATCAGGCTCTCGCCTCGGTGGTCAGCGGCGAGAATCAGTATTTCATCGGCAACAACATCACCACCGGCCACTGCATCTCGAAATATTTCTCGCAATCGCTGGTCATCGCACACTATTTTCGTCAGCAGGAGCAGCACAACCGCTTTGTCACCCGCGAGGATCGACCGGCGCTGCACCAGCTCCTTGACCGTTTTATCCACGCTATCGACAGCGATACCGCGATGCGGATCATGCAAAACTGGCTCAACCGCGGCGATCTGTCATTTCTCAATACGCCGCTGTCCTTTAGCGCCGAAGAGCAGCGCTGGCTACAGAAGCATCGTCGCGTCCGCCTGCTGGTCAACCCCTATTTTCCGCCTTTTACTCTGGTGGATGACGAGGACGAGCTGCGCGGCATTATGGCCGATATGCTGAATATTTTCTCGCTACAGACCGGGCTGCAGTTTGACCCCATCCTGGTGCGCAACCGTCAGGATCTGGCAAAGCGGATGGAAAAAGAGGACTGGGCGATCATGCCCGCCGCGACCCTGACCCCACAGCCGCAGGCCTACGTCACCCTCAGCGACCCGCTGATTAACGTGGCTTTTGTGCTGGTCGCCCGCGGCAGCGCCCCCGACCCACATCTGCTGGCCCGCCCGGCGCGGATCGCCCTGCCAGTGGGGCCAATCGCCGCCCACGACCTGAAAGCGCGCTTTCCACAGGTTGACTGGGTGGAGACGGATAACGTTGGCGTCGCGATGAAGATGGTGGAGGAAGGCGAGGTGGATGCCGCGGTAGCGTCGGAGCTTTCCGCCCGCTATATGATCGACCACTATTATCCACAGGGTCTGCACTACGCCCGCATCGACGGACTCCCGGTCGCCGCCATTCGGCTGGCGATCCCGCGCGATGAGCCGGTGCTGGCCGCCATCCTCAGCAAAGCGCTGCAGGCCATTCCGCCGCGGGATATTCTGCAGATGACCGAGAAGTGGTCGAAAATTTCCAGCCAGCAAATAGAGAACTGGAGCCAGTACAGCCGCCAGTTTTACCAGCTGATCGCCTTCGCGCTGGTGCTGATCGCCATCAGTCTCGGGTGGGGACTCTCCCTGTGCCGGGAAGTGCGCAAACGTAAAGACTCTCAGCAGCGGCTGGAGGAGGAGCTGGCGCAGAAGGAGGCCCTCTCCTGCGCCCTGGAGCGGGAAAAAGACAAAGCGATTCAGGCGACAAAAGCCAAGAGTCGCTTTCTGGCCAGCATGAGCCACGAGCTGCGCACGCCGGTGAGCGCCATCGTCGGCTTTCTGGAACTGCTGGCGAAACCGGAGCTGAGCGTCGGTCAGCGTAAAGAGGCGATCGAGCTGGCGGGGTCGACGGCGCAAACCCTGCTGGGGCTGATCGGTAATATTCTCGATATCGACAAGATTGAGTCGGGGAAATACCAGATCACCCCGCAGTGGAGCGATGTCGCACAGGTCGTGTCGCAGCAGTGCCACACCTTCGGCGCGCTGGCGCAGCAAAAAGGGATCGCGCTCCACGACCATAACGCGCTACAGGAGGGGACCATGCTGTGGATCGACCCGCAGGCGCTACGGCAAATCCTCAATAATCTCATCGGCAATGCGCTGAAGTTTACTACCGAGGGCGCGATTCAGGTCGACTGCCGGCTGACGCAAGCGGATGAGACGCAGGGGGAGCTGACCCTCATCATTAGCGACAGCGGCTGCGGGATCGGCGAAGAAGAGCAGACCACTCTCTTTCACCGTTATGCGCAGGCGCGCCAGGGGCGCAAACAGACCGGTTCCGGCCTGGGTCTGGTCATTTGCCAGGAGCTGGTCGCACTCATGCAGGGCCGACTGGAGATGGTTAGCCATCCTGGCGTGGGGACCACCTTCACCATCACCCTGCCAGTCAAGGTGAGTCGCTGCGCCGTTCGCGCGCCGAAGGCGTTGCCGGCCAGGCAGCAGGCCTTGCCCGGGCTGTCGATATTGATAGCCGACGACCATCCCACCAACCGGCTGCTGCTCAAGCGCCAGCTCAGCACTATCGGCTATAGCGTCGATGAAGCCTGCGACGGTGAAGAGGCGGAGAATAAGCTCGCTGGCAAACATTACGATCTGCTGATCACGGACCTCAATATGCCGAAGAAAGATGGCCTGGCGCTGGCGGCGTCGCTACGTCGGCGCTACCCGGACCTGATGATTTGGGGGGTGACCGCCAGCGCGCTGCCGCAGTCGCGGGAGGCCTGTCTGGCCAGCGGCATGAATATGTGTCTGTTTAAGCCAGTGTCGGTTCAGACGCTGAGCCACGAGCTCAGCCGTTTAGCGGTGGGCCACGCATCGCCAAACGTCGCCCGACACCTGCGGCTCAGCGTGCTGACCGAAAATACCGGGGGAGACCAGGCGCTGATGACTGAGATGCTGGAGACGTTCCGCGATGCGTCGGCCGCGGATTTACAGGCTGCCGGACAGGCAATCGCCCGGCATGAGCCACAGATCTTTCTGCGAGCGCTGCACCGTCTGCACGGTTCAGCGCAAATTCTGGGGATTACTGCGCTGCAAGCGCTGTGCGCCCCTTTTGAGGCGAAGCGGCCTGACTCGCTAACGCCGGCAAGCTGTCTGGAGGTGGTACAGCGCATCACCGGCGTCATGCGCGAAATCGATGGCGAAATCGACGCCCTGATCGGCCGCTAGCCGTTCCGGTCGGGCAGTCCGCCTGCCCGACCGTTAAGGGGACATCCTTGTCAGTTTCTTCCTCTGCACTCTCTCAGGGTGGAACAGGTATCAGTTGCCTGCCACCAGCATCTCGCTGTCCACCACGATGCCCTCTTCAGCGCCTTTCAGCACCAGATTCGCTTCGTAATATTTTCCAGCTTTCAGCAGGTCTTGCGCCTGCGCCACCGCCTTACGGGTCTGGTTGAGCGGCATCAGATACTGGTTCTCAATTACGCCAATACCGGCCAGACGGAGGGTATCGATAGCCCCTTTCTGATCGCCTTTCGCCAGTTTTTCGTTAGCGGATTTAATGGCACTCTCTTTTTCCGGCGTGGCTACATAGTCTTCAGACAGAGCGATAGAGGCGTTAATGACCACATAGCGATCGGCGATCATTTTGGCTTTAGCATCGGTTTTCACAAACTTCGCCCAGCTGGCGTCATCGGCGGCCAGCAGCGCGGCGGCGTCGTCAGTCAGTTTTTTAGCGCTATCCGGCTGGCCATGGAACAGCGCCAGACGGGCGAACTGGACGTCGCGCATCGCGTTCGCGCCCTGCACTGCCACCTGCAGCACATCGGCGGCTTCTTTCTGCACCTGCGCTGTGGCTGCCGCGGCTGGCGCTGCCGTCGCGCTATCTGCTGCCCACACCGGAGAGGTACCCATCATGGTTGCCAGCAGGCTCGCCAGAATGACTTTTTTCATCGTTAACTCCTGATTAAAATCGGTAAGCATCACCAAACGCAGCCAGCTTAAAAAATATCATGGGCATTGAGAATCAGAGCCCGGAAGGAATATTGCGGGCCTTGTCTGACAGCTGTCAGACAAGGCGTATAAAGTCACCTCAGCGCTCTTATTTACGCCTGCCGATAGCGCGGCCTACTATTTTCCTCAGACCTTTCTTTTGGCCCGCTGAATAAAGCATGACGCATTTTATTCAGCGTCAGGCCGGCAACTGGGATCTGCGGAGAAATTATGTTTATGTTTAGCCATTACACCTTAAATGCGTTTAACCCACGCGTCTTCATTCGATATAAACGGCATGCCGGCTTGATGGCCGCGCTGCTGTTTATCTGCGGGGCCTGTTGCCTGGCCTGGCCGCTGGTCGCCGGCTGGTATCTCGCCACGGTGACCGGCATGTTGTTGATGATCTGCGGCTTCTACTCACTGTACAGCCTGATCGTCTTCCGCCAGCAGCACTGGAAATCACGCCTGGTGGCGCTGATCTTCGCCATCGCCTGGATCGTGCTCGGCCTGAGCTTTGTCGTTAATCCTCTTAACGGCATGAGCAGCCTGGCCCTCTTATTCGGCTTTTTATTTGTTCTCGGCGGTATTTCCCGCATCGTCAACGGATGTCAAACCCGAAAACAAAGCGGCGCCGGCTGGAATATTTTTATCGGCCTGTTGGATTTACTTATCGCCTGCCTGTGGCTGGCCATGAATCCGCAGCAAAGCTGGATATTTATTACCGCCTTTATCGGCGTTGAAATGATATTTAGCGCCATCGGCTTGCTGGTCCTGCGCAATAAAATGAAGCACGCCCAGGCTTAAGCCCTATTTTGTCACTGGAGAAGAAAATGAATTTGCCTAAAGTACTCGTACTGACCGTAGCGGCCACCACATTCTGTCTGATGACCAGCCCGGCGTTCGCGGTTCTGGAAACCACACCGCAGAATATGACCTGTCAGGAGTTTATGGATATGAACCCAAAAAGCATGACCCCGGTGGCCTTCTGGGTGGTGAACCGCAACACCGACTTCAGCGGCGGGGACTACGTCGACTGGCATGAAGTCGAGACCGTTTCGGTGCCGAAAATGTTGCAGCAGTGCCACAAGAACCCCGCCGCCAAACTCGGCGAGCTCAATGCGGTCATCAAGAAGTAACCCTGATCCCCGGCGACTCGCCGGGGGAAGTTAACCTCGTTGCCCGCCGTGATGCGGCGGACCCCGTCTCACTCATCGCTAGCGCATTCGCACGGCAGATGGTGGCCGATAAGCTTGCGGTATAAAAACGCTCCCATAATCGCCCCCACCACCGGCGCCAGCAGCGGCACCCAAAAGTAGGGTATCGACTGCCCGCCGGTAAAGGCCATCGCACCCCAGCCGGCCAGACTGGTAAACAGTTTAGGGCCAAAATCACGCGCCGGATTCAGCGCAAAGCCGGTTAGCGGCCCCATCGACGCGCCGATCACGGCGATCAGCAAGCCAATCAGCAACGGCGCCAGCGGCCCGCGCGGGATGCCATTGCCGTCGTCGGTCAGAGCCATGATCATCGCCATCAGGATCGCCGTGATGGTGGTCTCTACGGCAAACGCCTGCCAAAAGGTGATATGCGGATGCGGGTAGGTAGAAAAGACCCCGGCCAGGTTAAGGCTGGCGACGGTACCGCGAACGATATGCTGGCTCTGTTCAAGATCGAGAAACAGCTGACGATAGAGCCCGTACACCAGGGCGGCGGCGCAGAATGCCCCGGCCGTCTGGGCGACAATAAACGGCAGTACTTTACGGCGTTCAAAACAGGCGAACAGCCACAGGGCAATGGTGACGGCCGGATTAAGGTGCGCGCCGGAGACGCCAGCCGTCAGATAGATGGCCATGGCGACGCCGAGGCCCCAGATAATACTGATTTCCCACTGGCCAAAGCTGGCTCCGGCGACCCGCAGCGCAGCGACACAGCCCGCGCCGAAGAAAATGAGCAGTCCGGTGCCAAGAAACTCGGCCACGCACTGCCCGGTTAAGCTAGAAGTCTGGTTCATCATTGGCATCCTGAAATAGCACGTTATAGAGAGAGGCTGGCGCGAGCGCCGGCTTAATCGGCATGACCGGCCAGCACCAGCCCGGTGGCGACCGCATTGCGCGGCCCTTCTGTTCCCCGAATGTTGCCCTGCCCGGCGACCACGCCGTAATGCGACAGGGCGTCGGTGATAAGCTGCGGGATCTCAAAATCCAGCGATGAGCCACCCACCAGCACCACAAAGGCGATATCGCGAATGGAACCGCCGGGGGAGACCTGGCGCAGCGCGCGCAGGCAGTTGGTAACAAACACTTTCTCCTTCGCCTGGCGACGCACAAGACGAATTTTTTCCAGCGGGCTGGCGTTATCGATCGGCACCAGTTCGCCCTCCTTGATGTACACCACTTTGGCGAACACCGCCGGGCTGAGGGCTTCCCGGAAGAACTCCACTGCGCCATTCTCGTGGCGGATACTGAACAGGCTTTCCACTTTGGCCAGCGGGTATTTTTTTATCGCTTCCGCCTGCGAAAGATCCTCGAGACCCAGCTCGGTTTTAATCAGCAGGCTGACCATATTTCCCGCCCCGGCGAGATGCACCGCGGCGATCTGCCCCTCCGCGCTGACGATCGCCGCATCCGTCGAACCAGCGCCGAGGTCGAGGATCGCCAGCGGCGCCGCACAGCCCGGCGTGGTTAACGCCCCGGCGATGGCCATGTTGGCCTCCACGCCGCCCACGACCACCTCAGTCTGGAGTCGGGCGCTCAGCTCGCGGGCGATAACCTGCATCTGCAGACGATCCGATTTCACCATCGCCGCTATCCCGACGGCATTCTCCATGGCGCACTCCCCAGCCATCCCGCCCTGCACCTTGCGCGGAACAAATGTATCCACCGCCAGCAGATCCTGGATGTGGATCGCGCTCATCTCATGGCCGGTCAGGGACGCCATCACCTTGCGCACCCGCTCGAGCATGCCGCCGGCGTGGGTGCCCGGTTCGCCGCGGATGTCGCGTACCGGAGCGCAGGCGCTTATCGCCTGCATGATCCCCTCCGCGCCCTCGGCGACATCGGCTTCTCCACGGCGCTTTTCGCCGCTGATGTAGATCTTGCCCGCCGGGATCACCCGCGACTGCACGTCGCCCTGGGGGGTCTTGAGCACCACCGCTGAGCGGTTGCCAATCAGCGCGCGGGCGATGGGGACGATGGCCTGGGTCTCCTCCGGGCTCAGCCCAAAGAAGGTGGCGATGCCGTAGGGATTCGACAGGATCCGCACCACCTGACCCGGCGCGGCCACCTCCACCGCCGCCATCACCCCCTCGGGCACGTGCTCCAGGAGCGTCACTTCATCCACCACCGGCAGGGTTTTGCGCAGGCGGTTGTTCACCAGCACGCCGTCGTCCTTTTTGAGGATCGCCGCCACCACGTTGATCCCGCGGTCGATCGCCTCATTGAGCCACCACACGGCGTCAAGGAAATCGACAGCGTCGTCAATCAGCGCGATCCACCCCTCGGCATACTGCGCCGCCGGCAGCGTCGCCAGCCGGCCGAGGGCGATGGTCGTCCCCACGCCGACGCCCACCCCGCCCGGGGTCTGCGGGTTATGACCGATCATGGTTGACTCGGTGATAATGGTCTCGGTGATGGTCTCCATCGCCACATCGCCAATGACCGGCGCGGCTTCGTTAAGATAGATGCGAGACACATCGCGCATTGACCATGGCGTTTTCGCCAGAGCCTGCTCCAGCGCGGCGAGGGTCCCGGCGATATTGTCCCGCGTCCCTTTCATGCCCGTCGTCGCGACGATCCCGCTGGCAACAAACGTCCTCGCCTGCGGGTCGTCGGACGCCAGCGCCACCTCGGTGGTGGCGTTGCCGATATCAATCCCGGCTATTAACGGCATGCTGACCTCCGCTTAGCTTCCTTTACGCAGCTTATGCCGCTGCTGATACACTTCCGCCGCCTCCCGGACAAAGGCGGCATTCACCGTCGCATGCCAGGTGTGCTCCAGCTCGTCGGCGATCGCCAGCAGCTCCGCCTGCGAGGAGCGGAACGGGCGCAGCGCGTTATAGATAGCCAGAATGCGCTCGTCAGGGATGGCAATAAGCTCCGCCGCGCGGCGAAAATTGCGCGCCACCGCATGGCGCTGCATCTGCTCGGCAATCTGCGCCTGGTACTCAAGGGTTTGCCGGGAGATCCGCACATCCTGCGGGCCCACCTCGCCAGAGAGCACTTTCTCGAGGGTGATGTCGGTCAATGGTTTGCCGGTGGGCGTCAGGATATGCTCCGGGCAGCGGGTGGCTAACGGATAATCCTGCACGCGCATGGTTTTCTCGCTCATGGTCACTCCCTTACTAAGTCGACGTGCAGGGAGACGGGCTCGGCGTCCTGCACCACATGTTTGGTCTCTTTGATATGAAACAGGGCGGCTTTGGCCATAAATTTCGGCCGCACCATCTGGTCGTTCACCACCGGCACCGGCGAAGGTGACTCGTTGCGCGCATAGCGCGCGGCGTTTTTGCCAATCTGCCGGTAGGTCTCCAGCGTCAGCAGCGGCGCCTGGGAGAACAGCTCCAGGTTGCTGAGCGGCAGCAGATCGCGCTGATGGATGACCGTGGTCCCCTTCGACTGGATACCGATGCCGATCCCGGATCCGCTCAGGTTCGCCGCATCCCAGGCCATAAAGGAGACGTCGGACGTGCGCAAAATGCGCACCACTCGGGCGTGAAGTCCCTCTTCCTCCACCCCGGCAATCAGCTCTTTAAGGATCGCGCCATGGGGCATATCGATCAGGGTGTGATGCTGGTGTTTATCGAAGGCGGGGCCGACGCCGATCACCACTTCATCGGCGCGTTCATCGGCAGAAGCCGCCCCGCCCTCGCGGGTTTTCAGGGTAAAAGAGGGCTGAATTTGGGTTGTCTGTTGCACAGGAATACCGCCTTATTCAATGGTGTCGGGCTGGACCACGCCCGGAATATTTTTGATCTCCGCCCAGCGTTCGGCGGAGATGCGATAGCCGGTGCCCGGCCCCTGATAGTCATTGATGTCGTTGACCGCGCTCACCACCTCGAACTGTCGATCGAGAATGGCCGAGGTCTGCAGGTAATCGCCGGTGACCCGCTGGCGCAGCATATTGAGAATATTGCTGGCGATATCCTCAAAGCCGCTGCGGCTCAGCGCGCCGACAATATCGAGGCCGGTAATATTGCGCTTCATCATCTCTTCCACCGCGCTCAGGTCCTCCACCACGTTACGCGGCGGCATCTCGTTGCTGCCGTGCGCGTAGGTGGCGGCCTCCACCTCCTCGTCGGCGATCGGCGGCAGCCCCAGCTCGCGAAAGACCGCCTGGATCGCCCGCGCCGCTTTCTGGCGAATGGCGATGGTTTCCGCCTCGGTCACTGGACGCAGTCCACCGTCAACCATCAGGTCGCGCTGCAGGATGTTGTAATCATCAAAATCTTCCGCATCGAAGTTCGAGCCGGCGAACATGTTGTCGTAGTTCGGCACCGCGCTGTAGCCGGAGAAAATAAAGTCGGTGCCCGGCAGCATCTGCATCAGGGTGCGCGCGGTGCGGCGGATATCCGAGTGGGAGAAGGTCTGGTCGTTGGCCGAGGCCACTTCGAGGTCGAGCATGGAGGCGATCAGATTTTCCGCCAGCACCGCCCGAATGCCCGAGGGCACGGCGCCGGTCATGCCGATGCAGCTCACCGCCCCGTTCTGTAGACCCTGCACCCCGGCGCCTTTGGTAATGAAGATGCAACGCGATTCGAGATAGAGCATCGACTTGCTCTCCGAATAGCCCATCAGCGCTTCGGAGCCGGTGCCGGAGGTGTAGCGCATTTTCAGCCCCCGGGAGGCGTAGGCCGAGGCGAGGAACGCCTTTGACCATGGGGTGTCATCGCCGTCGGTAAATACCGCCTCGGTGCCGTAGACTGACACCGTCTCGGCGTAACTGGTTAAGCCACGCATGCCCAGCTCCAGCTCGGTGGCCTCTTCCACCGAGCATTGCGTCAACACGCCGGGGCGGCCGCACTGCGAGCCGACCAGCAGCGCCAGGGCGTTGAACGGGGCATAGCGCGCAATACCGACCGTGGTCTCCTGCTCGGAGAAGCCGCGGATCCCGGCCTCGGCGGCGTCGGCGGCAATCTGCACCGGATTATCCTTCAGGTTGGTGACATGGCACTGGTTGGAGGGCGTTCGGCGGGCGCGCATCTTTTGCAGCGCCATCATCATCTCCACCACGTTCATCTGCGCCATGACTTCAACCGCTTTGGCCGGCGTGATGGCGGTGGTGATGGCGATGATCTCCTCCCGGCTGACGTGGATATCCACCAGCATGCGGGCTATCTCCAACGCCTCCAGACGCATCGCCTGCTCCGTGCGCTCAATGTTGATCGCGTAGTCGGCGATAAACCGGTCGATCATGTCAAACTGGTCCCGGCGCTTGCCGTCCAGCTCGACGATCCGACCGTTTTCCACTTTGACCGACGAGACCGGGTCAAAGGGGCTTTCCATGGCGATCAGTCCCTCTTCAGGCCACTCGCCAATCAGCCCGTCCTGATTGACGGGGCGCTGGGCCAGTACTGCAAATCGTTTTGATCTTTTCATTGTTCATGGGCTCAAAAGGTGAAATCCGCAGACGGTAGCGAACACGCCGGGCCAGCGTCGCTGCCCGCCCGGCCATTACCGGCAATAGCGGAACTTTAAATGAGCCACTGGTGAAAAAAATAAAATTAATTTTGTTTCAATCTGGCACGTTAAATCGGCAAACAGTTTCACTATGAAACCCCGCCGCAACGGCTAAAATAAAAAATGTGATCGCCCGCATTGATATAAATCAATTAATAAAAAAAGCCCGCCACCGCGTTTTTCCGAAGCATTTTTAGACCTGTTGACTAAATCATGGCGGGCGACAAAATAACGCTGAGAAAAATAAATTAAGCCAACCGCGTGGCGATAGTTTTTTTACTTTCGCCCCCTACTGACTATTCGCGTCAGCATTACCCTGGCGCGGGAGATAATCATGAAAAAGAGCCAACACATTCAGACTATCACCCTGGCCGCCGCCCAGAAAATGGCGGCGGCAGTGGAGAAAAAAGCTAATGAGATCAACGTCGCGGTGGTGTTTTCCGTGGTTGACCGCGGCGGCAACACGCTGCTTGTCCAGCGGATGGACGAAGCCTTTGTCTCCAGCTGTGATATTTCGCTGAATAAAGCCTGGAGCGCCTGCAGCCTGAAACAAGGCACCCATGAAATTACGCCAGCGGTTCAGCCCGGACAATCTCTGTATGGTCTGCAGCTGACCAATCAACAGCGAATCATTATTTTTGGCGGCGGCCTGCCGGTTATTTTAAATCAGCAGGTAATTGGTGCCGTCGGCGTTAGCGGCGGTACGGTCGAGCAGGATCAATTATTAGCCCAGTGCGCCCTGGATTGTTTTTCCGCATTATAACCTGAAGCGAGAAGGTATATTATGAGCTATCGTATGTTTGATTATCTGGTGCCAAATGTTAACTTTTTTGGTCCCAACGCTATTTCCGTGGTCGGTGAACGCTGCAAGCTGCTGGGGGGTAAAAAAGCCCTGCTGGTTACCGACAAAGGCCTGCGGGCGATAAAAGATGGCGCGGTGGATAAAACTCTGCATTATCTGCGAGAGGCCGGTATCGAGGTGGCGATCTTTGACGGCGTCGAGCCGAACCCGAAAGACACCAACGTGCGCGACGGTCTCGCCGTGTTTCGCCGCGAGCAGTGCGACCTTATCGTCACCGTGGGCGGCGGCAGCCCGCACGACTGCGGCAAAGGCATCGGTATCGCCGCCACCCATGAGGGCGATCTTTATCAGTATGCCGGGATTGAGACCCTGACCAACCCGCTGCCGCCCATCGTCGCGGTCAACACCACCGCCGGCACCGCCAGCGAGGTCACCCGCCACTGCGTCCTGACCAACACCCAAACCAAAGTGAAGTTTGTGATCGTCAGCTGGCGCAACCTGCCGTCGGTCTCCATCAACGATCCGCTGCTGATGATCGGCAAACCGGCCGCCCTGACCGCGGCGACCGGGATGGATGCCCTGACCCACGCCGTAGAGGCCTATATCTCTAAAGACGCCAACCCGGTGACTGACGCCGCCGCCATGCAGGCGATCCGCCTCATCGCCCGCAACCTGCGCCAGGCCGTCGCCCTCGGCAGCAATCTTCAGGCGCGGGAAAACATGGCCTACGCCTCTCTGCTGGCCGGGATGGCCTTCAATAACGCCAACCTCGGTTATGTGCACGCCATGGCACATCAGCTGGGCGGGCTGTACGACATGCCGCACGGCGTGGCCAACGCCGTCCTGCTGCCGCACGTGGCTCGCTATAACCTGATCGCCAACCCGGAAAAATTCGCCGATATCGCCGAACTGATGGGCGAAAATATCGCCGGACTGTCGACCCTCGATGCGGCGGAAAAAGCTATCGCCGCCATCGCGCGTCTGTCGATGGATATCGGGATTCCGCAGCATCTGCGCGATCTGGGGGTGAAAGAGGCCGACTTCCCGTACATGGCGGAGATGGCCCTGAAAGACGGCAACGCGTTCTCGAACCCGCGTAAGGGCAACGAGCAGGAGATTGCCGCGATTTTCCGCCAGGCATTCTGAGTGTTAACGAGGGGACCGTCATGTCGCTTTCACCGCCGGGCGTACGCCTGTTTTACGATCCGCGCGGGCACCATGCCTGCGCCATCAATGAGCTGTGCTGGGGGTTGGAGGAGCAGGGGGTCCCCTGCCAGACCGTATCCTGCGACGAAGGCGGTGACGCCGATACGCTGAGCGCCCTGGCGGCCAGAAGCTCGACGCTGCGGGTGGGCATTGGGCTCAGCGCAGCCGGCGAGATCGCGCTAACCCATGCCCAGCTGCCGGCGGACGCGCCGCTGGCGACCGGGCACGTCACCGATAGCCGCGATCATCTGCGTACGCTCGGCGCCAACGCCGGGCAGCTGGTGAAAGTCCTGCCGTTAAGTGAGAGAAGCTGAATGTACCGTATCTATACCCGCACCGGAGATAAAGGCACCACCGCCCTGTACGGCGGCAGCCGCATCGAGAAAGACCATATTCGCGTCGAGGCCTACGGCACCGTCGATGAACTGATATCCCAGCTGGGCGTCTGCTACGCCACCACCCGCGACGCCGGGCTGCGGGCAAGTCTGCATCAGATTCAGGAGACGCTGTTCGCGCTGGGGGCCGAACTGGCCAGCGATGCGCGGGGCCTGGTCCGCCTGAGCCAGACGATCGGCGAGGAGGAGATCACCGCCCTGGAGCGACTTATCGACCGCAATATGGCCGAAAGCGGCCCCCTGAAACAGTTTGTGATCCCGGGGAAGAATCTCGCCTCCGCCCAGCTGCACGTGGCGCGCACCCTGGCCCGTCGGCTGGAACGTTTGCTGACGGCCATGGACCGCTCGCACCCTCTGCGCGACGCGCTCAAACGCTACAGCAATCGTCTGTCGGACGCCCTGTTCTCCATGGCGCGTATCGAGGAGACTAGGCCTGATGCTTGCGCTTGAACTGGCTGGCGTCGATATCGTACTGCTTCATTTTGCGCCACAGGGTGGTGCGGCCGATATTCAGCAGTTGCGACATCTCCTGCACCCGCCCGCTGGTCACCCGGGCGGCGTGGATGATGGCCTCTTTTTCGATGGCGCTAAAGGTCAGGCTGGCCGGCAGCAGCGATGAGCCGCTATCGGCCCCCGGCCGATCGGAAAAGAGATATTCCGGCAGGTTGCTCAGGCGAATGTGGCCGTTATCGCTGCTGATGGCGATGTTCTCTATCACGCTGTTAAGCTCAAAATCATTTCCCGGCCACGAGTAGGCCACCAGCTGGGCCAGCGCGTCATCGTCCACTTTCAGCCGGGAAGAGAAACGCTTCTCCAGGCTTTTCAGCCGGTTATGCACCAGCGACGGGATACTGTTGCGCCGGGCGCGCAGCGGCGGAATGACGATCTCGAAAGAGTGCAGCGCATAGTACAGCTGGCGGCTAAAGCGGTTCTGTTCCACCAGGTTGGCCAGATCGACGGTGGTGGTGGCGATCACCTTCACATCCACCGGGATCAGGCGGCGGGCGTCGAGGCGGGTAAGCACTCCCTGCTTAATCACCTGCAGCAGGGCGGACTGCAGCTCCGGCGCCAGATACTCAATTTTTTCCAGAAACAGGGTGCCGCCGTTGGCCAGCTCAAGGCGGCTCAGGCGGCCATTTTCATCATCGGTGGGGGCGCTCCCCATAAAGTCCTGGCCCAGCACGCTGTCGGCATACAGCTGGCAGTTGACGGCGATGTAGGGGCCGCCCGCCCGCTCGCTTTCATTGTGGATGGCCTGGCTCAGCAGCTCTTTCCCCACCCCCTCTTCACCGCACAGCAGTACCGGAAAGCCGCCGCGCGCCGCCTGGCGGCCAAAGTGGATCAGCCGCCGGGTTTCCGGATCGTCGGCTGACATCTGCTCAAACGTGTGGCTGACTTTGCCCAGCTGGCTGGTCATCAGCTGCCGCATCTGCTCCACCGGGTGCAGCAGCAGAATAAAGCTGTTGCCTTGCGACTCGACAATCGGTTTTAAGGTGATCACCGCGTCGATAAACTGGTGCTGGCTTTCAAAGGTGACTTCAACGTGATTCAGGCCGCGGGCGTGTTTGATGGCGCGGCGCAGCAGCGCCGGCAGGGTCACCAGATCGGCGATATTTTTTCCCTGGCTGGCCTGGGCATCAAGATGCAGCAGTCTCGCCGCCTGAACATTGAGAAATTGCAGTACCCCCTGTTCGTTCCACGCCATCACCCCGTCGTCCATGCTCTCCAGCAGGCCGTACATTTGATTGAGGTGGCGGTTGGATTCCGCCAGCAGGCTGTCGGTGAGCAGGGAATTGCCCACCTCGCGGGCGATGGCCAGCGTCAGGGAGAGGTCGGCGCTGGACTGGTGCTCCACCAGACAGCAAAGCGAGATAGAGCCGAACAGCCGCCCGTGGTTATCGAACACCGGCGTCGAACAAAAGCTCCATGGCTGCAGGGCCTGCTTAAAATGCCGATCGCCGGCGGTGTTGATCGGCTGCCCCTGCATCGCGGCCAGCGACAGCGCGCAGGTGCCGATAATGCTCTCCGCGCAGTAGCTGCCGTCGCGAAACCCCAGGTCAGCCAGCTGCGCCAGCGTTTGCGGTTCGCCGCAGCGGCTCAGAATACAGGCGGTCTCATCAAGGATAAACAGCGCGCAGGGGCGACCGTCCATAAACTCCCAGGCGTCCTCCAGCGCCGCCTGACCGATGGTCAGCAGCGCGGTTTTACGCCGACAGATCGAGTCAAAGGTCAGGCCCTGGGCCTGGTGCGGTTTTTGCCAGGTTTCGCGCTGCATAAACTTGCTGCAGCGATGCCATGACTGGGCGATGACGGAAGAGACCGCCTTCCCGGTATCCTGAGTCTGAACAGTCATACTGTTTTCCGCGTTTTACCATAGAGAACCCCTCCGGCAGCCGCTGCCAGAGGGGAGAAAGAAAGACCGCCGACCGGCGCCAGCGGTTTAGCCACCGCGAATTAACGCGCCAGCCACTGCTGGCCTAACAGATCGGCGGTGAGGATAGCGGCGTGCACGCTCTCCGGGGTCACCGCAAACGGCATATTGTGGATGGTTTCCCCTTCCGCGCAGGTGGCTTTCGCCACCGCGGCGATTTTCGCGTCGATCCCCTCTTTGACGCCCATCTGCGCGAGGGTCACCGGCAGGCCGACGCGCTGGCAGAAGCCCAGCACGGTTTCAATCTCGTCCATCGGGCTGTTCTGCAGCACCAGCTGCGCCAGGGTGCCGAAGGCCACTTTCTCGCCGTGATACAGGTGATGGCACTCTTCCAGAATGGTGAAACCGTTGTGGATCGCGTGGGCGGCGGCCAGGCCGCTGCTTTCAAAGCCAATGCCGCTGAGGTAGGTGTTCGCTTCGATGATGCGCTCCAGCGCTTCGGTCACCACCCCGGCCTGCGCCGCCAGACGGGCCTTTTCGCCCTCCGCCAGCAGCGTATCATAGCACAGGCGGGCCAGGCTCAGCGCCGCCTCGGTGGACTGCCCCCCGGCCATGCTGGTGGCGCGCGCATCGTAGCAGGCTTTGGCCTCAAACCAGGTGGAGAGCGCATCGCCCATGCCGGAGACCAGCAGGCGTACCGGCGCTTTGGCGATAATCGCCGTGTCCATCACCACCATATCCGGGTTTTTCGGATAGATCAGATACTCTTCAAACTCGCCCGCTTCGGTGTAGATCACCGACAGCGCGCTGGTCGGCGCATCGGTCGAAGCGATGGTCGGGATCACCACCACCGGCAGCTTCTGGTAGTAACCGATCGCCTTCGCGGTATCGAGGGTTTTACCGCCGCCGATGCCAACCACGCCGCGGCAGCCCTGTTTTTGCAAAATCGCCATCAGGCGGTTAATTTCCGCATGGCTGCATTCGCCGTTAAACCGTTCCGCATGGCAGCGAATATCGTGACTCTGCAGGCCATTCACCACTTTCTCCCCCGCCAGCTTCATCACGAAGTCGTCAGCGATGACGAAGAAGCTCTCCGCCAGGTTTTTGGCATATTGACCGAACAGGACAGCAGCATCAGGACCCTGAAGATATTTGGCTGGAGATTGAATAACTTTTAGCATTCCTTTCACCCTCAAATAAGTGCGCATGTAGACATGATGAGCCCTGGCGTTATCCGCGCCGGCCGGTAAAGCGCGGCCTCAACGGAATGTACCGGAGCAGTGCGATCACTGTAGGGCCGGCACGGAACAAAAAAATCTTTCGCCTTTTTGTTCTGATTTGAAACACAGGTTAAATTTTTACGTTCCATATTGGAACAAAAAACCCTAGTCTTCGTCAGGATTGCGATCCCGATCCGCTCCTCTGCCGCATAATTCCCTTACCATCCCCCTTTAGCGGCAGGCTTTTTCCCCACAGCCGGGGGAAATTTAGCAAAAAATTTTTTTCCGCCCGCTGCGCCAGCCGCGATGATCGGCGCTTAAGGCAGAGGAAAAAAAGCGCGCCAGCTCGCATTTTCACCGTTTCCTCAGCAAAAACGTTCCATAAAGAAACAAAATCAGCAGGCGATGTTTCGTAATGAAACCCGATCGCCGGAGCATTCTTTTTTTCGTCCGCTCAGCCAGAATCATCATATCGCCAGGCACGCTGCACCGTCAGACGATACCCCTACGCGATGACCGCCTCCGCCAGCAGAGAGGCCGCATCGAACCTTCTCCAACGGAGCACTGAATAATGAAAAAGCTGATTAACCGTGTTGAAGATGTACTGAATGAACAATTACAGGGGCTGGCTAAAGCCCACCCGCAGCTGACCCTGCACCAGGACCCGCTGTACGTCACCCGCGCCGACGCGCCGGTGGCCGGCAAGGTCGCCCTCCTCTCCGGCGGCGGCAGCGGCCATGAGCCGATGCACTGCGGCTATATCGGCCAGGGGATGCTCTCTGGCGCCTGCCCGGGGGAAATCTTCACCTCGCCGACGCCGGATAAAATGTTCGAATGCGCGATGCAGATTGACGGCGGCGAAGGCGTCCTGCTGATTATCAAAAACTACACCGGCGACATCCTGAACTTCGAAACCGCCACCGAGCTGCTGCATGAGAGCGGCATAAAAGTCACCACCGTGGTGGTCGACGACGACGTGGCGGTGAAAGACAGTCTCTATACCGCAGGCCGCCGCGGCGTCGCCAATACCGTACTGATCGAAAAACTGGTCGGCGCCGCCGCCGAGCGCGGCGATTCGCTGGAGGCCTGCGCTGAACTGGGGCGCCGCCTGAATAATCTCGGCCACTCCATTGGCATCGCCCTCGGCGCCTGCACCGTACCGGCCGCCGGACAACCCTCCTTTACCCTGCAGGACGATGAAATGGAGTTCGGCGTCGGCATTCACGGCGAGCCGGGCATCGACCGCCGTCGCTTCAGCTCACTGGACCAAACCGTCGATGAGATGTTCGATACCCTGCTGGAGAATGGCGCCTACAGCCGCACGCTGCGCCAGTGGGATACCGTTAAGGGCGCGTGGCAGGAAGTGAAGCAGAGCAAAACCGCGCTACAAAATGGCGATCGGGTCATCGCCATGGTCAATAACCTCGGCGCCACGCCGCTGTCCGAACTGTACGGCGTCTATCACCGGCTCGCCCAGCGCTGTGAAGCGTCCGGCATCATCATCGAACGTAACCTCGTCGGCAGCTACTGCACCTCGCTGGATATGGCGGGCTTCTCCATCACCCTGCTGAAAGTGGATGATGAAACGCTGGCGCTATGGGACGCCCCGGTTCATACCCCGGCGCTGAACTGGGGAAACTAAGGAGCACGACATGTCACTGAACAGAACGCAAATCGTCGACTGGCTGTACCGCTGCGGCGATATCTTCACCAAAGAGAGCGATTTTCTCACCGGCCTCGATAAAGAGATCGGCGATGCCGACCACGGCCTGAATATGCACCGCGGGTTCAGCAAGGTGGTGGAAAAGCTGCCGTCGATTGCCGATAAAGATATTGGCTTTATCCTCAAAAACACCGGCATGACGCTGCTCTCCAACGTCGGCGGCGCCAGCGGCCCGCTGTTCGGCACCTTCTTCATTCGCGCCGCGCAGGTCACTCAGGCCCACCAGAGCCTGACCCTCGACGAACTGTACCTGATGATCCGCGAAGGCGCGGACGGCGTCGTCAACCGCGGTAAAGCGGAGCCAGGGGATAAAACCATGTGCGACGTCTGGCTGCCGGTAGTGGACTCCCTGCGCCAGTCCAGCGAGCAGCATCTGTCGATCGCCGCCGCGCTGGATGCCGCCTGCAAAGCAGCGGAGGCCGGCGCCCACAGCACCATCACCATGCAGGCGCGCAAAGGCCGCGCCAGCTACCTTGGCGAACGCAGCATCGGCCATCAGGATCCGGGCGCCACGTCAGTGATGTTTATGATGCAGATGCTGGCCGCCGCGGCCAAAGAGTAAGGAAATCGCGATGGTAAACCTGGTTATTGTTTCTCATAGCGCCCGGCTGGGCGAAGGTGTCGGAGAACTGGCCCGGCAGATGTTAATCAACGACGGCTGCAAGCTGGCGATCGCCGCCGGGATCGACGATCCCGACAGCCCGATCGGCACCGATCCGATCAAGGTCATGGAAGCGATCGAATCCGTCGCCGATACCGACCACGTGCTGGTGATGATGGATATCGGCAGCGCGTTGCTCAGCGCCGAAACCGCCCTCGACCTGCTCGATCCGGCGATTGCCGCGAAGGTGCGGCTGTGCGCCGCGCCGCTGGTGGAGGGGACGCTGGCGGCCACCGTCAGCGCCGCCTCCGGCGCCGGGATCGACAAAGTGATCGCCGACGCCATGAACGCCCTGGAGGCCAAACGGATCCAGCTGGGTTTACCTTCGCCAACCCCTGACGCCGCCCCGGCGCCGACGCTTGCCGACGATGGCGACAGCAAGTCGCTTGCTGTCGTCATACAGAACCACAACGGCCTGCACGTGCGTCCGGCGTCGAAGCTGGTCGCCGCGCTGGCGGGCTTTAACGCCGATCTGCTGCTGGAGAAAAACGGGAAGTGCGTCAAACCGGACAGCCTCAACCAAATCGCCCTGCTGCAGGTGCGGCGCAACGATAAGCTGCGCCTGCTGGCCCGCGGGCCAGAGGCCGATGCGGCGCTGGCGGCGTTTCAGGCGCTGGCCGCCGATAACTTCGGCGAATCGCCTGCAGCGCAACCGGCAGCCGCCCCGGCCGCCCCCGAACGCGTCGAAGGCATCGCGCTGCGCTATCCGCTGGCCCTGATCCAGCCGGTCCGCCCGGCCGCCGCCGATGTCGCCCGCGAGCAGCAGCGGCTGCGCCGGGCTATCGACCAGACGCTGGCGGATCTCACTGCCCTGACCGAGCTGGCGGAGAATAAATTTAACGCCGATATCGCGGCGATTTTCGCCGGGCACCACACCCTGCTCGACGATGAGGATCTGTTTGATGCCGCCAACGATCGTCTGCTCACCGAGCCGTGCTCGGCGGAATGGGCGTGGCATCAGGTGCTGATGGAGCTCAGCCAGCAGTATCGCCAGCTGGATGACCCCTATCTCCAGGCGCGCTATATCGATATCGAAGATATTCTGCAGCGCACCCTGCGCCATCTGCAGAACGTGCAGGAAACGCTGCCAACGCCCGGCGAGCCGACCATTATTATCGCCGACAACATGTTCCCGTCAGCCGTCCTGCAACTGGATGCCAGCCGCGTGAAAGGCCTGTGCCTGCGCGACGGCAGCGAACAGGCCCACGGCGCGATTATCGCCCGCGCGGCGGGGATCGCCTGGCTATGTCAGCAGGGCGAGGCGCTGAACAGCGTGCAGCCCGGCGAGCCCATCGCGCTCGATATGCGCCGCCAGCGCCTTATCCGTCACTAAATCCACTTTATCCGTTACCGCTCCGGAGGCCTGCCTCCGGAGGGTGAGTTTTCGCTTACTCTTCAGGAACCACTATGTCTCAATTCTTTTTTAACCAGCGCGCCAGCCTCGTCAACGATGTGATTGAGGGAACCATCATCGCCAGTCCGTGGAACAACCTCGCCCGGCTGGAGAGCGACCCGGCGATCCGGGTGGTGGTCCGTCGCGACCTGAATAAAAACAACGTGGCGGTGATCGCCGGCGGCGGCGCCGGCCACGAACCGGCGCACGTCGGCTTTATTGGTAAAGGCATGCTGACCGCCGCGGTTTGTGGCGATCTGTTCGCCTCGCCGAGCGTCGACGCGGTGCTTACCGCCATTCAGGCGGTGACCGGCGAGGCGGGCTGCCTGCTGATCGTAAAAAACTATACCGGCGACCGGCTGAACTTCGGCCTCGCGGCGGAGAAAGCGCGCCGTCTCGGCTACAACGTGGAAATGCTGATCGTCGGCGACGACATTTCGCTGCCGGAAAACAAACAGCCGCGCGGCATCGCCGGTACGCTGTTCGTCCATAAGGTGGCGGGCTATTTTGCCGAGCGCGGCTACAATCTCGCCACCGTACTGCGCGAAGCGCAGTATGCCGCCAACCACACCGCCAGCATCGGGGTGGCGCTGGCCAGCTGCCATCTGCCGCAGGAGGCCGACAGCGCGCCGCGCCATCAGGCCGGCCACGCCGAGCTGGGAATGGGCATCCACGGCGAACCTGGCGCCTCCACCATCGCCACGCAAAACAGTGCGGACATCGTCAACCTGATGGTGGAAAAACTGACCGCTGCCCTGCCGGAAACCGGCCGTCTGGCGGTGATGCTCAATAACCTCGGCGGCGTGTCGGTGGCCGAAATGGCGATCCTGACCCGCGAACTGGCCAACACGCCGCTGCAGGCGCGCGTTGACTGGCTGATTGGCCCGGCCTCGCTGGTGACGGCCCTGGATATGAAGGGTTTCTCGCTGAGCGCCATCGTGTTGGAAGAGAGTATTGAGAAAGCGCTGCTGGCGGATGTGGAAACCGCCGGCTGGCCGCGGCCGGTGCAGCCGCGGACGGTTAACATCATGCCGTCCACTCTCGCCAGCCCGCGCGTCGACTTTACGCCTTCGGCCAACCCGCAGGTGGGTGATTACGTGGCCCAGGTGACCGGCACCCTCGTCGGGCTTGAAGACCATCTCAACGCGCTGGATGCCAAAGTGGGCGATGGCGATACCGGCTCCACCTTCGCCGCCGGGGCGCGTGAGATTGCCGACCTGCTGCAGCGCCAGCAGCTGCCGCTGAACGATCTGCCCACGCTGTTCGCGCTCACGGGCGAACGCCTGACGGTGGTGATGGGCGGCTCCAGCGGGGTATTGATGTCGATCTTCTTCACCGCTGCCGGGCAGAAGCTGGGGCACGGCGCCAGCGTGGCCGAGGCGCTGAACGCCGGTCTGGAGCAGATGAAATTTTACGGCGGCGCCGAGGAAGGCGACCGGACAATGATCGACGCGCTGCAGCCAGCGCTGGCGGCGCTGCTCGCCGAACCGGAGAACCTGCAGGCCGCTTTTGCCGCGGCGCAGGCCGGCGCGGATCGCACTTGCCAGTCGGGCAAAGCCGGCGCCGGACGAGCGTCCTATCTCAATAGCGACAGCCTGCTCGGCAACATGGACCCCGGCGCCCACGCGGTGGCGATGGTGTTTAAAGCGCTGGCGGAACGATAAACTTCCCCCGGTGGCGCTGCGCTTACCGGGGCAACGTCCCACCGCCAAAAGGCAGGTCGGGTAAGGCGTTAGCCGCCACCCGACAAAAACGGCACCGCGGATAGCCCGGATAAGACGCTATGCGCCGCTATCCGGGTTTGACCACGATGGCTTTTTACTTGCTGTGCCAGTACGCCTGCGAGCGCACCAGCTGCTGATCGATGCTCTCATCCTCAAAGCGCGCCAGCAGCGATTTCACCACCGCGCCTTCGCCGGTCAGCCAGATGAAATAATCCTCCGCCGGCACCTTCACCTGCGCCAGACGCTCGGCGACGAACGCCGGATGGTGGCCCACCACCCACTCGATGTTAAAGCCGTCGAGATCCGCCAGATAATCTTTATATGACGCATCGGCGATAGTGACGATGGCCGTCACCTGCGGCGTCACCGCCAGCTGACGCAAACCCAGCAGACGACGACGCAGCGCCGGCATACCGGACTCATCGCAGACATACAGTTGCCAGGCGTAATCCTCCGGCACCACCAGCGAGCCGCGCGGACCGCCGATCACCAGCTTATCGCCCACTTTTGCCTCCAGCGCCCAGCGGCTGGCGATTCCGCCGTCGTGGATAAAGAAGTCGTACGCCAGCTCATGGCGTTCGGCATCGTACAGCGGCGTATAGTCGCGGGTAGCAGGCCGCACGCCCTCGCCCCAGTCAATCCCCTCCTCGGTCACCTGCGGCGGGGCAAACGCCGCGCCCGGCTCCGGGAAGAAAAGCTTGGTGTGGTCGTCAAAGCCGCGGGAAACGAAACCTTCCAGCGCCTCGCCTCCCAGCACGATGCGCTGGAAAGCCGCGCCTGCGCGCTCCACGCGCAGCACCGTCAGCTCACGGAAACGCAGCTCATTGCGGACACGCTGCGGGTACTTGTCTGCTTTGGTTTTTGTCATCATCGATCGCCTTCGTGAACAGTAAATAGATATATCTAAACTCGATGCAAATGATAATGATTGCCATCTAAAAAGAATGCAAGTCTTTTTTTGATATAGTCAAAACAAACCGCATTAAAATTCCAGAATCAAAAATAAACAGATAAATATCAACAAATTAAAAAATAAATCACAACCAGCATTGCGAGAATTCATTTTTTAGATATAAATTAGATATATCAAAACATAGCAGGAGGTAACCATGCGACATCATCATGAAGACGGGCGTGGGCCGCGCGGGCGCCACGGTGACCCCAGCGAACACGGCGACCATGGCCGTCGCGGCGGCGGACGTCGCCAGCGTTTCTTTGGCCACGGTGAACTGCGGCTGATTATTCTGGACATCCTCAGCCGCAGCGCCAGCCACGGCTATGAGCTGATCAAAGAGATCGAAACCCTCACCCAGGGGAACTACAGTCCCAGCCCGGGGGTGATCTACCCGACGCTGGATCTGCTCCAGGACCAGGGTCTCATCAGCGTGGAAGACGACAACGGACGCAAAAAAATCGTCATCAGCGAAGAGGGGAAACAGCTGCACGCGGAGAACCAGGAGCATCTGGCCCATATCCAGGAGCGTCTGCAGGCGCGGATGGTCGGCTGCGAGCTGCGCCGCGATCCGCAGATGAAGCGCGCGCTGGAGAATTTCAAAGCGGTCCTCGACCTGAAAGTGAACCAGCAGGCCAGCAGCGCCGCCCAGCTCAAGCAGATCATCGGCATTATCGACCGGGCGGCGATGGAGATCTCCCAGCTCGACTAAGCCTCCTTTCTCACCATCAGCTGCCCCGCGCTGGGGCAGCCCGCACCACGACGGTTCGTGCCGCTCAACGCCGCAAGGCAGAAAATCTCGTCAGCTCAGGAATAAAACGTGCCAATAATGGCGCCATGAGATTAAATTTTACACATTTCGTCTTTTACTTTGCATTTATCCCGATTTTCACCGCTTCTGCCGAACTGGCGTAATCCCTGCAATACTTAATCCAGTATCGTGTGATACGTCCGCCCCAGGAGCACATTTTGAACAGGTTACCTTCCAGCGCATCGGCTCTGGCCTGCAGCGCACACGCACTGAATCTCATTGAAAAGCGCACGCTTGACCATGAGGAAATGAAAGCACTTAACCAGGAGGTCAGAGAATACTTTAAAGAGCATGTGAATCCGGGGTTTTTAGAGTATCGAAAATCGGTCACAGCCGGCGGGGATTACGGAGCCGTAGAGTGGCAAGCGGGAGGGTTAAATACGCTTGTCGACACCCAGGGACAGGAGTTTATCGACTGCCTTGGCGGGTTTGGCATCTTCAATGTAGGGCACCGTAATCCAGTTGTGGTATCCGCCGTCGAGAATCAACTCGCGAAACAACCGCTTCACAGTCAGGAACTGCTGGATCCGCTACGCGCGATGCTGGCGAAAACCCTGGCGGCCTTAACACCCGGCAAACTGAAGTACAGCTTCTTCTGCAACAGCGGTACCGAATCGGTAGAGGCGGCCATCAAGCTGGCGAAAGCCTATCAGTCGCCGCGCGGTAAATTCACCTTCATCGCCACCAGCGGCGCCTTCCACGGCAAATCGCTGGGCGCGCTGTCGGCCACCGCCAAGTCGACTTTCCGCAAACCGTTTATGCCGCTGCTGCCGGGCTTCCGCCATGTGCCGTTCGGCGATATCAACGCCATGCGCACCATGCTGAGCGAGTGCAAGAAAACCGGCGACGACGTCGCGGCGGTGATCCTTGAGCCGATTCAGGGCGAAGGGGGCGTGATCCTGCCGCCGACGGGGTATTTGCCGGCGGTGCGTAAGCTGTGCGACGAGTTTGGCGCCCTGCTGATCCTCGACGAAGTGCAGACCGGCATGGGCCGCACTGGCAAGATGTTCGCCTGCGAGCATGAGAACGTTCAGCCCGACATTCTGTGTCTGGCGAAAGCGCTCGGCGGCGGCGTGATGCCGATCGGCGCGACGGTGGCGACGGAAGAGGTCTTCTCGGTGCTGTTCGACAACCCGTTCCTGCACACCACGACCTTCGGCGGCAACCCGCTGGCCTGTGCGGCGGCGCTGGCGACCATCAACGTGCTGTTGACGCAAAACCTGCCGGCGCAGGCGGCGCAGAAAGGCGATATGCTGCTGGACGGTTTCCGCCTGCTGGCGCAGGAGTATCCGGACCTGGTGAATGAAGTGCGCGGGAAAGGCATGCTGATGGCTATCGAGTTTGTCGATAACGAGATTGGCTACGACTTTGCCAGCGAGATGTTCAGACAGCGGGTGCTGGTCGCCGGGACGTTAAATAACGCCAAGACGATCCGCGTTGAACCGCCGCTGACCCTCACCCTCGAGCAGTGTGAGCAGGTGCTGAAGGCGGCGCGCAAGGCGCTGGCGGCCCTGCGCGTCTCGGTTGAAGAGGCGTAATAAACTGCCCCTCCCCCCGGTCCTCTCCCAATGGAAGAGGACCGGGATTATCTTCTGCTCTGGATTTCCCTCACACCTGCGGTAGCAGGCCGATAAAGCTGCGCTTCTGCCGCGGCTGCGACATCATCTCTTCCAGCTTTTCGACGCAGGCTAAATAGTGCGGGGTCTTCTTGTGCGCCAGCACCGCCTCATCGTCTTTATAGGCTTCGTAGATAAAAAAGCGGGTCTTCACCTCCGGGTCCTGCAGGACATCAAAGCGCAGGTTGCCCGGCTCCCGCAGCGCCCCTTCGTGGTTGGCGCGGAACACCTCGAGAAACTCATCCACCCGCTCGGGTTTGATATTGATCTCCACCAGCGTCACATTCATTTCCGCTCTCCCTGTTTCTCTTCCTGCCAGAACTGGTACGCTTCGCGCGCGTTCAGATTCTCATGCACCACCTTTTTCACCGCCTTCAGCATTGCGCGCGGGGCGCTGGACTGGAAGATATTGCGCCCCATATCCACCCCGGACGCCCCCTGGTCGATCGCCCGCCAGCACATCTCCAGCGCCTCATGCTCCGGCAGCTTTTTCCCCCCGGCGATGACGATCGGCACCGGGCAGCTGGCGGTCACTTTTTCAAAGCCTTCCTCAACGAAATAGGTCTTCACAAACTGCGCCCCCATTTCGGCGGCAATCCGGCTGGCCAGCGAGAAGTAGCGCGCATCGCGGGTCATCTCTTTGCCGACGCCGGTCACCGCCAGTACCGGCATACCGTAGCGGTTGCCGGCGTCAACCAGTTTGATGATGTTGTTGATCGACTGATGCTCGTATTGGCTGCCGATATAGACCTGCGCCGCCACTGCGCAGACGTTCAGGCGCAGCGCATCTTCCATCGCCACCGCCACGCACTCGTTGGAAAGTTCGCTGAGGATCGAGTTGCCGCCGGAGGCGCGCAGCACCACCGGTTTGTTGGTCGCGGCCGGCACCTGACTGCGCAGTACGCCGCGGGTGCACATCAGCACGTCGGTCTCCTCGAACAGCGGCGCAATCGACAGATCGATGCGCTCCAGCCCGGTGGTGGGTCCCTGGAAGTAACCGTGATCGAAGGCCAGCATGACCGTGCGGTTGCTGTGCGGATTAAAAATGCGCGCCAGCCGCGACTGCATGCCCCAGTCCAGCGAGCCGCAGCCTTTCAGGGTATACAGCGTGTTCTGCTGCGGGCGGTCGAGGCCGAAGTCCTTGCCCTCTTTGATATCGTCTAAATCAGCCATCTCATCCTCCGTCAGAAGTCGTAGTTATTGATGTTCTCTTTGCTGAACACCACGCGCTCCGGCAGCAGCACGATACCGTTGCCCTTCGCCTCATACTGGTAGCCCTGCACGCTGTTCGGTTCGACCTTCAGCGAGCCGATATCTTTCACCTCAACGCTGTCGCCGACGTTAAGATCGCCCTTTTTCAGCAGACGATCGGCGACGTTAACCGCAATTTTGCCCTGCTGAACCACATCCCACAGGCCAAAGGCTTTCACCGTGCCGCGCTCCACGTACGGGCGCATCACGTTGGGGGTACTAAAGCCGACGATCGCCACGCCCTGGCGCTTGAGGTTTTCCGCCGCCTGCGCCGCCGCCGGCAGGGCATTGGCATCCGGCGCGATAATGGCGTCAAGATCGGGATACGCTTTTAAGATCCCCTCGGCAGTTTGCAGCGATTTGGTGGCATCGTTATAGCCAAACTGGGTGGTGACGATTTGCCACTGCGGATGTTCTTTTTCGATTTTGGCTTTGGCTTCCTTCACCCACTGGTTCTGGTCGGTCACCGTCGGGCTGGAGTAGAAAAACGCCACTTTGGCAGCGGGCCTGGTCACCTGCTTTTCCGCCATCTCCACCAGCAGGCCGCCGAGCTGCTGCGGGGTGCCCTGATTGATATAGATGCTGCGGCACTCCGGTTTGGTATCGGAATCCCAGGTCAGGACCTTCACCCCGCGCTGCATCGCCCGCTTCAGCGCCGGACACAGGCCGTCCGGCGAGACGGCGGAGACGATAATCGCGTTGTAGCCCTGGTTGACGAAGTTGTTGATCAGCTGCACCTGGCCGGAGACGCTGGGCTCGGTGGGGCCGTCATAGGTGACATCCACGCCCAGCGCTTTCCCCGCCTCTTTCGCGCCGTTGCCGCCGCTGGTAAAGAAGCCCACACCGACCAGCTTAGGTATAAAGGCGATGCGGTCCGCCGCCTGGGCGGTTGCCACGCTTAACGCCAGCGCCAGGACGCTCGTCTGGAGGATTCGTTTGGTTTTCATCGTATGTTTATGCTCCGATTGTTTTACGCGAGAAAAGACGCCGCCAGGTCGCGCGCACCCATTCACGGTGCAGGCTCAGCGAACGCCCCATCACCACCACAACCAACAGCGCCCCTGACAGCGCGCTCGACACCTGGTTGGGGATGCCGACCATCTGTAAACCCTGTTGCAGATACCCCACCAGCAATGCCGCCAGCGCGGTACCCAGTATCGATCCCGAGCCGCCGTAAATATTGGCCCCGCCGAGCACCGCCGCGGTCAGCGCCGGCATCAGCAGATCACGGCCTAAATCCGAACGCGCCGAGCCAAAATAGGAGACCATCACCAGCGCCGCCACTGCCGACGCCACGCCCACCAGGCCATACAGCACATATGGGATGCCGTTGACCGACAGCGCGGCATAGCGGGCGGCGCGCGGGTTTTGCCCGAGTAAAAAAAGATGGCGGCCAAAGCGCCCGCGATGGGCCAGCAGCCAGAAGAGAAAGGTGATAACCGCGAACAGCACCAGCGGCAGCGGCAGCCCGCCCAGGGTTAAATTGGCGAAGGCGGTGAAGCTGTCGGGAAAGCCGCCGATCCCTTCATAGCCGGTGGCGCCGGCCATGCCGGAAAGCAGCAGCGCGCCGCCGCCGTACAGATACAGCGTCCCGAGGGTGATCACCAGCGGGCTGATGCCGGTGTAGTGGATCAGCGTGGCGTTGATTAACCCGCACAGCAGCCCCAGCAGCAACGTCAGCGACACCGCCAGCCACAGCGGCCAGCCCGCCTGGGTCATCACCCCGAGGGCGATGGCGCACAGGCCGATGGTCGAGCCCAGCGAAATATCGATCCCGCCGCTGATGATCACCAGCGTCAGCGGCAGCGCGACGATGCCGATGCAGATAAAGTCGCTGGTGCTAAAGAGCAGCATATTGAGATCCAGCATGCGCGGATTCAGCGCGCCGAACAGCAGGATTTCCACGACTAACAACGCCAGCAGCGCGCTTTCCCAGTTAAGCTTCAGCTTCATTTACGCCACCTCTTTGCTTTTGCGTTCGGGAAAGCGGGCTACCTGTTTGCCCCCTTTGTTGCCGGGCTGGAAACGGCTGTACTTCAGCGCCCGCTGATGGCGGGTCAGCGCCTGGCGCAGGCGGCCATCAAGGACCAGCACCCCGAGCAGGACCAGGCCGGCGATAAAGTCATTCCACCAGGCGGGAAGGCGGAACAGCACCAGCACGGTGTCGATTTGGGTGAGGAAGAAGGCGCCGAAAAACGCGCCGAGCAGGGTGCCGGTGCCGCCGAGCAGCGAAATCCCGCCCAGCACGCAGGCGGCGATGGCTTTCATCTCCAGGCCGCTGCCGGTCTGATTGGGCACAAAGCCAATCTGCGCGGCGAAGACGATCCCGGCGCAGGCCGCCAGCATACCGTTGAGGGTAAAGGCCAGCATCCGCGTGCGGTTGACCGCCACGCCCAGCTGGCGGGCAGCGGCGAGGTTATCGCCAACGGCATAGAAATCACGCCCGGAGGCGGTGCGCGACAGCAGCCATGCGCCCGCCAGCAGCAGCGCCAGCACCAGCCAGCCCAGCGGCGAGACGCCGATAAACAGCGGCTCCGAGAGCGATTTCAGGCTATCGGGCAAGCCTTCGATCCATTTCCCGCCGGTCCACAGCAACATCACCCCGCGATACAACCCCAGCGTGCCGAGGGTGGCGACGATCGCCGGAATGCGCAGCCCCACCACCAGCAGGCCGTTAAAAGCCCCGGCCAGCGCGCCAATCGCCAGCGCGAAGGCGATCGCCGTCGCCAGCCCGTAGCCGTTGTTCAGCGCCACCCCAACGGCGATGGCGCTCAGGCCAACGGTGGAGCCCACCGACACGTCGATATTGCGGGTCAGCATCACCAGCGTTGCCCCCAGCGCCAGCAGGCACAGGATTTGCGAGCTGGCGAAAATCATCGCCAGCGTCTGCAGGCTGAAATAGGCCGGATTGAGCGCCACCAGCACGGCAAACAGCGCCACGATGGCGAAGAAGGCGCTCAGTTCGCGATTCTTGAGTAACGTTTTCATGCCTGCCCTCCAAAGGCCAGGGTCATCATGCGATCGACGGTCACCGCCTGCCGCGCCAGCTCGCCGCTGTAGCGGCCCTGATGCATCACCAACACCCGGTCGGCCAGGCCAACGAACTCATCCAGATCGCTGGAGATCATCAGCACCGCCACATTTTGCGCGGCAACGCTTTTCAGCAACTGATAGATATCGGCGCGGGCGGAGACATCCACGCCGCGCGTCGGTTCATCGACAATCAACAGCAGCGGGTTAGCCTCCAGACAGCGCGCCAGCAGCACCTTCTGCTGGTTGCCGCCGGAGAGGGTACGCACCGGCTGATCGCCATCGGCCAGCTTGATCCCCAGCGCCCGGTGATAGCGTTCGACCACCGCCGCCTCCCGTTTCCCCTGCTGCCACCACGACGGCTGATTGAACATCACCGTGTTCCAGCGCACCGGCGCATCGAGAAACAGCCCGGAGACCTGGCGGTCTTCGGGCAGATAGACCAGCCCGCTGCCCAGCCTGGCTCGGGTGCTCTCCTGACTAATCTCGCGGTTCTCCAGCCAGATCCGCCCGGCGCGCGGCGGACGCAGGCCGTATAAGGTTTCAGCAAATTCGGTGCGCCCGGATCCCACCAGCCCGGCGAGGCCGACGATCTCCCTGGCGCGGATCTCCAGACTGAGATCGATAAAACCTTCGCCAGTGAGATCCTCCACCCGCAGAACGGGAAAATCCTGCGCCTGGGTGCGACGGTTGCCCGGCAGCGCCAGCCACAGCTTTTGCGTGTCGCTCAGCGCATGGTCGCGGCTGGCCGGCGTCATGGCGCTGATAAGCTGTTGGTCGCCGTAGCCCGCCGTTTCGCCGCTGAGCACTACCGCCCCATCGCGCATCACCGACACATGGCTGGCAAGCTGGCGGATTTCCGGCAGTTTGTGCGAGATAAAGACGATCCCCACGCCAAGCCCCTGCAATGCCCGGATCTGCTGAAACAACCTTTCCGTTTCGCCCGGCGTTAAAGAGGCGGTGGGTTCATCAAGGATCAGGATCCGCGCCTCGCGCATCAGGCCGCGCAGGATCTCGACCATCTGTTGATCGGCTACCTCAAGCGTGCTGGCGCTGGCGTCCAGGTTGATCTGGCAGTTCAGCTGCTGCAGTTTTTCCTGCAGCCGCGCGGCGGTATCCGCCCGCTTCGGCAGACGAAAGAGAATGTTCTCGCGCACGCTGAGGTTGGGAAACAGCATCGGCTCCTGCGGCACCAGATAGATGCCCAGCTGGTGGGCCAGCGCCGGGTTAAGGCGCGCAAACGCGCGTTCGCCGATCGTCAGTTCACCGCTATCCGGGGTTTCGACGCCGGCGATGATCTTCATCAGCGTCGATTTACCCGCGCCGTTGCCCCCCATCAGCGCATGCACCTGGCCCGCGCATAGCGTAAAGTCGATGCCCTTCAGCACGGCAACGCCGGAGAACTGTTTGCGGATCTGGCGAGCTTCAAGCAGTGGCTTCATCGTCGCGCCTCGTTTGAACAAATGATTTTTAAATTTAATAATGTTCAAAAGCGTAGACGGTGAACTATATTTACAACCGTGCGAAGATCACAGTTTGGCGCTTTAGATCGTCCGGAAAAAAGGGGCCAGAGAGGAAAGATCCGTTTTGCCAGTCGGCTCACACTTTCCGGCCGCGCAATAGCGAACATATGATCTAAATTTTTATAAGAGTTCAATTTATGAGCGAAAAACGCATTACGGAAGACCATCGCTACGCCGGGCTGGCGTTAGCCGAGGAAGAGCTGGTGGCGCGGGTGGCGTGGTGTTACTACCACGACGGCCTGACGCAAAACGACATCGGCGAGCGTTTGGGGCTGCCGCGGCTGAAGATTTCCCGCCTGCTGGAGAAGGGTCGCCAGTCCGGGGTGATCCGCGTGCAGATCAACTCGCGCTATGAAGGCTGTCTGGCGCTGGAAAGCGAACTCCAGCAGCGCTTTGGCCTCAAGATTGCTCGCGTGCTGCCGGCGCTCAACACCCCGCCGATGAATACCCGGCTGGGGATCGGCGCGGCGCAGTCGCTGATGGGGATTCTGCAACCGGGACAGCTGCTGGCGGTCGGCTTCGGCGAAGCCACCATGAGCTGCCTGCAGCATCTCAGCGGCTTTATCGGCTCGCAGCAGGTGCGGCTGGTGACCCTCTCCGGCGGCGTCGGCCCCTATATGACCGGCATCGGTCAGCTGGATGCCGCCTGCAGCGTGAGCATTATTCCGGCGCCGCTGCGGGTCTCGTCGGCGGAGGTCGCCGAAATCCTGCGCCGCGAATCCAGCGTGCGCGATGTGATGCTGGCGGCGACGGCGGCGGACGCGGCGGTGGTTGGCATTGGCGCTATCGATCAGCGGCGCGACGCGACCATTCTGCGCTCCGGCTATATCAGCGAGGGCGAACAGCTGATGTACGCCCGCAAAGGGGCGGTCGGCGACATTTTAGGTTATTTCCTGCAGGCCGACGGCCGGCCGGTAGAGGGGCTGGAGATCCATCGGGAACTGCTCGGCGTGACCCTGGATGAGCTGGCGCAGCTGCCGACCATCGTCGGCGTCGCCGGGGGAGAACAAAAAGCGCAGGCGATTCATGCCGCTCTGATTGGCAAGCGGATTAATGGCCTGGTAACGGAAGAGACAACAGCACGCGCGGTGCTCGCGCTGGCCTCCTGAAGGCCCGGCGCCGCGCGACAACAGCGAGGCGCATGTCATGAGTTACCTGTTAGCGTTAGATGCCGGGACCGGCAGCATTCGGGCGGTCATTTTCGATCTCAATGGCCGCCAGCTGGCGGTGGGCCAGGCCGAATGGAAACACCTGAGCGTCGATAACGTCCCCGGCTCGATGGAGTTCGACCTTACCACCAACTGGCAGCTGGCCTGCCAGTGCATTCGCCAGGCGCTCGACGCCGCCCGGCTCTCTCCCGCCGATATTCAGTCCGTCGCCTGCTGTTCGATGCGCGAAGGGATCGTCCTCTATGACCGCAACGGCGAGGCCATCTGGGCCTGCGCCAACGTTGATGCCCGCGCCAGCCGCGAAGTCGCGGAGCTTAAAGAGATCCACGACTATCGTTTTGAATCCGAGGTGTACGAGGTCTCCGGGCAAACGCTGGCGCTCAGCGCGATGCCGCGCCTGCTGTGGCTGGCGCACCATCGGCCCGATATCTACCGCAAGGCGGCGACCATCACCATGATCAGCGACTGGCTGGCGGCGAAGCTTTCCGGCGAGCTGGCGGTCGACCCGTCAAACGCGGGCACCACCGGCATGCTCGATCTGTTCAGCCGCGACTGGCGTCCGGCGCTGCTGGATATGGCCGGGCTGCGCGCCGATATGCTGTCGCCGGTGAAAGAGACCGGCACGCTGCTGGGCGCCGTCACCGAAGCGGCGGCCCAGCAGAGCGGCCTGCGCGCCGGGACGCCGGTGGTGATGGGCGGCGGCGACGTGCAGCTCGGCTGCCTGGGGCTCGGGGTGGTGCGCGCCGGACAAAGCGCAGTGCTCGGCGGCACCTTCTGGCAGCAGGTGGTGAATCTACCGCAGGTGCGCACCGACCCGCAGATGAATATTCGCGTTAACCCTCACGTCATTCCCGGCATGGCGCAGGCGGAGTCCATCAGCTTTTTTACCGGCCTGACCATGCGCTGGTTCCGCGACGCCTTCTGCGCTGAAGAAAAGCTGATTGCCGAGCGCCTCGGCGTCGATGCCTATTCGCTGCTGGAGGAGATGGCCAGCCGCGTACCCGCCGGTTCCCACGGCGTGATGCCTATTTTTTCCGACGCCATGCACTTTAAGCAGTGGTACCACGCCGCGCCGTCGTTTATTAACCTCTCCATCGATCCGGAGAAGTGCAATAAAGCCACTCTGTTCCGCGCCCTGGAGGAGAACGCGGCGATTGTCTCCGCCTGCAACCTGGCGCAGATATCGCAGTTTTCCGGGGTGACTTTCGATAGCCTGGTGTTTGCCGGCGGCGGCTCGAAGGGAGCGCTGTGGAGCCAGATCCTCAGCGACGTCACCGGCCTGCCGGTGCGGGTGCCGGTGGTCCGCGAAGCCACCGCCCTCGGCTGCGCCATCGCCGCCGGCGCTGGCGCCGGGCTGTACGGCGACATGGCCAGCGCCGGAGAAAAGTTAGTGAGCTGGCACCGCGAGTTCACCCCTAATCCGCAGCATCGCGAGCTGTATCAGGAGATGATGAGTAAATGGCAGTCGGTATATGCCGATCAGCTTGGTCTTGTCGATAGCGGGCTGACAACGTCGATGTGGCAGGCGCCGGGCCTCGAACGCCGCCAGCGCGCTGTGTCTTCCCCCTCACCCTAATCCTCTCCCGGCGGGAGAGGGAACCGTTCGGCGCGAAGCCTGATTTTCAGTGCCCGCTCGCCCCTCTCCCTTTGGGAGAGGACCGGGGTGAGGGGCAACGCTTCGCCGTTCTTTGAATCCCATCACAATCACCGCACTCCCCTTTTCCCTTTTTCTCCACGACGGCTAAATTAGTAACTCATCCGACCACATAACAATAATTTTACATTGGAAGCCATTATGAGCCGCTATCCGTCGCTTTTCGCCCCGCTTGAGCTGGGCTTCACCACCCTCAAAAACCGCGTGTTGATGGGCTCCATGCATACCGGTCTGGAAGAACTGCCCGACGGCGCGCAACGGTTAGCGGCCTTTTACGCCGAGCGCGCGCGACACGGCGTGGCGCTGATCGTCACCGGCGGCATCGCGCCCGCCCCGTCCGGGGTGACCATGGCCGGCGGCGCGGTACTCAACGATGTCAGCCATCTGGCGCATCATCGTCAGATCACCGACGCGGTACATCAGGAAGGCGGTAAAATCGCCCTGCAGATCCTGCACACCGGGCGCTACAGCTACCAGCCCGCGCTGGTCGCCCCCTCTCCTCTGCAGGCGCCGATTAACCGGTTCACCCCTCATGAGCTGAGCCACGACGAGATCCTCACGCTGATCGATGATTTTGCCCACTGCGCCCAGCTGGCGCGGGAAGCAGGCTATGACGGCGTGGAGGTGATGGGCTCTGAGGGCTATCTGATTAACGAATTCCTCGCCGCGCGCACTAACCAGCGCAACGATCAATGGGGCGGCGATTACGCGCGCCGGATGCGTTTCGCCGTTGAAGTAGTCAAGGCCGTGCGCCAGCGCGCCGGTCACGATTTCATTATCATCTACCGTCTGTCGATGCTCGATCTGGTTAACGACGGCAGCACGCTGGCGGAAGTCACCGCGCTGGCCAAAGCCATCGAGGCGGCGGGGGCGACGATCATCAACACCGGCATCGGCTGGCACGAAGCGCGCATTCCGACCATCGCCACTCCGGTACCGCGCGGCGCCTTTAGCTGGGTCACCCGCAAACTGAAGGGCGCGGTGTCGATCCCGCTGATCACCACCAACCGCATCAACGATCCGCAGGTCGCGGAGGCGATCCTCGCCCGCGGCGATGCCGACATGGTCTCAATGGCCCGCCCGTTCCTTGCCGATGCCGAATTTATGTCGAAAGCGCAGAGCGATCGCGCCGATGAGATCAACACCTGCATCGGCTGCAACCAGGCGTGTCTCGATCGGATCTTCGTCGGCAAAGTCACCTCCTGTCTGGTCAACCCGCGCGCCTGCCATGAAACCCTGATGCCGGTCCTGCCTGCCAACGCCCCTAAGCGGCTGGCGGTGGTCGGCGCCGGGCCTGCCGGTCTGGCCTTCGCGGTTAACGCCGCCGCCCGCGGTCATCACGTCACGTTGTTCGATGCCCTCCCGGAGATCGGCGGCCAGTTTAATATCGCCAAACAGATCCCCGGCAAAGAGGAGTTTCATGAAACCCTGCGCTACTACCGTAGAATGCTCGATCTTAACGGCGTCGATCTACGTCTGAACACCCGCGTCACGGCAGACGATCTGCTGGCGTTCGATGAGACGATCCTCGCCACCGGCATCGCCCCGCGCCTGCCGGCGATCATAGGGATCGATCATCCCAAGGTGCTCAGCTACCTGGATGTCTTACGCGATAAAGCGTCGGTTGGCGCGAAGGTGGCGATTATCGGCTGCGGCGGCATCGGCTTCGACACCGCGATGTATTTAAGCCAGTCGGGGGTGGCCACCAGCCAGGATATCGGCGAGTTCTGTCGCGAATGGGGTATCGATACCAGCCTGCGGACGGCGGGCGGACTGCGTCCTGAAGGCCCGCAGCTGAGTCAAAGCCCGCGACAGATTGTGATGCTGCAGCGCAAGGCGAGCAAACCGGGCGACGGGCTCGGCAAAACCACCGGCTGGATCCACCGCGCCACTCTGCTGGCGCGCGGCGTGAAAATGATCCCGGCGGTCAGCTATGAGAAGATCGATAATGAGGGATTACACGTGACGATCGGCGGCGAGCGCCAGCTGCTGGCGGTGGATCATGTCGTGATCTGCGCCGGTCAGGAGCCGCGCCGTGAACTGGCGGATCCGCTGCGCGCGGCGGGAAAAACGGTGCATTTGATCGGCGGCTGCGACGTGGCGGCGGAGCTGGATGCGCGCCGGGCGATTGCCCAGGGCACGAAGCTGGCCCTGGCGATTTAGCCGTGTCCCGGGGGCGGCGCGATGCGCCTTCCCCGGGCTACCACGATAATCCCGAACGGTAGCCCGGCTAAAGCGACAGTCGGTAGCCCGGCTAAGGCGACAGCCGCAAGCCGGGGAAATAGCCACACGGATCAGCGCTGCTTACGCACCTTCGTTGCTTTCAAAATGACAAACTTATTGTTCGTCGCAATCGTCGTGCAATTACCGAAAGCGCGCTTCAGCTTACGGAAGTAGTCGAGATGACGGTTGCCGACGACGTACAGCTCGCCGCCGTATTTCAGGCTGCGGCGGGCGTCGTTAAACATCTGCCAGGCGATATGGTCGGTAATGGCGTGCTGCTGGTGGAACGGCGGATTGCACAGGATCGCCGTAAAGCGGTCCGGCTCAATGCCGGAGAGCGAGTTGTTGACCATAAATTCACAACGGTCAATATCGTCCGGCAGGTTGTGCTCAACGTTCAACCGGCTGGAAGCCACCGCCATGTGCGACTCATCGGTGAACATCACGCGGGCATGGGGGTTCTGCGCCAGCGCCTGCAGGCCTATCACTCCGTTGCCGCAGCCGAGATCGGCGATCTCGCCTTCTAAATCAGACGGTAAATGCTGCAGGAAGAAGCGCGCGCCGATATCCAGACCGCTGCGGGCAAAGACGTTGGCATGGTTGTGGATGGTCCACGGCGTGCCGTCCAGCTTCCAGCTGTAGGTTTGCGGCGCGTCGGCAAGCTCAGGGGCGGTGAAAACGCAGTGGATCAGACGCGCTTTTTTCCACGCCAGCGAGGTGGTGGTGGTGCCGAGGATCTTTTCAAACAGCGCCAGCGTCGAGTTATGCACATCGCGCGCTTTCGCCGCGGCGATAATGCGGGTTTCCGGCGTCACCACTGCGCGCAGGGCGCGCAGCTGCTGTTCCAGCAGCGCCAGCTGCTTTGGCACCTTAATCAGCACCAGCGCCGGCGCGGCCGGCAGCGGGCTCAGGCTATCCTGAAAACGCACACTCTCTTCATCAATGCCGTTCATCCGCAGGTTGTGGCGGGTCGCCAGCTCGGAGATAAAGGAGTCGTTGATGCTCACCGGGTTGCGTTCCGCCAGCGCGCAGGCGAGCGCGCCGAAGCCGTCGTTGAAGATGAGCGTCAGGCCGTCGACGTCATTCACCTGTTGCAGCAGATATTCATCCGCCGCTTCCCACGCCTGAAGCGCTTCTTCTTCAGCGTTAGGTGGGAACCGCTCTAATGTGAATAACTCACCGTTTAACTCTGCCTGGCTCATCGCCTCTCCGCCTCCGGAATAGTAAAACCCGCGAGTTTATACGCAAATCCTGTCCAGTTGAAGAGAGATCGCTGATCATCGCCGCTCAGCGTAGATCGCTCTCGTCATCGGCTCGCAGCAGCGTTATCGAGGCGCGGGCGCCGGGCATCAGCTGCTGCAGATAGCCTACCAGCCGCTCTCCCGCCTCATGCAGGGCCGACAACGGCATCGCCGGCAGGCTTTCGAGAATAAACCACATCGTCTGCGCGCCGCTGTCCAGCCGGGTGCGTACGCCCTGCCGCCAGTTCCAGCGTCGGCAGGTTACGCCTATATCATCCCGCCAGATGACTTCGCCCGGCTCCGGATATTCCACCACCGGCTCTGCCGATTTTAGCGTATCGAATGGCTCATCGCCGCGGGCAATGGCCAGCCGCGGTTCGCCACGGTAGGCGGCCAGATTTTCCCCACCGACCGGGATGGCATAGCGAATGCTGATCGCGTTGTAGATATCCACCACCGGATCGATGGCCGGCAGGCTCCCCTCTTTCAGCACCCGCTTGCGCAGCGCCTGCGCCGAACAGGGGGTACGTTTCGCCTTCGCGCCGAAGGCGCTGAACGCTTCATCCCATGCCGCCAGGTGCGCTTGCGCCCAGGGCACATCATCCTGCTGCACCGCCAGGCAGGCCTCGGCCAGCGCCTGTTCCGCGACGGCGGGATTGGCCACCGGCGCGCTCTCCACCACAATACTTAATGCCCGAAAGCCCGGCGCCAGGCGGCTGACCGCAGATTCGATTGACGGCGTTACGCTACGCATTCGATAATCCTGTAATGACCAATTTGTTTCATCATAGTGACCAATGAACGTAAAAGTCAATATAACGACCGATTCAGGATCTGATGTCGACCAGGTAAGTCGCGCCCTCGCCACGCGGCTGAAGGCCTACCGTAAAGCGAAAAAAATGTCGCTGGACGAGCTGTCGCGCCGGGCCAGCATCAGCAAAGGCATGCTGGTCGAGATGGAAAAAGAGGCCGCCAACCCCAGCATTGCGATCCTCTGCAAACTCGCCGCCGCGCTGGGCGTCTCGGTGGCGGATATTGTCAATGTGGCTAGCGAACCCGCGTTGCATATTATTCCCGCCGAGCAGATCCCCACCCTCTGGCAAGGCCCGCTGGGGGGCAGCGCCAGGCTCCTCGCCGGTACCGCCGGGCCGAATATGATAGAGCTGTGGCGCTGGGAGATGCAGCCCGGCGAAGCCTTTACCTCGCCCGGCCATCCGGCGACGACCTTCGAGCTGCTGCACGTGGAAGCCGGCGCGCTGACGCTGACGCTTGGCGAGACCTGCCGCACGGTGGCGGCCGGGGAATCCGCGGTGGCCCGTACCGAAACAGAGCATGGGTACCGGAATGCGGGGCCCGCGCCGCTGGTCTTTACCATGACCGTGGCTGAACTGCCCTCCTGACAGACATAATGATAAGACGATGACAAAACTCATTTATTTACAGGGCTATCCTGAATCGCTGCTGGCGCAGGTGACCACGTTAATCGAGCAAAACCGCCTTGGAGAGGTGCTGCAAAAGCGCTATCCGCAAGGGCACGACGTTAACAGCGATAAAGCGCTATATCAGTACACCCAGGATTTGAAAAACCGCTTTCTGCGCGGCGCGGCGCCGATCAACAAAGTGATGTATGACAGTAAGATCCACGTGCTGAACAATGCGCTCGGCCTGCATACCGCCATTTCCCGCGTTCAGGGCGGCAAGCTGAAAGCCAAAGCGGAGATCCGCGTGGCGACGGTATTTCGCGACGCGCCGGAGGACTTTTTGCGGATGATCGTGGTCCATGAACTGGCGCATCTGAAAGAGAAGGAGCACAACAAAGCCTTCTACCAGCTGTGCTGCCATATGGAGCCGCAGTACCATCAGCTGGAGTTCGACACCCGCCTGTGGCTGACGCACCTTTCGTTAAATCGTTCTGCGTAGTCACGCACTGGTTTTGTCATGGGGGCATGATAGAGTGACGACAGGTTCCCTTTAATGGAGTTCGTCACCGTTTATGATACGTTTCGCAGTTGTTGGCACAAACTGGATCACTAAGCAGTTTGTCGATGCCGCCCATGAAACCGGCAAATATAAACTTACCGCCATCTACTCCCGCAGCCTCGAACAGGCGCAAGCCTTCGCCAATGACTATCCGGTCGAGCATCTGTTTACCTCGCTGGAGTCGCTGGCGCAAAGCGACGCCATTGACGCGGTATATATCGCCAGCCCGAACTCCCTGCACTTCCCGCAGACGCGGCTGTTCCTGAGCCACAAAAAGCACGTCATTTGCGAAAAACCGCTGGCGTCGAATCTGCAGGAGGTCGAGGCGGCCATCGCGGTGGCGAAAGCCAACAACGTGGTGCTGTTTGAAGCCTTCAAAACCGCCAGCCTGCCCAACTTTCTGCTGCTGAAGGAAACCCTCGGCAAAGTGGGTAAACTGCGTAAAGCCTTCATTAACTACTGCCAGTACTCTTCGCGCTACCAGCGCTACCTCGACGGCGAAAACCCCAACACCTTTAATCCGGCGTTCTCCAACGGTTCGATTATGGATATCGGCTTCTATTGCCTGGCGTCCGCTGTGGCGCTGTGGGGCGAACCGCGGGCCGTTCATGCCACCGCCAGCCTGCTGGACAGCGGCGTGGACGCCCAAGGCACCGTGGTACTGAGCTACGGCGACTTCGACGTGACGCTGCATCATTCCAAGGTGAGCGACTCGGCGATCCCCAGTGAAATTCAGGGCGAAGACGGGGTGTTAGTGATCGAAAAAATCTCCGAGTGCCAGAAGCTGGCGTTTGTGCCGCGCGGCGGCAAAGCCCAGGACCTGACGCAGCCGCAGCATATCAATACTATGCTGTACGAGGCGGAGACCTTCGCGCGGCTGGTGGAAACAGAGGATGTCGACCATCCGGGCCTGGCAGTGAGCCGTATCACGGCGAAACTGTCGAGCGAAATTCGTCGCCAGACCGGGGTGATCTTCCCGGCCGATACGCAGCCGCTGGCGTAAAAGAGTGTAAAGGCCCGTCTGGCCGCCATTGACGAAAACCGCCCCGTGACATATTTTGTTACGAGCAAAGGGGAGTAACTTCCTTGCCGGCCGATCGTCATTACGATGCGTGTAACACCGCATCCGGTCGCCGGGCAATTACCAAAGCCCATCGCGATGAACTTTGGTTGTTGTAAGTGAGACCTTGCCGGAAGGCGAGGTCTATGCATAAAAGCGCAGCGGCTGCCGTCTTCCGACGTCAGCCGTTTTTGTTTTTATGTAAGGAATATCAAATGAATACTGTCGGCACGCCGTTGCTATGGGGTGGATTCGCTGTCGTCGTCGCGATCATGTTGGCGATCGACCTGCTGCTTCAGGGACGACGCGGTTCGCATAGCATGACCATGAAGCAGGCCGCTGGCTGGTCTATCCTCTGGGTCACACTTTCTCTGTTGTTCAACGCCGCGTTCTGGTGGTATCTGGTGCAAACCCAGGGCCGCGCCGTCGCCGATCCGCAGGCCCTGGCCTTCCTCACCGGCTATCTGATTGAAAAAGCGCTGGCGGTCGATAACGTCTTCGTCTGGCTGATGCTGTTCAGCTACTTCGCCGTGCCGCCTGCTCTGCAGCGCCGGGTGCTGGTGTATGGCGTCCTCGGGGCGATTGTTCTGCGCACCATTATGATCTTCGCCGGCAGCTGGCTTATCTCCCAGTTCGACTGGCTGCTGTACGTCTTCGGCGCCTTCCTGCTGTTTACCGGCGTGAAGATGGCGCTCGCGAAAGAGGACGATTCCGGCATCGGCGACAAACCGCTGGTGCGCTGGATCCGCAGCCATCTGCGAATGACCGATAAAATCGAGAGCGAGCGCTTCTTCACCCGTAAAAACGGGGTGCTGTTCGCCACGCCGCTGCTGCTGGTGTTGATTCTGGTCGAGCTGAGCGATGTGATATTCGCCGTCGACAGTATCCCGGCGATCTTCGCGGTCACCACCGACCCGTTTATCGTGCTGACCTCGAACCTGTTTGCCATTCTCGGCCTGCGCGCCATGTACTTCCTGCTGGCGGGGGTCGCTGAGCGCTTCTCGATGCTCAAATATGGCCTGTCGGTGATCCTAGTGTTTATTGGCGTGAAGATGCTGATTGTCGATTTCTACCATATCCCGGTCGCCATCTCGCTGGGGGTCGTGGGTGGTATCCTGACCGTCACGCTGTTGATTAACGCCTGGGTCAACAAGCAGCACGACAAGCAGCGCAAACTGCCTGAGTAACCTGCCTGGCGCGCCGTCGGCCCCCGCTGGCGGCGCGGTAATCGGCTATAGCAGATCTTCTCGTAACGATAATGCCTGCTCATGTCACAATTATGTTGCTACATAGTTAAAAAATAAGATCCAGATTAAAATCACAGTATTTTGCGCTTCCCGCCCGTCATTCTTTCCGTATACTCGACTATGCAAACATATACTTACATCCTGACATAAACGTAACAAATAATACGTGGCTGGGATGGCTTGCTACATCACTGGAAGGAATGAATTATGACCACACGCACTCCCTCATCAGGGTGGCTTTCCCGCCTGGCACAAGGCAGCCTGGTGAAACAAATTTTAGTCGGCCTGGTACTTGGCGTGCTGCTGGCGCTGGTCTCTAAGCCTGCGGCTATCGCCGTCGGCCTGCTGGGGACCCTGTTCGTCGGCGCGTTAAAGGCGGTAGCGCCGGTGCTGGTATTGATGCTCGTCATGGCCTCGATCGCCAACCATCAGCACGGACAAAAAACCAGTATCCGCCCCATTCTGTTTCTCTATCTGCTGGGCACCTTCAGCGCGGCGCTGACCGCGGTGTTGTTCAGTTTTGTCTTTCCCTCGACCCTGCACTTAACCACCGCCGCCGACAGCATCACGCCGCCGTCGGGGATTGTTGAGGTGCTGCGCGGCCTGCTAATGAGCATGGTGTCCAACCCGATCGACGCCCTGCTGAACGCCAACTATATCGGTATTCTGGTGTGGGCGGTGGGCCTTGGCTTCGCCCTGCGTCACGGTAACGACACCACTAAAAACCTGATCAACGATGTCTCCCACGCGGTGACCTTTATCGTTAAAGTGGTGATCCGCTTTGCGCCGCTGGGGATCTTCGGTCTGGTCTCTTCCACCCTGGCGACCACCGGTTTTGAAACCCTGTGGGGTTACGCCCAGCTGCTGCTGGTGCTGGTGGGCTGTATGCTGCTGGTGGCGCTGGTGATTAATCCGCTGCTGGTGTTCTGGAAGCTCCGCCGCAACCCCTATCCGCTGGTGCTGACCTGCCTGCGCGAAAGCGGCGTCTACGCGTTTTTCACCCGCAGCTCCGCCGCTAATATTCCTGTGAATATGGCGCTGTGTGAGAAACTGAACCTGGATCGCGATACCTATTCGGTCTCCATTCCGCTGGGGGCAACCATCAATATGGCGGGCGCGGCAATCACGATCACCGTGCTGACGCTGGCGGCGGTCCATACGCTGAATATTCCGGTGGATCTGCCTACGGCGCTGTTGCTGAGCGTGGTCGCTTCGCTGTGCGCCTGCGGCGCCTCCGGCGTGGCGGGCGGTTCGCTGCTGCTGATCCCGCTGGCCTGTAATATGTTTGGTATTCCGAACGATGTGGCGATGCAGGTGGTTGCCGTCGGCTTTATTATCGGGGTGCTGCAGGATTCTTGCGAAACCGCGCTGAACTCCTCAACCGACGCCCTGTTTACCGCCGCCGCCTGCATGGCGGAAGACGACCAGCTGGCGAAAAACGCCCTGCGTAGCTAATGCCTTTCCCCTCCGCTACCGCGCGGAGGGGCTCTCTTCCTGCACCGCGTTTTCAACCCTGAACGGATCGATAACCCGCTTTTGCATCCGGCGGAAGCGAATAATATTCAGGCCGTTGACGATCAGGAAGCTGCCTTCAATCAGCGTCCCGCCGATGGAACCCAGCCACAGGTTATGCGTCACCCAGCAGGCGGTGGAGCACCACATCACGCAGCGGACGGTCAGCCCTTTACAGCGAAACAGCGCCCAGGTGCTGGCGACAGTGCCAATAATCGGCAGCAGCTCCATAGCATGCTGCAGCTTGCCAAGGCCGAGGATCAGCGTCAGAAGGATAAAGATCGTCATCACCCACAGGCTGCGGGTGCGCAGGGAAATGACCGTGCGGAGCGCATTAAGCCCGGCGCTCATCCCGGCAGGCGCGGCGCCCATCAGGAAGAAATGGACGCCGATAACGCCGCTATAGACCGCCAGCTGAAGCCTGAAGCGACGTTCGTCGCGGTTGATAAAGGTGGTAATGCCGATAAGAAAGGCGATGACGCCGACCCCCTGGGCCAGCCAATATGCGGTCATGAAAGCTCCCTGAGAGAAAAAAACAAACGGCGCTTCACAGGCTGAAACGCCGCTGTTGCTTACCCGATGACGCTGCGCTATCAGGCCAATGCGCGATCAACGCCGCCCGGGCGCCAATATGTATACGCCTTTACAGGGTAACACCGCTTTTAAAGATGGCCAGCTCGCGGAAGTCATTCCGCTCATTACAGGTCGGTTTGCCGTTGGCGAAAGCCACAATGGTGTCCACGAACTCCTCCAGCAGCTGCGGCATCGCTTTGCCGTGGATCAGCTGTCCGGCATCGAAGTCGATCCAGTGCTTTTTCTTTGCCGCCAGCTCGCTGTTGGTGGCGATTTTTACCGTCGGCACAAAGCCGCCGTACGGCGTGCCGCGGCCGGTGCTGAACAGCACCATATGGCAGCCGGCGCCGGCCAGCGCGCTGGTGGCGACGGCATCATTGCCCGGCGCGCTCAGCAAGTTCAGACCATGTACCTTCAGACGCTCGCCGTAGCGCAGGACATCCACCACCTGGCTGGAGCCCGCTTTCTGGGTACAGCCCAGCGACTTATCTTCGAGGGTGGTGATCCCCCCGGCCTTGTTGCCCGGCGAAGGGTTTTCGTAAATAGGCTGGTCGTGAGCGATAAAGTACTGCTTAAAGTCATTGACCATGGTCACCAGCTTGTCGAAGGTCGCTTCGTCGCGGCAGTGGCTCATCAGCAGCTGTTCGGCGCCGAACATCTCCGGCACTTCGGTCAGCACGGTGGTGCCGCCGTTGGCGATCACATAGTCTGAGAAGCGCCCCAGCATCGGGTTAGCGGTGATGCCGGACAGGCCGTCCGACCCACCGCACTCGAGGCCAAACTTCAGCTCGCTCAGCTTGCCCGGCTGACGTTTATCCTGACGCATCACGTCATACAGCTGGTGGAGATGCGCCACACCCACCTCCACTTCATCGTCCTGATGCTGACAAACCATAAAGTGCACGCGCTGCGGATCATACTCGCCCAGCGTTTCGCGAAAAGCATCCACCTGGTTGTTTTCACAGCCAAGGCCCACCACCAGCACCGCTCCGGCGTTCGGATGGCGGACCATATTCTGCAGCATGGTGCGGGTATTGATGTGGTCGTCCCCGAGCTGTGAGCAACCGTAGGTATGGCTGAAGAGATGCACCCCATCGATATCCTCGGCGCCGTTCGCCTCTTTCAGAAAACGGTTCTGCATCTGGCGGGCCATGGCGTTGACGCAGCCGACGGTCGGCAGGATCCATAGCTCATTGCGCACCCCGACGTCGCCATTGGCGCGACGATAAATCTGCACTTCGCGATCCGCTGGCTGCGGCGGTTGGGCAACCTGCTCCGGTTGATAGCGATACGCGTCAAGGTCGCTGAGATTGGTGCGCGTATTGTGCGCATGGACATGCTCGCCCGGCGCGATATCCGCCAGCGCATGGCCAATCGGCAACCCATACTTAACGACGTTTTCCCCTTTCGCGATAGCGCGCAGTGCAAACTTGTGTCCGCGAACGATATCCTGACCGAGGGTGACCGGGTCATTGTCGATCGTCACCACGCTACCGGCCGTCATATCCGCCAGCGCGACCGCGACGTTATCCTGCGAATGGATTTTGATGTATTGCATATCAACCGACCTCTGGTCTTAGTTCAGTTCAATGGCGAAATAGTCACGCGCATTGTTAAAGCAAATGTTTTTCACCATCTCGCCCAGCAGCGCGATATCCGCAGGCGCTTCGCCGGCGGCCACCCAACGGCCGATCATCTGGCACAGAATACGACGGAAGTATTCGTGGCGGGTGTAGGAGAGGAAGCTGCGGCTGTCGGTCAGCATTCCGACAAAGCGGCTCAGCAGGCCGAGCTGCGCCAGCTGGGTCATCTGCCGCTCCATGCCGTCTTTCTGATCGTTGAACCACCAGCCGGAGCCGAACTGCATCTTGCCCGGCATCCCTTCGCCCTGGAAGTTACCGATCATGGTGCCCAGCACTTCGTTATCGCGCGGGTTCAGGCAGTAGAGAATGGTTTTCGGCAGCAGGTTCTCTTCGTTCTGCTTGCTCAGCAGCTTAGACAGCTCTTCAGCCATCGGGCGATCGTTGATCGAGTCAAAGCCAACGTCCGGGCCTAACAGTTTGAACTGACGCAGGTTGTTATTGCGCAGCGCGCCGATGTGGTACTGCTGCACCCAGCCGCGACGGGCATACTCTGCGCCGAGGAACACCAGCACCGCGGTTTTGAACTGCGCCACTTCGCGTTCGCTGAGGGTTTCGCCAGCCAGGCGACGCGCCAGAATGGCGTCCAGCTCGGCGTCAGTCGCTTCCGCAAACAGCACCACGTCCAGGGCGTGGTCGGAGACTTTGCAACCGTGAGCGGCAAAGTGGTCCAGACGTTTGGTCAGCGCGCTTTGCAGGTCCGCAAAACGGCGAATATCGGTGTCGGACACTTCACCCAGCTTAGCCATATAGTCATTGAAGGTCGCCTGCTCGATGTTGAACGCTTTATCCGGGCGCCAGCTCGGCAACACCTTGATATCAAATGAAGTGTCTTTGGCGACAACCGCATGGTGTTCCAGGGAATCAATCGGATCGTCGGTGGTGCCGACCATCTTCACATTCATCTGCTTCATGATCCCGCGGGCGGAGAAGGCGTCCTGCGCCAGTAACGCATTGCACTGGTCCCAGATCTCATCGGCGGTGGAAGGCGACAGCAGCTTACCTGTAATACCAAATGGGCGACGCAGCTCTAAATGGGTCCAGTGGTATAACGGGTTGCCAATCGTGTGAGGCACGGTGGCTGCCCAGGCGTCAAATTTCTCGCGATCGGAGGCATCACCGGTACACAGACGCTCCGGCACGCCGTTGGTGCGCATTGCGCGCCATTTATAGTGATCGCCTTTCAGCCAGATGTCATACAGATTTTTGAAACGGTAATTTTCGGCAACCTGCTGCGGCGGAAGGTGGCAATGGTAGTCGAAAATAGGCTGATCTTTGGCGTAATCGTGGTACAGGCGGCGGGCAAATTCGCTATCGAGTAGAAAATCTTCGGTCATAAACGGTGTCATTCGTGTGTCCTCTTCGCTCCGGAGCGGGAGCCTTTCAGATGATTGACTACAATGCTGACAAAGTTATCACACCAATTTCCACAGACCGAACTGTTTTTCGTGAGTTAGATCAATAAACGCTGATAAAAAAACCGCCTGCGCGCGGCAAACATCTCGCCAGAGCGCGCCGTATCTGGCTTTCTTCTCCAATCATAAAGACCACACTAACTTTCCCGCTTTTGTGACAGCACTCAACTTTTAAAGTTGTATGACAAGTTATCTTTCTGCCGTCGCAACATATAAACCGACGGAATGCTTTACCGGTGTTTATGGCATCGGCTTATACGGAATGGATACCGACTTTTTACATAACAACTGATGGTAAGGTTCGGGCCAGAGGGGACCGCCCTCCTGAACCCTCCGTTTCGCTTTCCCGACCGCGTATCGCCGTCAGGAGAGGCCGCACCTGGTGCGGAGAAATTACAGACGATGAGGTTTACATGCGTAAAATTAAAGGGTTACGTTGGTACATGATCGCACTGGTGACGCTGGGCACCGTGCTGGGCTACCTGACCCGTAACACCGTGGCGGCGGCCGCGCCGACGCTGATGGAAGAGTTACACATCTCGACCCAACAGTACTCCTATATCATTGCAGCCTATTCCGCTGCCTATACCGTCATGCAGCCTGTCGCAGGTTATGTCCTTGATATTCTGGGGACTAAAGTCGGCTATGCCTTCTTCGCTATCGCCTGGGCGATATTCTGCGGCTCGACCGCCCTCGCCGGCAGCTGGGGCGGACTGGCGCTGGCCCGCGGCGCGGTGGGCGCGGCGGAAGCGGCGATGATCCCCGCCGGGCTGAAAGCCAGCTCCGAATGGTTCCCGGCAAAAGAGCGCTCTATCGCGGTGGGCTACTTCAACGTAGGTTCCTCTATCGGCGCCATGATCGCGCCGCCGCTGGTGGTGTGGGCGATCGTCATGCACAGCTGGCAGATGGCGTTCATTATCTCCGGGGTTCTGAGCTTCGCCTGGGCCATCGCCTGGCTGATCTTCTACAAACACCCGCGCGACCAGAAGAAATTATCTGACGAAGAACGCGACTACATCATTGGCGGCCAGGAGTCTCAACACCAGACCAATAATGCGAAGAAAATGTCGCCGTGGGAGATCCTGCGCAACCGTCAGTTCTGGGGTATCGCCCTGCCGCGCTTCCTCGCCGAGCCGGCCTGGGGGACCTTTAACGCCTGGATCCCGCTGTTCATGTTTAAGGTTTACGGCTTTAACCTGAAAGAGATCGCGATGTTTGCCTGGATGCCGATGCTGTTCGCCGACCTCGGCTGCATCGTCGGTGGATACCTGCCGCCGCTGTTCCAGCGCTGGTTCGGCGTTAACCTGATCGTGTCGCGTAAAATGGTGGTCACCATGGGCGCCCTGCTGATGATTGGCCCGGGGATGATCGGCCTGTTCACCAGCCCGTACGTGGCGATTGCCCTGCTGTGCATCGGCGGGTTTGCTCACCAGGCGCTGTCCGGGGCGCTGATTACCCTCTCTTCCGACGTCTTTGGCCGTAACGAAGTCGCTACCGCCAACGGTCTGACCGGGATGGCCGCCTGGCTGGCGAGCACCATGTTCGCCCTGGTCGTCGGCGCGCTGGCAGACACCATCGGTTTCAGCCCGCTGTTTGCGGTACTGGCGGTCTTTGACCTGCTGGGCGCGCTGGTCATCTGGACGGTGCTGAAAAACAAACCGGCTGACGATGACACGACGCCGCTTAGCAGCCGCAAACCGGCCACCCAGAGTTAGAGACGCTTATACTGAGGTGATCGCCTGCCAAGCCGCCTTCTCAGGCGGCTTTTTCATCCCTGCCAGTGGTGGAAATCGCGTAAAAGTGGTATAACAAATCGAATATTGTCGCCATCTTGCGGGAGCGAATATGGAAATCATTGAACCACGCCGTCTTTATCAGCAACTTGCCGCTGAGCTGAAGATGCGCATCGAACAAGGTGTCTACCTTGTAGGGGATAAGCTGCCCGCCGAGCGCTTTATCGCCGATGAAAAAAACGTTAGCCGCACCGTGGTTCGTGAAGCCATCATCATGCTGGAAGTGGAAGGCTATGTCGAAGTCCGTAAAGGGTCGGGCATTCACGTCATCTCCAACCATCCGAAATACCAGCAGGTGGCCGATGAAAGCCTGGAGTTCGCCAACTATGGCCCCTTTGAGCTACTGCAGGCGCGGCAGCTTATTGAAAGCAATATCGCCGAATTCGCGGCCACTCAGGTGACCAAGCAGGACATCATGAAGCTGATGGAGATTCAGGAGAAAGCGCGCAACGAGAAGTGTTTCCGCGACTCCGAATGGGATCTGCAGTTTCACGTCCAGGTGGCGCTGGCCACGCAGAATAGCGCCCTGGCGGCGATCGTGGAAAAAATGTGGACCCAGCGCGTGCATAACCCGTACTGGAAAAAGCTGCATGAGCATATCGACCTGCGCACCGTCGATAACTGGTGCGACGACCACGATCAGATCCTGAAGGCTCTGCTGCGTAAAGATCCGAACGCCGCCAAACTGGCAATGTGGCAGCATCTGGAAAATACCAAGCAAATGCTGTTTAACGAAACCAGCGACGACTTTGAATTTAATGCAGATCGCTACTTATTTGCCGAAAACCCGGTGGTTCATCTCGATACAGCGGCCAACGGCGCGAAATAAGCCTTTATCCCCCCGGCGCGCGGCCCCTGCGCGCCTGTTCCCCATGCAGGCTGGGGTAAGCAAAACATATATAGTGTCAGCCTGTGTAAATCCTCTCGCCTCCCATCGCCGCAATCAGCAAAATCAACGAGCAACACCTTGCAATTTCTCTGACGGAAAGTCAGGTGATTTGTTACAATTAGATGCATTTTGCCGTTCTGGGAGTAGGTATCGACTTACTTCAATTTTATACAGGGAAGCGTTCAGAGCGCCGAAGCAGCGACCATAATCTCATAAAAATCTTGTCGCCCTACATGCCGCGCGCTCAGACGTGCCGTTAACCGATGTACCAGGAATCGTGAATGGAACTATTAACCCAGTTATTGAATGCCTTGTGGGCTCAGGATTACGAAACGCTCGCGAATCCCTCCATGATTGGCATGCTGTATTTTGTCTTGTTTATGATTTTGTTCCTTGAGAACGGGTTACTGCCTGCCGCGTTTTTGCCGGGGGACAGCCTGCTTGTGCTCGTGGGCGTGCTGATCGCCAAAGGGGCGATGGGCTTTCCGGAAACATTGCTGCTGCTCACCGCCGCCGCCAGCCTCGGCTGCTGGCTGAGCTACATCCAGGGGCGTTGGCTGGGCAATACGCGGATCGTGCAAAACTGGCTGTCGCATCTGCCCTCTCACTATCATCAGCGCGCGCATCACCTGTTTCATAAACATGGGCTCTCCGCGCTGCTGATCGGCCGCTTCATCGCCTTCGTGCGCACGCTGCTGCCGACCATCGCCGGGCTTTCCGGCCTCAATAACGCCCGCTTTCAGTTCTTTAACTGGATGAGCGGCCTGCTGTGGGTGCTCATCCTGACCTCGCTGGGCTATCTGCTGGGCAAAACCCCGGTATTCCTTAAGTATGAAGATCAGCTGATGTCCTGCCTGATGCTCCTGCCGGTTGCGCTGTTGGTCTTCGGACTGGTCGGCTCGCTGGTGGTGCTGTGGAAGAAAAAATACAGAAGCCGGGGCTAATGATGGTCATAAAACGCCCTTCCCTGCGCCAGCTCAGCTGGCTGCTGGGTGGCTCTCTTCTGCTCTGCGCGCTGTTCTGGCTATGGCTGGCGGTGCAGCAGCAAGAGGCCACGCTGGCGATCCGTCCGGTTGGCCAGGGCGTCAGTATGCCGGATGGTTTCTCCGTCTGGCATCACCTCGACGCCAACGGTATCCGCTTCAAGAGCATTACGCCGCAAAAGGATGGCCTGCTGATTAAGTTTGATTCCACCGCCCAGGGCGCGGCGGCGAAAGAGGTTCTCGGCCGCGCTCTGCCTCATGGTTATATTATCGCCTTGCTGGAAGACGATAACTCGCCTACCGCCTGGTTATCCCGCCTGCGCGACGCGCCGCATCGGCTCGGGTAAACGGCCGTCAGACTGCGTTTTCAACGCAGTCTGGTGGTTTCCCGCATTTGTTACTATGCTTAAACCTGCGTGAATCAACGCATTCACGTTTACCAACGGGAACGGGTTTATCCTCCGGGTATCCCCTAAGACAATGGAAGGTACTATCCATGAAACACCGCATCGCTCTGCTTCTGGCCCTGTCTTCACTTAGCGCCAGCGCCATAGCCGCCTCTCCCTGCCAGGAAAAAGAGCAGGATATTCAACGAGAGATCAGCTATGCCGAAAAGCATCACAATCAAAGTCGCATTGATGGGCTAAATACCGCGCTACGCCAGGTACGGGAGAACTGCAGCGACAGTAAACTCAAAGCCGATCATCAGCAAAAAATTGCCAAACAGCGGGAAGAGATCGCTGAACGTCAGCGCGATCTGCAGGAAGCCCGGAAGAAAGGCGATGCGGACAAAATCAACAAACGCCAGCATAAACTCAATGAAGCGCAACAGGAGTTGAAAACGCTGGAGTCTCGGGATTACTAATCACTATTAACTTTCGCAATACGGACCACGCTACAGGAGAACGACATGGCTAAAGAGAATGTGACTGACGACCTTCGTGCAGAACTGAAAACGCTGGCGGACACCCTGGAGGAAGTACTGAATTCCTCGGCGGACAAGTCGAAAGAAGAGATGGGTAAACTGCGCAGTAAAGCCGAGAGCGCGCTGAAAGAGAGCCGCGCCCGTCTGGGTGAGACCAGCGAAGCGATTCTGCGTCAAACTCGTGAGACCGCCGCGCGAGCGGATGATTATGTTCGCGAAAATCCGTGGACAGGGGTCGGGATTGGCGCCGCCGTCGGGCTGGTGCTGGGTGTCCTGCTGTCGCGTCGCTGATTATGGCGAATACTCAACACACGCAGGGGCCGGGTCAGCGCGTCTTCTCCATTGGCCAGCGTATCGTTACGCTGCTGGTCGAAATGGTGGAAACACGGCTGCGCCTGGTCGTCGTGGAGCTGGAGGAGGAGAAAGCCAACCTCTTCCAGCTGCTGATCATGACCGGACTGACGCTGCTGTTTGCCGCGTTTGGCCTCATGAGTCTGCTGGTGCTGGTTATCTGGGCCGTTGACGCTCAGTACCGCCTGCACGTCATGATCGCCACCACCGTCGTGCTGCTTCTCGCCGCCGCGATTGTCGGTGTCCTTACCTTACGTAAGGCGCGACGCTCCACGCTGCTGCGCCTGACGCGAAGAGAGCTGGAGAACGACCGTGCCCTTCTGGAGGAAGATAAACCATGAATGGCCGACAGGAGCGTGAACGGCAAAAGGCGCAGCTGCTGCGCCAGATCCAGCAGCAACGGCTGGAGCTGAGCGCCTGTCGCCGCCACTGGCTGGAAGCGACTGCGCCCTTAGACCGCGGCTGGCATACGCTGCTTAGTTTACGTTCGTGGCTGATGGTGGGCAGCGGTCTGATGGCCGTGTGGTCCGTCCGACACCCGCATTTTTTAATGCGCTGGACCAAACGCGGACTGGGTTTATGGAGTACCTGGCGGCTGGTCCGCGGGATCCTGCGCCAGTCGGCAGTTCGTTAGCCGCCCGGAGCGCGGGCGCTTTTCCCGGCGCCCCGCTCTGCCACTTCCTCGCTCGATACGCAACGCCGTGCGTAAAAACTTGCCCCCTGGCCGCCATCCGCGGTCAGCCAGCCCTCTGATCCCATGCCATTCCGCCCGGCCAGGCCTTTACCAGCGCCGGTCGTGACCTATCGCGTTGTGGCATTTTTCGCCCCCTCTTACCGATTACTCAGAAACTTTGAACTAGATCTACAGTTTTCCTTGCTAACAATTCCCTCTCCGCCTCGCTACTATCCTCTCCATCGACAGCAACCCCGCGTAACTACGCGGGATTGCGCTAAAAAACAAAACCGCCGCCCTTTGGGTTTTCTGGAGTAAGAAATGAAAAAATTAGAAGATGTTGGTGTACTGGTAGCGCGCATTCTGATGCCGATTCTGTTTATCACTGCAGGATGGGGCAAAATCACCGGTTATGCGGGAACCCAGCAGTATATGGAAGCCATGGGCGTACCGGGTGCGCTGCTGCCGCTGACCATTCTCCTTGAATTCGGCGGCGGACTGGCGATTCTGTTCGGTTTCCTGACCCGGACCACCGCGCTGTTCACCGCAGGCTTTACGCTGTTGACCGCGTTCCTGTTCCACAGCAACTTTGCGGAAGGCGTGAACTCCCTGATGTTCATGAAAAACCTGACCATCGCTGGCGGTTACCTGCTGCTGGCCATTACCGGACCGGGCGCCTTCAGTATCGACCGTGTACTGAATAAGAAATGGTAAGCGCACTATACTGAATGAATGAATGAATGAATGAAAAAGCGAGGAGACCACTCCTCGCTTTTGCTATCTGAAGTCTGAAGGAGGAATAAAGATGGGACAATTAGTCGACGGCGTCTGGCAGGATACCTGGTATGACACAAAATCCACCGGTGGGCGTTTTAAGCGTTCCGTTTCCGCCTTCCGTAACTGGCTCACCGCCGATGGCGCGGCCGGACCGAGTGGTGAAGGGGGATTTGCGGCGGAAAAAGATCGCTATCATCTGTACGTCTCTCTCGCCTGCCCGTGGGCGCATCGCACGTTAATTATGCGTAAGCTGAAAGGACTGGAGCCTTTTCTCCCTGTCTCCGTGGTCAATCCGCTGATGCTGGAAAACGGCTGGACTTTTGACGACAGCTTCCCGGAAGCCACCGGTGACACCCTTTATCAGCACGATTTTCTCTATCAGCTGTATCTGCACGCCGACCCGCACTACACCGGTCGCGTCACCGTCCCGGTACTATGGGATAAAAAACAGCAGACCATCGTCAGCAATGAGTCGGCAGAAATCATCCGTATGTTTAATACCGCCTTCGATGGCCTGGGCGCCAGAGCCGGGGATTACTACCCGCCGGCGCTGCGGGAAAAAATCGATGAACTGAACGGCTGGATCTATGACAACGTCAATAACGGCGTGTATAAAGCCGGCTTTGCCACCAGTCAGCAGGCTTACGACGAAGCGGTGGATGCGGTGTTTACCTCGCTGGAGCGGCTGGAGCAGATCCTCGGTCAGCATCGTTACCTGACGGGCAATCAGCTGACGGAAGCGGATATTCGCCTGTGGACGACGCTGGTACGCTTCGACCCGGTGTATGTGACCCATTTTAAATGCGACAAACGACGCATCAGCGATTATCTCAATCTCTACGGTTTCCTGCGCGACATCTACCAGATGCCGGGTATCGCGGAGACGGTGAGCTTTCCGCATATTCGTCACCACTATTACCGCAGCCATAAAACCATTAACCCTACCGGCATCATCTCCATTGGGCCGCAGCAGGATCTCAGCGAACCACACGGTCGCGACCAGCGCTTCCGTTGATCCGTCGGGCGCCAGTGATGGCGCCCAATAATTCAGAAAACAGATATTTACCCACCATTCATTCACGTCTATTCTTATTGCGATCGCTTAAAAAACAAGTGATTGACGGTTAATTGAGGCGTAGAAATGGACTGGTATCTCAAGGTATTAAAAAACTATATAGGATTTGGCGGCCGTGCGCGGCGCAAAGAGTACTGGATGTTTATTCTGGTCAACCTCATCCTGACCGGCGTATTGAGCATCATCGATAAAATGCTGGGCTGGCAGCGGGCGGGCGGCGAAGGCATTCTGACGACCATCTATGGCATACTGGTCTTTTTACCGTGGTGGGCGGTGCAGTTTCGGCGTCTGCACGACACCGACCGTTCGGCATGGTGGCTGCTGCTGCTGTTGATCCCGGTCATCGGCTGGCTGGTGATCCTGATCTTTAACTGCCAGCGCGGAACGGAAGGCAACAACCGATTCGGGCCCGATCCAAAACCCTTTTCCTACTGATCTTCCTGCTCCTCCCGCTAGCGGGAGGAGCGTCCTCGACTATCTGCCGGCAAACAGCTTAGGGATCTCACGCAGGCACCAGGACTTCGCTTCGCCCATGCTGTCCCGTCGCCAGGCCATGATAATGTCAATTTCATTGGTATATTCCGGACTGACCACCCGCAAGCGTCCTTCAGCAATATCCTTCTCCACCAGCGGATAGGGCATGGTCGCCACGCCTAATCCGGCCAGCAGCGCCTGACGCTTATCTTCAATGGTGCTCACCGTTAAGCGCGGCTGTTTATCCAGCAGCTGAACGGTGAGAACGGGCCGCTCGCGCGCGGTATCCGCCACCGCGACGCCACGGTATTTCACGCGGGTGACCTCGGAGAGCGGTTCAGGCTCCTGGTGGATCGGGTGGTCCGGCGCCGCGACGTACACGCTGAGCACCGAATAGAGTTTGCGCGAATTAATCTCCGAGGAAGAACGAAAATGCATATCCGGCGCGACAACGATATCCGCCCGCCCCTGCTCCAGCCGCTCCCAAGCGCCGGCCAGCACCTCGGTGATAATCGACAGCTGGGTGTTGGACTTGGTCGCCAGTTTCTCAATCAGCGGAAACAGATCCGGCGTGGGCACCAGCGCTTCGGTGACGATCGTCAGGTGAGTTTCCCAGCCGCGAGACAGGGCTTCGGCATCGGTGGTGAGCTTGTCCGCCGCCTCGAGCAGCACGCGACCGCGCTCCAGCAGCATACGCCCGACGTTGGTGAACTTTGTGCGATGACCCGAGCGGTCAAACAGCACCACGTCCAGCTCTTCCTCCAGTTTTTGCATGGTGTAGCTCAGGGCGGAAGGCACGCGTCCCAGCTCATCAGCCGCGGCAGCGAAGCTCCCGCGACGATCGATCGCATCCATCACGCGTAACGCTTCCAGCGTTAATGCTCTCTCTTTAGCCATCGCTTTCTCATTCAGGAAATTTGAACATACCGGGCAGAATATCTGGCTAACAATACAGCGTCCATACCTTTACCATTGATTTAGTGTAAAGAGAGGTCAAGAACATGATTACTACCCGAACAGCCAAACAATGCGGACAAGCAGACTTCGGCTGGCTGCAGGCCCGCTACACCTTCTCCTTTGGCCACTACTTCGACCCCAAATTACTGGGCTTCGCGTCCTTACGCGTTCTCAATCAGGAAGTGCTGGCCCCCGGGGCCTCGTTCCAGGCCAGAACGTATCCCAAGGTCGATATCCTGAACCTGATTCTGGAAGGCGAAGCGGAGTATCGCGACAGCGACGGCAATCACCTGCAGGCCAGGGCCGGCGACGCGTTGATTATCGCCACTCAGCCTGGCGTGAGCTATAGCGAGCACAATCTGAGCAAAGAGCAGTCGTTAACGCGAATGCAGCTATGGCTCGATGCCTGCCCGCAGCGGGAAAACCCGCTGCAGCAGAAAATCGAGGTCGCCAACGCGCCGCTACAGCTGCTGGCCTCACCGGATGGGGGGAATAATAGCCTCCAGCTTCGCCAGCAGGCCTGGGTCTATCACATCGCGCTGGAAAAAGGTGAGCAGATCAACGTGCAATTGCATGGCCCGCGCGCCTACCTGCAGTCGATCCACGGCACTGTCCATGCCGTCGCGCAGGAACAACCCAAACAGGCTCTCACCTGTGGTGATGGGGCATTTATTCGTGACGAAGCTAACATTACCCTCGTCGCCGATACGCCGCTGCGCGCTTTGCTGATAGATTTACCGGTGTAACAACGGAAGGGATGGAGTCTGTCAGTGAGTAAGAAGAAAAACAGAAAAAAGGCGTCTCCGACGCCGCTAGCCCCGACGCCGCCGGAAACCGTCGGCGTCGTCAGCTTTGGTTATGATGAGATGCTTAGCGAACTGGAGGCCATCGTCGCCGAGGCGGAGATTCGCCTGCGGGATGAAGAAAGTCTCGCCTGAAGCTGCAGCATGGATTATTCGGCTATCGTTGGTGGCCTGCCGCTAATACCGGCCCCGAAAGGGGCTGATGGCATTATTCACTCAGCGCGTCGGCAAGATCTTTTTTCACCTGGGTGCGCTGCTCCGGCGTCAGTACCTGATTCACATCAAAATAGTACTTCACGCGATAATAACGTACCTGTTGATCAATTTTACTGAATGCCGCCAGCTGATCCTTCACCGCTTTCTCATTCCATTTACCGGAATCAATCACGTTAATCAGCGCGCCATCTTTAATGTCTTGCTGTGAAATCTGCTCAACGTTTTTTTCCATTTGCTGATGCAGACTGTTAATTTTGCTCACCTGATCGGAAGTCAGTTTTAAGTGCTGGACGATAGGGTCCTTAGCGGGTGCTGGCGCAGTCTCTTCCGCGGCCTGCGCCGCCAGCGAAAAGCCTGCAACGGCGGCGGTCAATAATATAGCTCGTGATACTTTTGTCATTTTATTATCCTGTATAAGTGCGTCATGATAAGACGCACTATTATTCCCTGAACAATAACGGCGATGTGTAAAAAAGCATGAACATAATTGTAAAAGGGGTTGAATACATTCATAGATCAAATGATCTATAAGCTAAACATCCGCATTGTTTATTTTTTTAGGTCCGATAACGACGAGGAGGTTAAATTAATATCCATCCGTTGCGCGGCGAGGGTGATCTGATGTTCATCGAGCGCTTCTTTAATCGCCTCAAGAAAATCAAAATAAGTCTCCCAATATTCGCTATTTTTCACCCAGACACGAACAGTGAAGTTAAGTGTGCCCGGCATCATTTCAAGCAGACGAACCGTAGTACCACGAGATTGATCGATTCGCTTTTCACTATCAATGATAGCCTGAATGACCTGCTTAACCTGCACAATTTTAGTCTCGCTGGCCACGCCGAGGGTCAGATCGATTCGCCGAAAAGGATGGCAGGAATAATTCACAATACTGTCGGCGATGACTTTACCATTTGGAATAATAACTTCTTTATTATCAACGGTTAGTAGCGTTGTTGAAAAAACATGTACGGACTGCACCATACCAGAAATCGCGCCGACCTGCACAAAATTGCCGGCCCGAAAAGGACGTAAAGTGACCAACAGAACACCAGCGGCAAAGTTAGAAAGCGAGCCTTGCAGCGCCAGACCAATTGCCAGCCCTGCCGCGCCAATAACCGCGATGATGGAAGACGTCTCAATCCCTACCCGACCTAATGCGGCGATTATCGCAAAAGCCATCGTAATATAACGAACGAGCGCAGCAAAGAAATGAACGATTGTCGCATCGACGTTGCGTCGTAAGAGAATTTTCTCGAAGGCTTTAGCGAGGACTTTTGCAAGCATTCGCCCGACAAAAAGAATAATCAGCGCTGCCACGATATTCCAGGCAAACTGCATAATTGTTTCACCATGACCGATAAGCCAGGCTATTGCCGATTTGAGCTGCGGGAATAATACTACATTTTTCACGTCTATCACTCCTGTCTGGATAACCTATAAACCTGCTATCCATTAAGCTGAATGATGACCGCTGCAAATCAGGGAATGGAGACTAACGGATAGACAATAAAACATCGTAGCGTGACAGTATTAACGAATCCGGTGTTTAAAGCAGCCAAAAAACTGTTTAAAAGTGGATATTCTACAAACCTGATTTACAACCGACTGAAATTAAAAATAAACACCTTCGTCGAGAGGTTTTATAGAGATAGTTGAAACTCACCGATAAGCCGCTTTCTTTTGGGTATAGCGTCGTGGACAGTCATTCATCCTGTTGCCGGTATTCAGATAGCAAAAACCCCGCCGGAGCGGGTTTTTGCGTAAAGCGGTGAAGCTGACCGATAAGCCGCTTTCTTTTGGGTATAGCGTCGTGGACAGTCATTCATCCTGTTGCCGGTATTCAGATAGCAAAAACCCCGCCGAAGCAGGTTTTGACATAAAGCGGTGAAGCTGACCGATAAGCCGCTTTCTTTTGAGTATAGCGTCGTGGACAGTCATTCATCCGCGTCACAGATTCAGATAGCAAAACCCCGCCGAAGCGGGGTTTTGACATAAAGCGGTGAAGCTGACCGATAAGCCGCTTTCTTTTGGGTATAGCGTCGTGGACAGTCATTCATCCGCGTCACGGATTCAGATAGCAAAAACCCCGCCGGAGCGGGGTTTTGACATAAAGCGGTGAAACTGACCGATAAGCCGCTGTCTTTTGGGTATAGCGTCGTGGACAGTCATTCATCCGCGTCACAGATTCAGATAGCAAAAACCCCGCCAAAGCGGGGTTTTGACATAAAGCGGTGAAACTGACCGATAAGCCGCTTTCTTTGGGTATAGCGTCGTGGACAGTCATTCATCCGCGTCACGGATTCAGATAGCAAAAACCCCGCCGAAGCGGGGTTTTGACATAAAGAGGTGAAACTGACCGATAAGCCGGGTTCTGTCGTGGACAGTCATTCATCTAGGCCAGCAATCGCTCACTGGCTCAAGCAGCCTACCCGGGTTCAGTACGGGCCGTACCTTATGAACCCCTATTTGGCCTTGCTCCGGGTGGAGTTTACCGTGCCACGGACTGTTACCAGCCGCGCGGTGCGCTCTTACCGCACCCTTTCACCCTTACCTGATCCCGCTTGCGCGGGCCATCGGCGGTTTGCTCTCTGTTGCACTGGTCGTGGGCTGTGACACCCCCCAGGCGTTACCTGGCACCTTGCCCTATGGAGCCCGGACTTTCCTCCCCTCCGCCCGTCTCCCCCCGAAAGAGGACGACGACGAAGCGGCGACTGTCTGGTCAGCTTCGGCGCGCAGTATAGTGGGTTTACCGCCCGTTGTCATCCCTCTGTCGTCATCCCGGCCTGCAGGGCGGCAGCGCTATTGCGCGACGCACGAGAAATATTGTCCAACGCGCGCGAAACGCCGCTTACTGCGTCGCAACCGAGGTAAACACGCGGAAGACGACGCCGATACCGCGTCCAGGCTCGCCCCGCCGTGGCAGTCTGATACTGTTGCGCCAGGCATAACCACCGGGCCGCGCAGAGCTCTTCTTGTTAGCGAGTCACTTCCACTTTCGCCAGCTTTTCGTAGTAACAAGCCAGCGCGCTATGGTCAGCGGTGCCCAGACCGTCCGCACGCAGCGCCTGCATCATCTCCATTACCGCCGCCGTCAGCGGCAGCTGAGCGCCCACGCCGTGGGAGGTATCCAGCGCATTGGCCAGATCTTTAATATGCAGATCGATCCGGAAGCCCGGCTTGAAGTTACGATCCATCACCATCGGCGCTTTGGCATCCAGCACGGTACTCCCCGCCAGACCACCGCGGATCGCCTGATAAACCAGATCCGGATTGACGCCGGCTTTGGTGGCCAGGGTCAGCGCTTCGGACATGGCCGCGATGTTCAGGGCGACAATCACCTGATTGGCCAGTTTGGTCACATTGCCCGCGCCGATGTCGCCGGTATGCACCACGGAGCCAGCCATCGCTTTCATCAGCTCGTAATATTTGTCGAAGATCGCCTTGTCGCCGCCGACCATTACCGACAGGGTGCCGTCGATCGCTTTTGGTTCGCCGCCGCTTACTGGCGCGTCCAGCATATCAATGCCTTTAGCCTTCAGCGCTTCGCTGATTTCCCGGCTGGCCAGCGGCGCAATAGAGCTCATGTCGATCACCACGGTGCCCGGTTTCGCGCCTTCAATAATGCCGTTCTCCCCCAGCGCCACCTCTTTGACATGCGGCGAGTTCGGCAGCATGGTGATGATCACGTCGCACTGCTCGGCAATCGCCTTCGGCGTGGTCGCGGTCTCTGCGCCCGCGGCAATCACGTCGGCAATCGCTTCCGGGTTACGGTCAGACACCACCAGCGAGTAACCCGCCTTCAGCAAATTTTTGCTCATCGGCTTGCCCATAATGCCAAGACCGATAAAACCCACTTTGATTGTCATATTGTTCTCTCTCTTCATCCTGGTGACTATTTTTTAAAGGCATCAGCAAGTTTTTGGGTTGCGGAACGGAAGACGCCCAGATCGCTGCCGACGGCGACAAAAGTGGCGCCCGACTCCAGGTAGCGCCGCGCATCGGCCTCCACCGGCGCCAGAATGCCGCTTGGCTTACCGTGCTTCTTCGCGCTGGCGAAGATATGCTGGATGGCGCGCTGCACCTCAGGATGGGCGGCATTGCCCAGATGACCTAGCGCGGCGGCCAGGTCGCTCGGGCCGACGAACAGGCCGTCGACACCTTCGGTCGCGGCAATCGCCTCGACGTTGTCCACCCCGATCTGGCTCTCAATCTGTACCAGAACGGAAATGTTCTTATTGGACTGGGCGAAGTAGTCCGGCACGGTGCCGAACATATTGCCGCGATGGGAAACGGAAACCCCGCGGATCCCTTCCGGCGGATAGCGGGTAGAAGCCACCGCCTGCGCCGCCTGTTCAGCTGTCTCGACAAACGGCACCAGGAAGTTATAGAAGCCGATATCCAGCATGCGCTTAATAATGATGGGCTCGTTGGTCGGCACGCGAACCACCTGAGCGCTGGAACTGCCTTTCAGCGCCATAAGCTGCGGGATAAGCGTGGTGACGTCGTTCGGCGCGTGTTCCGCGTCCAGTACCAGCCAGTCGAAACCCGCCAGACCCAACACCTCGGTGCTAATCGGATTGGCCAGCGCGCACCAGCAGCCAATCTGCACCTGATGAGCCGCCAGCGCGGCCTTAAATTTATTCGGGAAAATTGCGTTATCCATGATTTTTACCTTGCGTTAACCGTTGCTAACTTCTGCAATTCATTCGTTATATCACCAGCCCGGCGAGAGAGCCCCATTAGGCTGGAAAAGCGTATCGCCTGACCCCAAATATTATCCGCAGAGTAAACCGGCGAATGGGTGTCCTTTTTTATTCCCTGACCTTGAGTCCGGAAAATGTAAGCCCATCGCAAATTAACCATTTTTTATTATTCATTAGGTCACGGCTAAATTATTAACCCGCGATTCAAAGGCCAACCATGCAGATATCGGACGTCACAAAAACACGACTCAGTATAGTCAGCGCCAACTCGCCAGACACTATGCATAAACACAATATAAACACATTTTTTAAAGCTTAAATTGGGCGATAGCCTTAAGCCATGGGCGCTAATCCACACTTCTTACGATTGCCCGCCCACCGCACGCATCCATGGTGACAAGGAGTGATTCAGATCACATCTTCATGCCGACACACCTGACATTCTTTATTTCATTATTCTGCTCTACCGCGCCAGAATGACCATTTAATTATATTTTTAGCACCTGTTTGGAGATAACTGGACAATGGCCGATATTTCAATTCGACAACCATCGCCGACCGCGTTTTATATAAAAGTTGACCCAACAGATAATGTGGCGATTATTGTCAACGATCGGGGATTGACCGCCGGAACGCGTTTCCCGGACGGCCTGACGCTCATCGAGCACATCCCACAGGGGCATAAAGTCGCCCTGGCGGATATCCCTGCCCGCGGTGAAATTATCCGTTACGGAGAAGTGATTGGCTTCGCGGTGCGCGACATCCCCCAGGGAAGCTGGATTGACGAGTCGTTAGTGGAGTTGCCTACCGCCCCGCCGTTGAACACCCTGCCGCTGGCCACCAAAGTGCCCGCCCCGCTACCGCCGCTGGAAGGCTACACCTTCGAAGGCTACCGCAATGCCGACGGCAGCGTGGGCACCAAAAATCTGCTGGGTATCACCACCAGCGTGCACTGCGTTGCGGGCGTGGTCGATTACGTGGTGAAACTCATTGAACGCGACCTGCTGCCGAACTATCCCAACGTCGACGGCGTGGTGGGTCTGAATCACCTCTATGGCTGCGGCGTAGCGATTAATGCGCCAGCGGCGGTGGTGCCGATTCGCACCATCCACAATATCGCCCTTAACCCGAACTTCGGCGGCGAAGTGATGGTCATTGGCCTTGGCTGTGAAAAGCTGCAGCCCGAACGCCTGCTGCAGGGGACCGAAGATGTCAAAAGCATCCCGGTGGACAGCGCCAGCATCGTCAGCCTGCAGGATGAAAAGCACGTGGGCTTTAAATCGATGGTCGATGACATTCTGCAGGTCGCCGAGCGCCATCTGACGAAACTCAACCAGCGTCAGCGGGAAACCTGCCCGGCCTCTGAGCTGGTGGTGGGTATGCAGTGCGGCGGCAGCGACGCTTTCTCCGGCGTGACCGCCAACCCGGCGGTGGGTTACGCCTCCGATCTGCTGGTGCGCTGCGGCGCGACGGTGATGTTCTCAGAGGTGACCGAAGTCCGCGACGCTATCCATCTGCTGACCCCGCGGGCAATCAACGAAGAGGTGGGTCAACGCCTGCTGGAAGAGATGGCCTGGTACGATAACTATCTCGACATGGGCAAAACCGACCGCAGCGCCAACCCCTCCCCCGGCAACAAGAAAGGCGGCCTGGCCAACGTGGTGGAAAAAGCGCTGGGGTCGATTGCCAAATCAGGCAAAAGCGCCATCGTTGAGGTGCTTTCCCCTGGGCAGCGCCCGACCAAACGCGGCCTGATTTACGCTGCCACCCCCGCCAGCGATTTTGTCTGCGGCACCCAGCAGGTGGCCTCTGGCATCACGGTGCAGGTATTCACCACCGGCCGCGGCACGCCTTACGGACTGATGGCGGTACCGGTGATAAAAATGGCGACCCGTACCGAGCTGGCTAACCGCTGGTATGACTTAATGGACATTAACGCCGGCACCATCGCCACCGGCGAAGAGACGATTGAGGATGTGGGGCTGAAGCTGTTCGAATTCATTCTCGACGTCGCCAGCGGACGCAAGAAAACCTTCTCCGATCAATGGGGTCTGCATAACCAGCTGGCGGTGTTTAACCCGGCGCCGGTGACCTGATCGAGAGCGTAAGGGTTTAACCACGTTAAGCCCGGATTTATCCGGGCTGGTTGGTTAGGGGTGCTGTGCGGCAAGGAAGGCGGGCTGCACTTTTCTTCCGACATTTCTTCCGACATTTCTTCCGACATGTCGGATGACGCTCAAGCCGCCCTTCACAATCTCAAGGGCGGCTTGCCAGGCTTTCACTGGTTTTACAGGATCACTCCCCCTGCTGCTCCAGGGCATACTTATACAGCGCATTCTTCTTCACACCGTGGATCTCCGCGGCCAGCGCAGCGGCTTTCTTCAGCGGCAACTCCGCCTGCAGCAGCGCCAGGGTACGCAGCGCCGCCGCCGGCAGCGCCTCTTCCTGCGCCTTAAAGCCTTCGACGATCAGCACCATCTCGCCTTTGCGCCGGTTTTCGTCTTCCCTGACCCACGCCACCAGCTCGCCAATCGGCGCCCCGTGGATCGATTCCCAGGTTTTGGTTAGCTCGCGGGCCAGCACCACGTAGCGGGATTCTCCCAGTACCGCGCAGATATCTTCCAGACTCTCCACCAGCCGGTGGGTCGACTCGTAGAAGATGAGGGTACGCGGCTCTTCTTCCAGCGCTTTCAGGGTATCGCGACGGCCTTTCGATTTCGCCGGCAGGAAGCCTTCATAGCAGAAACGATCGGAGGGCAAACCGGCGGCGCTGAGGGCGGCGATGGCCGCGCAGGGTCCCGGCAGCGGTACGACGCGAATATTCGCTTCACGACAGGTGCGCACCAGATGGTAGCCTGGGTCGTTAATCAGCGGCGTGCCGGCATCGGAGACCAGCGCGATGTTTTGCCCTTCTTTCAGTTTAGCGAGAAGTGTTTCCGCCTTTTGCTGCTCGTTATGGTCATGAAGCGCAAACAAGCGGGCGTTAATCGCAAAATGCTGCAGCAGCAAACCGGTGTGGCGGGTATCCTCCGCAGCAATTAAATCAACGGCTTGCAACACTTCCAGTGCGCGCTGCGTGATATCAGACAGATTTCCTATCGGAGTGGGCACAATATAGAGCTGCCCCTGAGAATTATCCGCTGATTCGTGTTGTTTCATTGTCTCGTCCGTATTGCCGATTTAATATTGAGCATTGAGCCAAAAAAATATCACTGGACACTTATGGTACCGTCAACATTTCTTCGTTCTAAGCCCGCGCGCTGTCTGCCCGTATTGCTGGCTACTCTTCTTTTTGCTGGCTGCGGCACCCACACGCAGGATCAAAGTACGGCGTTTATGCAGGGTACGTCGCAGGCCAACTCCAGTTTCTACTTGCAGCAGATGCAGCAAAGCACGAATGATAGCAAGACCAACTGGCAATTACTCGCCATTCGTGCACTGCTGCAGGAAGGAAAGAAGCAGCAGGCCATCGACCTGTTTAACCAGCTGCCGTCGAACCTGGACAGCACCCAGGCCCGTGAACAGTCACTGCTGGCGATAGAAGTGAAGCTGGCGCAGAACGACTATCAGGGGGCCCGTACGCTGTTGGCTAAGCTTGACCCGGCAAGCCTGGAGCAGCCTCAGCAGGCGCGCTACTGGCAGGCGCAAATCGATGCCAGCCAGGGTAAACCATCGGTTACGCTGCTGCGCGCCTTAATCGCCCAGCAGCCGCTGCTGAGCGATGCCAAACAGCGCCAGCAAAATATTGACGCGACCTGGCAAGCGCTGACCGCGATGACCCAGGATCAGGCCAATGCGCTGGTGATCAATGCCGATGAAAATACCCTCCAGGGCTGGCTGGATCTGCAGCGGATGTGGTTTGACAACCGCAACGATCCCACGCTGCTGAAAGCCGGCGTCAAAGACTGGCAGACGCGCTACCCGCAAAACCCGGGCGCCAAAATGCTGCCGACGGCGCTGGTGAACATGCAAAACTATAAGCCCGCCTCCATCAACAAGATTGCGCTTTTCCTGCCGCTGAACGGCCAGGCGTCGATCTTCGGCCGTACCATCCAGCAGGGCTTCGAAGCCGCCAAAAACGGCGCGCCGTCGGTGACGGGCAGCGCGGTTCCCGCTCAGGTCGCCCAGGCGGCGAACGCGTCCGGTAATGATGACGTGGTAAGCCCGTCGCAGGCGGAAATTAGCGATCTTACGGCTACCGGAAGTCGCGCTGAACCGGTGCAGGCCCCGGCGCAAACCCAGGCAACGCCAGCCGCGGAGCCGGCCGCTCAGGCCCCGGCAGCGGTCGCCGCGCCGCAGACCACCGCCTCTCCGGCCACCCAGCCGGTCACTGCCCCGGCCGCACAGCCGCAGCCAGTGGTCGCCACCGCCGCCAACCCCTCTGCAGAACTGAAAATTTACGATACCACCAGCCAGCCGATCGGCCAGCTGCTTGCTCAGGCTCAGCAGGACGGCGCCACCCTCGTCGTCGGACCGCTGCTGAAAGAGAACGTCGAAGATGTTATCAAGAGCAATACGCCGCTCAACGTGCTGGCGCTCAACCAGCCGGAGAAGGTCGAAGGCCGCGCTAATATCTGCTATTTCGCGCTGTCGCCGGAAGACGAAGCGCGTGACGCCGCCCGACATATCCATCAACAGGGCAAACAGACGCCGTTGCTGCTGGTTCCGCGCGGCGCGCTGGGCGATCGTGTGGTCAGCGCGTTTGCCGACGAGTGGCTGAAACTGGGCGGCGCCAGCGTCCTGCAGCAGCGTTTTGGCTCCACGGCGGAGCTGCGCGCCGGCGTTAACGGCGGAGGGGGCATTGCGCTGAGCGGCACCCCGGTCTCCACCCTGCCATCAGCGCAGAACAGCGTCCTCGGCAGTGCGGATGAGATGCCGGTTAGCAGCGGCGGCAGCGTCGACGCGGCCTACATCCTCGCCACCCCGGAACAGATTGGCTATATCAAACCCATGATCGCGATGCGCAACGGCAGCCAGAGCAATGTCACCCTGTACGCCAGCTCGCGCAGCGCGCAGGGCACCGCAGGTCCGGATTTCCGTCTGGAGATGGAAGGCCTGCAGTATAGCGAAATCCCGATGCTGGCTGGCAGCAACCCGGCGCTGTTGCAGCAGGCGCTGTCTGCGGTGCGCAATGACTACTCGCTGGCGCGTCTTTATGCGATGGGCGCTGACGCCTGGTCGCTGGCAAACCACTTCACGCAAATGCGCCAGACGCCGGGCTTCGAACTGAACGGGAATACCGGCGATCTGACGGCGACTCAGGACTGCGTGATTAACAGGAAACTGTCATGGCTCAAGTACCAGCAGGGACAAATCGTCCCGGCCAGCTAAGCAAACAGACCGGCGATGCATGGGAAAACCGTGCTCGCCGCTGGCTGGAAGGCCAGGGCCTGCGTTTTATCGCCGCCAACGCCCGCGAGCGTGGCGGCGAAATTGACCTCATCATGCGCGACGGCGCCGTCACCGTCTTTGTCGAGGTGCGCTACCGCCGCAGCGCCCTGTACGGTGACGCGGCGGCCAGCGTCACCCCGCAAAAACAGCAACGCCTCCTTAAAGCCGCCCGTTTGTGGCTCTGCCGACAGAATGGGAGCTTTGAGACTGTGGATTGCCGTTTCGATGTGGTAGCCTTCACCGGAAACGACATCCAATGGCTAAAAAACGCCTTTGGCGAATAGCGTAATACCAGAAGTAAGGGATCCCGTGCTCGACAGAATCAAAGCCTGCTTTACCGAAAGCATTCAAACCCAAATTGCCGCAGCAGAAGCACTCCCGGACGCCATCTCCCGGGCGGCGATGACGCTCGTGCAGTCCCTGCTCAACGGCAACAAAATCCTCTGTTGTGGTAATGGCACTTCCGCCGCCAACGCACAGCATTTTGCTGCCAGCATGATTAATCGTTTTGAAACGGAACGCCCTGGTTTACCCGCCATTGCACTAAACACCGATAATGTGGTCTTAACTGCCATCGCTAACGATCGCCTGCATGATGAGATTTACGCCAAGCAGGTGCGCGCCCTGGGACATGCCGGCGATGTGCTGCTGGCAATCTCCACGCGCGGTAACAGCCGGGACATCGTCAAGGCAGTGGAAGCCGCCGTGACCCGCGACATGACCATCGTCGCGTTGACCGGCTATGACGGCGGTGAGCTGGCGGGCCTGTTAGGTCAGCAGGATGTCGAAATTCGCATCCCCTCACACCGCAGCGCGCGTATCCAGGAGATGCATATGCTGACCGTCAACTGTCTGTGCGATTTGATAGATAACACTCTTTTTCCACACCAGGACGATTAAGGAGAACACATGAAGGCTCTCTCGCCCCTCGCCATCCTGCTTTCTGCACTACTGCTGCAGGGCTGCGTTGCCGCCGCGGTAGTCGGAACGGCAGCAGTCGGCACTAAAGCCGCAACGGACCCGCGTACGGTGGGAACCCAGGTCGATGACAGCACCCTGGAACTGCGCGTCAATAGCGCCTTGTCGAAAGATGAACAGATTAAGAAACAGGCCCGCATCAACGTTACCGCTTATCAGGGCAAAGTCCTGCTGACCGGTCAGTCGCCGACGCCGGACCTCTCAGCCCGCGCCAAGCAAATCGCCATGGGCGTGGAAGGAACCACGGAAGTGTTTAACGAAGTGCGCCAGGGCCAGCCGATTGGTTTAGGCACCGCCTCTTCTGATACCTGGATTACAACCAAGGTGCGTTCGCAGCTGCTGGGCACCGATCAGGTCAAATCCTCGAACGTGAAGGTGACCACGGAAAACAGCGAAGTCTTCCTGATGGGGCTGGTGACCGACCGAGAAGGCCGCGCGGCGGCGGATATCGCCAGCCGGGTGAGCGGCGTGTCCCGGGTGACCACCGCCTTTACCTACATCAAATAAAGCTGCAGTTTCCCGGCTGGCGCTACGCTTAGCCGGGCTGCAGTCCCCTTTTCGTTATGTGCCGAGTTAGGCGTAGCGCCGCCCGGCACACCATCCGGCTATCCGTACGTTTACAGCACACTACACCAGCGCCAGCGCACCGACAATCGCGCCGCACAGCGCCACCAGCCCGCCGGTCAGCCACAGCGCTTTGGCCGGGAAGGCTTTGCGCAGCATAATCAACGACGGCACGCTCACCGCCGGCAACGTAATCAGCAGCGCCAGCGCCGGCGCGACGCCCATCCCTGCCAGCATCATCGTCTGGACAATCGGAATTTCCGCCGCGGTAGGGATCACAAACAGGCAGCCGGCGATCGCCATCGCGATGACCCAGAACAAGGTATTATCCACCACGCCATCGGCGTGCGGGAACAGCCAGACACGCGCCGCCCCCAGCACCAGTACCGCGAGGATATAAACCGGGATGGTGTTCCAGAACAACGTCCACAGCGCCCGTAGCCAGCGGCTAAAGAAACCGCCCTGGGCCGCTTCCGGTTGCGCTTCAGGCACCACGGCAGGCTGCGTCGCCGCCTCTTTTACCCATTTCTGCACCAGCGTTGCGACAATCAGCACCGTCGCCAGGCCCGCCACCAGGCGAACCAGCGCAAACTGCCAGCCCAGAACAAAGCCCATAAACACCAATGTCGCCGGGTTGAGCAGCGGATTGCCCATCCAGAACGCCAGCGCCCCGCCCATCGACACCTGCTGTTTGCGCATCCCGGCCGCGACCGGCGCGGCGCAGCAGGTGCACATCATGCCTGGCAGCGAGAAAATCGCCCCCAGCAGCGTCCCCTGAAAACGCGATTGCCCCAGGGTGCGCAGCAGCCAGTCGCGCGGGATCAGCACCTGAATCAGCGACCCGAGCAGCACGCCGAGCACCGCCGCTTTCCAGACGGCAAGGAAGTAAACCATCGCGTAGTCCCACGCCGCCTTTAACGGATTAGCGTCGGCCTGGGCGAGAATGGATTTACCGATACTGTGGGTTTCCGCCGCGGTGAAGGCTTTCCCGTAGTACGGCTGCCATTTGACGAACCACAGGCCGACAATCACGACGAGAAAGAAAAGCGCGGGTTTCCACCATTGAAATGGTGACGCCGCCTGAGATGAAGACTGACCAGCCATAGCATTCCCCAGCAAGAAATGTGGATATGAATTGAAGCCGTGAATACTACGCCGGAAGCCTGCGTTTGCAAACCGCTATTCCGCCTGCCGCGCGGCGCGCTCCCGCAGCTCGGACGATGAAAGAATTTGCACCCCTTCGTGAGTGGGCGACAGCGCCTCCTCCAGCAGGGCAATCGCCACGTCGCGGGCCGCAATGGATTTCCAGTTCCCCGGTAAGAGTCGGAACAGCGGTTCGAGGAAGGTCTCATTGGCCCGTTTTTTTTCCCGCTCGCCTGACAGCATCGACGGCCGGGCAATAGTCAGCCGCGGCCATCCCTGCTCGATCAGCGCCGCCTCCATTTCCCCCTTCACCCGATTGTAGAAAAATGGCGAGTGGGCGTTAGCGCCCATCGCGCTGACCACCAGCATATGCTGAGCGCCTAGCCGTTTGCCGGTCAGCGCCGTATCAACAACCAGCGTAAAGTCGGCATGGACAAAGGCCTCTTTACTTCCCGCTTCCCGGCGCGTCGTTCCCAGACAGCAGAAGACAATGTCGACCGGGTCGACCACCTGCGCCAGGGCATCGGTCAGCTGCGGATCGTACGGATTAAACACGCCTTCCGCCGGCGCCAGTGGGCGACGCGTCGGGGCGGCGATGGTGCTGATGCGGGGCTCATTTTGCAGCAGCCGGAGTAAGTGACCGCCAACTAACCCGGTCGCGCCGGTCAATAATACCTGACTCATTGATTCTCCTTTACGGAATTCTCTGCCTTGCACTTTCGCGCTCATGTTCCAGGCTTAATACCTTACAAGGTAAGTATCCACCATCATCATGGAATTACCTCATTGACCATCCAGACAGCGGAGGAAGCATGAGTAAAAAGATAGCCGTGCTCATTACCGACGACTTTGAAGATTCTGAATTTACCTCTCCCGCCGAGGCGTTTAAGCTCGCCGGGCATCAGGTCGTGACGATCGAAAAGCAGGCTGGCAAGACGGTGAAGGGTAAACAGGGAGAAGCAGAGGTCGCCATCGATCGGGCCATTGATGACGTCACACCGGGTGAATTTGATGCCTTGTTGCTGCCAGGGGGCTATTCCCCGGACCAGCTGCGCGGGGATGAACGCTTTGTCACCTTTACGCGCGATTTTGTCAACGGCGGGAAGCCGGTCTTCGCCATCTGCCACGGCCCGCAGCTGCTGATCAGCGCCGATGTGATCCGCGGGCGCAAGCTCACGGCGGTAAAACCGATCGTGGTGGATGTGAAAAACGCCGGGGGCGAGTTTTACGACCAGGAGGTGGTGGTCGATAACGAACAGCTGGTGACCAGCAGAACGCCGGACGATCTGCCGGCCTTCAATCGCGAAGCGCTACGCCTGCTCGGCGCCGGCATCGCGCCGCCAGTGTAGCTTTTTCCCGAACCCCAGCGTGTTGTCGGTAAACTTGATTTCGTCCGGACGAATCTCCCAGACCGGCGCCGACAGCATGCGGGCCACCGGGAAGCGCTTGACGTAGCGCTGGCGCATTCGCGCCTCTTCGTCGCCGCGCAGACGACGGATCTCGCCCTGAAACTGCACGCCGCGGATCAGGGCCACGGTCTTGGGCTGACCGTTGACCGTCCCGGCCACCTTCGCCCGCTCGCCGGTCATCTGGCCGTGGCGGGTGTGCTCCTCGCTGAGCAGATAAAAGGCCACGGTATCCGGGTCATAGACGTAAAATGCATTCGCACACCACAGCTCGTCGTCACGGGAGACGCACCAGGTGACGACGTGCTGTTTACTCAGCCAGCGGCCAATGGCGGCAAGCGTATCCATCTTTCTTCTCCGTTATGCTATGGTGCATAAACCTTACCATAGTGACTTTGTGACCGTGTGCTGGTTTCTGTATCTCATTCGAACCGCGGATAATCGCCTCTATACCGGCATCACCACCGATGTGCCGCGCCGCTTTCGCCAGCATCAGGCAGGGAAAGGCGCGAAGGCGTTGCGCGGCAAAGGCGACCTGCGACTGGCCTTTAGTCATGAAGTTGGTGAACACTCACTTGCTTTGCGGCTGGAATACCGCATTAAGCAGCTAACGAAGCGCGAAAAAGAGCGCCTCGTTGCCGGAGAGGATACCGTTGAAACCCTGCTGGCAAGGCTCAAAAACGATTAAAGTGGTCGCTGTATTCGACCTGGCCGTGGACACCTTCGAGGGCGTCATCCGCCAGGCGATGCACCTGGAACGCCTCCGCGCTGTCCGGCCAGCGGCAGCGGAGATCGAAGCGCGCGGCCGGTTCAAAACCAAAGCGACGGTATAACTCCGGGTCGCCCAGCGTCACCACCGCGGCATAGCCAAACTCATTCAGCGAATCCAGCCCTTCATAGACCAGCTGCCGGCCAATGCCCTGTCCACGGTAGCGTTCATCCACCGCCAGCGGCGCCAGGCCGACCCATTGTAGCTCTTCACCTTCCACCGCAACCGGGCTGAAGGCAACGTAGCCGATCACCTGGCCTTCATCATCCGTCGCCACTACCCCCAGCGTGATCAGTCCATCTTCACGCAGATCGTGCACCAGCTGCGCTTCGGCATCGCGGCCGAAGGCACGACGCAGCAGCGCGTCGATTCCCGGTGCATCAATCCCAATTTCCACTCGAATCAGCATGCCTCACCTACCGATGTCTGTTCAGGTTTCTGCGGGCTCTTCAGTCCAGCTTCGACAAAATCCGCCAGTTGCAGCAACATCACGCGCAGCGCTTTGGGCATCTGCTCGAGCTCAATGGCGTCCATCAAATTTTTTACATACAGCCCCAGCTCCGTATCGCCTTCAATAACCAGACGACGCTGGAAGAATAGCGTATCCGGATCCTGCTTGCGCGCGGCGATCATTAACAGATCGCTGGCGTCGGCGCTGAAGCTGACGTCGGCGTCCGCCTGCTGGCTGACCACCAGGCGACCATCGACTACCGAGGTATACCACAGCAGACCGATGTCACGCACATGAATACTTAACCAGCGCCCCTCGAGAAACTCCAGCTCACCCTCCGCCAGCGCCTGGCGAAACTGCCAGCTAAGCACCTGCTCCAGCACCTGGCGCTTGAGGGCAAAAGGCGCCAGCTTAACCGGCACGCTCATTAAAGACGGGCCAAAGTGGACCAGCCGGGAACGCAGTTTATCCAACACAAGCTTTACTCCATGAATGCAATTGTGCCGCTATTGTGCCATATCACATAAACAACATAGCGGCGTAAATCAACAAAAACGCGATGACGGCAGCCAGTTATTGGCGCCGCCAATACACTTTTAACTGCCTCAAATCAAAAATTGTCACCAGAAGGTTAACTAAAATCCCTGCTCGTTAACCATTCAGCGTCCCTGACGGGCCGCATTTTTCAGGAAAAATTATGGAGCTGCTCTGCCCAGCCGGTAACCTTCCGGCGCTTAAGGCGGCCATCGAAAACGGCGCCGATGCCGTCTATATCGGGCTGAAAGATGACACCAACGCCCGCCACTTTGCCGGCCTTAATTTCACCGAAAAGAAACTGCAGGAAGCCGTCAGCTTTGTGCATCAGCACCGTCGTAAGCTGCATATCGCCATCAACACCTTCGCCCACCCCGACGGCTACGCCCGCTGGCAGCGCGCGGTGGATATGGCGGCTCAGCTGGGCGCCGATGCGCTCATTCTGGCCGATATCGCCATGCTGGAGTACGCCGCGGAGCGCTATCCGCATATAGAACGCCATGTGTCGGTACAGGCTTCCGCCACCAATGAAGAGGCCATTCGCTTCTATCATCGCAACTTCGACGTGGCGCGCGTCGTACTGCCGCGGGTGTTATCTATTCACCAGGTGAAACAGCTGGCCCGCGCCACGCCGGTGCCGCTGGAAGTCTTTGCCTTCGGCAGCCTGTGCATCATGGCGGAAGGCCGCTGCTATCTCTCTTCCTACCTGACCGGCGAATCGCCCAACACCGTCGGCGCCTGTTCGCCTGCGCGCTTCGTTCGCTGGCAGCAAACCCCGCAGGGGCTGGAATCGCGTCTCAATGAGGTGCTGATTGACCGCTATCAGGATGGGGAAAACGCGGGCTACCCAACGTTGTGTAAAGGCCGCTACCTGGTCGATGGCGAGCGCTATCACGCGCTGGAGGAGCCCACCAGCCTCAACACTCTGGAACTGTTGCCGGAGCTGATGGCCGCCAATATCGCCTCAGTGAAAATCGAAGGCCGTCAGCGCAGCCCAGCCTACGTCACCCAGGTGGCGAAAGTCTGGCGCCAGGCGATCGATCGCTGCAAAGCCGATCCGCAGAATTTCGTGCCGCAATCCGCATGGATGGAAACCCTTGGCTCCATGTCCGAAGGGACACAAACCACCCTTGGCGCCTATCACCGTAAATGGCAGTGAGAAACATGAAATATTCATTAGGGCCGGTGCTTTACTACTGGCCAAAAGAGACGCTGGAAGATTTTTACCAGCAGGCGGCAAACTGCAGCGCCGACACCATTTATCTCGGCGAAGCGGTGTGCAGCAAACGCCGCGCCACCAAAGTCGGCGACTGGATCGAGATGGCGAAAGCGCTGGCCGGCAGCGGCAAGCAGGTGGTGCTGTCTACCCTCGCGCTGGTGCAGGCCTCCTCTGAACTGGGCGAGCTGAAGCGCTATGTCGATAACGGTGAGTTCCTGATTGAGGCCAGCGATTTGGGCGTGGTGAACCTCTGCGCCGAACGCAAGCTGCCGTTCGTCGCCGGGCATGCGCTGAACTGCTACAACGCCGTCACTCTGCGTCTGCTGCTTAAGCAAGGTATGGTGCGCTGGTGCATGCCGGTGGAGCTTTCCCGCGACTGGCTGGCTAATTTACTGACCCAGTGCGAAGAGCTGGGTATTCGCAATCAGTTTGAAGTCGAAGTGCTGAGCTACGGCCATCTGCCGCTGGCTTATTCCGCCCGCTGCTTTACCGCCCGCTCGGAAGATCGGCCAAAGGATGAGTGCGAGACCTGCTGCATCAAGTACCCAACCGGGCGCAGCATGCTGTCCCAGGAGAACCAGCAGGTGTTCGTGCTCAACGGTATCCAGACCATGAGCGGCTATGTCTACAACCTGGGCAATGAGCTGACGTCCATGCACGGCCTGGTGGATATGGTGCGCCTGTCGCCGATGGGCAGCGAGACCTTCGCCATGCTCGACGCCTTCCGCGCCAATGAAAACGGCGCTGCGCCGCTGGCGCTCACCGGCAACAGCGATTGCAACGGCTACTGGAAACGGCTGCCTGGGCTGGCGCTGCAGGCCTGATAAACCGCTCACTTTGTTAACAGCAGTGCTCAGATTTTAATGCATTATTAAAGATGCAGCTTTTCTGGCTGGCGCGTCCTGGATGCGCCAGGCTGGAAGAAGACCTTCAATCTGATGACGATGCTGTAGCAAAGTGAGCCTTTATGACTGACAAATCTGTTCCGTTCTCGGTGCTCGATCTGGCGCCGATCCCGCAAGGATCTTCTGCTAAAGAAGCCTTTACCCACTCTCTGGATCTCGCCCGGCTGGCCGAATCGCGCGGCTATTACCGCTACTGGCTGGCGGAGCACCACAATATGGTCGGCATTGCCAGCGCAGCGACCTCGGTACTAATTGGCTATCTCGCGGCCAATACCACCACCCTGCATTTGGGTTCCGGTGGCGTGATGCTGCCCAACCACTCTCCGCTGGTGATCGCTGAGCAGTTCGGCACCCTGAATACCCTCTATCCCGGGCGTATCGATCTCGGCCTTGGCCGCGCGCCGGGCAGCGATCAGCCCACCATGCGCGCCCTGCGTCGCCATATGAGCGGCGACGTCGATAACTTCCCGCGCGATGTGGCGGAACTGGTGGACTGGTTTGACGCCCGCGATCCGAACCCGCACGTGCGCCCGGTTCCCGGCTATGGCGAACGAATTCCGGTGTGGCTGCTGGGCTCAAGCCTCTACAGCGCCCAGCTGGCGGCGCAGCTCGGCCTGCCGTTCGCGTTCGCTTCGCACTTCGCGCCGGATATGCTGTTCCAGGCCCTGCACCTGTATCGCAGCAACTTTACGCCCTCAGCGCGGCTGGAAAAACCGTATGCCATGGTGTGCATCAATATCATCGCCGCCGACAGCAACCGCGATGCGGAGTTTCTCTTCACTTCCATGCAGCAGGCGTTTGTGAAGCTACGTCGCGGCGAAACCGGACAGCTACCGCCGCCGGTGGAAAATATGCATCAGCTGTGGTCAGCGTCCGAGCAGTATGGCGTGCAGCAGGCGCTGCGCATGTCGCTGGTGGGTGATAAAACCAAAGTCCGCCACGGCCTGGAGTCGATTTTGCGGGAAACCGAGGCGGACGAAATCATGGTCAATGGCCAGATCTTCGACCACCAGGCGCGCCTGCATTCTTTCGATTTAGCGATGCAGGTGAAAGAGGAATTGTTGGGTTAATCAAAATCCAGGCCCGGTGGACGTCGCGCCACCGGGTAAGCCTCTTACTGGTAAACCGGCAGCAGATTAACGCTCGACAGAATGTGCACGACCGCATTGCCCAGGCCAAAAAGCAGGATCAGCACAATCATCGGTGTTCCGCCCCATACGCGGAACTGTGGGCTGCCGAAGCGTTTACGCGAGGCGCGAGCCAGCAGCGCCGGTACAATCGCCGCCCAGATCGTCGCCGCCAGGCCGGCATAGCCGATGGCGTAGAGGAAGCCATCGGGTTTCACCAACCCGCCAATCATCGGCGGAATAAAGGTCAGCAGCGCAGTTTTAAAGCGCCCCAGTGCGCTGTCGTCAAAGCCAAACAGATCCGCCAGGTAGTCGAACAGCCCCAGCGTGACGCCAAGGAACGAGCTGGCGACGGCAAAGTTAGAGAACACCACCAGCAGCAGATCCAGGCTCCGGCTGTTCAGCACCCCGCTCAGGGCCTGCACCAGCACATCAATGTTGCCGCCCTTCTGCGCGATGTCGATAAACTGCGGGCGCGGGATATTGCCCATCGTCACCAGCAACCAGACCACGTACAGACCCAGCGCCAGCAACGTACCGTAGGTTAAGCAGCGGATGATGGTACGTGGATCTTTTCCGTAGTATTTCATCAGGCTCGGCACGTTGCCGTGGTAGCCAAACGAGGCCAGGCAGAACGGCAGCGTCATCAGCAAGTATGGCGCATAGGAGGCGTTCTTTTCCGCGACGTTAAACAGCGTCGCCGGCTCGACGTGCCCCAGCAGACTGCCGAAGGTCAGAAAGAAAGTGATCACCTTGGCGCCAAGCACGATAGCCGTCATGCGGCTCACCGCTTTGGTGCTCATCCAGACGATAAATGCCACCAGCAGCGCAAAGCCAAAACCCGCCGCCCGCGCCGGTACGTTCAGCGACATCTCGCTAAACGTATGATGCAGTATCGAGCCGCTGGCTGAAATATAGGCGTAGGTCAGAATATACAGCACAAAGGCGATCGACACGCCGTTGACCAGGTTCCAGCCCTTGCCGAGCAGATCTTTGGTAATGGTGTCGAAGCTGGAGCCGATCCGGTAGTTAAGGTTGGCCTCGAGGATCATCAGACCGGAGTGCAACATGCAGAACCAGGTAAAGACCAGCGCCGCCAGCGACCAGAAAAACCACGCGCCGGACATCACCACCGGCAGCGAGAACATGCCCGCGCCGATAATCGTGCCGCCGATGATCACCACGCCGCCAAACAGGGACGGACGGGTTGCCGTAGTGGTTAGTGTCGCCATTTACCGAAATCTCCAGTCAAAAATACTTTCCCACGATGGGTGTGACGCACTGTACCAGTACACGAGTACAAAAGAAATAAAAAAAGCCCCAATCATAACGATCGGGGCTGTATTATTTAGTTTACGCTAGCGGGCTGCGTTAATTACGCATCGCCACCGAAGCGACGGCGACCGGCAGAGTCATCGCGGCGCGGCGCGGATGCATCGTCACGACGCGGCGCACGGCCTTCACGACGTTCGCCGCTGAAACGACGACCATCACCACGACCACCTTCACGACGCTCGCCACCGAAGCCACGACCGCCTTCACGACGCTCACCGCCGAAGCTACGACCGCCTTCACGACGTTCACCGCCGCCACGACGTTCGGTGCGCGGCTGCGCATCGCCCAGCAGCTGCATGTTCATCGGCTTGTTCAGGATGCGGGTACGAGTAAAGTGCTGCAGCACTTCGCCCGGCATCCCTTTCGGCAGTTCGATGGTGGAGTGAGAAGCGAACAGCTTGATGTTACCGATGTAACGGCTGCTGATATCGCCTTCGTTAGCGATCGCGCCAACGATATGACGTACTTCAACACCGTCATCGCGACCCACTTCAATGCGATACAGTTCCATATCGCCTACGTCACGACGCTCACGCTTCGGACGATCTTCGCGATCGCCACGCGGAGCGCGGTCGTTGCGGTCGCCACGACGCTCGAAGCGATCGTCACGGTCACGGAACTCACGACGCGGACGCATCGGCGCATCCGGCGGCACGATCAGCGAGCGTTCGCCCTGGGCCATTTTCAGCAGCGCAGCAGCCAGCGTTTCCACGTCCAGCTCTTCGCCTTCCGCCGTCGGCTGGATTTTCGCCAGCAGCGCACGGTACTGGTCCAGATCGCTGCTTTCCAGCTGCTGCTGAACTTTCGCGGCGAATTTTTCCAGACGACGTTTGCTCAGCAGCTCTGCGTTCGGCAGTTCAACTTCCGGAATGGTCAGCTTCATCGTACGTTCGATGTTGCGCAGCAGACGACGCTCGCGGTTCTCAACGAACAGCAGCGCGCGGCCGGCGCGGCCCGCACGACCGGTACGGCCGATACGGTGAACGTAAGACTCGGAATCCATCGGGATGTCGTAGTTCACCACCAGGCTGATACGCTCAACGTCCAGACCACGGGCTGCAACGTCAGTCGCAATCAGGATATCCAGACGACCGTCTTTCAGACGCTCCAGGGTCTGCTCACGCAGCGCCTGGTTCATGTCGCCGTTCAGCGCCGCGCTGTTGTAGCCGTTACGCTCCAGCGCTTCAGCCACTTCCAGGGTCGCGTTTTTGGTACGCACGAAGATAATCGCCGCATCAAAATCTTCCGCTTCCAGGAAACGCACCAGCGCTTCGTTTTTACGCATGCCGTAGGCAGTCCAGTAGCTCTGGCTGATGTCCGGACGAGTCGTCACGCTGGACTGAATACGCACTTCCTGCGGCTCTTTCATAAAGCGGCGGGTAATGCGACGGATCGCTTCCGGCATGGTGGCGGAGAACAGCGCGGTCTGATGCCCTTCCGGGATCTGCGCCATAATGGTTTCTACGTCTTCGATAAAGCCCATGCGCAGCATTTCATCTGCTTCATCCAGTACCAGGCCGCTCAGTTTAGAGAGGTCCAGGGTGCCGCGCTTCAGGTGGTCCAGCAGACGACCCGGGGTACCGACAACGATCTGCGGACCCTGACGCAGGGCGCGCAGCTGCACGTCATAACGCTGGCCGCCGTACAGGGCAACCACGTTTACGCCGCGCATATGTTTAGAGAATTCCGTCATTGCTTCAGCAACCTGTACCGCCAGCTCGCGGGTCGGCGCCAGCACCAGGATCTGTGGTGCTCTCAGCTCAGGATCGATGTTGTTCAGCAGCGGTAAAGAGAACGCTGCGGTTTTACCGCTACCGGTCTGGGCCATACCCAGAACGTCGCGGCCGTCCAGCAGATGCGGAATGCACTCAGCCTGGATCGGAGATGGTTTTTCGTAACCCAGATCGGTAAGCGCTTCAAGGATAGGAGCCTTCAGGCCCAGATCTGCAAAAGTGGTTTCGAATTCAGCCATGTAGTACGTGTGCCTCAAAATTAATGGCGGCCAGTCTACATAACTCATCGTGAAAATTTACGGTAATTTTCATTGAAAAGTGTGAACCGGCTCAAAGTAGGTGTATTAACGAACAACAACGCCCTCACCCGCGAAGGTGATGGCAAGCAAAAAACTATGGGCTGATGTGTTCGTCAGCTATTGCTGGTCCGATTCTGCCAGGTCATCTTGCTCCTGGCCCAAGAGCGATAATTCCAACAATGCGTATCGGTGCTCAACGTAGTTATGTACGTTGTTGGCGACCGCCAGTTTGAACAGTGCCGTAGCGCTGTCCTTGTCCCCCAGACTTAGGTAGTACTTACCTAAATAGAAGTTGGTTTCACTGAGATGCTCAGCGAGCGAGGTGTTATCCGTTGCGTCTGCCTTCAGACGAGTCATCAGCTCTTTTTCGCTAATGTCGCCAAGGTAGAACTCGACAATGTTCCATCCCCATTGCTCTTTGTCCGACTTGTCTAAGCGCTCTCTGAGTGCTTCAAGCGCCCGCTTCTCGTCGAGTTTACGCTCGGCGATATAAAGCCACAGGCTACGGAAAGGATCATTGGGATCGTCTTGATAAAACGCCAGCAGATCATCTTGCGCTAACTTAGCCCGGCCGCCGTAATACAGGGCGATACCGCGGTTCAAGTGCGCGTAGTTGTAAGTTGGATCAAGCTCAAGTACAGAATCAAACGCTTCATAGGCAGCATCAAAATTGCCTGCCTGCGTTAAGTAAATGCCTAAGTAATTGAATACTTCAGGCATATCGGGTCGGATTGCCAGCGCTTGTGAAAAATCATTTCGCGCTAATGCCCTCAGACCGAGACTATCATACAACACTCCGCGCTCATATAAAAGCTGTGCGCGTTCGTCATCGGATAAAGCCCGACTGGCAAGAATTTGTTCCATACGTGCCAGAATCACTTCTTGCTGTAAAGTCGGTTGCAATGGTACTGCGAGGACGGCGTCCTTACGCCAGGCGGTGCTACTGCATCCTGCCAGCGTGAGAGCTGTCGCCACGAAACACCAGCGCAAAAAAGGCTTCATTTCCCACTCCCGAAGACAACGATTGGATGAACGTCCTGTTCCCCGGCTGCAAACGAGGCGTCCTGCCCGTAAAACGCCCTCCGCAAAAGCGGAGGGCTAACGGCAACCTTACTCGCCCTGCTCGGCAGCCGGAACTTCCGGCGCTGCGGCAGACGGAGTCTGTTCAGTTGCTTCTTTGATGCTCAGACGGACACGGCCCTGGCGGTCAACTTCCAGAACCTTAACCGGTACTTCCTGACCCATCTGCAGGTAGTCAGTCACTTTCTCAACGCGCTTGTCGGCGATCTGCGAGATGTGAACCAGACCTTCTTTACCGCCGCCGATGGCAACGAACGCGCCAAAGTCAACGATACGGGTCACTTTACCATTGTAGATACGGCCAACTTCGATCTCAGCGGTGATCTCTTCGATACGACGGATAGCATGTTGCGCTTTGTCGCCGTCGGTCGCTGCGATCTTCACGGTACCGTCATCTTCGATTTCGATGGTGGTGCCGGTCTCTTCGGTCAGGGCACGGATAACAGAACCGCCTTTACCGATAACGTCTTTGATCTTGTCCGGGTTGATCTTGATGGTGTGGATACGCGGTGCGAATTCAGAGATGTCGCCGCGCGGCGCGTTAATCGCCTGCTCCATCACGCCCAGGATGTGCAGACGCGCACCTTTAGCCTGGTTCAATGCAACCTGCATGATTTCTTTGGTGATACCTTCAATTTTGATATCCATCTGCAGCGCAGAGATACCGTCGCGGGAACCCGCTACTTTGAAGTCCATATCGCCAAGGTGGTCTTCGTCACCGAGGATGTCAGACAGCACGACGAAGTTGTCGCCTTCTTTCACCAGGCCCATGGCGATACCCGCCACGGCGGCTTTCACCGGCACACCAGCGTCCATCAGCGCCAGAGAGGCACCACAGACGGAAGCCATGGAAGAAGAGCCGTTGGATTCGGTGATTTCAGACACCACGCGAACGGTGTACGGGAATTCGTCGATAGTCGGCATCACGGCCAGAACGCCGCGCTTAGCCAGACGACCGTGACCGATTTCACGACGCTTCGGAGATCCCACCATGCCAGTTTCGCCTACGGAGTACGGAGGGAAGTTGTAGTGGAACAGGAAGGAGTCGGTACGCTCGCCCATCAGTTCGTCGATGTTCTGCGCATCGCGTGCGGTACCCAGAGTCGCGGTAACCAGCGCCTGCGTTTCGCCACGGGTGAACAGTGCGGAACCGTGAGTACGCGGCAGAACGCCGGTACGAACGTCCAGACCACGGATCATATCTTTTTCGCGGCCATCGATACGCGGCTCACCGGCCAGCACGCGGCTACGAACCACGTTTTTCTCGATAGCGTGCAGGATTTCACCCAGTTCGTTAGCGTCCAGGGTTTCATCTTCTGCAACCAGCGTAGCGATGGTTTCAGATTTGATCACATCAACCTGAGCGTAACGCTCTTGTTTGTCGGTGATACGGTAAGCATCGCTCAGGCGGGATTCAGCCAGCGCAGCCACGCGCGCGTTCAGCGCTTCGTTGACGGCTTCCGGCTGCCAGTCCCAACGCGGTTTACCGGCTTCTTTCACCAGGTCGTTGATGTTCTGAATAACAATCTGCTGCTGCTCGTGGCCAAAGACCACCGCGCCCAGCATCTGGTCTTCGCTCAGCAGTTCCGCTTCGGATTCCACCATCAGCACGGCCGCTTCGGTACCGGCAACCACCAGATCCAGTTTGCTGGACTTCAGCTCTTCCTGGGTTGGGTTCAGTACGTACTGGTCGTTGATGTAACCCACGCGCGCGGCGCCGATTGGGCCATTGAACGGAATACCAGACAGGGACAGCGCTGCGGAAGCGCCGATCATCGCGACGATATCCGGGTTAACCTGCGGGTTAACGGAAACCACGGTGGCGATAACCTGAACTTCGTTAACGAAGCCTTCCGGGAACAGCGGGCGAACCGGGCGGTCAATCAGACGCGCGATCAAGGTTTCGCCTTCGCTTGGGCGGCCTTCACGACGGAAGAAACCACCCGGGATTTTACCGGCAGCGTAGGTACGCTCCTGGTAGTTAACCGTCAGCGGGAAAAAGTCCTGGCCTGGCTTCGCTTTTTTCTGGCCCACAACGGTCACGAATACCGCAGTGTCATCCATGCTAACCATCACAGCGGCCGTTGCCTGGCGCGCCATCATGCCGGTTTCCAGGGTCACGGTATGCTGGCCGTACTGGAATTTACGAACGATCGGATTAAGCAAAATTCTATCCTTTTTATCTATAAATCACGCCATATCTACGACATAGCGTCTATTGACCCGATCCTCTGCATCCTCGCGACTAATGACAACCTTTACCCGCCCCTGCGGATGAAGCCTCTCATTAGCCGCGCGAACCTCTGCATGAAGATCATTACTAGCAACAATACATGAGTTTTGAATGAATTGCTGCCGCCCGGTCGAAAAAAGGGGCCGTCAGGCCCCTTTTTCTGAAACTCGCAGAATTAGCGACGCAGACCCAGACGCTCGATCAGCGCAGAGTAACGTGCAACATCTTTACGTTTCAGGTAGTCGAGCAGTTTACGACGCTGAGAAACCATGCGCAGCAGACCACGACGGCTGTGGTGATCTTTTTTGTGCTCTGCAAAGTGGCCCTGCAGGTGGTTGATCTGTGCAGTCAGCAGTGCAACCTGAACTTCGGTAGAACCGCTGTCGTTTTCGCCACGACCAAACTCAGAAACGATTTTTGCTTTAGCTTCAACGCTTAGAGACATTTTAGAACTCCAAAATTAAAAGAAAGAAAGGGTGCCGATCTCTAATTCAGCGACCCCTGATGCAACGCCCGAAAATGTTAAAACACTTTAGCGGACGTTAAGCGGCGATATTCTACTCGTAGCAGGCTTTTATCGCAAGAAAAGCGCTTACGCCGGGTATTCCACCACCAGACGACGCGGCGCCACGCGGCCTTCATCGTCAATTTCGCCCATGCCGAGAAACTTGCCGGATTCACTTTCCATCACCCGCACCAGCCCGTTAAGCGGCGCGCCTGACTGACGTACCGGGTTGCCGTTTTTAAAGTAGACCGCGGAGGTCTCCGGGATCGTCACCAGCGGATAGTCCGACGCCGGGCTGTCCATGGGCATCAGCAGCGGATCGAGCAGCTGCGCGGCAGGAATATCCTGCGCCGCCGCCTGATCGACCAGCGCCTGCAGCTGCTCGAGGGTCACCATCCGCTCAACCGGGTATTTGCTCACCGCCAGGCGACGCAGGAAAATCACGTGCGCGCCGCATCCGAGCTTCTCACCTAAATCATCGATAATCGTCCGGATGTAGGTGCCTTTCGAGCAGTGGATCTCCAGCTCCAGCTCATCGCCTTCATGGCGAATAAACAGCAGCTCATAAACGGTAATCGGCCGAGCTTCACGCGGGACCTCAATCCCCTGACGGGCATATTCGTACAGCTTCTTGCCCTGATATTTCAGCGCCGAATACATCGACGGCACCTGCTGCGTCTCGCCGCGGAAGCTGTCCAGCGCCGCCGCCAGCTGTTCGTCGCTAAAGGTCAGCGGGCGCTCTTCCACCACCTGGCCATCGGCATCGGAGGTATCGGTGCGCTGGCCAAGTTTAGCTATCACGCGGTAGCGCTTATCGGAGTCCAGCAGGTATTGGGAAAACTTGGTCGCTTCGCCAAGGCAGATCGGCAGCATACCGGTCGCCAGCGGATCCAGCGCGCCGGTGTGTCCGGCGCGGTTGGCGTTATATATACGCTTTACTTTCTGCAGCACATCGTTGCTGGAGGCGCCCTGAGGCTTATCCAGCAGCAATACGCCGTGCACGTCGCGGCCGCGACGACGAGGACGACTCATCAGTCCTCCTTGCTGTCGTCCGGGTTCACACGACGCTCATCGTCGTGTTTCACCACGCTGGTGACCAGGTTGGACATACGCATCCCTTCCACCAGTGAGTTGTCGTAGAAGAAGGTCAGCTCCGGCACGATGCGCAGGCGCATCGCTTTCCCCAGCAGAGAGCGGATAAAGCCAGAGGCTTCCTGCAGCGCTTTGATGCCCGCTTTCACCGCGGCTTCATCTTTGTCGTTGAGGAAGGTGACATACACCTTGGCATAGGCCAGGTCACGGGACATTTCCACCCCGGAAACGGTGGTCATCATGCCCAGACGCGGATCTTTAATTTCACGCTGCAGGATGATAGCAATCTCTTTTTGCATCTCCTGGGCCACGCGCTGCGGGCGACCAAATTCTTTCGCCATAATAAATTCTCCAGAATAAAGACAAAAAAGGGGCCTAAAGCCCCTTTTTAAAATGATTGCCGGGTGGCGCTTCGCTTCCCCGACGGCTTAGCCATCCGATGATTAATCGATGCTACGCTGGATTTCGATGATTTCGAACACTTCGATCATATCGCCAACGCGAACGTCGTTGTAGTTCTTCACACCGATACCACATTCCATGCCGTTACGGACTTCGTTAACGTCATCTTTGAAGCGGCGCAGGGATTCCAGCTCGCCTTCATAGATAACCACGTTGTCACGCAGCACGCGGATTGGGTTGTGACGTTTGATCGTCCCTTCGGTAACCATACAGCCCGCGATGGCGCCGAATTTCGGCGATTTAAAGACATCACGCACTTCAGCCAGACCGATGATCTGCTGTTTCAGTTCCGGAGACAGCATGCCGCTCATCGCCGCTTTCACTTCGTCGATCAGGTTATAGATGACGGAGTAGTAACGCAGATCCAGGCTTTCCGCTTCGATAACTTTACGCGCAGAGGCATCGGCACGAACGTTGAAGCCAACCAGAATCGCGTTGGATGCTGCAGCCAAGGTGGCGTCGGTTTCGGTGATACCACCTACGCCGGAACCGATGATCTTCACTTTCACTTCGTCGGTAGACAGTTTCAGTAAGGAATCGGAAATCGCCTCGACAGAACCCTGTACGTCCGCTTTCAGCACGATGTTCACTTCGTGAACTTCGCCTTCGGTCATGTTAGCGAACATGTTTTCCAGTTTAGATTTCTGCTGACGCGCCAGCTTAACTTCACGGAATTTGCCCTGACGATACAGCGCCACTTCACGCGCTTTTTTCTCGTCACGAACCACGGTCACTTCATCACCGGCAGCCGGCACACCGGACAGGCCGAGGATTTCCACCGGAATGGACGGACCCGCTTCCAGCACTTCGCGACCCAGTTCGTCACGCATCGCACGCACACGACCGTATTCGAAGCCGCACAGAACGATATCGCCCTTGTGCAGAGTACCTTCGCGAACCAGAACGGTAGCGACCGGACCACGACCTTTATCAAGGAAGGATTCGATCACCGCGCCGCTCGCCATCCCGTTACGGACCGCTTTCAGCTCGAGTACTTCAGCCTGCAGCAGGATCGCGTCCAGCAGGTCGTCGATACCGGTACCGGCTTTCGCGGAGACGTGGACGAACTGGCTCTCGCCGCCCCACTCTTCCGGCAGGATGCCGTACTGGGACAGTTCGTTCTTCACACGGTCCGGATCGGCTTCAGGCTTATCGATCTTGTTCACCGCAACCACCACCGGCACCTGCGCCGCTTTGGCGTGCTGGATAGCTTCGATAGTCTGCGGCATCACGCCGTCGTCTGCCGCCACCACCAGAACCACGATATCCGTCGCCTGCGCACCACGAGCACGCATGGAGGTAAACGCGGCGTGGCCCGGGGTATCCAGGAAGGTGATCATGCCGTTGTCGGTTTCTACATGGTAAGCACCGATGTGCTGGGTAATACCACCCGCTTCGCCGGAGGCAACCTTAGTGGAACGAATGTAGTCCAGCAGCGAGGTTTTACCGTGGTCAACGTGACCCATGATGGTCACAACCGGTGCGCGCGGTTCAGCCGCCGCGCCGGTGTCACGGTCGCTCATTACCGCTTCTTCCAGCTCGTTTTCACGACGCAGGATAACTTTGTGGCCCATCTCTTCGGCAACCAGCTGTGCGGTTTCCTGGTCGATGACCTGGTTGATGGTCGCCATGGCGCCCAGCTTCATCATCGCTTTGATGACCTGCGAACCTTTCACCGCCATCTTGTTAGCCAGTTCGCCAACGGTGATGGTTTCGCCGATCACGACGTCACGGTTAACGGCCTGCGCCGGCTTCTGGAAGCCCTGCTGCAGAGCGGAACCTTTACGGTGCTTACCGCCTTTGCCGCCGCGAACGGCCGCACGGGCTTCTTCACGATCGGCTTTAGATTCAGCGTGTTTGTTGCCTTTCTTCGCCGGACGCGCCGCTTTGCTGCTACGGCTGCGGCTGCGGCCGCCTTCGACTTCACGATCGTTATCATCTTCAGCCTGACGTGCATGCTGTGACGTGGTGACGTGATAGTCGCTGGTGTCTTCCGGGCTGTCTGAAGTTTCAGACCAATTTTTTTCGTTTTCTTCTGCCATACGGCGTGCTTCTTCCGCTACACGGCGCGCTTCTTCTTCAAGTTTGCGGCGTGCTTCTTCTTCCGATTTGCGCTTCAGTTCCGCGGCTTCGTTCTCGCGACGGATCTTTTCAGCCTGGGCGGTTTTGGTCATTTCGTCGGTATGTTGATTGCTCACTTTGTCTTTTTCCGCAGCTTCACGTTTCGCTTTATCAGCGACTTCACGTTTAGCTTGTTCTGCGGCCTCACGTTCAGCTTTTAATTGCGCCTCGCGTTTCGCTGCTTCTTCAGCTTCACGACGGGCCTGCTCTTCCGCTTCACGCTGCGCCTGCTCTTCCGCGGCCAGGCGTTCAGCCTCTTGCGGATCGCGTTTCACAAAGGTGCGTTTCTTGCGGACTTCGATTTGTACCGATTTACTCTTTCCACCGGTACCTGGAATATTCAACGTACTGCGCGTCTTACGCTGTAACGTCAGCTTGTCTGGCGCCGAACCGTGCTCACGGTTCAGGTGCGTCAACAAAGTTTGTTTCTCTTGCGAGGTCACAGAATCATCAGCCGTTTTGCGGATGCCTGCGTCAGCAAATTGCTGTATCAGGCGATCCACAGAGGTCTGAATCTCTGAGGCCAGCGCTTTAATAGTCACATCTGTCATGCTGTTCCTTCCTGCTACAGTTTATTACGCTTCGTCGCCGAACCAACAAATGTTGCGAGCGGCCATGATGAGCTCGCCAGCTTTCTCGTCGGTCATCCCTTCGATATCAGCCAGGTCATCAACGCCCTGCTCGGCGAGATCTTCCAGCGTACAAACACCACGGGCAGCCAGTTTGAATGCCAGGGCACGATCCAGACCTTCGAGATTCAACAGATCATCGGCAGGTTTGTTATCTCCCAGGCTTTCTTCCTGAGCCAGCGCCAGCGTAGTCAGTGCGTTTTTCGCACGCTCACGAAGTGCTTCAACGGTGGCTTCATCCAGACCGTCGATTTCCAGCAGTTCTTTCATCGGCACATAGGCCAGCTCTTCCAGTGAGGAGAAGCCTTCTTCAACAAGCACTGTCGCGAAATCTTCATCAATATCGAGATATTTGGTGAAGGTATCGATAGCGGCATGCGCTTCCGCCTGGTGCTTAGCCTGCAGATCGTCAACGGTCATCACGTTGAGTTCCCAGCCGCTAAGCTGCGAGGCCAGGCGGACGTTCTGACCATTACGGCCAATCGCCTGCGCCAGGTTGCCCGCTTCTACCGCGATATCCATGGTGTGTTTATCTTCATCCACCACGATGGACGCGACGTCTGCCGGCGCCATAGCGTTAATCACGAACTGCGCCGGGTTATCATCCCAGAGGACGATATCGATACGCTCGCCGCCCAGCTCGGTGGATACCGCCTGAACGCGCGCGCCGCGCATACCGACGCAAGCGCCAACTGGGTCGATACGCTTGTCGTTGGTTTTCACCGCGATTTTGGCACGAGAGCCCGGATCGCGAGCTGCCGCTTTGATCTCCAGCACTTCTTCACCGATTTCCGGCACTTCGATGCGGAACAGTTCGATCAGCATCTCAGGTTTGGAACGGGTCACGAACAGCTGGGCGCCACGCGCTTCCGGACGGACGGCGTACAGTACGCCGCGAATGCGGTCGCCCGGACGGAAGTTTTCACGCGGCAGCATATCTTCACGCAGGATCACGGCTTCAGCGTTGTTGCCCAGATCCAGAGTGATGTTGTCGCGGTTCACTTTTTTCACCACGCCGGTGATGATCTCACCTTCGTGCTCGCGGAACTGATCGACCACCATCGCGCGCTCGGCTTCGCGAACTTTCTGCACGATAACCTGTTTAGCGGTCTGGGTGGTGATGCGGTCGAAGGTGACAGATTCAATCTGATCTTCGACGTAGTCGCCGACGTTCATGCTTTCATCTTCGAAACGCGCGGCTTCCAGCGTGATCTCGCGCGTCGGCTGGGTGACTTCTTCTACAACCAGCCAGCGACGGAAAGTGTCGAAATCGCCGCTCTTACGGTCGATTTCAACGCGAACGTCGATCTCTTGTTCGTATTTTTTCTTGGTGGCCGTTGCCAGCGCGCTTTCCAGCGCTTCGAAAATTTTCTCACGCGGCAGCGCTTTTTCGTTGGAAACGGCTTCAACAACAGCCAAAATTTCTTTGTTCATCGGGGCCTTTCACCTCAATCCAGACTGTTAAAAGTGGGGAACCAGGTTCGCCTTCTGGATGTTACTCAGCGCGAACACTTCATCTTTGCCTTCGACGGTTACCGTGATCATTTCACCGTCTACCGCTTTGATAATGCCCTGCCATTTGCGACGGTTCTGAACCGCCATGCGCAGCACCAGCGCAACTTCTTCGCCAGTGAAACGTTGATAGTGTTCGGCGGTGAACATCGGACGGTCGAGACCAGGCGAAGAGACTTCCAGGTTGTAAGCGACAGTGATCGGGTCTTCGACATCCATGACGGCGCTTACCTGGTGGCTCACATCAGCACAATCATCAACGTTGATGCCATCTTCACTATCAATATAGATGCGCAGTGTGGATGTGCGACCGCGAATAAATTCGATGCCGACCAGCTCAAAGCCAAGCGCTTCAACCGGCGCAGTGAGCATCTCTGTCAATTTTTGCTCTAATGTGGACAAACCCACCCCCAAGACATAAAAAAAGGGCGTATAGCCCAGTTATTCTGAAGTCAGATAACAAAAAACCCCGATAAATCGGGGCTTTAGATAACTGAACCCTGAGATCGCCATGGCGATCTGGAACACCTTCCGCAAGAATTCTTTCAAATTCGGCTACGAAGGACACCTAGTCCTCACAGTATATTTGAAAAAGTACTTAATGGGAAAGTGGTTGCGGGGGCCGGATTTGAACCGACGACCTTCGGGTTATGAGCCCGACGAGCTACCAGGCTGCTCCACCCCGCGCCTGAAACGTGGCATATTTTACTCTTTTTGAGCAAAAGACGCAAATACTGCTGGGATTTGGTACCGAAGACGGGACATAAAATCGGGATGAATTGTAACGACAATTAGTATATTTTGTCAACATGCATTTTATCGCCCCCGATTGCCGTTTGTGCTGGTATTTCAGGCTTTTTTAGCAAAAAGATGATGAAGCCCTTCCTGTCACCAGTAAAAGATGGTTAAATGAATACTCACAATTAATGCATAAAAATGCAGTTAAGGTTGTTGAGTCGAACTCACCACAGTCTATCGAGCAGGGTTTTATTTTATGACGACGATTCTCAAGCATCTCCCGGTTGGTCAACGTATTGGTATCGCTTTCTCTGGTGGACTGGATACCAGCGCCGCGCTGTTATGGATGCGCAAAAAAGGCGCCGTGCCTTATGCATATACCGCTAACCTGGGTCAACCGGACGAAGACGACTACGATGCTATTCCGCGCCGCGCGAAAGAGTACGGCGCCGAAGGCGCCCGTCTGATCGACTGCCGCAAACAGCTGGTCGCAGAAGGGATCGCCGCGATTCAGTGTGGCGCTTTCCATAACACCACCGGCGGGTTGACCTACTTCAACACCACGCCGCTGGGCCGCGCGGTCACCGGCACCATGCTGGTAGCGGCAATGAAAGAAGACGGCGTCAACATCTGGGGCGATGGCAGCACCTATAAAGGCAACGATATCGAACGTTTCTATCGCTACGGCCTGCTGACCAACGCTGAACTGCAGATCTACAAACCGTGGCTGGACAGCGATTTCATCAATGAACTCGGCGGCCGTCACGAAATGTCCGAATTTATGATCGCCTGCGGCTTCGACTACAAGATGTCGGTCGAGAAAGCCTATTCCACCGACTCCAACATGCTCGGCGCTACCCACGAAGCGAAAGATCTGGAGTTTCTGAATTCCAGCGTCAAGATCGTCAACCCGATTATGGGCGTGAAGTTCTGGGACGAAAACGTGAAGATCCCTGCGGAAGAGGTCACCGTACGCTTTGAGCAAGGTCACCCGGTAGCGCTTAATGGCAAAACCTTCGCCGATGACGTCGAGATGATGCTGGAAGCCAACCGCATCGGCGGTCGTCACGGCCTGGGCATGAGCGACCAGATCGAAAACCGGATTATCGAAGCGAAAAGCCGCGGCATTTATGAAGCCCCGGGGATGGCGCTGCTGCATATCGCTTACGAGCGTCTGCTGACCGGTATTCATAACGAAGATACTATCGAGCAATATCACGCTCACGGTCGCCAGCTGGGCCGTCTGCTGTATCAGGGCCGCTGGTTCGATTCCCAGGCGCTGATGCTGCGTGATTCGCTGCAGCGCTGGGTCGCCAGCCAGATCACCGGCGAAGTCACCCTTGAGCTGCGTCGCGGCAACGACTACTCGATCCTCAATACGGTATCAGACAACCTGACCTATAAAGCAGAGCGTCTGACCATGGAAAAAGGCGATTCCATGTTTACCGCTGAAGACCGTATCGGCCAGCTGACCATGCGTAATCTGGATATCACCGATACCCGCGAGAAGCTGTTCGGCTACGCGCAGTCTGGCCTGCTGAGCGCCTCCTCAGCGACGGGTTTACCGCAGGTTGAAAATCTGGAAAACAAAGGCAAATAATCGCCTGACGATGTTTACTCTCTGCCGGCGGCTCTCCGCCGGCTTTTTTATTTTTTGTTACCAGTCTGCACCAGAAAATTCGAAAAGAGGCATTATTTCCTTATCGCCTGGTCAGCAAAATTGTTGACTATAATATCCTCAATTGATTAATTCGTATCTGGTGATAAACATCATGAATATTAAACCGCCTATCAGGCCGCAGAAGGCCATTGACCGATTGATCGATGTGCTTGAGCCACACGCGACGCCCGTTAACGCGATCGCCAGAAAAAGACTCACGTGGGAATATAAAGGCAAAACCCAGCTCTTTATTTTTAAAAAAGGCGAGTTGTCGATTATTCGTAATTCCGACAGGCTCTTGATGGTGACCGTCTATGAACCCCACCTTTTCGGCGTGGCGGAAATGCTGCAGCCCAGCCGCAGTCATAGCCTGCGTGCAGAGGTCTCATCCGAGCTGCTACGTATCGACTACGATCTGGCGTCGGCGCTATTTCGTCAGCATAATCTGTGGGAAGAAGTGACAATCCTGCTGGCCTATCATACCTCGTATATGGTGTATCGTGACGATCTGGTCTTGCAACAGCGAACCTATTCGGTGATCCGTAACCATCTGCTGGAAATGATGCTCTTAACCGAAGAGACACGACAGCGCGTATCTATTCTTGAATATATTCAGGACCGGACTCATCTCTCACGCAGCAGTATTCTTAATGTCTTGTCAGCCTTAAAGAAAGGCGGTTATATTGCCTTTGCCCGGGGGGGTTATTTACAAAGCATTGCCTCACTTCCTGAAAAATTCTGACTCGCGCCAACCTCTGTCATTTGTGGCTATTCATCTCACAGCTGAAGTTGTTTAAATTTAAACCAATAAACGCTAACGGTAACAAAAAAATAATTTTAAGCTAAATACCTGAGTTACCGGAGGACATCCTGTGCCGGGTACGACCAGCAGACAGCCAAGGCGTGCATCGCCGGGCCTGCGCAGGTGCAGGATATGCCGCCGGCAATCGGCCAGGCGTGAGCAGCGGTAGCGGGAGTTGATCCCCTCTCCTACCGCCTGCTCGACCATAACGATGAGATCCAAAAACCCGTTAATTTTGCCCGAACACCCGTATCGGGCTTTTTTTTATCTGAAGGAATTCAACAATGAAGTCTATTGCTCCAAAAATGGTAGCCCTGATGATCGCTGTGGGGGCCAGCGGCGCCGCCTGCGCATCCGTTAATCTGCATGGTGAAGCCGGTAGCGAGTTTACCAATCTGTCTGCCAGCTTTGGCGCCGGGGAACCTGGAATGACGTTCAATACCCAGTGGGCGCATAGTGACAATGACGGCGACACTATTGGACTGGGTATGGGTTATAACTTCAACCTCGGGCCTTTCCTGATGACGCTGGGCGGTAAAGGCATCTATCTGAACCCTAAAGATGGGGATGAAGGCTACGCCATCGCCGCGGGTGGCGGAGCAGAGCTTCCTCTCAGCCAGTACTTCACGCTCTTCGGTGAGGGCTATTACTCGCCGGACTCGATGTCCAGCGGCGTCGATGATTATGTGGAGGCCAATGCCGGGGTACGCCTTAACGTGCTGCCGTCGCTGAATATCGAAGCAGGCTATCGATATATCGATATGGCGGGGAAAGACGGCCATCGCGACAACACCCTCGCCGACGGGGCCTACGCCGGGGTTAACTTCCGCTTTTAATCCATGCACAGGGATTGCCATCCGGCAGTCCCTGCTTCATTCTTAACTGGCCTGCGGCACGCTTTTCAGTACGCGGTTAATCTCCTGCAGGCCAGCAACATTATTCTCTTTGCGGTAAACCTCATTCATGGACGCCATCTGCTCCAGGCGGGTCAGAGCGCCATACACCTGATACGCCTCGCTGTGTCTGTCGAACACATCGCGGCGCTCAACATCCTGCAGATAATGGCTTTTCAATGAATGGTTAAGGCGGCCAATCAGTGCCGTATTGTCCTGGAAATAGCGCGTCACCGCCTGGGCATTATTCGCTGCAACGCCAGGCTCACTGTATGATACCGGTACGGTTAGCGCATTAATCGTCTCCACCGTTTTGGATGGCGATGTTGAACTGCATCCCGCTAAACCGAGCGCGCCGGCGACGATAAGCAACCCGATCTTGTTCATTGTGTCACTTCACCTCTGTTGATTAGACGTGGCGACTTTAACGACAGTAAAAGGCGGGAGCCAGTGAAGAGATGTTTATTAATAAATGACCGGCGGGGATAAAAACAAAAAAAGACGCTTTTCAGCGTCTTTTTTCTGGAATATTGGTACCGAGGATGGGACTCGAACCCACAAGCCCGTTAGGGCACTACCACCTCAAGGTAGCGTGTCTACCAATTCCACCACCTCGGTACAGAATACTTAGTGCGGGATATCGCTGGTCGGCTGAGCCGGCGCAGTTGGCTGAGTTTGCTCTGTTTTCGGCGCGCTCAGGTTATCCCACTCACTTCCTTTACTGGTCTTGTTGCTGTTGATGTTACCCAGCGCCAGACTGATGATGAAGAACAGCGCAGCCAGGATGCCGGTCATACGGGTCATGAAGTTACCAGAACCGCTGGACCCAAACAGTGTGCCGGAAGCGCCTGCACCGAAGGAGGCTCCCATATCAGCGCCTTTACCTTGCTGCAGCATAACCAGACCTACGAGGCCAATCGCTACAATAAGGAAAACAACCAAAAGAGCTTCGTACATAATCAACCTGTTCCTTGCGGATTCGCCGCATACCAAGTGCTTCGACCAATAAAGCGGGACGTTTTAACGTTTCCCACTGAAGCGGGTGTGAATACTAACCAAAGCGAATGACCTTCGCAAGGGCAATTTCGACACATTGTATCAACTGCAGAAAAAAACAGCAAAAAGCCGGTATTCGATCATAAAAAAGGCGGCAAGCGCCGCCTTTTTAACCACTTAGCCGACAAGCTTAGACGCTTTTTACCGCTTCGGCGATGCGATGCGCAAACTCGTGCACCTGATCTTCATGCTCGCCTTCCACCATGACGCGGATCAGCGGTTCCGTACCCGATTTACGCAGCAGGACGCGGCCACGCTTACCTAACGCCGCTTCCACTTCTGCGGTCACCGCTTTGACATGCTCATTCTCCAGAGGGTTACCGCTGCCCTCGGTAAAGCGCACATTCACCAGCAGCTGAGGGAACATCTTCATGCCGCTGCACAGGTCATGCAGGCTCATATGGTTGCGTACCATCGCCGCAACCACCTGCAAACTGGCGACGATGCCATCGCCGGTGGTGGTTTTATCCAGCAGGATCACATGGCCGGAGTTTTCCGCACCGATGCGCCAGCCTTTTTCCTGGAGCATCTCCAGCACATAGCGGTCACCCACCTTAGCGCGGGCAAACGGGATGCCCAGCTGCTTGAGCGCCAGCTCCAGGCCCATATTGCTCATCAGCGTACCGACGGCGCCGCCGCGCAGCTGTCCCTGACGCAGCCCTTCCCGGGCGATGATGTAGAGGATCTGGTCACCATCGACTTTATTGCCTTCGTGGTCAACCATGATCACCCGATCGCCATCGCCATCGTAGGCAATGCCCAGATCGGCTTTTTCCGCCAGCACGCGCGCCTGCAGCGCCCGCACGTCGGTGGCCCCGACCTCTTCGTTGATGTTGAGGCCGTCAGGCTCGCAGCCCATCGCGATAACCTGGGCGCCCAGTTCGCGGAAAACATTGGGCGCGATGTGGTAGGTTGCGCCGTGTGCACAGTCCACCACCACTTTCAGCGTGGAGAGGCTCAGCTCGTTAGGAAAGGTGCCTTTACAAAACTCAATGTAGCGGCCTGCGGCATCGACGATGCGGCTGGCTTTACCCAGCTCAGCCGAGTCCACACAGGTGAGTTCTTTCTCCATTTCGGCTTCAATCGCCTCTTCCACATCATCCGGCAGCTTGGTGCCCTCAATGGAGAAGAACTTGATGCCGTTGTCGTAGAAAGGGTTATGTGAAGCGGAGATGACGATCCCCGCCTCGGCGCGAAAGGCGCGCGTCAGGTAGGCGATCGCCGGCGTTGGCATTGGCCCGGTGAACGACGCAGAGAGCCCCGCAGCCGCCAGCCCGGCTTCCAGCGCCGATTCCAGCATATAGCCCGAAATACGGGTATCCTTGCCGATGATAATTTTACGCGAGCCGTGACGCGCTAACACTTTGCCCGCCGCCCAGCCGAGCTTAAGCACAAATTCCGGAGTGATCGGCGCATCGCCGACGCGGCCACGAATACCATCGGTGCCAAAATACTTGCGGTTACTCATAACGTTTTTTTCCCTTAGCGGCGAGAGTGGCTTCCACCACGCGCAGCGCTTCTACCGTTTCTTTGACATCATGGACGCGGATAATCTGCGCGCCCTGCATTGCTGCAATGACGGCACACGCCAGGCTGCCGTTCAGCCGTTCCGACGGCCCGACGTTCAGCAACTGACCTACCATCGACTTACGCGACATACCGACCAGCAGCGGCAGACCAAAGTGATGAAACTCTCCCAGCCTGGCCAGCAGTTGATAATTGTGGGTGAGATTTTTACCGAAACCGAATCCCGGGTCGAGCAGCAATTTTTCTTTTGCGATCCCTGCCTGTTCGCAGCGCACGATGTGTTCATTAAAAAAGCGCTCCACATCGGCGAAGACATCCTCATACTTCGGCGCCTCCTGCATGGTTTTCGGCTGTCCCTGCATATGCATCAGACACACCGGCAGCCCGGTTTCCGCCGCAGCCTGCAGCGCGCCGGGTTCGGTCAGCGAACGAATATCGTTAATGATATGCGCCCCTGCCCGGGCGGATTCGCGGATAACCTCCGCTTTGGAGGTATCCACGGAGATCCACACCTCAAAGCGCTGGGCGATAGCCTCCACCACCGGGATCACCCGCGCAAGCTCCTCTTCCACGCTAACCTCAGCCGCCCCTGGCCGCGTCGATTCACCGCCGATATCAATGATGGTCGCCCCGGCGTTGATCATCAGATTGGCATGCTTCACCGCCTCAATCAGCGAATTATGGGCGCCGCCATCGGAGAAGGAGTCAGGCGTCACATTAAGAATACCCATCACGTGGGGGTGAGAGAGATCGAGGGTTGAGCCCTGGGCTACAAGTTTCATCACAAAATCCCTGAGACTGAAGAGGTTAAAAAAGAAAAACCCCGGAGCGGGCGCCCCGGGGTTTTAAGGTTAAAACAAGACATCAACAGCGGCAGCTTATTTGTCGCCCAGCTGCTCTGACATGGTGTTGCCCGGGTTCGGCGTACGCGGTTCATCGACCGGACGCGGCGCACGAGGCGTGCCATTGTTGTCAGAGTTGTTAGAAGAACCGGGTTCTTCCCATCCCGCTGGCGGACGAACATCGCGACGAGCCATTAGGTCGTCAATCTGCGGCGCATCGATGGTCTCATACTTCATGAGCGCATCTTTCATCGCGTGCAGAATGTCCATGTTGTCGTTCAGCAGCTGGCGAGCACGACCGTAGTTACGCTCAATCAGCGATTTCACTTCCTGGTCGATGATACGTGCAGTTTCATCGGACATATGCTTCGCTTTCGCGACGCTGCGGCCGAGGAACACTTCACCCTCTTCTTCCGCGTACAGCAGCGGACCAAGTTTGTCGGAGAAGCCCCACTGGGTCACCATGTTACGCGCCAGGTTCGTCGCCACTTTAATGTCGTTAGACGCGCCGGTAGAAACGTGTTCCGGACCGTAGATAATCTCTTCCGCCAGACGACCGCCGTACAGGGTGGAGATCTGACTTTCCAGTTTCTGACGGCTGGCGCTGATCGCATCGCCTTCCGGCAGGAAGAAGGTCACACCCAGCGCACGACCGCGCGGGATAATCGTCACTTTGTGCACCGGATCGTGCTCCGGCACCAGACGACCGATAATCGCGTGGCCCGCTTCGTGGTAAGCGGTGGACTCTTTCTGCGCTTCCGTCATCACCATGGAGCGGCGTTCCGCACCCATCATGATTTTGTCTTTCGCTTTTTCGAACTCAACCATCGATACGACGCGTTTGTTGCCGCGGGCAGCAAACAGGGCCGCTTCGTTGACCAGGTTGGCCAGGTCCGCACCGGAGAAGCCAGGGGTACCGCGAGCAATGATTGCCGCATCGATATCCGGCGCCAGCGGAACGCGACGCATATGCACTTTCAGGATCTGCTCACGACCGCGAACATCCGGCAGGCCAACCACCACCTGGCGGTCAAAACGGCCCGGACGCAGCAGCGCGGGGTCAAGAACGTCCGGACGGTTAGTCGCCGCGATAACGATAATGCCTTCGTTACCTTCGAAGCCGTCCATCTCAACCAGCATCTGGTTCAGGGTCTGCTCACGTTCATCGTGACCACCGCCAAGACCGGCGCCACGCTGGCGGCCGACGGCGTCGATTTCATCGATGAAGATGATGCAAGGCGCTGCTTTCTTAGCCTGTTCGAACATGTCACGCACACGGGATGCACCAACACCGACGAACATTTCTACGAAGTCAGAACCGGAAATAGTAAAGAACGGCACTTTTGCTTCGCCAGCGATCGCTTTCGCCAGCAGCGTTTTACCGGTACCCGGAGGACCGACCATCAGGACGCCTTTCGGGATCTTACCGCCCAGTTTCTGGAAGCGGCTCGGCTCACGCAGGTATTCCACCAGTTCGCCGACTTCCTCTTTCGCTTCGTCACACCCGGCAACGTCAGCAAAAGTGGTTTTGATCTGATCTTCCGTCAGCATACGGGCTTTGCTTTTGCCGAAGGACATCGCGCCCTTTCCGCCGCCGCCCTGCATTTGCCGCATAAAAAAGATCCAGACGCCGATCAACAGCAGCATTGGGAACCAGGAGATGAAGATGGAAGCCAGCAGGCTTGGCTCTTCTGGTGGTTCACCAACAACTTTGACGTTTTTAGTCAACAAGTTATCGAGCAGCTTCGGATCGTTAACCGGAATGTAAGTCGTGTAACGGTTACTATCTTTCTTGGTAACGTTGATCTCACGTCCGTTGATACGCGCTTCGCGAACCTGGTCCTGATTGACCTCTTGCAGGAAGGTAGAATAATCCACCTTGCGGCCATTCGACTCGCTGGGCCCAAAGCTCTGGAATACTGACATCAGCACAACGGCAATGACCAGCCAGAGTATTAGGTTTTTCGCCATGTCACTCAAGGGATTAACCTCTTATTACAACTGTGTTAAAAACAGCGTCAGGATACGCTATATCCAGTTTCTTTCAAACTTTCATTTGAAATCTGCCGGTTATGGTTTACGCCCGGTCGCTACAATATACACTTCACGCGAACGAGCGCGGGAAGAGTCCGGCTTACGAACTTTGACCTTCGTAAACAGGGAGCGAATTTCTCGAAGATACTCATCGAAGCCTTCGCCCTGGAACACCTTCACTACAAAACTACCACCTGGCGCTAATACATCACGAGACATTTCAAGCGCCAGTTCTACCAGATACATCGCCCGGGGAATATCCACCGCCGGTGTTCCGCACATATTCGGCGCCATATCGGACATGACCACTTGCACTTTACTGTCGCCTACTCGCTCAAGTAACGCTTTCAGGACTAATTCATCACGAAAGTCGCCCTGAAGGAAGTCCACACCAACGATTGGATCCATTGGTAAAAGATCGCAAGCGATGATGCGGCCGCTGTTGCCGATCTGCGTGACCGCATACTGCGACCAGCCTCCGGGAGCAGCGCCGAGGTCAACTATCGTCATCCCCGGCTTAAAAATTTTGTCACTTTGCTGTATTTCATCAAGTTTAAACCAGGCACGGGAACGTAACCCCTTTTTCTGTGCCTGTTGAACATATTTATCGCTAAAGTGTTCCTGAAGCCAGCGGCTTGAGCTGGCAGAACGCTTTTTACCTGTCATTTAACATTCCCGTTCGGGTTCATCGTACTTTACTGCGTAAAAATCGACGCGGTAGTTTGGCGATATATGGGAGATGGCGGTAGAATGACCCGTTTTCAATCCCAACGTAAGCAAAAAAATACGATGAATCTGAGTACTAAACAAAAACAGCACCTGAAAGGTCTGGCACATCCGCTCAAGCCGGTAGTTATGCTTGGCAACAATGGTTTGACCGAAGGGGTACTGGCCGAGATCGAACAAGCGTTAGGGCACCATGAACTCATCAAGGTGAAGATCGCCTCAGAAGATCGCGAAACTAAAGCCTTGATCGTGGAAGCCATCGTGCGCGAAACCGGCGCCTGTAACGTACAGGTCATCGGTAAAACGCTGGTTCTGTACCGCCCAACGCCAGAGCGTAAAATCTCGCTGCCACGCTAAGAATATCCTCAATCCCGACACAACTTTGTGTAAAACGAGGGATTTCTGTGGCCAGGCGAGCAAAATGCCATGCTCGTGACGTTGATAAAAGGCCGCTATGCGGCCTTTTTCCTTTCTTTACAATCTATAAACATCGTAGCGGGAAATTCGCCTTACAGGTATTCAACCTTGGTAATTTCGTATTCCACTTCCCCACCCGGTGTACGGATAGTCACGACGTCATCCTGCTCTTTACCGATCAGACCACGGGCAATCGGCGAGTTCACGGAGATCAGATTCTGCTTAAAATCAGCTTCGTCATCGCCCACGATACGGTAGGTCTGTTCCTCGTCAGTATCGAGGTTCAGCACGCTGACAGTAGAGCCAAAAATCACCCGGCCATTATTCGGCATTTTGGTGATATCGATAACCTGCGCATTGGACAGCTTCGCTTCGATATCCTTGATACGCCCTTCGCAGAAGCCCTGCTGTTCACGCGCGGCGTGATACTCGGCATTCTCTTTCAGATCGCCGTGTTCACGGGCCTCAGCAATAGCGGCAATGATTTCAGGACGACGCACAGACTTCAGATAATCCAGTTCTTCGCGCAGTTTTTCAGCGCCACGTAAGGTCATCGGAATCGCTTGCATTAGTTATACCTCTTTATCATTCCTTCAGGAAACGGATAGCTCCGCTCCGCCACCTGTCCTGTCCACGGGCAGGACACGAGCAAAAAGAAACCGACCCGGGAAACACTCCCCAGGTCAGCAGCAATTTTTCATTTGATAGGTATTTTACCCCGAAGTTCATTATGGGTCATCGTTTACTTTACTGGGCGTTGCACCGTAGTATGACGGCCTGGCTTCAGGTTGTTAGCGCGAGATTATGCGATTTCCCAGATTTATCATCGGATTGACTGCCGGTATAGCGCTTAGCGCTCAGGCGGCGAATATTGACGAGTACATCACCCAGCTTCCCGCCGGTGCGAACCTTGCCTTTATGGCGCAAAAGGTCGGCGCATCGACGCCGGAAATCGACTATCACAGCCAGCAAATGGCGCTTCCGGCCAGTACGCAAAAGGTCATCACCGCGCTGGCGGCCCTGCTGCAGCTGGGTCCCGATTTTCGTTTCACCACCACGCTGGAAACCAAAGGCTCACTGGACGGCGGCGTGCTGAAAGGCGATCTGATCGCCCGCTTCGGCGGCGACCCGACGCTGAAGCGGCAGGATATTCGCAACATGGTGGCGATGCTGAAAAAAGCTGGCGTGCAGCGTATCGACGGCAATGTGCTTATCGATACCTCGGTCTTCGCCAGCCATGATAAAGCGCCGGGGTGGCCGTGGAACGACCTGACGCAATGCTTCAGCGCTCCACCTGCAGCGGCGATTGTCGACCGCAACTGCTTCTCGGTCTCGCTGTATAGCGCGCAGAAGCCGGGCGATCTCGCCTTCATTCGCGTCGCCTCCTATTATCCGGTCACCATGTTCAGTCAGGTTCGCACCCTGGCGCGTGACTCATCGGAAGCCCAGTATTGCGAACTGGACGTGGTGCCGGGCGACCTCAATCGCTATACCCTCACCGGCTGCCTGCCGCAGCGTAGCGAACCGCTGCCGCTGGCCTTCGCGATACAGGATGGCGCCAGCTACGCCGGGGCGATCCTTAAAGCGGAGCTGAAGCAGGCGGGGATCGCCTATAGCGGCACGCTGCTGCGTCAGACGCTGGCCAATGAGCCCGGCACGGTATTAGCCACCACCCAGTCGGCGCCGCTGCACGATCTGCTGCGGATCATGCTGAAGAAATCCGACAACATGATTGCGGATACCGTTTTTCGTACCATCGGTCATGCCCGGTTCGGCGTACCAGGGACCTGGCGGGCAGGATCCGATGCCGTACGTCAGATCCTGCGTCAACAGGCTGGGGTTGATCTCGGCAACACCATCATCGCCGACGGCTCTGGCCTGTCGCGCCACAACCTGATCGCCCCGGCGACCATGATGCAGGTGTTGCAGTATATCGCCCAGCACGACACCGAGCTCAACTTCATCTCTATGCTGCCGCTGGCGGGCCATGACGGCTCGCTGCAGTATCGCGCCGGCCTCCATCAGGCGGGCGTCGATGGCAAAGTCTCGGCGAAAACCGGGTCGCTGCAGGGGGTTTATAACCTTGCGGGCTTCATCACTACCGCCAGCGGGCAAAAGGTGGCCTTCGTGCAATACCTCTCCGGCTACGCCGTGGAGCCAGCCGATCAGCGTAACCGCCGCATACCCTTGGTGCGCTTTGAAAGCCGGCTTTATAAAGATTTGTACCAGAACAACTAAAAACAAAAGGGCCGCATCAGATGCGGCCCTTTTTGATCCAGAGAAGTCAGGATTAACGTTTGTAGATGAATTCAACGCCTTCTTCGTCGTCTTCGTCCCAGTCGTCATCCCAGTCTTCGTCATCTTCCACTTCGGCTTCGGCCTCTTCAAGCTGCTGACGGTGATAGTCGTCCCACATAAACTCGACTTTCTCCGGCTTCTGCTCTTCTTCCGCCTGCACGATGGGGTTTTCGATGATGAAGGTCATCACGTCCCAGCACAGATCTTTTACGCCCTGCTGGCTGGCGGCGGAGATCAGGTAGAATTTCTCTTCCCAACCCAGCGCTTCAGCAATTGCCTTCGCTTTAGCTTCGGCTTCCGCTTTGTCCATCAGGTCAATCTTGTTAAAGACTAACCAGCGCGGTTTGGAGGCCAGCTTCTCGCTGTATTTCTCCAGCTCGCCGATGATGATGCGCGCGTTCTCAACCGGATCGGAACCGTCGATAGGCTCGATGTCGATCAGGTGCAGCAATACGCGGCAGCGCTCAAGGTGCTTGAGGAAGCGGATGCCGAGGCCTGCGCCTTCCGCTGCGCCTTCAATCAGCCCCGGGATATCGGCGACCACAAAGCTCTTCTCATTGTCCATACGCACCACGCCCAGGCTTGGCACCAGGGTGGTAAACGGATAGTCAGCCACTTTCGGCTTGGCGGCGGAGACCGCACGGATGAAGGTGGATTTACCGGCGTTCGGCATCCCGAGCATTCCGACGTCCGCCAGCAGCATCAGCTCCAGCTGCAGGTCGCGCTTATCACCCGGCGTACCCATGGTCTTCTGACGCGGCGTACGGTTAACGGATGATTTAAAACGGGTGTTGCCCAGACCGTGCCAGCCGCCCTTCGCCACCATCAGACGCTGACCGTGTTTGGTCATATCGCCCATGGTCTCGCCGGTGCCCTGGTCGATAACCCGGGTCCCGACCGGCACTTTTACCGTCACGTCTTTACCACGCTTACCGGTACAGTCGCGGCTCTGGCCATTCTGCCCGCGTTCGGCGCGGAAAGATTTTTCAAAACGGTAGTCGATCAGGGTATTCAGGTTTTCGTCCGCTTCCAGCCAGACATCGCCGCCGTCACCGCCATCGCCGCCGTCCGGGCCGCCTTTCGGAATATATTTTTCGCGGCGGAAGCTTACGCAACCATTGCCGCCGTCACCTGCTACGACCAGGATCGTTGCTTCATCTACAAACTTCATTTTACTCTCCGTAAATCATTCGCCTGAGCGGGGCAGCGGTACTACCGCCTCTCGCTTACGCCAACGTCCCCAAAGACGATGACCGATGGCGGAATACATCGCGCCCGCAACCACGACAAACGCACCGAGATAACCAATCAGGTTTAACATCGGTCTGGCGAAAACATCGGGCCAGGCCATTGATAATAAATCAGAAAACAGTAGCGTAAACAGTGGCGTCAAGGTGATTAACGCGCTGACCTGCGCCGCCTGCCAGCGCGCCATGGCTTCCGCCAGCGCCCCGTAGCCGACAAGGGTATTCAGCCCGCAAAAAATCAGGCATGCCAGTTGCCAGCTGCTTAACCGGGATATCACACCAGGCTCAGCGAGCGGCAGTAATGCAATCGTACATAAAGTGTACAGCAAAAATAGTATCTGCTGTGATGCCAGACGGCGCAATAACACCTTTTGCGCGACGCCGTAGCTTACCCACACCGTGGCGGCAGCAACGCCGAAAATTACCCCCCACGTGTAGTCCGTCAGGCGGGTAAAGATTTCAATCAGGCTGGTGTTGAAGAACATCACCAACCCGCTGAGCAGCATTAACGCGCCCACCACCTGGGTGCCGCGCATGCGCTCTTTCAGAATCACGACGCTAGCCACCATCATGCCTACCGGCGATAGCTGGCCGATGACCTGAGAAGCCGTGGGGCTGAGATACTGCAGGGAAGAACTGAACAGGATGAAGTTACCGAACAGGCCGCCGGTGGCAATCGCTAATAAGACCAGCCAGCGCGGCTTGCGAAAAATTCGCAGCGGCGGCAGTTTGCCTTTGATCGCGAGGATCGCGCCAAGGCCAATACTGGCCATCAGGAAGCGATAAAACACCACCGTTGGCGGCGCCATCACCTCAAGAACCTGCTTCATTGCAATCGGCAACGCTCCCCAACACATCGCGGTGGTAAGCGCCAGAATAATGCCAATCCCAGCCTGCTGCTTCATGCCTGTTTCCCTGCAAAAATTTTCCGGTAGACGAATGTAAAAAGCCCCGCAACGTGTTGCGGGGCTTTCATCCGTTACCGGGACGCGAAAAACTTATTCAGCAACGATGCTGATGAATTTACGGTTTTTCGGGCCTTTAACTTCGAACTTGACTTTACCGTCAGTCAAAGCGAACAGAGTGTGGTCACGGCCGCAACCAACGTTGGTGCCAGCGTGGAATTTGGTACCACGTTGACGAACGATGATGCTACCTGCCAGAACTGCTTCACCGCCGAAACGTTTTACGCCCAGACGTTTAGCTTCTGAATCGCGACCGTTACGAGTCGAGCCGCCAGCCTTTTTATGTGCCATTTAAATCTACTCCTCAGGTCTTAGGCGCTGATGCCAGTGATTTTCACATCAGTGAACCACTGACGATGGCCCTGCTGCTTACGATAGTGTTTACGACGACGAAACTTAACGATTTTAACTTTCTCGCCACGACCGTGAGCAACAACTTCAGCTTTGATTACGCCGCCCTCAACGAAAGGAACGCCGATCTTGATTTCTTCACCGTTTGCGATCATCAGCACTTCAGCGAACTCAACAGCTTCGCCAGTTGCGATGTCCAGCTTTTCCAGGCGAACGGTCTGACCTTCGCTTACTCGGTGTTGTTTACCACCACTTTGGAAAACCGCGTACATATAAAACTCCGCTTCCGCGCACCTCTTCGTGTGATTCAGAGTGCGCTATAAATATTCACAATAGGGCGCGAATATTACGCAAAACGCGAGCCTTTGACAAGAGCGATTAGCGATCAATGCAGAAAAAAAACACAACTTTCACGACAACGTTTATCTACGGCAATTTTTCAGTACAATCATAACTTCTTTTAATTCTGTCTTAATCCTTCTGTGATCCCACCTGGATTCATGGTAACAGGACATTTGGCCCGGCTTTTGCGATGAATTTAGAAAAAATCAATGAGTTAACCGCGCAAGATATGGCGGGTGTCAATGCGACGATTCTTGAGCAACTCAACTCCGATGTTCAGCTTATCAATCAGTTAGGCTATTACATCGTCAGCGGCGGCGGCAAACGCATTCGCCCGATGATTGCTGTGCTCGCCGCCCGCGCGGTGGGTTATCAGGGGAGCGCGCATGTCACCATTGCTGCGCTGATTGAATTTATTCATACCGCCACCCTGCTGCATGACGACGTCGTCGATGAGTCTGATATGCGTCGCGGCAAAGCCACGGCAAATGCGGCGTTTGGCAATGCCGCCAGCGTGCTGGTCGGCGATTTTATCTATACCCGCGCCTTTCAGATGATGACCCAGTTGGGCTCGCTGAAGATCCTCGAGGTCATGTCGGAAGCGGTGAACGTCATTGCCGAAGGCGAAGTGCTGCAGCTGATGAACGTCAATGACCCGGATATCACGGAAGAGAACTACATGCGCGTCATCTACAGCAAGACGGCGCGTCTGTTTGAGGCAGCCTCGCAGTGTGCGGGATTACTGGCCGACTGCACTGCGGAAGAAGAGCGCGCGTTGCAGGATTATGGCCGCTATCTCGGCACCGCTTTCCAGCTGATCGACGATTTACTCGATTACAGCTCCGACGGAGAGCGGCTTGGTAAAAACGTCGGTGATGACCTCAACGAAGGCAAACCGACGCTACCGCTGCTGCACGCCATGCACCATGGTACCGCCGATCAATCGGCGATGATCCGCGGGGCAATCGAGCAGGGCAACGGCCGCCATCTGCTGGATGCCGTCCTGGAAACGATGGCTGCCTGCGGTTCGCTGGAGTGGACGCAGAAACGTGCCGAAGAAGAAGCTGACAAAGCGATTGCCGCGCTGCAGGTTCTCCCTGACACCCCCTGGCGTGAAGCCTTGATCGGGCTGGCGCATATTGCGGTTCAGCGCGATCATTAATCCCCTCCCCCTCCCCCTTCCCGCGCAATGCGCGGGAAAGTTCCAGTAAAAACCCATTCCCTACCGTAAATTTCCGGATGCCTTGATACATTCTGAATATTCCGGCGCTTTAACAGAACTTGTTAGAACCTTACCTGGTGCGCGGGTATAGTGTCCCCGTCGCCCATATGGGCCGATCAGGATCTTTATCACCAGGAGAATTTATGGATAAGTTCATCGACTGGCATCCCGCAGATATTGTTGCGGGATTACGTAAACGGGGAACATCGCTGGCGGCAGAGTCGCGACGGCACGGTCTGAGTTCTTCAACGCTGGCGAACGCCCTGACCCGCCCCTGGCCGAAAGGCGAATTAATCATCGCCACAGCGCTGGATACACAGCCGTGGGTCATCTGGCCGTCACGCTACCATGATCCGGTAACGCATGAGTTTATCGACAGAACGCAGATGATGCGTCAAAAGAAGATGGACAAGTGATGTGATTGTTCGACAAGGACCCGGGATAGACGCCCGGGCCCTGACAGGATGCGGTTACTCGCCTTTCACGCGCTGAATATTGGCACCCAGCGCCTGCAGTTTATCTTCGATACGCTCATAGCCACGATCGATATGATAGATGCGATCGACGATGGTGGTTCCCTCAGCGATACAACCTGCCAGCACGAGGCTCGCCGAGGCACGCAAATCGGTCGCCATCACCTGCGCGCCCGAAAGCTGCTCCACGCCGTGACAGATCGCGGTATTGCTCTCGATCTCCGCGTGGGCGCCCATACGGATCAGTTCCGGAATGTGCATAAAGCGGTTTTCAAAGATCGTTTCGGTGATCACGCCGGTCCCTTCCGCGACCAGGTTGAGCAGCGTGAACTGGGCCTGCATATCCGTCGGGAAGCCCGGATGCGGCGCGGTACGCACGTTAACCGCTTTCGGACGGTTGCCGTGCATATCAAGGCTGATCCAGTCTTCGCCCGTTTCGATGTCGGCTCCGGCGTCGCGCAGCTTCGCCAGTACGGCGTCCAGGGTATCTGGTTGCGCGTGACGGCAGAGGATCTTGCCGCCGGAAATGGCTGCGGCAACCAGGAAGGTCCCGGTTTCAATACGGTCCGGCAGCACGCGGTAAACGCCGCCGCCCAGACGCTGCACGCCTTCGATGGTGATGCGATCGGTGCCCTGGCCGCTGATTTTTGCGCCCAACGCGTTAAGGAAGTTCGCGGTATCGACGATCTCCGGCTCGCGAGCGGCGTTTTCGATAATCGTCGTCCCCTCGGCGAGGGTCGCTGCGCTCATGATAGTGACGGTGGCGCCGACGCTCACTTTATCCATCACGATATGCGCGCCTTTCAGACGACCATTGACCGAGGCTTTAACATAACCTTCTTCCAGTTTGATCTCGGCGCCCAGCTGTTCCAGCCCGCTAATATGCAGATCGACCGGACGCGCGCCGATGGCGCAGCCGCCAGGCAGAGAGACTTGTCCCTGACCGAAACGCGCCACCAGCGGGCCCAGCGCCCAGATGGAGGCGCGCATGGTTTTCACCAGATCGTACGGAGCACAGAATACATCGACCGGGCCGGCGTCAATCCACACCGAACCATTGCGCTCTACCTTCGCGCCCAGCTGACTCAGCAGCTTCATGGTGGTATCGATGTCTTTCAGCTTAGGTACGTTCTGGATCTCTACCGGCTCTTCGGCAAGCAGCGCGGAAAAGAGGATTGGCAGGGCGGCGTTTTTTGCACCGGAGATGGTGACTTCGCCCTGAAGGCGAGTCGGCCCCTGAACACGGAATTTATCCATTGATTCTGTTCTCTATTAAAAATTCACATACGCTGCAGGGGATCCCCCACAGCTTAGAAGCCATTTAGTTTGCGGTCTCGCGCCCACTCCTGCGGAGTAAAGGCCTTGATCGACAGCGCATGGATGCGGTTGTCAGCAATATATTCCATCAGCGGCGCGTAGACGCTCTGCTGCTTTTTAACCCGACTCATGCCATCGAACATCTCACCCACAGCAATAACCTGAAAGTGGCTGCCATCGCCAGAGACGTGGACTTCCTGGAGGGGGAGTGCGTTCATCAGCACGGTCTGAATTTCATGATTTTCCATGGGCTCAAATTTATCTGATAGTGAAAACAGCCCAACATCTTAGAGGAAAGTGGCGCGGTCTTAAACAAGCAAAAAGCCCCGGCGAAAAGATTGCCGGGGCTTTCGGAATAGCTTCAATGCTAAGGCACTGAAAAGATTATGGGATCATATCGGCAGGCAGGTTGTAAAGACCGACCAGCGTTTGCAGATTTTCGCTCTTGCCGATCAGCTGCGCTTCCCGGCCCTGGCGGCGAATCAGCGCGACAAAATGCACTAACAGCGCCAGGCCCGCCGTATCCACGCGCGTGGTCTGGCTGAGATCGATGATCGCTGTCCCCGCCGTCGCCTGGGCGCGTGCCTCCCAGAGCGGGACCAGCAGATCCTGATCCAGCTCTCCGTGCAGCGCCAGCGTCTCGCCATCACGAGTCCAGCTCAGCTGCCCGCTCATTATTTTTTCTGTTCCAGGGTGATCGGCTGAGCGGAGATCGCTTTCAGCTGCGCGGTCAGGCCATCAACGCCCTTGGTACGCAGCAGATCGCTCCACTCGTTTTGTTTGGTGGTGATCATGCTGACCCCTTCCGCGATCATATCGTAGGCCTGCCAGTTGCCGGTCTGGGTGTTTTTACGCCACTGGAAGTCGAGACGTACCGGCGGACGGCCATTCGGGTCGAGGATGGTGACGCGGATCGGAATGATGGTCGCGCTGCCCAGCGGCTGTTCCGGGGCAATCTGGTAGGTCTGACCGTGGTACATGGCCAGCGCCTGGCCATAGGCCTGCTTCAGGTATTCACGGAAGGCGGCAAAATAGGCTTCACGCTGCGCCGGGGTGGCTTCTTTGTAATAGCGGCCCAGCACCAGCGCGCCGGCATACTTCACCTGCACATACGGCAGAAGCTCCTGGTCGACGATGTCGCGCAGATAGTTAGGGTTGGCCTTGATCTTCGGCTGTTCATTCTTCAGGCGATCGAAGGTTTTCTGCGCCGCTTCATTCATCAGCTTATACGGATTGGACTGGTCTGCCGCCTGGACCGCGGTCAGCGGGGCAATCACCAGCATGGCGACCATGAGTAAGCGTTTAAACATATCGTATTTCTCCTGAAATTAATGCGTCGTGCCGGCTGCCGGCGTCGCGTCAGTATGACCTTCTGCCTCGGCCTTATCATTGCCAGAATTCTGATTGTCGCCGCCCTTGCTGTTATAAAGGAACTGACCAATCAGATCTTCCAGCACCATGGCGGACTTGGTGTCCTGGATAGTACCGCCGTCTTTAAGGATAGTCGTCCCGAGGTCCGGGTCTTCAAAACCGACGTTCAGCGCCAGATACTGCTCGCCCAGCAGGCCAGAGGTGCGGATCGCCAGCGAACTGGTATCGGGGATATGGTTGTAGCGCTCGTCAATATCGAGCTCCACGCGCGGCAGATAGGTTTTCGGGTCGAGGGTGATGTCCGCCACGCGGCCAACAACCACACCGCCGATGCGCACCGGCGAGCGCGCTTTCAGGCCGCCGATATTATCGAAGGTCGCGTAAAGACGGTAAGTCGGCTCGGTACGTAACGAGGTGACGTTGGCCGCCTTCAGGCAGACAAACAGCGCCGCCAGCAGCGCCACCAGTAAGAACACCCCTACCCAGATTTCATTTTTTTTCGTTTGCATGAACTCAATTCCCAAACATCAGCGCAGTCAGCACAAAATCCAGCCCCAGAACCGCCAGCGACGCATGCACCACGGTGCGCGTAGTCGCCCGGCTAATCCCGGCGGAAGTGGGGATAGCGTCATAACCATTGAATAACGCAATCCAGGTTACCGTAATGGCGAATACCAGGCTCTTAATCAGGCAGTTCACCAGATCCATTCGCCAGTCGACGGCATTTTGCATCGCGGTCCAGAAAAAACCACCGTCAATGCCCTTCCAGCTCACGCCCACCAGCGCGCCACCCCAGATCCCCACCGCGACGAAGATAATCGTCAGCAGCGGCAGCGAAATGACGCCGGCCCAGAAACGGGGAGAAATGACGCGGCGCAGCGGATCCACCGCCATCATCTCCATACTGGAGAGCTGTTCCGTGGCCCGCATCAGGCCAATCTCGGCGGTCAGCGCCGACCCGGCGCGACCGGCAAACAGCAGCGCGGCGACCACCGGCCCCAGCTCGCGCAGCAGCGACAGCGCCACCAGCATGCCAAGACTGGTCTCAGCGCTGTAGGTGGTTAAGACCAGATAACCCTGCAGCCCGAGCACCATACCGATAAACAGGCCCGATACAATGATAATCAGCATCGACAGAACGCCGACGTTGTAGAGTTGACGAACCAGCAGCGGCGCGTGCTTGCGAAACTCTGGTTTGCCGACAACGGCGTTAAACAGCATTAATCCGGCGCGTCCAAAGGTCGCGGTGGTTTTAATACCGCGATGGCCTAGCGCGGCCAGCGCATTAAACAGCATCAGTCGCTCAACTCCCTATGCCTAATAAATCATGGTGATAGTCGCCAGCCGGATAACGGAACGGCACCGGGCCGTCGGCAATACCATCAATGAACTGACGAACCCGAGGGTCGGCATTCTCCCGTAGCGACTGGGCGCTGCCGTGGGCGACAATCTTTTTATCCGCCACGATATACGCATAGTCCGCGATGCTCAGCACCTCAGGCACATCGTGCGAAACCACGATGCAGGTGACGCCCAGCGTGCTGTTGAGTTCAGAAATCAGCTTCACCAGCACGCCCATGGTGATGGGATCCTGCCCGACGAACGGTTCGTCGAACATAATGAGATCCGGCTCCAGGGCGATGGCCCTCGCCAGGGCGGCGCGGCGCGCCATGCCGCCGGAAAGCTCGGAGGGCATTAACTTCGCCGCACCGCGCAGCCCCACCGCCTCCAGTTTCATCATCACCGTCGTATGCAGCAGCGCAGGCGGCAGATGCGTATGTTCGCGCAGCGGGTAGGCGACGTTGTCAAAAACATTGAGGTCGGTAAACAGCGCCCCGGACTGGAACAGCATGCTCATCCGCTTACGCACCGTGTACAGACGTGAACGGGTCATCTGCGGCACGTTCTCGCCATCGAACAGGATCTCTCCCCTGTCCGGCGGGATCTGTCCGCCGATCAGGCGTAACAGGGTAGTCTTGCCGATCCCCGAAGGTCCCATAATCGCAGTAATTTTACCGCGCGGCACCGACAGCGAGATGTCGTCGAAGATCACGCGATCGCCGCGAGAAAAGCGGATACCGCGCACTTCAACTAAATTCGCCTGAGTTTGGCTCATAAAATCATCCTTACTAAGCACCTGATGGGCAAGCATCGCCCTTTCTTACGCCACAATCACAACATTTTTACAGAATCTTACCTGCACAGGTTAGCGAAAGCTGGCATTTGTTTTACTTTTGGCACGCATAAAGTCAAAATTAAGAATTCGTTACGCTGCGTAGGGATAACCCAGCGAGGCGACGATTATACCTGAAGAAAGGACTTTAGATGCTCTTAGCGACGGCTCTGTTAATTATTGGTTTATTGCTGGTTGTCTACAGCGCCGATCGTCTGGTCTATGCCGCCTCCATCCTTTGTCGCATGTTGGGGATCCCGCCGCTGATCATCGGTATGACGGTGGTGAGTATTGGCACCAGCCTGCCAGAGATCATGGTTTCCACCGCGGCCTCGCTGCATGGGCAGACCGATCTGGCGGTGGGCACCGCGCTCGGCTCCAATATCACCAATATTCTCCTGATCCTCGGTCTGGCTGCCTTACTCAGGCCATTTACCGTGCATTCTGATATTCTGCGCCGCGAATTGCCGCTAATGTTGCTGGTCAGCGTGCTGGCGGGGCTGGTGCTCTATGATGGTCAACTGTCCCGTCTCGACGGCCTGTTTTTACTGGCGCTGGCGCTGCTATGGCTGCTGTTCACCATCAAGATTGCCCGTCTGGCGGAACGCCAGGGAAGCGATAGCCTGACCCGCGAACAGCTGGCGGAACTGCCGCGTGAAGGGTCGCTGCCGGTCGCTCTGCTGTGGTTAGGGGTGGCGATGATCGTCATGCCGATGGCCACCCGCATGGTGGTGGATAACAGCACGGTGCTGGCAAACTATTTTGCCATCAGCGAACTAACCGTCGGCCTGACGGTAGTGGCGATAGGCACCAGCCTGCCGGAGCTGGCCACCGCCATCGCCGGGGCGCGCAAAGGGGAAGATGACATTGCCATCGGCAATATCATCGGCGCGAATATCCTCAATATTGCGCTGGTGCTGGGTTTGCCGGCGCTGATCGCGCCGGGAGCCTTTGCGGCGGAAGCCTTTACCCGCGACTATGGCGTGATGTTGCTGGTCAGCCTGATCTTCGCGGTGCTGTGCTGGCGCCGTAGGCAGCAGCCGGGACGACTGGTTGGCGCGCTGCTGGTCGGTGGTTTTGTGGTTTGGTTGGCGATGCTGTTCTGGACAGCGCCGCTCTTCGTTGAATGACTCGGGATAACATCATGTCGCAAATAGATTTGCCCACGGATTTTGACTTTCAACAGGCCGGCCGTCAGGTGCTGGAAATTGAACGTGAAGGTCTGGCCCAGCTCGATCAATATATAAATGAAGATTTCACCCGTGCCTGCGAAACGATTTTCCGCTGCGGCGGGAAAGTCGTGGTGATGGGGATGGGCAAATCCGGTCATATCGGCCGCAAAATGGCGGCAACCTTCGCCAGTACCGGCACGTCGGCATTTTTTGTCCACCCTGGCGAAGCCGCGCACGGCGATTTGGGCATGGTTACGCCGCAGGACGTGGTGATTGCGCTGTCGAACTCCGGCGAATCGAACGAAATCCTCGCGCTGATCCCGGTCCTGAAACGCCAGCAGGTGAAGCTTATCTGCATCACCAGCCGGCCTGAAAGCAGCATGGCGCGCGCGGCGGATATCCATCTGTGCGTGAAAGTGCCGAAAGAGGCTTGTCCATTAGGGCTGGCCCCCACCTCCAGCACCACCGCCGCGCTGGTGATGGGCGATGCCCTCGCCGTCGCCCTGCTGGAGGCTCGCGGCTTTACCGCTGAGGATTTCGCTCTCTCGCATCCGGGCGGCGCACTCGGTCGTAAGCTGTTGCTGCGCGTCAATGATATTATGCATACCGGTGATGAGATCCCGCACGTCGGCCTGCAGGCCACCCTGCGCGATGCGCTGCTGGAAATCACTCGTAAAAATTTAGGTATGACCGCTATCTGCGATGACGACATGAACATCATCGGTATCTTTACCGACGGTGACCTGCGCCGGGTCTTCGACACCGGCGTCGATATGCGCGATGCCAGCATTGCCGACGTCATGACCCGGGGAGGGATCCGCATCCGTCCCGGCACCCTCGCGGTGGATGCGCTAAACCTGATGCAATCCCGTCATATCACCTGCGTGCTGGTTGCCGATGGCGACCATCTGCTGGGTGTGGTACATATGCACGATCTCCTGCGCGCGGGCGTAGTGTAAGTAAGGAAAAAATAATGAATAATGCTGATGCTCAGTTAGCGACCTGCTATGGGCCGGTAAGCCAGATGTTTCTCGATCGCGCGGCTAAGATCCGTCTACTGATCCTCGATGTCGACGGTGTATTATCCGACGGGCTTATCTATATGGGTAATCACGGCGAGGAGCTGAAAGCGTTCAACGTCCGCGATGGCTATGGTATCCGCTGCGCGCTGACCTCTGGCATTGAAGTGGCGATTATTACCGGACGAAAAGCTAAACTGGTAGAAGATCGCTGTCAGACGCTGGGCATTACGCATTTGTATCAGGGGCAGTCGGACAAGCTGCTGGCGTTCCGCGATCTCATTGACAAACTGAGCGTGCGGCCAGAGGAAGTCGCCTACATCGGCGACGATCTGATTGACTGGCCGGTGATGGCCGAAGTGGGCCTCAGCGTCGCCGTCGCGGATGCGCATCCGCTGCTGCTGCCGCGCGCCGATTACATCACCCGGATTAATGGCGGACGCGGCGCGGTACGCGAAGTCTGCGATTTGTTACTATTGGCGCAGGGCAAGCTGGATGAGGCCAAAGGGCAATCAATATGAGTAAAACCAGACGTTGGGTTATCATTTTACTGTCGCTGCTTGCGCTGATCCTCATCGGCCTGAATCTGGCGAATACGGACGACACGGCCCAGCCGGAGGTCAATCCCAACGACCCGACGTATAAAAGCGAACACACTGACACCGTGGTGTACAGTCCGGAAGGCGCCCTGAGCTATCGGCTGATCGCCGAGCACGTGGAGTATTTTTCCGATCAGGAGGTCTCCTGGTTTACCAAACCGGTGATGACCACCTTTGATACCAATAAGGTGCCGACCTGGTCAGTCAGGGCTGATAAAGCGAAGCTGACAAATGACCGGATGCTCTATCTTTACGGGCACGTTGAGGTGAATGCGCTCGCGCCAGACTCTCAACTGCGCAAAATTACGACGGATAACGCCCAGATAAATCTGGTAACGCAGGACGTTACCTCCGATGACATGGTGACGTTATACGGCACCACATTTAATTCCAGCGGCCTGAAAATGCGTGGAAACCTTCGCAGCAAAAATGCCGAGCTGATTGAAAAGGTGAGAACCTCTTATGAAATTCAGAACAAACAAACTCAGCCTTAAGATTGCGCTCGCCGGCGCGTTACTGGCCGCCAGCCTGCCGGCCCTCGCCAAGACGGGCGATACCGATCAGCCGATCCATATCGAATCCGATCAGCAGTCGCTGGATATGCAGGGCAACGTCGTCACCTTCACCGGTAACGTGGTCGTTACTCAGGGGACGATCAAGATTAACGCTGATAAAGTGGTGGTCACCCGTCCGGGCAATGAAAAAGGCAAAGAGGTGATCGAAGGTTTCGGTAACCCGGCCACCTTCTACCAGATGCAGGATAACGGCAAACCGGTAAAAGGCCGGGCGTCGAAAATGCGCTATGAGCTGCAGAACGATTACGTCGTGCTGACCGGCAACGCGTACCTTGAACAGCTCGACAGCAACATCAAGGGCGACAAGATCACCTATCTGGTGAAAGAGCAAAAAATGCAGGCCTTCAGCGACAAAGGTCGACGCGTCACCACCGTTCTGGTGCCGTCCGAGCTGCAGGACAAAAGCGGCAACCAGCAAAAGAAGAGTAACTAATCCGTTATGGCAACCTTAACTGCGAAGAATCTCGCTAAAGCGTATAAAGGCCGCCGCGTGGTGGAAGATGTCAGTCTCACCGTTAACTCGGGGGAGATTGTCGGCTTGCTCGGCCCCAACGGCGCCGGTAAAACCACCACCTTCTACATGGTGGTCGGGATTGTGCCGCGCGACGCGGGCAATATCATCATTGATGACGAAGACATCAGCCTGCTGCCGCTGCACGCGCGCGCGCGCCGGGGGATCGGCTATCTGCCGCAGGAAGCCTCGATTTTCCGTCGCCTGAGCGTCTATGACAACCTGATGGCGGTCCTGCAGATCCGTGACGATTTGAGCAGCGAACAGCGGGAAGATCGCGCCAAAGAGCTGATGGAAGAGTTTCATATTGAGCACCTGCGCGACAGCCTCGGTCAGGCGCTCTCCGGTGGCGAACGCCGCCGCGTCGAAATCGCCCGCGCGCTGGCGGCAAACCCGAAATTTATTCTTCTGGATGAACCCTTTGCCGGCGTGGATCCGATCTCGGTTATCGATATCAAACGCATCATTGAGCATTTGCGCGACAGCGGCCTCGGCGTATTGATTACCGATCATAACGTCAGAGAGACGCTCGCCGTCTGCGAACGCGCGTATATTGTCAGTCAGGGACACCTTATCGCTCATGGTACACCGCAGCAGATCCTCGAAGATGAGCAGGTTAAGCGCGTGTATCTTGGGGAAGACTTCAGACTCTGATAGGGTAGAGGTTACAGACGTTTTAGCCGGAGATATTTACCCTGAACATGAAGCAAGGTTTGCAATTAAGGCTTAGCCAACAGCTTGCCATGACGCCGCAGCTGCAGCAGGCGATTCGTTTGCTGCAGTTGTCCACGTTAGAACTCCAGCAAGAGCTCCAGCAAGCGCTGGAAAGTAACCCGTTGCTTGAGCAAACCGATCTTCACGACGAGGTAGAGGCGAAAGAGGTGGAGGACCGCGAGTCTCTCGATACCGTCGACGCGCTTGAGCAAAAAGAGATGCCCGACGAGCTTCCTCTCGATGCCAGCTGGGATGAAATCTATACCGCCGGTACGCCGTCAGGCAACGGCGTGGACTACCAGGACGACGAACTCCCCGTTTATCAAGGCGAGACCACCCAGACGCTGCAGGATTACCTGATGTGGCAGGTCGAGCTGACGCCCTTCACCGATACCGACCGCGCCATCGCCACCTCCATTGTCGACGCCGTCGACGATACGGGCTACCTCACCGTTCAGATTGAAGATATCGTCGACAGCATCGGCGATGAGGAGATCGGCCTCGAAGAAGTGGAAGCCGTCCTGAAGCGCATCCAGCGTTTCGATCCGGTTGGCGTCGCGGCGAAAGATCTGCGCGACTGCCTGCTGATCCAGCTCTCGCAGTTCGCCAAAGAGACGCCATGGCTGGAAGAGGCCCGGCTGATTATCAGCGATCATCTCGATCTTCTGGCCAACCATGATTTCCGCACCCTGATGCGGGTGACCCGCCTGAAAGAAGAGGTGCTGAAAGAGGCGGTAAATCTGATCCAGTCCCTGGATCCCCGTCCTGGCCAGTCCATTCAAACCAGCGAACCGGAATATGTCATTCCCGACGTGCTGGTGCGCAAGGTCAGCGGCCGCTGGACCGTGGAGCTCAACGCCGACAGCATTCCACGGCTGAAAATTAATCAGCAGTATGCGGCAATGGGCAACAGCGCCCGCAATGACGCCGACGGCCAGTTCATTCGCAGCAATCTTCAGGAAGCCCGCTGGCTGATCAAAAGTCTTGAAAGCCGCAACGACACCCTGCTTCGCGTCAGCCGCTGCATCGTAGAACAGCAGCAGGCTTTTTTCGAACAGGGTGAAGAGTATATGAAGCCGATGGTGCTGGCCGATATCGCCCAGGCCGTCGAGATGCATGAATCGACGATTTCCCGTGTCACCACGCAAAAATATCTGCACAGTCCGCGCGGTATTTTTGAACTGAAGTATTTCTTCTCCAGCCATGTTAATACCGAAGGCGGCGGCGAAGCCTCGTCGACGGCGATTCGCGCGCTGGTGAAGAAACTCATCGCCGCGGAAAACCCCGCGAAGCCGTTGAGCGACAGTAAGCTCACCTCCATGTTGTCCGAGCAGGGTATCATGGTCGCGCGCCGCACTGTCGCGAAGTACAGAGAGTCTTTATCCATCCCGCCGTCAAACCAGCGTAAACAACTGGTCTGACACAACCGATAAGGAAGACACTATGCAGCTCAACATTACAGGACACAACGTCGAGATCACTCCCGCGATGCGCGACTTCGTCACGGCGAAGTTCAGCAAGCTGGAACAATTTTTCGACCGGATCAATCAGGTCTATATTGTGTTAAAAGTAGAGAAAGTGACGCAAATTGCGGACGCGAATCTGCATGTCAACGGTGGCGAAATCCATGCCAGTGCGGAAGGGCAGGATATGTATGCGGCTGTCGATGGTCTTATCGACAAGCTGGCAAGGCAGTTAACGAAGCATAAAGATAAACTAAAACAACACTAATTGTCCGGGCCCCCCTGCGTCCGCCGTCAGTTAACATCGGCGACGGGCGCGGGGGCGCTCAGGTGAAATTATGATGAACAACGATTCGGCTCTACAACTGAGCAACGTCCTGAACCAGGAATGTACCCGTAGCCAGGTTCACTGCCAGAGCAAGAAGCGTGCTCTGGAAATCATTAGCGAACTGGCCGCCAAACAGTTAAGTTTGCCGCCGCAGGTGGTGTTCGAAGCGATCCTCACCCGTGAAAAAATGGGCAGTACCGGGATTGGCAATGGTATCGCCATTCCCCACGGAAAACTGGAAGAGGATACGCTGCGTGCTGTCGGCGTTTTTGTCCAGCTGGAAACCCCCATCGCCTTCGACGCGATCGACAATCAGCCTGTCGACCTGCTGTTCGCGCTGCTGGTGCCGGCCGATCAGACAAAAACCCACCTGCATACGCTCTCCCTGGTGGCCAAACGGCTGGCCGACAAAGCGATTTGTCGTCGCCTGCGCGCGGCGCAGAGCGATGAAGAGTTGTATGAGATCATCACCGAAGCAGGAAGCAGCGATGACGCATAACGGCAGTCGCACCTTATCCTTTATCGTACTGAGGAGAAACGGTACATGGTACTGATGATCGTCAGCGGCCGCTCGGGCTCGGGTAAATCCGTCGCTCTGCGAGCGCTGGAAGATATGGGCTTTTACTGCGTGGATAACCTGCCGGTCGTGCTGCTGCCCGATCTGGCACGGTCGCTGGCTGACCGCAATATTTCGGCGGCCGTCAGCATCGACGTGCGGAACATGCCGGAATCACCGGAGATCTTCGAGCAGGCCATGAAAAACCTGCCGGAGTGCTTTTCGCCGCAGCTGCTGTTTCTCGATGCCGATCGCAACACGCTGATCCGTCGATACAGCGACACCCGTCGCCTGCATCCGCTGTCGAGCAAGAATTTGTCGCTGGAAAGCGCCATCGACGAAGAGAGCGATCTGCTGGAGCCCCTGCGCTCGCGGGCCGACCTGATTGTCGATACCTCGGAGATGTCGGTTCACGAGCTGGCGGAAATGTTGCGCACCCGGCTGCTGGGTAAACGTGAACGCGAACTGACCATGGTCTTCGAATCCTTCGGCTTTAAGCACGGTATCCCGATCGATGCCGATTACGTCTTTGACGTGCGCTTTCTGCCAAACCCGCACTGGGATCCGAAGCTGCGTCCTATGACCGGTCTGGATAAACCGGTGGCCGCCTTCCTCGATCGGCACACCGAAGTGCACAACTTTATTTACCAGACCCGGAGCTATCTTGAGCTATGGTTACCGATGCTGGAGACCAACAATCGCAGCTATCTGACGGTGGCCATTGGCTGTACCGGCGGTAAACATCGTTCGGTTTATATTGCTGAACAACTGGCTGACTACTTCCGCTCGCGCGGCAAAAACGTACAGTCTCGTCATCGGACGCTGGAAAAACGTAAATCATGACCGTAAAGCAGACCGTTGAAATCACCAATAAGCTGGGCATGCACGCCCGCCCGGCGATGAAGCTGTTCGAACTAATGCAGAATTTCGATGCCGAGGTGTTGCTGCGCAACGATGAAGGCACGGAGGCGGAAGCCAACAGCGTCATTGCCCTGTTGATGCTGGACTCGGCGAAAGGACGGCAGATAGAGGTGGAGGCCAGCGGTCCGCAGGAAGTGGAAGCCCTCGCCGCGGTGATTGCCCTGTTTAATGCCGGGTTTGACGAAGATTAAACGTGAAGCTTCCCGGCGACGGACGACTGGCGACTGTACCAGCCCCGGCGCCGGATTAACCCGCTAATAGAGCTTATGCTCACGCATGAACCCTTCCCCACCCAGCTGTCGCATCTGACGTAAGATCCAGGCCTGGCGGTTGCGCACATAGCCCGAAGGCGCGTCGGCGCGATAGCGGATCGGGTTTGGCAGCACCGCGGCCAGCAGAGCCGCTTCCCCCGGCGTCAACTGGCTGGCGGGCTTATGAAAATAGCGCTGGGCGGCCGCTTCCACGCCAAAAATCCCATCGCCAAACTCGGCAATATTCAGGTAGACGGTCAGGATCCGCTTTTTACTCCACACGGTTTCCATGCCGACGGTCAACCCGGCTTCCAGCCCCTTGCGCAGCCAGCTACGTCCATCCCACAGAAACAGGTTTTTCGCCGTCTGCTGCGACAGCGTTGATGCGCCGCGAATGCGGGTATCGTGACGCTCATTGTGCGCCAGCGCCTTTTCTATCGCCGGGACGTCAAACCCCCAGTGTTCAGGGAACTTCTGATCTTCGGCGGCAATCACCGCCAGCCCCATCCACGGGGAGATGTTATCCATGGCGACCCAGTCGGAGTGCGCCAGATAGTGGACATCTCCGGACAGCCAGGCGCTAACCTGCCGCTCAAGCATGACCGCCGAAAAGGGCACCGGCAGCACGCTAAACAGCGCGATCCCCCCGCCCCAGAAGACGGCGGCGATCAGCAGCAGACGCAGCGCCAGTCGTTTAAGCTGCGCGAAGGGCGCAATGCGGAGCTTCATGCGCTCAGCGCCAGCACGCGGGCGACCAGTTTTTCGATCCCGGTAGCGGCTTGCGCAATATTCTCCGCCAGCATATACGCCGGAGTGGTAACCACTTTGTTCTCTTCATCCACCACGATGTCGTCGACCGGGCAAGGCACATGCTCCGCCCCCATCTCCTCCACCACATCGGCGGTGTCGAGATCGGTCCCGATAGTCATCCGCAGCGGAAACGCAAAGATCTTCGGCAGCAGCGCCGGAGCGATGCACATAAAGCCCAGCGGCTTGCCGGCCTGATGCATCGCCAGCGTCAGGGCCCGCAGGTCGCGGTCCACCTCGCATTCGCTGCCCTCGGCGGCGAAGCTGCTTAAGTTTTTCGCCGCGCCGAAGCCGCCGGGGACGATCAGCGCGTCCAGCGTCTCCTCACGCGCCTGCGCCAGCGGCAGGATGTCGCCGCGGGCGATGCGCGCCGCTTCAAGCAGCACGTTGCGTTGCTCGGTCAACGGTTCGCCCGTCAGATGGTTGATGACGTCGCGCTGCGGTTTATCGGGCGCAAAGCAGACCGCCTGCGCGCCGTTGCGCGCGATCGCCAGCAGGGTAATCACTGCCTCATGAATTTCACTGCCGTCGTACACGCCGCAGCCGCTCAGTACCACACCAATTTTTTTCATCGCCTTCGCTCCTCCATGCAACTCGCTGAAACCAGTCAAAAATGTCGATTTACTCGCTATGCTTCACATATTTTACTGATTCATGTAACAAATTAGTTAAGCTTTGCTATCTTAATGAGCGAGCAATCCACTTCTCAGGTTGCGCCACGTAACAACATCACTCAAATCACACTGGCTCAACCACCAGTTCCCTGGTGTTGGCGCAGTATTCGCGCACCCCGGTCTGTCCGGGGTCATTTTTTCCCGGCCTTCGCCACCCACGCCTTCAGAACCGCCACGTCGTTTTGCCACTCGGATTTCATCTCTTCAACCCATTCAGCGACATTATCAGACCAGGCAGGCAGGTCCGGCGTCTGGATCTGCTGACCCAGCTGCTGGATGTGGCGCAGGCCAATAGAGCCCGCAGCCCCTTTGATCTTATGCCCCTCTTCGACGATCCCTTTTTGATCCCGGGCGGTGAGATTAGACTCAAGGACGGACATATAGCCCGGCATCATCTTTTCAAATACCGCGAGGCCATCGTTGATAAGCTTCGGTCCCACCAGTTCGATATATTGCTCCAGCATATCGGTATCCAGCACCGCATCGGCTTTATGCCGATCGGCCGCCGGCGCTTCCTGCGCCTCCTCTTCCGGCGCATCCCAGAATTTTTTAATCATGGCTGTCAGCGCCGGCACCGATAGCGGCTTGCTCAGCACATCGTCCATGCCGGCATCCAGATACTCTTTCTTATTCTTCAGCACGTTGGCGGTCAGGGCCACCAGCGGCGGCAGCTCATCCGCGGCAAAATTCTGTTTTAGCTGACGAGAAATATCCAGTCCCGTCATATCCGGCAGCTGGATATCCAGCAGCACCAGGTCGTACTCGCCAGGCTCAAACATCTCCAGCGCGGCTTTGCCGGTCATCGCGACATCCACGCTGTTGCCCAGCTTTTCCAGCACCGAGCGCGCCACAATGACGTTGAGCTCAATATCTTCCACCAGCAGCACGTTGAGCGCCGGTAATGGCATGTCGTCTTCCGCCAGCGTATCTTCCACTTCTTCCGCAATGGCAGGCGCATGGACGGTGAGCGTAAAGGTCGCCCCTTTACCCGGCTGGCTGGTGACGCTGATATCGCCGCCCATATTGCGCGCCAGGCGACGCGATACGGCGAGGCCAATCCCGGTGCCGGTGGCGGGTTTGCCGCCGTGGCTGTCTTTGACCTGGTAATACATGGCGAATATTTTGTCCTGCTCCGCTTCAGGAATACCAATCCCGGAGTCTTCCACTTCGAAGTGCAGGATATCGCCTTCGTCATAGCGCACGCGGACGTTCACCCCTCCGCCCTGTGGGGTAAACTTCACGGCGTTGCTGATAAGATTCCACAGGATCTGCCGCAGGCGGGTGCCATCGGTGATCACCTTGTGCGGAAGCGGCAGGCTCGGCTCCAGCACAAAGCGCAGTCCCTTCTGCTGCGCCTGCAGACCGGAAAGGTTTTCCAGGTCGGCAAGGAAGCTGGTGAAGTCCACCGGCTGGTTATCGAGCTGCACCTTACGGCGCTCCATTTTATCCATGTCGATAATATCATTGAAGATATTCCCCAGCGTCACCGCTGAGACATGGATGGTTTTCAGGTATTTTTCCTGCTCGCTGGTCAGTTCGGTATCCAGCAAAATTCGGCTCAGCCCGACAATCCCGTTCAGCGGGGTACGCAGCTCATGGCTGATGGTGGAGATGAAGGTGGTTTTATCCCGGCTGGCGCGTTCGAGGGCGTCCTGATAGCGTTTTCGTTCGGTGATATCGCGTCCGAAGCCCATCAGACCACGACGCTTACCGACGCGATCGTAGTACGGGACCTTGCGGATTTCGAAGCACGCTTTACGACCATCGGGATAGTCCAGCCACTGCTCATAGGTCAGCGATACATTGTGGCGGAACACCTTCTCATCGGTTTCCAACACCTTTTCCGCCGCCTCTTCGCTATAGACATCCTGCGGTTTGAGGTGGATCAGCTGTTTCTCACTTTTGCCGGTCAGCAGCTCCATCGCCCGGTTACAGCCGGAAAACTCTTTATCCTCATTGCGGTAGAAGACCAGGTCCGGGGAGGCATCGAGGAAAGAGCGCAGAAAGGAGGATTGCTGTTCGAGCTGGATCTGTGTCTCTTCACGCTCTTTCATCTCGATCTTCAGCTGCTCGAGGGTGGTCTCACGCTCGGCTTCCGCCTTTTCACGTTCGCCAATCTCCTGATTCAACTGCGCGATATTGTCTTTCAGCTGCACGTTCAGCTTCAGATCGCGCTCACGCATCTCCTCCAGTTTCTCCACCAGCCGCGAAAGACGCTGGCGGGACTCTTCAAGCTGCTCCACCACCACCGAGAGAAAATAGACCGCCCACGGGGTGATCAGCAGACCGAAGAAGATCGAGCGGATAACGTCGATGCTTTCAACCTGGCCATGCAGCACCATGGTGACCGCCATCTGTACCACGATGGCCAGCACCACCAGCGCAAGTGCCAACAGCATTGAAAAGCGGACCAGACCCAGCTTCATCATCAGGTCGACATAATACTGCGCCAGCATACGAATTTGCTTCATAGGGGATTCCTTCACGACAACTCCGCACAATAATACTCAATTCTGAGCAATGCGCTGTAAGTTGTGCAAAAAATGCGGGAAGGAGCCGATATGACGGCTGGCCGCCGAGGCGAACCAGCCGCGAAAAAGAGGCATGGTCAGGAAGGGGTTAGCGCTTGCTTAGCGCCTCCCAGAGACCTTTGAGGTAGGTCACCCCGAGTGCGCGATCGTATAAACCATAGCCCGGGCGTCCGGTCTCTCCCCAGATAAAGCGGCCATGATCCGGACGTATATAGCCGTCGAAGCCGTTGTCGTGCAACGCTTGCATCACCTTGTACATATCCAGGGAGCCGTATTCTGACGGATGGGCGCACTCGTAAAAGTCTTTATCCTGCATCAGTTTAATATTGCGGACGTGGGCAAAATGGATCCGCTTGCGGCGGGTAAACTCAGCCAGAATAGCGTATACGTCGTTATCCGGATCTTCGGCAATCGAGCCGGTGCAGAGGGTGATGCCGTTGGCGGGTGAATCGACAGCCCGGCAGATCCAGTCCAGATCGTCGCGGTTTTTGACCACCCGCGGCAGGCCAAATATCGAGTACGGCGGATCGTCAGGGTGGATCGCCATTTTCACGCCCACCTCTTCGCAAACCGGGATCACCGCCTGCAGAAAATAGACCAGGTTCTCCCGCAGCTTATGGTCATCCACCGCGCTATATTTGGCAAACAGGGTCTGCACTTCCGCCAGCCGTTCCGGCTCCCAGCCCGGCAACGCGAAGCCGTTTGAATTCTCAAGCACCTCCTTCACCACGTCTTCCAGCCGCTTATCGATATCTTTCTTTTCAAAAGCCATCGTCAACGAGCCATCCGGCAGGACGTAGTTCATATCCGTCTTCATCCAGTCGAACACCGGCATGAAGTTATAGCAGATGACTTTGACGCCGAAGCGGGCAAGGTGGCGAATGGTCTGCTGATAGTTGGCAATATAGCGGTCACGAGAAGGGAGGCCGATTTTGATATCGTCATGGATGTTGACGCTCTCTATTACCTCCATTTTCAGGCCTGCGGCATGGGCCTGGCTGACCAGACGCTCAATTTTATCCTCCGGCCATACCTCGCCCACCGCGACGTCATAGAGCGCGCCGACCACCCCCTCCACGCCGGGGACCTGGCGTATATGCTCTAATGAAACCTTATCTTCCTCTGGTCCAAACCAGCGCATTGTCATCTGCATCGTCATCACCTGCTCAACATAGTTTAATTTCACCCTACTACCATACCAGTAATCATAATTGATTGAGCCTTAACTGTCGTGATGGCGATCACATTCCTGCTGACCGGCTCGCCGGTGAGGTCGCTTTCGCTACATTCATAATTTTTCTCAATTTATTTCAATAGATTAATCATTGCCGGGCTTTTTCTGACGACCTTCGCCAAATGTGATCCAGAGCTAGTTATGATCAATTGCATACTTGTATGGTAATAAAATTCACGATATTTGTTCAGAAAACAGACAAGGGAAGGAACAGAAATGAGAAGCGTCGTTGTCAAAGAGCCAGGCCAACTGAACATCGAATCACGTCCGGTTCCCGCTCCGGGCGCCCACGAAGTCCGGGTGAAAATCGCCTTTGCCGGGATCTGCGGTTCCGATGTGCATATCTATCAGGGCCACAACCCCTTCGCGAAATATCCCCGCGTGATCGGCCATGAATTCTTCGGCATCATCGATGCCGTCGGCGAACAGGTCTCTCCGGCACGCATCGGCGAGCGCGTCGCAGTCGACCCTGTCGTCAGCTGCGGCCAGTGTTATCCCTGCTCGGTGGGGCGGCCGAATGTCTGCGCGCAGCTCCAGGTCATCGGGGTTCACCGCGACGGCGGATTCAGCGACTACGCCTGCGTGCCGGCGAAAAACGCCTGGCGCATTCCGGAAGCCATCAGCGATCGTCAGGCGACGATGGTTGAGCCTTTTACCATTGCGGCAAACATTACCGCCCAGCTGCAGCCCATGGCGCAGGATATCGCCCTGATCTACGGCGCAGGTCCGATGGGTCTGACGGTGATCCAGGCGCTGAAGGGGGTGTATGGCGTTAAGCAGGTGATCGTTGTGGACCGCATTGCCGAACGTCTGCAGATGGCGCGGGACAATGGCGCCGATCTGACGCTGGATAACACTCACCAGCCGCTGGCGGAACAGCTGGCGCAGCGGCAGATAGCCCCCACGCTGGTCATCGATGCCGCCTGCCACCCGGCGATCCTTCAGGAGGCCATTCTCCTCGCCTCTCCCGCCGCACGCATCGGCATACTCGGCTTCTCCGGCGAGGCGTCCACCCTCACCCAGCAAAGCATCACCAGTAAAGAGATCTCCATTTTCTCCTCCCGGCTGAACAGCGGACGTTTTCCGCTGGTCATCGACTGGATGGAGAAAGGCCTTATCCAGCCTGAGGCGTTAATCACCCACTGCATGCCGCTGGAGCAGGTAAAAGAGGCTATGGAGATTTTTGCCAACGATCGGAAAACCTGCTGCAAGGTATTGCTGCAGCTGGGGTAAATGCTAAATAACGGGCGACGTGAATATTGATATCCGTCGCGCCAGAGCTCAATAACATACTCATCACGGTGTCATCATGGGAAAAAATATCCGCTGGATTATCGTCCTGTTATTATTTTTAGTATATATGATTAATTATCTGGACCGGGTGGCGTTATCCATTACGGTACCGATGATTGAAAAGGATCTGGCGCTAAACGCCGAACAGTTTGGTATTATTTTCGGCAGTTTTTTCTTCGGCTACGCGGTATTTAATTTTATTGGCGGTCTGGCCGTGGATAAGTTTGGCGCAACGCTGGTCCTGGGGCTGGCGGTGGGGATGTGGTCGCTATTTTGCGGCTTAACCGCCTTTGCCACCGGCTTTTATTCCATGCTGATGCTGCGCGTCCTCTTCGGGATGGCTGAAGGCCCGATTTGCGCGTCGGCGAACAAGATGATCAACGGCTGGTTTCCTAAGAAGCAAGCGGCTACCGCCGTAGGGCTGCTCAGCGCCGGCTCTCCGCTGGGCGGCGCGGTTGCCGGCCCCATCGTCGGTTATCTGGCCCTCGCATTCGGCTGGCGCCCGGCGTTTATGATTATTTTCGCCATCGGTATTGTGTGGATGGTCGTCTGGTTTTTTATTGCCGCCAACTCGCCTGACAAACATAAGCATGTCAGTCAGGAAGAGCTCATGCTCATTAATAAAATGAAGCAAGAGGAGGACGCCCTGGAAACCGTAGAAAATCAAACCGCTCACTCACTGGGTTATTATCTCAAGCAGCCTATTATTCTGGTAACGGCCTTTGCGTTCTTCTGCTACAACTATATTTTGTTTTTCTTCCTCAGCTGGTTCCCGTCCTATCTGGTTCAGCAGCACCATCTGGATATTAAACAGATGAGCCTCACCACCATGATCCCATGGATAGTCGGCTTTGTCGGCCTGGCGCTGGGAGGCTATATTTCTGATAAAATTTTTAAACTCACCGGACGCCTGCTGCTGTCGCGCAAAATTGTGCTGGTGGTATGTCTGCTGATGGCCGCCATCTGTGTGGGGCTTGCCGGTACCGTCAGCAGCGTCGTTCCTGCCGTTCTGCTGATGTCGGTCTCCATCTTTTTCCTCTATGTCACCGGCGCGATCTACTGGGCGATTATCCAGGACGTGGTGCATAAATCCCGCGTCGGCGGCACCAGCGGCTTTATCCACCTTATCGGCAGCGTCTCCGGCATCGTGGGGCCGATTGTCACCGGCTATATCGTGCAGTCTACCGGTAAATTCGACAGCGCCTTTGTCCTCGCCGGCACTATCGCCGCGCTCGGCGCCCTGCTGGTACTGTTCGTGATCAAAACGCCACGCGTGACAATGAAAGCCAGTCAGGCATAGTCGACAGCAATACCATGCCCGGCGCAGTCATCACGCCGGGCATCCTCTGAGACTATTTCACCGCCTGGGGCGCGACCCAGCTGCGGCCCAGCGCCGAACCCTGAGCGCCCTGCTCATTCAGATAGCGATCCAGTTCAACCATTCCGGTCCAGCGATTTTCGCACCACAGCGGCGCGAGCAGCGTGGGCCGACGGGCGCTGGCCGATATGCGATGGTAGATCACCTCCGGCGGGGTGTGGCGGATCATCTCCCCGGCGGTGACGGTATACGCCTCCAGTTCGATGCCATCGAGACGACCGGCCTGCCATGCTTTTGCCATAATGCTGCCTTTAACGATATGCAGCGGGTGCAGCTTGATGCCATCCACGCCGGTGGTCACGACCCGCTCCAGTGTCTCGAGGCCGTGCTCCTGGGTCTCCCCGGGCAGGCCGACAATGAGATGCGCGCAAACCTTCAGTCCGCGCTCACGCGCCAGACGCGCGGTGCGCTGGTAACAGGCGAAATCATGCCCGCGGTTAATGCGATGCAGGGTCTTATCATGCGCGGTCTGCAGCCCCAGCTCCAGCCATACCTCATACCCCTGCTGGTGGTATTCACTGAGCAGGTCGAGAACCGCCTCCGGCACGCAGTCCGGGCGGGTGCCGACGCAGAGGCCAACGATATTCGCCTCGCTGACGGCCTGGCGATACATCGAGCGGAGCACCTGCACTTCAGCAAAGGTGCTGGTATAGGCCTGAAAATAGGCCAGATAGCGCTTTGCCCGGTTAACGAGCTGCGCCTGATGGGCGAGCTGTTCGGCGATGGATCGATGCTGCTGGGCTTCATCCGCAAACGAGGCCACGTTACAGAAAGTGCAGCCGCCACGGCCCAGCGTACCGTCGCGGTTCGGGCAGCTAAAACCGCCGTGCAGCGTTAGCTTATGGACCTTTTCGCCATAGCGGCGCAGAAGATCCCCACCAAACATATTGACTAATTTCTGTAACTGCATAATCTGATAGACCGGCCTCAACAAAGGGGGCCAAGCCTGCCACTTTTCGTCACCGACGGCGATGACCTGGATCAATCGTCAGCGCGGCGCCCCGCTTCATTGCATAAACAATCATGATTACTGCAATTTCATTCACCCACAGGGTAATGAGTTTTCCTTATATTTCATCATCGCGCGGCCCTAATCTACTTTATGGTAAAAAACAGTATTAATATCCACCACATAAATTTATAGCAGTCAAATATGCTAATAATGAAATATATTTCAGCGCAGATCGGTAATGCAAAGCCGCGCGCACAGTGAGACAGATCACACTAGTCTTACCCTCTGCAGACGTATCCAAAGCATAAAAAATGGCATTATTTATTTTAAAAACAAAAAGTTAACACCTGTATAGCACATTTTTGTATTAATAAGATTGCCATTTGACGTAAGTGTGGATTCCCGATAAGTTGGGAATCCGCTGGAAGCTTTCTGGATGAGCACTCTGCTCATCATATTTATGCAGTAATTGAGATTCCCTCTTAACAGCAAGTCCTCAAACTTGTGTACCGATGCAAAAAGGATTTAAAGAGGGCGAATGCGAGGTGCAAACCCCGTCGCCATGCTCTTTCTGTGCCTGTGCGCAATCGGTATCGGAGGGGGTCCGTAGAGCCTGGGGAGGTTCACTGATATGTTGTACGACAAATCCCTTGAGAGGGATAACTGTGGTTTCGGCCTGATCGCCCACATAGAAGGCGAACCTAGCCACAAGGTAGTGCGAACCGCGATACACGCACTGGCCCGCATGCAGCACCGTGGCGCAATCCTTGCCGATGGTAAAACCGGCGACGGTTGCGGTCTGCTGCTGCAAAAACCCGATCGTTTCTTCCGCATCGTTGCCGAAGAGCGCGGCTGGCGTTTAGCCAAAAACTACGCCGTTGGGATGCTGTTCCTGAATAAAGATCCTGAACTGGCGAAAGCGGCACGCCGCATCGTTGAAGAAGAACTTCAGCTTGAGACCCTGTCGATTGTTGGCTGGCGCGATGTGCCGACCAACGAAGGCGTGCTCGGTGAAATCGCCCTCTCCTCGCTGCCCCGTATTGAGCAAATCTTTGTTAACGCCCCGGCTGGCTGGCGCCCGCGCGATATGGAGCGTCGTCTGTTTATTGCGCGTCGTCGCATTGAAAAACGCCTGCAGGAAGACAAAGATTTCTACGTTTGTAGCTTGTCCAACCTGGTCAACATCTATAAAGGTCTGTGTATGCCGGCGGATTTGCCGCGCTTCTACCTGGACCTCGCGGACCTGCGCCTGGAGTCGGCTATCTGCCTGTTCCACCAGCGCTTCTCCACCAACACCGTACCACGCTGGCCGCTGGCGCAGCCGTTCCGCTACCTGGCGCACAACGGTGAAATCAACACCATCACCGGCAACCGCCAGTGGGCTCGCGCCCGTACCTATAAATTCCAGACCCCGCTGATCCCGGACCTGCACGACGCCGCGCCGTTCGTTAACGAAACCGGCTCCGACTCCAGTTCAATGGACAACATGCTGGAGCTGCTGCTGGCCGGCGGGATGGACATCGTGCGCGCCATGCGTCTGCTGGTGCCGCCAGCCTGGCAGAACAACCCGGATATGGATCCGGAGCTGCGTTCGTTCTTCGACTTTAACTCCATGCATATGGAGCCATGGGACGGCCCGGCGGGCATCGTTATGTCCGATGGTCGCTACGCGGCCTGTAACCTCGACCGTAATGGCCTGCGCCCGGCGCGCTACGTCATTACCAAAGATAAGCTCATCACCTGCGCCTCTGAAGTCGGCATCTGGGACTACCAGCCGGACGAAGTGGTTGAGAAAGGCCGCGTGGGTCCGGGTGAGCTGATGGTTATCGATACCCGTGCCGGACGCATTCTGCACTCAGCGGAAACCGATGACGATCTGAAGAGCCGCCATCCGTATAAAGAGTGGATGGAGAAAAACGTTCGTCGCCTGGTGCCATTTGAAGATCTGCCGGACGAAGAGGTTGGCAGCCGCCAGCTGGACGACGATCTGCTGGCCAGCTACCAGAAACAGTTTAACTACAGCGCGGAAGAGCTGGACTCGGTGCTGCGCGTGCTCGGCGAAAATGGCCAGGAAGCGGTCGGCTCAATGGGCGATGACACGCCTTTCGCCGTCCTTTCCAGCCAGCCGCGCATTATCTACGATTATTTCCGTCAGCAGTTCGCCCAGGTGACGAACCCGCCTATCGATCCGCTGCGTGAAGCGCACGTCATGTCGCTGGCCACCAGCATCGGTCGCGAAATGAACGTCTTCTGCGAAGCGGAAGGCCAGGCGCATCGTCTGAGCTTCAAATCGCCGATCCTGCTGTACTCCGATTTCAAACAGCTGACGACGATGGAAGAAGAGCACTATCGTGCCGACGTCCTCGACATCACCTACAACCCGGCAGAGGCTTCCCTCAGCGAGACGGTGAAGGCCCTGTGCGACAAAGCGGAGCAAATGGTACGCGATGGTACCGTGCTGCTGGTTCTTTCTGACCGCAACATCGCCAAAGACCGCCTGCCGGTGCCGGCGCCGATGGCCGTTGGCGCGATCCAGACCCGTCTGGTCGATAAAAGTCTGCGCTGCGATGCCAACATCATCGTTGAAACCGCCAGCGCCCGCGATCCGCATCACTTCGCCGTGCTGCTGGGCTTCGGCGCGACAGCTATCTATCCGTACCTCGCCTATGAAACGCTGGCGAAGCTGGTCGACAGCAAAGCTATCGATAAACCGTACCGTGCGGTGATGCTGAACTATCGCAACGGTATCAATAAAGGTCTGTATAAGATCATGTCCAAGATGGGGATCTCGACCATCGCCTCCTACCGCTGCTCGAAGCTGTTCGAAGCGGTCGGTCTGCATCGCGATGTCTCCGAGCTCTGCTTCCAGGGCGTGGTCAGCCGCATCGGCGGCGCCGGCTTCGACGATTTCCAGCAGGACCTGCTGAATCTGTCGAAACGCGCCTGGCTGGCGCGCAAGCCGCTGGCTCAGGGCGGTCTGCTGAAGTACGTTCACGGCGGCGAATATCACGCCTACAACCCGGACGTGGTGCGTACCCTGCAGCAGGCTGTGCAGAGCGGCGAGTACAGCGATTATCAACAATACGCGAAGCTGGTTAACGAACGTCCGGCGGCCACGCTGCGCGATCTGCTGGCGCTCAATCCGGGCGAAGACGCCATCAGCATCGACGACGTGGAGCCGGCGAAGGAGCTGTTCAAACGCTTCGATACCGCAGCGATGTCGATCGGCGCCCTGAGTCCGGAAGCGCACGAATCGCTGGCGGAAGCGATGAACAGCATCGGCGGCTTCTCTAACTCTGGTGAAGGCGGTGAAGACCCGGCGCGCTACGGCACCAATAAAGTGTCGCGCATCAAGCAGGTGGCGTCCGGCCGCTTCGGCGTCACCCCAGCCTATCTGGTCAATGCCGACGTTATCCAGATCAAAGTCGCCCAGGGCGCGAAGCCGGGTGAAGGCGGCCAGCTGCCGGGTGATAAAGTCACTCCGTACATCGCCAAACTGCGCTATTCGGTACCGGGCGTGACGCTGATCTCCCCGCCGCCGCACCACGATATCTACTCTATCGAGGATTTGGCGCAGCTGATTTTCGACCTCAAGCAGGTCAACCCGAAAGCGATGATTTCGGTCAAACTGGTTTCTGAACCGGGCGTGGGCACCATCGCCACCGGCGTAGCCAAAGCTTATGCCGACCTGATCACCATCGCCGGCTACGACGGCGGCACCGGGGCGAGCCCGCTCTCTTCCGTGAAATATGCCGGCTGTCCGTGGGAGCTTGGTCTGGTGGAAACCCAGCAGGCGCTGGTCGCTAACGGCCTGCGTCATAAGATCCGTCTGCAGGTGGATGGCGGCCTGAAAACCGGCCTCGATATCATCAAAGCGGCGATCCTCGGCGCGGAAAGCTTCGGTTTCGGTACCGGCCCGATGGTGGCGCTGGGCTGTAAATACCTGCGTATTTGCCACCTGAACAACTGCGCGACCGGCGTGGCGACCCAGGATGACAAACTGCGTAAGAACCACTATCACGGTCTGCCGTTCAAAGTGACCAACTACTTTGAATTTATCGCCCGTGAAACCCGCGAGCTGATGGCCCAGCTGGGCGTCAAGCGCCTGGTGGATCTGATTGGCCGCACCGATCTGCTCAAAGAGCTGGATGGGTTCACCGCCAAGCAGCAGAAACTGGATCTGGGTAAACTGCTGGAGACCGCAGAGCCGCATCCTGGCAAAGCGCTGTACTGCACCGAAAATAACCCGCCGTTCGATAACGGCGTGCTCAACGCCCAGCTGCTGCAGCAGGCGAAACCGTACGTGGATGAAAAGCAGAGCAAAACGTTCTGGTTCGATATCCGCAATACCGACCGCTCCGTGGGAGCCTCGCTGTCCGGGTATATCGCCCAGACCCATGGCGACCAGGGACTGGCGGGCGACCCGATCGTCGCTCACTTTAGCGGCACCGCGGGCCAGAGCTTCGGCGTGTGGAACGCCGGCGGCGTGGAACTGCATCTGACGGGCGACGCCAACGACTATGTCGGCAAAGGCATGGCGGGCGGTCTGCTGGCCATTCGTCCGCCGGTGGGCTCCGCTTTCCGCAGCCACGAAGCCAGCATTATCGGCAACACCTGCCTGTACGGCGCGACCGGTGGTCGTCTGTACGCCGCAGGCCGCGCAGGTGAGCGTTTCGCGGTGCGTAACTCCGGCGCCATCACCGTGGTGGAAGGCATCGGCGACAACGGCTGTGAATACATGACCGGCGGTATCGTCTGCGTGCTCGGTAAAACCGGCGTCAACTTTGGCGCAGGGATGACCGGCGGCTTTGCCTATGTCCTGGATGAAGATGGCGACTTCCGTAAACGCGTGAACCCGGAGCTGGTGGAAGTGCTGGACGTTGACTCTCTGGCCATCCATGAAGAGCACCTGCGCGGTTTAATCACCGAGCACGTGCAGCTTACCGGTTCGCAACGCGGCGAAGAGATCCTCGCCAACTGGCCGGCCTTCTCCGCGAAGTTTGCGCTGGTTAAACCGAAGTCCAGCGATGTTAAAGCACTGTTGGGTCACCGTAGTCGTTCCGCAGCTGAGCTGCGGGTGCAGGCGCAGTAAGGGGTTAAGATGAGTCAGAACGTTTATCAATTTATCGACCTGCAGCGCGTTGATCCGCCAAAGAAACCGCTGAAGATCCGTAAAATTGAATTTGTGGAAATTTACGAGCCGTTTTCAGAAGGCCAGGCCAAGGCGCAGGCGGATCGCTGCCTCTCCTGCGGCAACCCGTACTGCGAGTGGAAGTGCCCGGTGCATAACTACATCCCGAACTGGCTGAAGCTGGCCAACGAGGGGCGTATTTTTGAGGCGGCTGAGCTGTCGCACCAGACCAACACCCTGCCGGAAGTCTGCGGGCGCGTCTGCCCGCAGGACCGCCTGTGTGAAGGCTCCTGTACGCTGAACGATGAGTTCGGCGCGGTGACCATCGGCAACATCGAACGCTATATCAATGATAAGGCATTCGAGATGGGCTGGCGTCCGGATCTCTCCGGTGTGAAACCGACCGGTAAAACCGTCGCGATCATCGGCGCTGGCCCGGCGGGCCTCGCCTGTGCCGACGTGTTGACCCGCAACGGCGTCAAGGCGGTGGTGTTTGACCGCCATCCGGAAATCGGCGGCCTGCTGACCTTCGGTATCCCGGCGTTCAAGCTGGAAAAAGAGGTGATGACCCGCCGCCGGGAGATCTTCACCGGCATGGGCATTGAGTTCAAACTCAATACCGAAGTGGGCCGCGACGTGCAGCTCGACGACCTGCTGAAAGAGTACGATGCCGTGTTCCTCGGCGTCGGCACCTATCAGTCGATGCGCGGCGGGCTGGACAATGAAGACGCCCCGGGCGTCTACGACGCGCTGCCGTTCCTGATCGCCAACACCAAGCAGATCATGGGCTTTGGCGAAACCGCCGATGAGCCCTACGTCAGCATGGAAGGCAAACGCGTGGTCGTGCTCGGCGGTGGCGATACCGCGATGGACTGCGTACGTACCTCCGTCCGCCAGAATGCGGCGCACGTGATCTGCGCCTATCGTCGTGACGAAGAGAACATGCCGGGTTCAAAACGCGAAGTGAAAAACGCGCGTGAGGAAGGCGTTGAGTTCCAGTTCAACGTCCAGCCGCTGGGCGTGGAAGTGAATGCCAACGGCAAAGTGTGCGGCGTGAAGATGGCGCGCACCGAGATGGGCCAGCCGGATGCGAAAGGCCGCCGTCGCGCGGAGATCGTCGCCGGCTCTGAGCACGTGGTGCCGGCAGACGCCGTCGTCATGGCGTTTGGCTTCCGTCCCCACAGCATGGAGTGGCTGGCGAAGCACAGCGTCGAGCTGGACTCCCAGGGCCGCATCATTGCGCCGGAAGGCAGCGAGAACGCCTTCCAGACCAGCAACCCGAAAATCTTCGCCGGTGGCGATATCGTTCGCGGTTCCGACCTGGTGGTCACCGCGATTGCGGAAGGACGTAAAGCGGCTGACGGGATCCTCAACTACCTTGAAGTCTAATTAGGCCCGGAGTCTCAGCGCATAAAAGCCCGATGGTTAACGCCATCGGGCTTTTTTATTGCCCATTCGCCGGGCAGACCGCCGCTTTCAGCGCCGTATTATACCAGCCACAGATATGTTCTAAGCGGGTGATCGCCGAGCCGACGGTCACCGCCCACGCGCCGCAGCGCATTGCCTCAGCCGCCTGCGCAGGCGTATTGTAGCGTCCCTCAGCGACCACTCTGCAGCCCGCGGCGCTCAGGCTTTTCACCAGCGCCAGATCCGGCTCGACCGGTGTCTCCTCTGCGGTATAGCCCGAGAGGGTGGTGCCAACCATATCGAAGCCCAATTGCCAGCATTCAAGGGCATCGTCGAGAGAGGAACAATCTGCCATCGCATTTTTCCCCTGGCGGTGAATTGCCGCCAACAACGATGCGACAGAGGCCGGACGCTGACGCCGCGTGCCGTCAACCGCAATGATATCGGCCCCTGCCTGCGCCAGGGCATTCACATCCTCAAGCCACGGCGTAATACGCACCGGGCTATCATGCAGATCGCGCTTAATCAGCGCGATAACAGGCACCGTCACTAACGGACGAACGGCCTGCAGGTTGGCCAGACCTTCGATGCGCAGCGCCACCGCCCCCGCCTGCTCCGCCGCCAGCCCCATCGCCGCGACGATGGCGGGGTTATCCAGCGGGCTGCCCGGCACCGGCTGGCAGGAGACAATTAATCCGCCATGATGACGGATATGCTGGTCCAGTTGTGCGAGTAAAGACATGTCGGCTCCCTGAAAGCTACCTGTGGCGATGACAGTACCAGCCATGGGGCGCCTCGTTTGTGGCAGAGTTAACAAAGCGGACAGACAAAAAAACAGGCCCCGCAGGGCCTGTCAGAGAAGGGATTTACTTCACCACGCGCAGCGCCGGGCGACCGCCGCGCGGCGGCGGCGTGTCGTCAGGATCGTCGTCGTGATTATCGGGCTTATCGCCATCAATCACCGACATCACCGTTTCGCTTTCACTCTCAGGCGCGACGTCATCATCGTTGAGGCTGCTGACGTCTTCGTCATAGGCCGCTTCCGGTTCAAACATTGTGCCGGCGCCGTTCTCACGGGCATAGATGGCGAGTACCGCAGCCAGCGGGACAGATACGTTGCGCGGCACGCCGCCAAAGCGCGCGTTGAAGCGCACTTCGTCGTTCGCCAGCTCAAGATTACCTACCGCACGCGGGGCAATATTGAGAACGATTTGCCCGTCGCGCGCATACTCCATCGGCACGAGCACGCCCGGCAGCGTGACATCCACTACCAGATGCGGCGTCAGCTGGTTATCCAGCAGCCAGTCATAAAACGCCCGCAGCAGATACGGGCGACGCGGCGTCAGCTGTGATACATCCATTATTTAGCCCCGACCGAGGCGCATTTCACGCTCGGCTTCAGTTAAAGAGGCGAGGAAGGAATCACGCTCAAATACGCGAGTCATATAGCCTTTGAGCTCTTTCGCGCCTGCGCCAACCAGCTCCACACCGAGAACCGGGAGACGCCACAGCAGCGGCGCCAGGTAGCAATCCACCAGGCTGAACTCATCGCTCAGGAAGTAAGGTTTCTGGGTGAACACCGGCGCGATGGCCAGCAGTTCTTCACGCAGTTGCTTACGCGCAGCATCAGCTTGCGCTGCGGTACCGCTCTGGATGGTGTTCATCAGCGAATACCAGTCCTTCTCGATACGTTGCATATACAGACGGCTTTCGCCACGCGCCACCGGATAAACCGGCATTAACGGCGGGTGCGGGAAACGCTCATCCAGGTATTCCATAATGATGCGGGATTCCCACAGAGTGAGCTCACGATCCACCAGCGTCGGTACGCTTTGATTCGGGTTGAGGTCAATCAGATCCTGAGGCGGGTTGTCCTTCTCCACGTGCTCTATCTCAAAACTGACACCCTTCTCGGCCAGCACAATGCGGACCTGATGGCTATAGATGTCAGTAGGACCAGAAAACAGCGTCATTACCGAACGTTTGTTGGCAGCGACAGCCATGAAAACCTCCAGGTATATTCAGAATTTTGTACTGCTGCCAGCCACTCATGGCCGGCCAGATGTAAAAACCCCAGTAGCGCGATGTCACCTTCGTTCACGAATAAAACAAAAAATGAACAATCACCAGCATTTGGGCAGAAAATTGGATGATAGTTTACCAGATTTTGAAGACGTTGTGGTGAGGGGATTCTGGAAATGCTGAAAAAGTGACAAGAACCGGCGGTAAGCTTGTGGATAACAGCCGTTTTATCCATAAAAAAACCCGCCGGAGCGGGTTTTTTCGCAAATTGTTCTGCGTGAGCAGAAAACAATTAACGTTTGGAGAACTGCGGACGACGACGTGCTTTACGCAGACCGACTTTCTTACGTTCAACCTGACGAGCGTCACGAGTGACGAAGCCAGCTTTACGCAGTTCAGAACGCAGGGACTCGTCGTACTCCATCAGAGCGCGGGTGATACCGTGACGGATCGCACCAGCCTGACCAGAGATACCACCACCTTTAACAGTGATGTACAGATCCAGTTTCTCAACCATGTCGACCAGTTCCAGCGGCTGACGAACTACCATGCGGGCAGTTTCACGACCGAAGTACTGTTCCAGAGAACGCTGGTTGATAACGATTTTGCCGTTGCCCGGTTTGATGAAAACGCGAGCTGCGGAACTTTTGCGGCGACCAGTGCCGTAGTATTGATTTTCAGCCATTGCCTATAATCCCGATTAGATGTCAAGAACTTGCGGTTGCTGTGCCGCGTGGTTGTGCTCGTTACCCGCGTAAACTTTCAGTTTACGGTACATAGCACGACCCAGCGGGCCTTTTGGCAGCATGCCTTTAACCGCGATTTCAATCACACGCTCAGGACGGCGGGCAATCATCTCTTCAAAGGTCGCTTCTTTGATACCACCGATGTGGCCGGTGTGGTGGTAGTACATTTTGTCTTCGCGCTTGTTGCCGGTAACAGCAACTTTTTCTGCGTTCAGAACGATGATGTAATCACCGGTATCAACGTGCGGAGTGTATTCCGCTTTGTGCTTACCGCGCAGGCGACGAGCCAGTTCAGTAGCCAGACGGCCCAGAGTTTTACCGGTCGCGTCAACAACATACCAGTCGCGTTTTACGGTTTCTGGTTTAGCTGTAAAAGTTTTCATTAAAAGCTTACCCAAATAATAAGTTACACGTTGGTGAACACCCAAACGTTTAGTCAGTTGAGGTTCACACGACATTGTCCAGCAAACCTACCCCTTCGAATAGCCTATGCCGGCACATAGAAAGTTTCGGGAAAAAAACCTTCTCGTAACGTGGGGTCGCAAGATTATAGAGAAGTCGGGGTCAAAGATCGACCCCTTTATGAGATTTTTCAGGCAGCTCCCGGGGCGGCCCTGCGGCCCTGAATTCACCGGGAAAAAGTATCCTGTCAGGGCATATGCGGGCGCTTGAGGTACTCTTCGCTCTGCATCTCCTGCAGACGCGACAGACAGCGCTGAAACTCAAACTTCAGCCGCTCTCCCTGATAAATGTCGTACAGCGGCACCGCCGCGCTGACCACCAGCTTCACGTGGCGCTCATAGAACTCATCCACCAGAGCGATAAAGCGCCGGGCTTCGCTCTCCAGCTGCGCGGTCATCACCGGCACATCGAACAGCATCACGGTGTGGAACAGGCGGGAGAGCGCGATATAGTCATGCTGGCTACGGGCATCCACGCACAGCGTGGCGAACGACGCCGCCAGCGTCTGGTTTTCCACGCCGAGGGTCGGCAGCTCGCGATGGTTGATCTCCAGCGTCGGCCCGGCAGCGCGCGGCGCGCCGGCCAGCGCCAGCCACAGTTTATCCATCTGTTCGCGGGTGTCGTTATTCAGCGGCGACAGCCACAGGTGCGCCTGGGTCAGGGTACGCAAGCGATAATCGATGCCGGCATCGACGTTCATAATATCGCAATGCTGCTTGATGGCGTCGATAGCGGGCAGAAAACGGGCGCGCTGCAGGCCATTGCGATAGAGCTCATCCGGCGGAATATTGGAGGTCGCCACCAGCGTGATGCCGCGGGCGAACAGGGCCTTCATCAGCCCGCCCAACAGCATGGCGTCGGTTATATCGGAGACAAAAAACTCGTCGAAACAGAGCACGTCGGTTTCCGCTTTAAAGCGGTCGGCGACAATGTCCAGCGGGTCGCTATGGCCCTGCAGGGTGGTCAGCTCTTCGTGCACCCGCAGCATAAAGCGATGGAAATGCAGGCGCTGCTTACGCTCGCCCGGCAGGCTCTGGTAAAACAGGTCCATCAGCCAGGTTTTCCCCCGCCCCACGCCGCCCCACATATACAGGCCGCGGACGGGCGCCGCCTCGGCTGCTGGTTCGCGCTTACCCAGCAGTTTGCCGAATTTCGCGCGCAAACCGCCGCCTGACGCGACGGGCGCGGGCTGAGTCTGCAGTTCCTGGTAAATGGTATCGAGGCGGCTCACCGCTTCTTGCTGGACGTCGTCGGGTTGATGGCTGCCCTCTTTCAGGGCTGAAAGGTAACGCGATGTTGGAGACAGGCTTTGCATGATCTAATTGTTATTCCTTGAAAACCGTGATGTCGAAGCTCACGATTGACGAAAAAAAGGCCGTTCTACACTACGCGATGATACGCCAGGATTCCACTTCTGTGGAATTAGCGGTTATAGTGGCACTATCGGGCGCAGGCGGAGAGCCTAAGAGCCACCCTACGGAACCACAATACAACGGGAGATGTTCATGACCTGGGAATACGCGCTAATTGGGTTAGTCGTCGGTATCATCATTGGTGCCGTCGCCATGCGTTTCGGCAACCGCAAACTGCGCCAGCAGCAGGCGCTGCAGTTCGAACTGGAAAAGAATAAAGCCGAGCTTGAAGAGTACCGTGAAGAGCTGGTCAGCCATTTTGCGCGCAGCGCCGAGCTGCTGGATAACATGGCGCACGACTACCGTCAGCTGTATCAGCATATGGCGAAAAGCTCTAACAACCTGCTGCCGGATTCCATGGCAGACGCCAACCCGTTCCGCAACCGCCTGGAAGAGTCTGAAGCCAGCAACGATCAGGCGCCGGTCCAGATGCCGCGCGACTACTCCGAAGGCGCATCCGGATTACTACGCGGTGGCGCAAAACGCGATTAAACAATCGCCTCTGATAAAATATTCTCCGGGCGCGCCCATCGCGCCCGCTCCTTCCCCCACTTCCCGGCTACAATTTAAACCAGTCCCCACATTGTTACCTGCGCAAAAATTCAATAACATCAGGTTATTCAGGACATTTTTCCATACACCTCAGGTTACGAGAGCCAGCATCTAATGAAGAAACAGACTTTGCTGTTGAGTGCGTTAGCGTTAAGCATTGGGTTATCGTTGTCGGTTCTGCCTCCGGCAGCAGCATCCTTACCGACTCAGGTGCCCGGCCAGGGTGCGTTACCAAGCCTGGCGCCGATGCTGGAAAAGGTCCTGCCGGCGGTAGTCAGCGTCCAGGTGGAAGGCACTGCCTCGCCGACGCTCAATATGCCGGAAGAGCTGAAGAAATATTTTGGCGATAACGCCCCGCAAGAACAGGCGCAGCCGTTCGAAGGGCTTGGCTCCGGCGTCATTATCGACGCAGCGAAAGGCTACGTGCTGACCAATAACCACGTCATCAATCAGGCGCAGAAGATCAGCGTCCAGCTGAACGATGGTCGTGAATTTGATGCCAAACTGGTCGGTAGCGATGAACAGAGCGACATTGCTCTGCTGCAGCTGATTAAGCCGTCGAACCTGACGCAAATCGCCATTGCTGACTCCGATAAACTCCGCGTCGGCGACTTCGCCGTCGCCGTCGGCAACCCGTTCGGCCTTGGTCAGACCGCCACCTCCGGCATTATCTCTGCCCTTGGCCGCAGCGGCCTGAACCTTGAAGGGCTGGAGAATTTCATCCAGACCGATGCCTCCATCAACCGCGGCAACTCCGGCGGCGCGCTGTTGAACCTCAACGGCGAGCTTATCGGGATCAACACCGCGATCCTGGCGCCGGGCGGCGGCAGCATCGGCATCGGCTTCGCCATCCCGAGCAACATGGCGAAAACCCTCGCCGACCAGCTCATTCAGTTTGGCGAAATCAAGCGCGGCCTGCTGGGCATTAAAGGCATGGAAATGAGCGCCGATATCGCCAAGGCGATGAACCTCAACGTTCAGCGCGGCGCCTTCGTCAGTGAAGTGCTGCCAAACTCCGGGTCCGCCAAAGCGGGGATCAAATCCGGCGACGTCATCGTTAGTCTGAACGGCAAACCGCTGAATAGTTTTGCCGAACTGCGCTCGCGGATCGCCACCACCGAGCCGGGGACCAAAGTCAAACTGGGCCTGCTGCGCGATGGAAAACCGGTCGATGTCGAAGTGACGCTGGATAAGAGCACCTCCTCCACCGCCAGCGCTGAGCTGATTATCCCGGCTCTGCAGGGTGCCTCGTTCAGCGACGGTCAGATGAAAGATGGCACCAAAGGGGTGGTGATCGATAATGTCGATAAAGGCAGCGCCGCCGCCCAGGTCGGCCTGCATAAGGATGACATTATCATTGGCCTTAACCGCGAGCGTATTCATTCGATTGCCGAATTACGCAAAGTGCTCGAAGGCAAACCGCCGGTCATCGCCCTGAACGTGATCCGCGGCAACGAAAGCATCTATCTGCTGCTGCGCTGATTGTCTCCCCGGACATCGCCGCCATGTGCGATGTCCGGACAACTCATGCTATGCTGCGCCTGACCATTCATTAACGATATCTGCATCATGCCTGGAAAGTTATTACGTTCAGTACTCATCGGTTTGCTTGTCGGGGGCCTGCTGTTGGCCCTGATGCCCTCGCTGCGCCAGTGGCAGCTAGCGCCGACCACCCAGAACGATACGGCAGACGACTCCCCGGCGAGCTATAACGCCGCCGTACGCCGCGCCGCGCCCGCCGTAGTGAACGTCTATAACCGCGCCCTGAACAGCACCAGCCATAATCAGCTGACGCTTGGCTCCGGGGTGATCATGGACCAGCGCGGCTATATCCTGACCAACAAGCATGTGATTAACGATGCCGACCAGATTATCGTCGCTCTGCAGGACGGCCGGGTCTTCGAAGCGCTGCTGGTAGGCTCCGATTCCCTGACCGACCTCGCGGTGCTGAAGATCAACGCTACCGGCGGGCTGCCGGTGATCCCGATCAACCCGAAACGCACGCCGCACATCGGCGATGTGGTGCTGGCGATTGGCAACCCCTATAACCTGGGACAGACCATCACCCAGGGGATCATCAGCGCCACAGGGCGCATTGGCCTCAACCCCACCGGCCGCCAGAATTTCCTGCAGACTGACGCCTCGATCAACCACGGTAACTCCGGCGGGGCGCTGGTGAACTCCCTCGGCGAGCTGATGGGGATTAACACCCTCTCCTTTGACAAGAGCAACGACGGCGAAACGCCTGAAGGCATTGGCTTTGCGATCCCGTTCCAGTTAGCGACCAAAATTATGGATAAACTGATCCGGGATGGCCGTGTGATCCGCGGCTATATCGGCATTAGCGGCCGGGAGATCGCCCCGCTGCACGCGCAGGGCGGCGGGATCGATCAGATCCAGGGGATCGTCGTTAACGATGTCGCGCCGGACGGACCGGCCGCGCAGGCGGGGATCCGCGCCAACGACGTGATCATCTCCGTGAATGACAAACCCGCGGTCTCCGCGCTGGAGACGATGGATCAGGTGGCCGAGATCCGCCCGGGTTCGGAAATTCCGGTGGTCATCATGCGTGATGATAAGAAAATCACGCTCCATATCGCCGTCCAGGAATACCCGGCCACCAACTAAGCGGCTCCCCGTTTGAGGAGCCACGTTAATCGCTAAATACCGGACCGGCCGGGAATCTGACCAAAAACCCGGTCATCATGAATGCAAGACAATAAAAAGCCGGAACAACGGTTCCGGCTTTTTTGAGCGTGCGAGGTTACTTGTTGACGAAGTCTTCGCCGAGCGCGATATCTTTCTTCAGGGTGTCCAGCATGCCTTCCAGCGCCTGCTGCTCAAAGGCGCTGAGTTTGCCGATAGACTGACGCTCTTCTACGCCATTCTTCCCCAGCAGCAGCGGCTGAGAGAAGAAACGCGCATACTGGCCGTCGCCTTCCACGTAGGCGCACTCCACTACGCCTTTTTCTCCCTGCATGGCGCGAACCAGAGAAAGGCCAAAGCGCGCAGCCGCCTGACCCATCGACAAGGTCGCCGACCCGCCGCCCGCTTTCGCTTCCACGACCTCGGTACCGGCGTTTTGAATGCGTTTAGTCAGATCGGCCACTTCCTGATCGCTAAAGCTGACGCCCGGGATCTGCGACAGTAAAGGCAGAATGGTGACCCCGGAGTGACCGCCAATAACCGGGACTTCCACCTCGGTTGCCGATTGACCTTTCAGCTCCGCCACAAAGGTATTGGAGCGGATGATGTCCAGCGTAGTCACGCCGAACAGTTTGTTTTTATCGTACACGCCGGCTTTTTTCAGCACTTCGGCGGCGATGGCCACGGTGGTGTTCACCGGGTTGGTAATAATGCCGATACAGGCCTGCGGGCAGGTTTTGGCTATCTGCTGCACGAGGTTCTTAACGATACCCGCATTCACATTAAACAGGTCGGAACGATCCATGCCGGGCTTACGCGCTACGCCCGCGGAGATCAGCACCACATCAGCGCCTTCCAGCGCCGGGGTAGCATCTTCACCGGAAAATCCTTTAATTTTTACATCTGTGGGGATATGACTTAGATCTACCGCCACGCCCGGCGTAACCGGAGCGATGTCGTACAACGAGAGCTCTGAACCTGAAGGCAGTTGGGTCTTAAGTAGTAGGGCAAGCGCCTGGCCGATACCACCGGCAGCGCCAAGGACTGCAACTTTCATCCTAAACTCCTTATTATGGTTAATTTAGTCTTTCGTTATTCCGTCGCCTGGACCTTAATTCACAAGATGAACAATTACAATGATTATGGCTGAAGAATGCATTATTGTGCGTAGCAATAGAACAGCGGCGCACTTTATGCTTCCTGACTGACCATCCAGCAAAGCGAAGTACCGGATCGACTATTGGTTACAATACACCCAGCCAGTTGCGCAAAACAACACCAACTCAATAACATTTCATTTACTTTTACATGCCTTTAAGCGTTGTGATGAGAACATGTTCCTTATACGGTTTTTTTGCTAAAATATGCCCCCTTCATAACATTATTGACCTATCCCCTCGCGGATTATTTGCATAAAAATTCACGGTTATGCATAATGATGTTGATTTTACCACCATAATCTGGGTGACTTATGCGAAGTTCGGCAAAACAAGAAGAACTGGTTAAAGCGTTTAAAGCGCTGCTTAAAGAAGAGAAATTCAGCTCGCAAGGAGAGATCGTCCAGGCGCTGCAGGAAGAAGGCTTCGAGAATATCAACCAATCGAAGGTTTCCCGCATGCTCACCAAATTTGGCGCGGTTCGTACCCGTAACGCCAAAATGGAAATGGTCTATTGCCTGCCTGCCGAGCTTGGCGTGCCGACCACCTCCAGCCCTCTGAAAAATCTGGTGCTGGATATCGATTATAACGATGCCGTCGTGGTGATTCACACCAGCCCCGGGGCAGCGCAGCTGATCGCCCGTCTTCTCGACTCGCTGGGCAAGGCGGAAGGTATTCTTGGCAGCATCGCCGGGGATGACACCATCTTCACCACGCCAGCGCGCGGTTTCACAGTGAAAGATTTGCACGACGCTATCCTGGTGCTGTTCGAACAGGAACTCTGAGCATTCCCCTCTGGCAACCGTCAGAGGGTGATTCCCCCTCTTCTCTCCCTCCCCCCTTTCAACTCAACAAAAATTTAACATTTCGTGTGATTTAGCCTGTCTATACGTTCTTTTACGTAAGGGAAACGCCTAAAACGCACGAAAGATCAAAATCGTATACCTTTATGATTTTATTAGAAATAAAACTTATCTCCGTCTGTGACTCGTCATTTTTAATTCTTATCGGTTATAAAAAGCGCAATTTATTGTAACTATTAACGCACAAAACAATTAGCATGGTATTAATATTTTTGGTGATTAGTGTATACTTGTTTTTGTGATGAGGGTCACGAAACAAAGACCCTCAACAAAAAGATTCGACGAGGTGAACATCATGAAAATCAAAACCACTGTAGCAGCTCTCAGCATCCTGTCCGTCATGTCGTTTGGCGCTTTCGCCGCTGATGTTATCAACAGCGAGCAAGCCCAGGGCCGCGAGGCCATCGGTACAGTTTCCGTCGGCGCGGTAGCCTCTTCCCCGATGGATATGCATGAAATGCTGAACAAAAAAGCGCAGGAAGAAGGGGCTTCTTCTTACCGCATTATCGAAGCCCGCACTGGCGACCACTGGCATGCCACTGCTGAGCTGTATAAATAAGTTTTAGATCGTCAACGATTAACCCGACAAAAATTCTCTACCGCGGCCCGGCCTCATTCATCGCCCCGCCGCGGCAAAACAAAGACTGGAGTAAAGATTATGAAACGCGCAATGATCATCGCATCCCTTGGCCTGGCTTCTCTTCTCTCTTTCGGCGCTAGCGCGGCCGTTCAGCAAGTGAACGCTGAGCAAGCCCAGAACCTGCAGTCCATGGGCACCATCTCGGTTTCCCAGGTAGGTAGTGCGCCAATGGACATGCGTCAGGAACTGGCCGCTAAAGCCGAGAAAGAAGGCGCCAGCAGCTACCGTATTATTGAAGCACGTACCGGCGATAGCTGGCACGCCACCGCTGAGCTGTACAAATAAACCCTCGTCGTCTTATTTCGACGACTTGCCCCCGCCTGCCGGGGGCTTTTTTATGCCTGCCGGGCGTTAAAACGTAACTCCCCCTCCAGCTCTTCCTCTGCTTCATCAAATAATAAAATTAACGCCCCAAAGCGCCGACGCTGCTTGTCATTTAAATGGATGAACTCAATGTCCAGCGGCAGCGGCAGCAGCCCACCGGTCACCGCGTCCCATAGCGAATCAAGGTTGTTGACCTTATCCTGTGCCAGCTCGAAGGTGCGGGAAAACTCCCGGTAGAAATCCTGTTGCTCGGCGATTTCGTCAAAATCAAACGTATAGGTGGTCATGGCAGCCCCTCCCGCTTCTCTTCCTGTCGCCGTTAAGTATAGCGATAAAAAAACCGACGCCTGGGCGTCGGTTTATGGGTTAACTGCTGGTCAGCACATGCTGGTACTTGTGCAACATCTCAACCAGTCGCCGTACCGGCTCGGTCACCTGCGGCGAAGCCTCCCAGACCCGCAGCTTCTCCTGATAAACATCAAGCTCCGCCAGCAGCCGGGTAAAGTAGCGCCGACGCTTATCATCGCTCCCGGCGGAGATCACATGATCCGCGGTACGTCGCAGCTGGCGATGGAACGCCGACAGATCCTCATTCACCGGCACGGGCGCATCGCGCAGGCGCTGGTGGGCAATGATTAACGTCAACGCCAGACGGAAACGGGCGACATCGCCAGGGAATTTGTTGAGCAATAAAAACAGCTGCTGATAGAGCGCGGGCAGATGATTCTCTTTGCGACGCGCCGAGTTGGTGGTCAGCGAAGAGACCGCCGCGGAGACAAACTGGTTCAGCAGCACCCGACCGGTTCTTGCCCGGGAGTTATCCCTGACAATGAGAATAACCATCAGGGCGAGGAAACAACCGACGATCTGCCCCAGCGCGCTATCGAGGAACTGACTGAACTGGAACTGCATCGGGTTATCCAGCACCAGAATGTTGATGGTGCTCGCCAGCGCCCCCAGCGATCCGAGGCGCCTTTTCTGCACTTCGATACCGATAAAAAACGCCATCGCCGCCAGGCTGATACAAAGCAACAGCATACTCTGCTGCGTCGCCGGCATGATCACCAGAAAGTACAGGGTACCCAGCGGTAACGCCGCCAGAGTACCGTAGAGGAAGTCTATCGCCACCATTCGCGGGTTAGGCAAGCGCATCGCCAGCGCGGTAACCACGGCAATCATCACCATCGCGCCGCTGCCTGAGGTCCAGCCCGTCCACAGCCAGAACAGCGTCCCAAGGATACAGGAGACAGAGGTACGCCAGAAGTTCACCATCGCGTGGTGACGCTCGGCGGACTCCACTTTAACCACCGTTTCGCCGCGCAATACACCCTCTTCAATGCGGCTGATTTTGGTGTTGCCCACCACGCCACGCTTAAGCAGCAGGTAACGGGTGGCTGCGCCTACCCAGCTGTAGATGGTGACCGGCGTATTATGCTCGCCTTTCCAGGTCAGGAAGCGACGCATACGCTTCAGCTGCTGGTGAACATCCTGCACCGTCTCAACCGGCTCAGCGAACAGCTCGCGGTAGTCGTCCGTCACCATTTCCGGGCGCGAGTTCTGAATCAGGTAGGTTTCGCAAGCCTGGGTGATAAGCGTTAGCGAGAGGGTATTGATCGCCTTCAGGCGTTGATTCGCCTTAGCCCAGCGAGAGGATTCCATAATCAGGTTACTGCGCATTCCTTCCAGCGCCGTGGTGCGACGCACCAGCGCTCCCCAGGCCTGATCCACTTCATCTTTTTCGCCGTGCGCAACGCATAACTGCATCAGCTTATACTGTGCAATCAGCAGGTTATCCAGTTCCAGGTCGATCTCTTTTTTAATCGAACGCGGGGAGAACAGCAGATCGGCGACGATGGCGCTGACAATCCCGATGACGATTTCGCTGCAGCGCTCAACGGCAAACTGCGGCGCCAGCATCGGATCGGTGTGGATGGTAATAATGATAATCAGCGCGGTGTATCCGGCCAGCCCCCAGGCATAGGAGTTTTCGACCTTGACCAGCGACGAAACCCAGGTACAAAACCCGGCCCACAGGCAGCAGACCAGCATCATCAGCAGAGGGGCGCGGATCATCAGGATGATGATGACCAGCGCCGCAATACAGCCAATAAAGGTCCCGGCAATACGCAACATGCCGCGATAGCGGATCGCGCCGGAGTACGGCTCTCCCCCGGCGGCAAAGGCCGGGCCAGCGGCGACAATCGCCGCGGTCAGCACCGCCCAGCGCGGCGTTTCGAGCTGAAAATGGAAGCCGACGAACAGCGCCAACACCACCGCGCATGCAAGCTTAATAGCAAAGCGGAGATGCTGGGGAGCAATAGTATATGTCCCCATAGCGATTAACCGAATTCGCGCAGGCGCATAGCCAGTTTCTGGAAGAAGTTGGCCTGGCTAGTATCACGGTCTTCTTTACCGGTGATCACCACCGTCGCCGTCGTGCCCGATGGCCACAGATTCCCCTGCTGGTGGTCAAGGCGAATACGAACCGGCACACGCTGCGCCAGACGCACCCATTCAAGGTTGGAATCCACCGAAGCCATCCCTTTCGAGTCGCTGCTGCTGCTGGCGTTGGTTACCCCCGCAGCGATACTGTCCACCGTGCCTTTAATGGTTTTGCTGCTGCCAAGCGGGGTAATTTCCGCCCGGTATCCAGGGCGGACGCCTTCCAGTTTGGTCTCTTCCAGATAGGCCATGACGTAAAATGTATTCTCTTTGACCAGCGCCACCGCCGTGGAGCCGCGGGTGATAAATTCCCCGGTATAGACGTTAAGGTTGGTCACCCAGCCATCCGCGGGGGCGCGAATCTCCGTGCGCTGCAGGTCCAGTCTGGCCAGGTCGCGGCTGGCCACCGCTTTCGCCAGCTGATGCTCAACGGTCTGCAGCACGTTGTTCGCCTGGTCAATCTCTTCCCGCGACATCGCCTGGACGCCAAGCTTATTACGCCGACCGGCTTCGACACGTTTTTCCTGGGCTAAGGTCTGATAGTAGGCGACATCGGCTTCCGCCTGCGCCAGCGCTTTTTGGTAACGAGGTTGGTCAATAACGAACAATACCTGGTCTTTCTTAACCAGTTGGTTATCCTTGACGTTTACCTGGGAAATCAGCCCGGAGACATCGGGAGCAATGGCCACAATGTCGGCGCTAAAGCGCGCATCCCGCGTCCACGGCGAGGCGGTGTAGTAAACCCAGGCGCGGAAAATCGCCACGAAGGCCAAAATGACCAGTATCACGGTAATAGCGGTACGGAGGATATTTCTTGTTAGTGTTTTCACATCAACCTCAAACGAACAAGCGCGATATCAAATAAAAAAGGCAGCAATATAGCGCCGTATTAAACAGTGCAGGGTGCCAGACAAAATCGTAAATGCCGGTCGGAACCAGCAATCGGTGCACCAGCCAGAAGATGGCCAGCGACAAAAGCAACTCGAAGAAGATCGGCGGAAACGATAAGCCGAAAATCACGATGACAGGAAACAGACTCATGATGACCTTGAATAAGAAGCGTACAGGTAGTGAGCAGATGCGTTTATTATGTAGCTAACAATATATTAACGTAACGATTGCCGCATTATCTACAATGTGTGATCTAAATCACTTTTAAGCCAGAGTGAATAATGGAACGATTAAAGCGCATGTCCGTTTTCGCCAAAGTGGTCGAATTAGGTTCCTTCACCGCAGCGGCCCGCCAGCTTCAGATGAGCGTTTCCTCGATCAGTCAGACCGTCGCCAAACTGGAAGATGAACTGCAGGTGAAGCTGCTCAACCGCAGCACCCGCAGCCTTGGCTTAACGGAAGCGGGTAAAATTTACTATCAGGGCTGCCGTAGGATGCTGTTTGAAGCACAGGATGTCCATGAGCAATTATACGCATTTAACAACACCCCTATCGGAACGCTGCGTATCGGCTGCTCTTCAACTATGGCACAGAATGTTCTGGCGCGCATAACGGCGAAAATGCTGAAAGAATACCCCGGGCTCTCCGTCAATCTGGTCACCGGCATACCTGCGCCGGACCTGATCGCCGACGGTCTTGACGTGGTGATCCGCGTGGGCGCCCTGCAGGATTCCAGTCTTTTTTCCCGCCGTCTGGGCTCAATGCCGATGGTGTTATGCGCCGCGAAAAGCTATCTGGCGCAGGCTGGCAATCCGGAGAAACCGGCCGATCTTGCCGGGCATGCCTGGCTGGAATATAGCGTGCGGCCGGACAATGAGTTTGTCATTATCGCGCCGGAAGGGATCTCAACCCGCCTGACCCCGCAGGGGCGCTTTGTGACCAATGACCCCATGACGCTGGTGCGCTGGCTGACCGCCGGGGTGGGTATCGCCTATGTGCCGTTGATGTGGGCGATCGAAGAGATCAATCGCGGTGAGCTTGAGATCCTGCTGCCGAGCTACCAGTCCGATCCGCGTCCGGTCTACGCCCTGTACACCGAAAAGGATAAACTGCCGCTGAAAGTGCAGGTCTGTATCAATTATCTGACGGAGTATTTTGTCGACGTGGCGAAGATCTATCAGGGGATGCACGGCAGAGGGATCGCCCGCTGAAGCGGTTCCCGGCGACGCCGGGAACCCGCTCAGGATCAGGCAGTGCCGCCGACGGTGAGGTTATCGACCTTCAGGGTCGGCTGGCCAACGCCCACCGGCACGCTCTGGCCCTCTTTGCCACAGACGCCGACGCCGTTATCCAGACGCAGATCGTTACCCACCATCGAAATCTGCTGCATAGTCTCAATCCCGGAGCCGATCAGGGTAGCGCCTTTCACCGCCTTCGTGACCTTGCCTTTTTCGATCAGATAGGCCTCGGAGGTGGAGAAGACAAACTTACCGGAGGTGATATCCACCTGCCCGCCGCCGAAGTTAGGCGCGAAGATACCGTAGTCCACCGACTCGATAATCTCCTGCGGCGTGGACTGGCCCGCCAGCATATAGGTGTTGGTCATACGCGGCATCGGCAGATGGGCATAGGATTCACGGCGGCCGTTGCCGGTCGGCGCAACGCCCATCAGACGCGCATTGAGTTTATCCTGCATGTAGCCTTTCAGGATGCCGTTTTCGATCAGCACATTGTATTGACCCGGCGTGCCTTCGTCATCGATGGCCACCGAGCCACGACGGTCGACGATGGTGCCGTCGTCCACGACGGTGCACAGCTCAGAGGCGACTAATTCCCCCATATGGCCGCTAAAGACCGAGGTGCCGCGACGGTTGAAATCGCCTTCCAGGCCGTGACCGACCGCTTCGTGCAGCAGAACGCCAGGCCAGCCGGCGCCGAGCACCACCGGCAGCATCCCCGCCGGGGCGGCGACCGCCGAGAGGTTAACCAGCGCCATGCGCACCGCTTCTTTCGCCCAGGCGTCGGCCCGTACTTCGCCCTCCTGAGAGGCGAGGAAATAGTCATAGCCAAAACGCCCGCCGCCGCCGCTGCTGCCGCGCTCGCGTTTGCCGTCCTCTTCCACCAGCACGCTGACCGAGAGGCGCACCAGCGGACGAACGTCGGCGGCCAGAGTGCCGTCGGTGGCGGCCACCAGAATCAGCTCATAGACCCCGCTCAGGCTGGCCGAAACCTCCTGCACGCGCTGGTCCGCCGCGCGGGCGACTTTGTCTACCCGGCGGAGAATATCCAGCTTCTCTTCCCGGCTCATACTCTGCAGCGGGTCGATGCTGGTATAGAGGGCGCTGTGCTCTACGGCGCCGAGGGTCTGTACTTTGCCATTGCCAGTCTCGCGCACAATGGTCCGCGCCGCCTGGGCGCTCTGCTCCAGCGCCAGCTTGCTGATCTGGTCAGCGTAGGCAAAGCCCGTTTTTTCGCCGCTGACGGCGCGCACGCCTACGCCCTGGTCGATATTGTACGACCCATCTTTAATGATGCTGTCTTCCAGAACCCAGGATTCGTGATAGCTCGACTGAAAATAGAGATCGCCGTAATCGAGGCGGCGCTCGGTCAGTTGACCAAGAATGGCAAACAGGTCCTGATGATTCAGGCCATTTGCCGACAGTAATTGTTCACTTACCAGGTTCAGACTCATCGTTATGCTACTCGTTTGTTGCCGCCTGACAGGCGGAAATACAGAAGGCTATCTATTGAGATTGCGGTAATTCCCGGCAATCGTCAAATCATTGCTTTTTGTTGCTGCGCGCCTGGCGCAGCACTTCATTGATCTGCGGCTGGTCAATCGGGCCGGTGATGCGATAGCGCAGTATCGAGACTTTGTTCCACAGCGGCCCCAGTACCTTGCTGGCGGCAAACACCGCCGCGCCGACAATCGGGTTGACGGCGAAGGCCGCCGCCACGCCGACGGTCGCGGAGATCTCCGGCGCCACCACCGCCTGCAGGTCCAGATGACGACGCACCAGATCGACCGACCCTTTCATGGCAATGTCCGCCTCCAGGCCATCCACCAGCGTATCATCGGTATGCAGTACACCATCCTTAATCCAGGCCGTACTGTTAATCGAGTCGAAGTAAAATCCTTCGCTAAAGGTATCGCTGAAGTCGAAGCGCAGTTTGCGCAGCAGGGCATCGACGCTCAGCAAACGCAGCAGCTGGCCTGCGTGTCCGGTACTCAGGTCGGTAAACTGACCCTTGCCGAGGTGGCTTTTAATGATCCCATTGAGCGACGCGACATCGGGTGACCAGGGCGGCGCGCGCCAGTGCAGATCGTAGTCGATATCAAACGGCGAATCCTTCACCGGTGTGGAAACGCCAAAGAAATCCGCAAATTCATTCGTTTTATTGCCATGCAGTCTGCCTTTCAGCGAGGTGCGCACCCCGGAAGGGGCGTTAACCCACACGCCGTCGGTCGTCAGCCGGCCAAACCCGGTATCCACCAGGCCGTTGGAGAGCGTTAAGGTATCGCCCTTGATCGCCACATCGCCGTCGATACGGCCATATTTTTGCCCCCACAGCCAGCATTCCGCGCAGCGCAGCTGCAGATCGGGCCAACCGTGGAAATCCAGCCGCGTCTCCGCCTGCGGGGCCACGTTCTCCGTTCCGCCCTTGCCGCTGGCGCTGGCCGGGTTGAAATAGAGATAACGCACATTTGCCAGCCACGGGGCATTGTCGCGCATCGTCAGGGTGGCGTTGATCTCGCGCCCCTGCGCCTCAACCTGTGAACCGCCGGTGACCGGCTGCGACATCAGACTCACGTTGTTCCATTGCTGGCCGGCCAGCGCCAGCGACGGCGTACGCAGCACAATGCGCGGTGGAAAGAGGACGCTGCTGCTGACTTCATTCGCCGCGCCCTTCTGGAACAGCGCCAGCCACTGCGCGCCATCCATCGGCGGCAGATTGAGCTCAACGCCGGGCTGGTCGGGCAGCGGAGAGGGGCCTTTGCTGTCCGTCGTGAGGATCGCTCTGTCCAGCGTCAGCTTACGGTTCAGCAACCAGCGGCTGTTGATATGATTCTTCGCGCCAACGGATCCGGTCAGGTCGAAGCTGCTCAGACCGCCGGCAACGTTAATTTTGACCGGCAGGGGTTCGCCAGCGGACTTGTTGACCGGTGAAGGTAAGTGACTGCTCACATTCTTCAGATCGCCATTGATATCAACCTTATAGCTGGCATTGCCATGGTACGGCAGTTCGATAGCGACTTTACCCTCCCACGGAACGCTACCGCTCAGCGCCTCATTAACCGCTTTCGGCAGCAGCCCGGTGCGCGACGGCTGCCAGCTGGCGTTCATCCCGACATCCACCAGAAACGCTTTTTCGCCTTCGCGGGTGGAAAAATTGAGGTTCAGCGGCTGATTAAACCAGGTCGCGCTCAACGTTTGACTATTAAGATCGCCATTCACAAAGCTGAAATTACCGCTCAGGTTCTGCAGCGTGGTATCTAACGGCTTGATAAACAGATCGTTATTCTGCAGATGCACATCGCCTTTCGCGGTGGTCATTTCGCCATCGAGGGGAATGTTCAGATGTAAGCGAGCGCTTACATCACCATCCAGCTGCAGGGAATCCAGCGCCGCTCCCAGGGTCTCTTTCAGCGGCGTGGTGTTGAAATAAGGTCCCACCTCTTTCCCCGGGCCTTTGATATCGGCATCAATCAGCAGTTTTTCCTGCGCGTAATCCGGGATCGCGGCATCGAGATTGCTGGCGGTCACGTTGCCGAGCATCGCTTTCTCCGCCCGCATCCACAGGCCGCTGTTGATAAAATTAAGGTCGATATTCAACCCGGTCAGCGCCGGCCAGTCCGGTTGAAAAGCGAAAGTGGCATTCTTCAGCGGGACGTAAACCTGGAACTGGCCTTCGTTGTGCGGATACGGGAACAAATGTGGGTTGCCGCCATACACCAGCGTCGCATCGCGTGCCTGTCCGGCTTTAATCGCGCCGCTGAGATAGTCCACCAGCGCTTTGCCCATCAGGTTTTCCGGGAAGTAACGCCACGCCTGGCCGCCATCGTTGGTGCTGATCCCCGCCAGAATGCCCAGCCAGGGATCGTCCCCCTGCGGTTGCAGATAGCGGAAGCCGCCGCGGGCGCGTACCCCCGTCGCCTGCACGTCAATATCGCGGCCATCAAGCATAAACCATTTGTCATTTTTCACCCAGCTGAGGGTGGCTTCGCCAGCGGCGATCTCCAGCGGGGCCCGGAAAACACCGGTATACGGCATCAGCGCCTTCGTCATGCGCGCGCGCAGTTCCCCATGCTCAACGCTGCCATTCAGGCTGCCGGAAAAGTGTTCCGCTCCCGGCAGGAGTTTCCACTGCTTCCACGCCAGATCGCTCCACTGCGCCTGAAAGCGCGTTTTCTCCGTCGCCTGCAGGGGAATATCGAGAGCCAGCAGGTTGATTTTGCCGCTGGGCTGCGTGGTGCGCCAGAGTTCGCCCAATGAAGGCGCCAGCTTATCGGCAAACGGCTGCAGTCCGCTCAGACCGCTGAGGGCTAAGTTGCTGGCGCGAATACGTAATTCATCGCTACGCTGATGACCGTCGCCACCGACATCCTGCGCCGGGATCCACGCCATCGCCAGCGCGCCGCTTGGCCAGGGTTTATCGTCGATCGCGATCCGCGTATCGGGAATGTAGAAGCCCCAGCTCTGCTTGTCGTGGAAGAGATGCGCCGTCAGGTTATCCACTGACAGGTGATGAACCTCGCTATCCCCCTGCCAGCTGGCGCCCCCTTTTTTCAGCCATACGTCGCCGCTGGCCACATCGCCTTTTTCAATGGTCATCCAGCCTTCGAGGCTGAAGCGGGCGCTTTTCAGGGCGATATTGTCCTGCATCCAGCGGCCCAGCCAGGGCTTGACGTCAATATCGTCAGCCTGCAGCCAGACCCGGCCTTTGTTCAGCAGGCCATCCTCGTCGCGGAGATCCATCCGCACCTGCATGACGCCATGCTGGCCGGTGAGACTGGAAAGGCTGAGCTGCCCCTCGGCGCGGTGACGGTTCCTGCCGTTAAGCCAGGTCAGCTGCGGGACCGCCAGCTCCGCCCGCTGACCGGAAATCGTCAGGAAGCTCAGATGACTGTCGCGCAGAGTAAAGTGGTCGAACTGACGTAAAAAGAGATCGCTGACGCGGTCGGTTTTCAGGCTTTCGCCGCCGTCATTGGTCTGAATAGGGGTATTGGTATGGATCTGCAGCTGCCAGAAGGTGAGATCGCGAAACTGCCAGCGCATATGCAACAGACTCTGCCAGACGTCCAGCGCCAGGGTCACGCGCTTGACCGCCATTGTCCCGCCATCTTTCAGCCCGACATGAATATCGCGGACATCTAATGTTGGGCCGAAAGTTTGCCAGCTGGCGGCGATCTGCGAGGCATCCACCGGCGTGCCGGTGAGAGAGGAGATCTTCTCCAGCAGCTGCGGACGCCAGGCATCGAGCTGCGGCAACACGAGACGCAAGCCACTCACCAGCAGCGCGACGATAACAATCAGTGTTGCCACGGTGAGCAATAAAATCCCGGGCAGTCGCCTCACGCCTCTCTCCTTGTCAGCCGCACAATGACGCAGTGTCTTACATCATAACCACATCGAACTGCTCTTGATTATAGAGCGGCTCAATTTGTACCTTCACTTGCTTGCCGACAAAGATCTCCACTTCCGCCAGCGCATGCGACTCTTCCCCTTTCAGGGTTTCCGCCACCGCAGGGGAAGCATAGACCAGGAAGCGATCGGAATCATAAGCATGATGCACGCGAACGATCTCACGCATAATCTCATAGCATACCGTTTCCACGGACTTTACCGTTCCGCGTCCGTGGCAGGTCGGGCATTCGTTGCAAAGCACATGCTCCACGCTTTCGCGGGTGCGTTTACGGGTCATCTCCACCAGCCCCAACTGGGAGAAACCGTTGATGCTGGTCTTCACCCGGTCTTTACTGAGGGCCTGCTCCAGGGAGTGCAACACCCGCCGGCGATGGTCTTCATTGTTCATGTCGATGAAATCAATGATGATAATGCCGCCGAGATTACGCAAACGCAGCTGGCGGGCTATCGCCTGGGTGGCTTCGATATTGGTATTGAAGATAGTATCGTCAAGATTGCGGTGCCCAACAAACGCCCCGGTGTTGATATCGATGGTGGTCATCGCCTCGGTCTGGTCGATGATCAGATACCCCCCGGACTTGAGCTCGACTTTACGCTCCAGCGCGCGCTGAATTTCGTTCTCAACGTCAAAGAGATCGAATATCGGCTGACGGCCGCTGTAGTGTTCCAGCTTGCTGGTCATTTCCGGGATATATTCGGCGGTAAATTCGAGCAGCGCCTCGTAGGTCAGCCGCGAATCGACGCGAATCCGGTCGAGATGCGCGTCGGCAAAATCACGCAGCACGCGCTGAGCCAGGGCCAGCTCGCCGTACAGCTGATAGCGGGTCTGGTTGCGCTTTTTGCGCTCCATCACCTTGGTCCATACGCGCTTAAGATAGGCGGCATCGGCGGCCATCTCTTGCTCGTGAACGCCTTCCGCGGCGGTGCGAATGATAAATCCGCCCTGCTCGTCGCAGTACTCTGCCACGACCTTTTTCAGCCGCTCACGCTCGGCTTCGCTTTCAATGCGCTGAGAGACCCCCACGTGGGAGGCGCCCGGCATAAAGACCAGATAGCGGGAAGGCAGGGTAATATCGGTGGTCAGACGCGCGCCTTTGGTACCGAGCGGATCTTTAACCACCTGGACCATCAGGTCCTGGCCCTGGCGCACCAGCTCCGAAATATCGCGCACGGTAAACTGCTTTTGCTCCTCACCGGCAACGCACTCGGTATGCGGCATGATATCGGAGGCGTGGAGGAACGCCGCCTTATCCAGACCAATATCTACAAAAGCCGCCTGCATTCCCGGCAGCACTCGGCTAACACGACCTTTGTAGATATTGCCTACTATTCCGCGTCGCGCTTCACGCTCAATATGGATTTCCTGCAGAATACCGCCATCAATATACGCAACGCGCGTTTCGGATGGCGTTACGTTCACTAATAATTCAGCCGTCATCTTTATCCCTTTTCTTTACGCAGTGAGTTAAAGTTACTGAGCAACTCATACGTTTCCACCAGCGGTAAGCCGACTACGGCGTGATAGCTGCCATTAATCTTCCTGACGAAACAGCCACCCAACCCTTGAATACCGTATGCACCTGCTTTATCTAAAGGCTCGCCGCTGGCCACATAATCGGCGATATCCTGCTCGCTGAGCGGCCGGAAGGTCACTTCCGTGACCACCAGACAATCCAGCGTCTGCTGCTTATCCGCCAGCGCCACCGCGGTCATGACCTGATGGGTTTGGCCGGAAAGCAGGCGCAGCATCGCTGCAGCGTGTTCGGCGTCGCGCGGTTTTTCCAGCACTTCGCCGTTCAAAATAACAATCGTATCCGCTCCCAAAACCGGCAAATCCCGCGATGCCAGCGCCACCCCGGCCTGCGCCTTTTCGCGCGCCAGGCGCACGACATAGTGCTGCGCGCTCTCCTGCGGCTGGCGCTGCTCCTCGATACCAGGAACCAGACGCTCGAACGCGAGACCAAGCTGAGTCAGCAGTTCCTGCCGACGCGGGGAACCAGAAGCAAGATACAGAGTTGTCATATCAACCTTATTGCACTGCAAATTGCTGACGCACTTTACGCATCAGCAGGAAGAGCCATGGCCAGAGGATACCGTTTACTACACTACTCCAGAATACTTCCGGACGGAAAGAGACGTTGATCACTAAAAACTCTGCCCAGAAAACAATGATATCCACGGCGAGGGATAACAGCATGACCACCAGCGCCTGTTGCCACAGCGCCAGGTTACGGAACAGCTGATACTTCAGCGCCACCAGATAGGCGACGATGCTTAAGGACAGCGCGCGAACGCCCAGCGTCGAGCCGCTGATGAGATCAAGAATAGCCCCCATCACGAAGCCCGTTCCCACATTCACCCGGTGCGGCAGCGCGAGGATCCAGTACAGCAGGATCAATAATACCCAGTTGGGCCGGAAAACGCTGATGTCCGCCGGCCAGGGCATAATTTGCAGCAATAGCGCGATAAGAAACGAGAGCCAGATAACCCAGCGTCCCTGGCTACGGTAACTTGCCACTATTGCCCCCCTGCAGGCTGCGACGGCTGAGACGGCGTCAGCCCGGTGGCGGGCGCCGGCATCTGCGGCCCCATCGCATCCGGCGCAGGCAACACCTGCGGCATCATCTGCATCAGGCGTTCGTTAGCCACCCGATGGACCTCTTCCGGGGTCATCGGGTTAGCGCCATTGCGATCGGCGCCCCACAGCAGCAGCAGATAGCGCAAACGCTGCAGACCGGCCGTCGGACGCGCCTGGATCACCGTGTAGGCGCGCTGGGTGTCCAGTTTCACTGAAGAGACAACCCCAACCGGGTACCCTTCCGGGAAACGACCGCCCAGACCGGAGGTCACCAGCACATCGCCGACGCGAATATCGGTATTTGCCGGCAGATGCTCAAGCTGGAGGTCGTCGGTGCAGCCGTTACCGGCGGCAATGACGCGAATATCGTTCCGCAGGACCTGGATCGGCAACGCATGGGTGGCATCACAGATCAGCAGTACCCGGCTGGTCATTTTCGCCACGGCTACGACCTGCCCCACCACGCCTTTATCACTGATAACCGGCTGGCCTTCGTAGACGCCGTTGACGCTGCCCTTATCGATAACCACCTGATCGCTGTAGGGGTCGTTGACCGTTGAGATGACCTGGGTCACCATTTTTTGCTCGTCCTGGCGCAGCGGCGAGCCAAGCAGTTCACGCAGGCGCGCATTCTCCTGCTTGTACTGGCCCAGCATCAGCAGATCGCTGTTTTTCAGCAACAGCTCCTGACGCAGCGCGCGGTTTTCCAGTTCGAGCTGGTCACGGGTAGCCAGCGTCTGCGATACGCTGTCGAGCAGTTCCCGGGGACCATTAGAGACAAAGTAGAAAGGGCTGACGGCTGTATCCATGTACGTTCTGATTTGACTGAACGTACCCAGGCGGCTGTCGGCGATAATCACGCCAAGCGCCACCAGCACCGCCAGAATAAGGCGAATCTGTAGCGAGGGGCCACGGCTAAAAATTGGCTTCATAGGCTATGCGTATTCTCGTGTCAGTAAAGACCTGGGGCAGCGCGGAAGCCACCCCGGACCTTCAGGCTGACTACTCTTCGCTAAACAGGTCGCCGCCGTGCATGTCGATCATTTCCAGCGCCTTGCCGCCGCCACGCGCTACGCAGGTCAGCGGATCTTCAGCAACCACGACTGGAATACCGGTTTCTTCCATTAACAGACGGTCCAGGTTGCGCAGCAGCGCACCACCGCCGGTGAGAACCATCCCGCGCTCGGAGATATCAGACGCCAGTTCCGGCGGGCACTGCTCAAGGGCAACCATGACCGCGCTCACGATGCCGGTCAGCGGCTCCTGCAGCGCTTCAAGAATTTCGTTTGAGTTCAGGGTGAAGCCGCGTGGAACGCCTTCCGCCAGGTTACGGCCGCGCACTTCAATTTCACGCACTTCATCGCCCGGGTAAGCCGAACCGATTTCATGTTTGATACGCTCAGCGGTCGCTTCACCGATCAGGGAGCCGTAGTTACGACGCACGTAATTGATGACGGCTTCGTCGAAGCGGTCGCCGCCGATACGCACGGAAGAAGAGTAAACCACGCCGTTCAGGGAGATAACCGCTACCTCGGTGGTACCGCCGCCGATATCCACCACCATGGAACCGGTCGCTTCAGAAACCGGCAGGCCAGCGCCGATCGCGGCCGCCATCGGTTCTTCAATCAGGAACACTTCGCGAGCGCCAGCGCCCTGCGCGGATTCACGGATAGCACGACGCTCAACCTGGGTGGCGCCAACCGGCACGCAGACCAGTACGCGCGGGCTCGGGCGCATAAAGCTGTTGCTGTGCACTTGTTTGATAAAGTGCTGCAGCATCTTTTCCGTCACGAAGAAGTCAGCGATAACGCCGTCCTTCATCGGGCGAATCGCCGCGATATTACCCGGGGTACGGCCGAGCATCTGCTTCGCTTCATGACCCACGGCGGCGACGCTTTTCGGCGATCCGGCACGATCCTGACGAATGGCCACCACGGAAGGCTCATTCAATACGATGCCTTGTCCTTTTACGTAAATAAGGGTATTCGCGGTACCCAGGTCAATGGACAGGTCATTGGAAAACATGCCACGAAATTTTTTTAACATACTAAGGGATAATCCTGAAAGCTGGGGCGGAAAACAAAATCCGCTTACTTTACCAACCACACGCAGCAGCGACAAGGCGCAAAAATCACCTGCTGCGGTGAAAATTAGTGCAGTTCATTTCCTTTGTTACAAATTTTTCCGACTCCGTTCATTGCTGAAATCTTCAGCAGCGCTCCACGCCTGAATTTGTAACCTGTCAAAGGAGGGTCACTGACATTTACATTGCGATGATCCGGCAGGTAGACAAGCACACCCCCTTCACGATGGCGCGCGTTATTCTACGTGAAATCACGCTAAACGGCAGATCAAACCGAGTATCTTTGCGAATATTTTTTCACATTTGTGTCAAGTGGCTGTGAGGCGGCAAAAAATTCCCCCTGCCCGCCCGTGACACCGCATTGGGACAGTACCAGCCACTCGCTGCGGCTGCGTACGCCCGTCGCAAAAACTTGCATAGGCATGCCTTTACAGGCTTCCACCAGGCTTTGCACCAGCAGCTGGTTCTCGCTGCGCTTTTCGATGTTGCGCGCCAGGCCCGGATGCAGTTTGATCAGCTCCGCATCCAGCTGCTTGATCCAGCTGGTTCCCACCAGGGTTAACCCTGCCTGAACCACCGCCACCCGAACGCCAAGCGCGTTAACCAACCGCATAACCGGCTGCAGACGGCCGATATATTGACAAACATCTGCCTCAGCAAGTTCAAAAATAATCCGTTGACGCTGCGATTTTTCACACTGCATCAGAGCATCGCGCAGCCAGCGCTGGAAACGCGGACGGATCAGCGACTCCACCGACAGCTGCAGCGCCAGATTCTCCTCGGGCCAGAAGCCTAAAAACGGCAGCAGGCGAGTCACCTGCAGGCGGTCATACTCCTCCGCCAGGCCAAACTGCAGCACCATCGGCATGTACTCGGCGGCAATCACCTCTTCTTTACCGTCGTACATCCGCGACATCAGTTCACGGTGATGCACCCGACCGTCGCGGGTGACGGCGGGCTTCTGGTACAACCGCGGCCCGCCGCGGCTCAGCATCTGTTCGATCAGCGTCCGCCAGCGAACGTTGCCGCGGCCTTTCTCCGGAAGGGTATCGTCATAGACCGACCAGCTGTTGCTGCCCTGCAGCACCGCGTTGCGCGTTGCCGCTTCGGCATGTTCCATCACTTGCGCCGCCGATTGCCCGCTGCGGAAAGAACAGATGCCGATATGCATCATATCGTCACGATCGAGGATCCGCGTCGGAGGCAGCGCGTCCATGGCTTTCAGCAGCAGCCCGGCGATACTATCCGCCTCTTTTAACGTGCGGTGCGGCAGCAGCACGGCGAAGTCGCTACGGTGATAGCGCGCCAGCAGCGCGCCAGGGTAACGCATAATAAAGGTAGAGAGCAGGTTGATAAGCGTGAAGTAATGTTCTTCGGCCGCCGCCCGCCCCCAGTTGTCCCGTAGCAGATCAAACTCCGGTAGACGGATCATCATCACGATGCCGTACGCCCCCACCTTCTCCTGATCTTCCAGCAGTGTGGCCAGCTGATTGTCAAAAAACAGGCGATTATTCAGCCCGGTTTTAGAATCCTGTGCCGCATAGGAGCGAATCAGCGTATCCATCCGGCTGCGCTGATCGCTGGCAAACTGCAGCTCCGACAGCAGCATATCCAGCGCGCTACTGGTGCTGGCAGGCCATTCATAGACTGAGCCGCGCACCTGCGGCCCGCGCTCGCCGCTCAGGATACGCGTGGAACGAAGCTCAAGCAGCTCCTGACCCGCCAGCTGGCGGCGGATCCAGCGGACGGCGAAGAAAATAATCACCACCATGAAGCCGATGGAGATCGACAGCGGGGCGGTAATCGACAGCGAACGGAAATAGTTCACCATCGGGTCAACGTAGACCAGATGCAGAGAGATACCGGGATGTTTCAACGATGGGACCGTGATCTCACGGAATTGCTCATGACTGCCAAGCGGGCGATAGCTGTCGGTTCGGGAGTGGCTGTAGAGCGGTTTACCGTTAAGCATGAAATCGATATGCACGATCTCTATCGGCGTCATCAGCTCATCCAGCTGCGGCTCAAGCTTATCAAAAGAGGTGGTGATGAGCCGGTTATCCAGCATGGTCGCCACCGCCTGAACCCGGTTTTCGACCTTGTTCTCAATGCCGTTGTAAAAACTCAGCGAAGCGCCAATCAGCGTGACAAAGATGGTCAGGCTAGTTAGCAGCGTGATAAAGGCTGAGAACTTCGTCGTTAATCGCATCCCTGTGTTAACTCCGCGAGTGAATGACTGCCCGATGAACCATCAGGCTCCCGTGCCGGCGCGCGCCTTGACGCTAGCATTAACCTTTTAAAGCGCGACGCATACTATCAAAGATGGCGAGTCTGGCAATGGAATGCGTATTATCGGCGAAAGTATGCCGATAGCGAGTATAGTCGGCAGAAAAAATTTGCCAATCGCCGCCCGCCTGCGGCCTGCGCCAGAAGCGCTTTAATTTTAGACGCTGGATGGCAAACCCGCGCCAGCGGCGCACATTATTGCCGATTTTCCGTCCTGCCAGCCTCCCGTCCGCTTTTTTCCCTGCTAAAGATGCCGGGTCAGGCGCGGTAAAGGAAACGTCTTGCGCCACTTTCCGATGATTCCTGGACGACCGCGCCCCTGCTTCGGCGGCGGCTCATGCTCCTAATGTGCAATTTTTCGTGACATATTCGCGATTCATCGCCGCCTCCGTCATGCTTAAGGAAACGCATGACGGAGGACACCATGAAAAGAAAAAAATTGACGGAAGCCGACGTCACGGCCGAATCCGTTTTTATGCTCCAGCGGCGCCAGGTGCTGAAAATGCTGGGCATCAGCGCGACCGCCCTTTCGCTTCCCGCCGCCGCGCAGGCCGACCTGCTGGACTGGTTTAAAGGCCATGACCGTCCGCCAGCCCCGGCAGGCAAAGCCCTGGACTTTGCTAAACCCGCTGAATGGCAGGCTAAGCTGACGCTTACCCCGGAAGATAAAGTCTCCGGCTACAATAACTTTTATGAATTCGGCCTCGATAAAGCCGATCCGGCGGCGAACGCGGGTAGCCTGCGCACCGATCCCTGGACATTGACCATCGGCGGTGAGGTGGCGAAGCCGCTGACTCTCGACCATGACGATCTGACCAAACGCTTCCCGCTGGAAGAGCGTATTTATCGTATGCGCTGCGTGGAAGCCTGGTCGATGGTGGTCCCCTGGGTCGGCTTCCCGCTGCATAAGCTGTTGGCGCTGGTGGAGCCCACCAGCAATGCGCGCTATGTGGCCTTCAAAACCCTCTATGCTCCGGATCAAATGCCCGGGCAGAAAGATCGGTTTATCGGCGGGGGGCTGGCTTACCCTTACGTGGAGGGGCTGCGGCTGGATGAAGCGATGCATCCGCTGACGCTGCTCACCGTCGGGGTGTATGGCAAAGCGCTGCCGCCGCAAAATGGCGCGCCGGTCCGCCTTACTGTGCCGTGGAAGTACGGTTTCAAAGGCATTAAATCCATCGTCAGCATTGAACTGACCCGCGAGCGGCCGCCGACCACCTGGAACCTGGCGGCACCGGACGAATACGGCTTCTTCGCCAACGTCAATCCGCACGTCGATCACCCCCGCTGGTCGCAGGCCAGCGAGCGGTTTATCGGCGCCGGCGGCGTACTCGATGTCAAGCGTCAGCCAACCCTGCTGTTTAACGGCTATGCCGACGAAGTGGCGTCGTTGTATCGCGGCATGAATCTGCGGGAGAACTTCTAGTGCGTTTCACCGTCAAACAGATCGCCTGGCTGAAGGTTTTACTTCATCTGGCGGGTTTTTTGCCGCTGGTCTGGCTATTCTGGGCCGGACATCAGGGCTACTTTAGCGCCGATCCGGCCAAGGATATCCAGCATTTTACCGGCAGGATGGCGCTGAAGTTTCTGCTGGCGACGCTGCTGGTCTCCCCGCTGGCGCGCTATGCGAAACAACCATTATTGATTCGCGTTCGTCGCCTGTTAGGTTTATGGTGTTTCGCCTGGGCGACGCTGCACCTGACCAGCTATACCCTGCTGGAGCTGGGCATTAACAATCTGGCGCTGCTGGGCTCGGAGATTATCAACCGCCCCTATCTGACGTTAGGCATGGTCAGCTGGGCGATCCTGCTGGCGCTGGCGGTGACGTCGACGCAGGCGATGCAGCGAAAACTGGGCCGCCGCTGGCAACTTTTACACAACTTCGTCTATCTGGTGGCGATCCTCGCGCCGATTCACTACCTGTGGTCAGTGAAGATCCTCTCGCCGCAGCCCATCATTTATGCCCTGCTGGCAGTGGCGCTGCTGGCATGGCGTTACAAGAAGTTCCGCCAGTGGTGGCGCTGAATCCCGTAATGTGCAGTTTCCCGCAGATCCTTTATCAACCGCGACTCTTTTTAAGATAGCGGTTGATAATCTTCCCTGATAAGACCAGTATTTAGCTGCCAATTGCTACGAAATCGTTATAATGTGCGACTTTGGCTTTCCTGACGGGGTTTTCTGACCCTGAAAAGGTGACAAGGGCGCATTGAAGGTATATGTTGTTTTTTACCCGAAAATGGCAGGAGATCGCCACACGATGGCAAAGAAGTTTCACATTTTGCTTTTGAATGGTCCAAACATTAACATGCTCGGTACCCGCGAGCCTGAGAAGTATGGTCCGCTCACGCTGGCGGAGATTGTTAACCATTTAACATCTGAAGCGGCGGCGCTGAATGTGAGCCTGGATCACCTGCAGTCCAACGCGGAGCATGCGTTAATCGACCGAATTCATCAGGCTAAAGACAACGTGGACTATATCCTGATTAATCCGGCCGCGTTCACGCATACCAGCGTAGCAATCCGTGACGCTTTGCTTGCCGTGAACATCCCGTTTATCGAGATTCACCTGAGCAATGTGCATGCACGCGAACCCTTCCGCCAGCATTCGTATCTGTCAGATGTCGCCGCTGGCGTCATCTGCGGACTGGGGGCGGACGGCTATTCATACGCTTTACAGACGGCGGTAAAACGCCTGTCACAATCACACTAAACAAAGAGTACGGAACCCACTCATGGATATTCGTAAGATTAAAAAACTGATCGAGCTGGTTGAAGAATCAGGTATCTCCGAACTGGAAATTTCTGAAGGCGAAGAGTCTGTTCGCATCAGCCGCTCTGCACCGGCCGCAAGCTATCCGGTTATGCAGCAGGCTTATGCTGCGCCGATGATGCAGCCTCAGGCACCTGCCGCCGCGGCTGCCGCGCCAGCTGCAGCAGCAGAAGCGCCGGCAAAAGCGGAAATCAGTGGTCACATCGTACGTTCCCCGATGGTTGGTACTTTCTATCGTACGCCAAGCCCGGACGCGAAAGCGTTTGTGGAAGTTGGCCAGAAAGTTAACGTGGGCGACACCCTGTGCATCGTCGAAGCGATGAAAATGATGAACCAGATCGAAGCCGACAAAGCCGGCGTGGTGAAAGCCATTCTGATCGAAAGCGGCCAACCGGTAGAATTCGACGAGCCGCTGGTAGTTATCGAGTAACGAGGCGAACATGCTGGATAAAATTGTCATCGCTAACCGTGGCGAGATCGCACTGCGCATCCTGCGTGCCTGTAAAGAACTGGGCATCAAGACCGTTGCTGTGCATTCCACCGCGGATCGCGATCTAAAACACGTATTGTTAGCGGATGAGACGGTCTGTATCGGTCCGGCTCCGTCCGTAAAAAGCTATCTGAACATCCCGGCTATCATCAGCGCCGCTGAGATCACCGGCGCGGTAGCGATTCACCCGGGGTATGGCTTCCTCTCCGAGAACGCCAACTTTGCTGAGCAGGTTGAGCGCTCCGGCTTTATCTTCATCGGCCCGAAAGCCGACACTATCCGCCTGATGGGCGACAAAGTGTCCGCGATCACCGCCATGAAAAAAGCCGGCGTCCCGACCGTACCCGGTTCTGACGGCCCGCTGACCGACGACATGGACGCTAACCGCGCCCATGCAAAACGCATCGGCTATCCGGTGATCATCAAGGCCTCCGGCGGCGGCGGCGGTCGCGGTATGCGCGTTGTGCGCAGCGACGCTGAACTGGCCCAGTCCATCTCCATGACCAAAGCGGAAGCCAAAGCGGCTTTCAACAACGATATGGTCTACATGGAGAAATACCTGGAAAACCCACGTCATATTGAAATTCAGGTACTGGCGGACGGTCAGGGCAACGCTATCTATCTGGCTGAACGTGACTGCTCCATGCAGCGTCGTCACCAGAAAGTGGTCGAAGAAGCGCCGGCGCCGGGCATCACTCCGGAACTGCGTCGCTACATCGGCGAGCGTTGCGCGAAAGCCTGTGTCGATATCGGCTACCGCGGGGCGGGTACCTTTGAGTTCCTGTTCGAAAACGGCGAGTTCTACTTCATTGAAATGAACACCCGTATCCAGGTAGAGCATCCGGTAACTGAAATGATCACCGGCGTTGACCTGATCAAAGAGCAGCTGCGTATCGCAGCCGGCCAGCCGCTGTCCATCAAGCAGGATGAAGTGGTGGTTCGCGGCCATGCGGTGGAATGCCGTATCAACGCCGAAGACCCGAACACCTTCCTGCCGAGCCCGGGTAAAATTACCCGTTTCCACGCGCCGGGCGGCTTTGGCGTGCGCTGGGAGTCCCATATTTACGCCGGCTACACCGTACCGCCGTACTATGACTCCATGATCGGCAAACTGATCTGCTACGGCGAAAGCCGTGACGTGGCGATTGCCCGCATGAAGAATGCGCTGCAGGAGCTGATCATCGATGGCATCAAGACCAACGTCGATCTGCAGATGCGCATTATGAGCGACGAGAACTTCCAGCATGGTGGCACCAACATCCACTATCTGGAGAAAAAACTCGGCTTGCAGGAAAAATAATTCTGCTCTCTCAGCAAAAGGCCGGATTTTCCGGCCTTTTTTCTTTTTCTCTCTCCTCATCTATACCATGCGGTACAATCCCCGCTTTCTTTATCCTCAAGGGACAAAAAATGGACAAACGCTTTGTTCAGGCCCACAAAGAAGCGCGCTGGGCGCTGTGGCTGACCCTTCTCTATCTTGCCGCCTGGCTGGCCGCCGCCTATCTACCGGGGGTGGCTATCGGTTTTACCGGCCTGCCCCACTGGTTTGAAATGGCCTGCCTGCTGGTTCCGCTGCTGTTTATTCTGCTGTGCTGGGCGATGGTCAAACTGGTTTTCCGCGACATTCCTCTGGAGGACGATGATGCAGTTTGAGGTCATTATTCCCCTGATCGCCTATCTGGTGGTGGTGTTCGGCTTATCCCTTTACGCCATGAGAAAACGCGCCTCAGGAAGCTTTCTTAATGAGTACTTTCTCGGCAGCCGCTCGATGGGCGGCTTCGTGCTGGCCATGACGCTAACCGCCACCTATATCAGCGCCAGCTCATTTATAGGCGGACCCGGCGCCGCCTATAAATACGGCCTGGGCTGGGTGCTGCTGGCGATGATCCAGCTCCCCGCCATCTGGCTGTCGCTGGGCGTACTGGGAAAAAAATTCGCCATCCTTGCGCGTCGTTACAATGCCGTCACCCTCAATGACATGCTGTTTGCGCGCTACCAGAGCCGTCTGCTGGTCTGGCTGGCCAGCCTGAGCCTGCTGGTAGCCTTCGTTGGCGCCATGACCGTCCAGTTTATTGGCGGCGCCCGCCTGCTGGAGACGGCTGCGGGTATTCCCTACGATACTGGTCTGCTGATCTTCGGCATCAGCATCGCGCTGTATACCGCCTATGGCGGCTTTCGCGCCAGCGTGCTCAACGACACCATGCAGGGCATGGTGATGCTGATCGGCACGATCGTGCTGCTGGTGGGGGTGATCCACGCCGCCGGCGGGATTAGCCATGCGGTAGAGACCCTGCAGTCGATCGACGTCAAGCTGGTGTCCCCGCAGGGGGCGGAAGATATCCTCTCGCCAACCTTTATGGCCTCGTTTTGGGTGCTGGTCTGCTTCGGCGTCATTGGCCTGCCGCATACCGCCGTACGCTGTATCTCCTACAAAGACAGCAAAGCCGTGCATCGCGGCATCATTATCGGCACTATCGTAGTGGCGATCCTGATGTTTGGCATGCACCTGGCCGGCGCGTTAGGGCGGGCGGTGATCCCCGACTTAACCGTACCGGATCTGGTGATCCCGACGCTGATGGTCAAAGTGCTCCCGCCCTTTGCGGCAGGGATCTTTCTGGCCGCGCCGATGGCGGCGATTATGTCGACGATCAATGCCCAGCTTCTGCAAAGTTCCGCTACGATCATCAAAGATCTGTATCTGAACTGGCGTCCGGATCAGGCGACTAACGAAAAGCGGCTAAAACGCATGTCCGCCGGCATCACGCTCCTGTTGGGTGTTCTGCTGCTGCTCGCGGCCTGGCGACCGCCGGAGATGATTATCTGGCTGAATCTGCTGGCCTTCGGCGGCCTGGAAGCCGTCTTCCTGTGGCCGCTGGTACTGGGCCTGTATTGGGAACGTGCTAACGCGACTGGCGCGCTGAGCGCGATGATCGTGGGCGGCGTGCTGTATGCCGTACTTGCCACGCTGAAAGTGCAGTTTCTCGGCTTCCACCCGATCGTTCCCGCGCTGCTGCTGAGTTTACTGGCGTTTGTGGCAGGGAACCGTTTCGGCCGTCCCGCACCACAGCCACCTATTTTGACTACTGATAAATAAAGAGTTTTGCTATGCCATGGATCCAACTGAAACTAAATACCACCGGCGCGAACGCTGAAGATCTTAGCGATGCGCTGATGGAGGCCGGATCGGTCTCGATCACCTTCCAGGATACGCACGATACGCCGGTATTTGAGCCGTTGCCCGGGGAAACCCGGCTGTGGGGCGATACCGACGTGATCGGCCTGTTCGATGCCGAAACCGATATGAAAGCGGTCGTTGCCCAACTGGAGCAGCACCCGCTGCTGGGCGCCGGCTTCGCGCATAAGATCGAGCAGCTGGAAGATAAAGACTGGGAGCGGGAATGGATGGATAACTTCCATCCGATGCGTTTCGGTGAGCGGCTGTGGATCTGCCCGAGCTGGCGCGACGTTCCGGATGAAAATGCCGTCAACGTGATGCTCGATCCGGGTCTGGCCTTCGGTACCGGCACGCACCCGACGACATCCCTGTGCCTGCAGTGGCTCGATGGACTCGACCTCAACGGAAAAACGGTCATTGATTTTGGCTGCGGTTCCGGCATCCTGGCGATTGCCGCGCTGAAGCTGGGGGCCGCAAAAGCGATCGGCATTGATATCGACCCGCAGGCTATTCAGGCCAGCCGCGATAACGCGCAGCGTAACGGCGTCTCTGAGCGTCTGGAGCTCTATCTTCCTCAGGACCAGCCGGAGTCGATGAAAGCCGACGTCGTGGTCGCCAATATCCTGGCTGGCCCGTTACGTGAGCTGGCGCCGTTAATCAGCGTCCTGCCCGTTTCAGGCGGTTTGCTGGGACTTTCCGGCATCCTTGCCAGCCAGGCGGAGAGCGTCTGTGAAGCCTACGCCGATCTCTTCACCCTTGACCCGGTGGTCGAGAAAGAGGAGTGGTGCCGGATCACCGGCCGGAAAAACTAAGCGCAATGCGGCCTGTGGGCCGCATTTTTGTTTCCAGTAGCCACCAAATAATGCCAGGAAATGAGAGGCAGATCGCACTACAGAGCACTTTTTTGGCTATAAAAACAGCGTTTTATATCGCCTGGTAGCGAGTTTGTCTAAGAAAAATCGAGAAGTTTTATGATTTTATAAATGGACACAAATTATCCATCAGCCATTAAATCAATGATTAATATAAGTATTTATTCATTCCTTTTACGTTAGTCCCGGATTCATTGATCTGCAACAGAGGATTGCTCAAAGTTTGGCCTTTCATCTCGTGCAAAAAATGCGTAATATACGCCGCCTTGCAGTCACAGTATGGTCATTTCTTAACTCATGCGCATCGGACACCACCAGCTCAGAAATCGCCTGATCGCAGCGCCCATGGCTGGCATTACAGACAGACCATTCCGGACGCTGTGCTACGAGATGGGAGCGGGTTTAACCGTTTCCGAGATGATGTCCTCTAACCCACAGGTGTGGGAGAGCGACAAGTCCCGTTTACGGATGGTGCATATTGATGAGCCCGGTATTCGTACCGTGCAAATCGCCGGTAGCGTGCCGGAAGAGATGGCTGCCGCCGCGCGGATTAACGTGGAAAGCGGCGCCCAGATTATTGATATCAATATGGGATGCCCGGCGAAAAAGGTGAATCGCAAGCTTGCAGGTTCAGCCCTCTTGCAGTACCCCGACCAGGTGAAGTCGATCCTGACGGCGGTCGTGAATGCGGTGGACGTTCCTGTGACTCTCAAGATTCGCACCGGTTGGGAACCGGAACACCGTAACTGCGTAGAGATTGCCCAACTGGCCGAAGAGTGTGGCATTCAGGCTCTGACTATTCACGGACGCACCCGCGCCTGCTTGTTTAACGGAGACGCTGAGTACGACAGTATTCGGGCAGTTAAGCAGAAAGTTTCCATTCCGATTATCGCGAATGGCGACATTACTGACCCGCTTAAAGCCAGAGCTGTGCTCGACTATACAGGGGCTGATGCCCTGATGATAGGCCGTGCAGCTCAGGGAAGACCCTGGATCTTTCGGGAAATCCAGCATTATCTGGACACTGGAGAGCTGCTGCCCCCGCTGCCGCTGGCAGAGGTCAAGCGCTTGCTTTGTGCGCACGTTCGGGAATTGCATGACTTTTATGGTCAGGCAAAAGGGTACCGAATCGCGCGTAAACACGTCTCCTGGTATCTTCAGGAACATGCTCCAGATGACCAGTTTCGGCGCACATTCAACGCCATTGAGGATGCCAGCGAACAGCTGGAGGCGTTGGAGGCATACTTCGAAAATTTTGCGTAATAGAAATAAAGAGCTGACAGAACTATGTTCGAACAACGCGTAAATTCTGACGTACTGACCGTTTCTACCGTTAACTCTCAGGATCAGGTAACTCAAAAGCCCCTGCGTGACTCGGTTAAACAGGCACTGAAGAACTATTTTGCTCAACTGAACGGTCAGGATGTGAATGACCTGTATGAGCTGGTACTGGCTGAAGTTGAACAGCCCCTGTTGGACATGGTGATGCAATACACCCGTGGTAACCAGACCCGCGCTGCCCTGATGATGGGCATCAACCGCGGTACGCTGCGTAAAAAACTGAAAAAATACGGCATGAACTGATACTAGTCAGTTGCTTGCTTGATATAAAAGGCGCTCTTCGGCATGGGGAAGCGCCTTTTTTATTACCTGCGGCAGCGGGACACATTACTGATTCACCGCCCGCAGTACCGGCGTCTCCGATACACGAGCAGCACAGACTACCGCCATAATATTATCCACCAGCGCAGGCGCCTGCTGATAAAGATCGACGCGTTGCGGATCGAGCAGCCAGTTTTTAATTAGTCCGGAAAAGGCGCTGTGTAAAACAATTAATATCACTTCAATATTTGTTTCGGCTGGCAATATATTGTTACGCACACAGCACTGCAGCATGCCGCCGATGAGCGAATAATTAAAGCCAATGCGCTGGCGAATTTCATTTTCCGAAAGCATATCATTGGCAAACTCGCAGCGCTGATAAAGAATTTGCATCAGCGCGCGCTGGCGAGGATTCGCAGCAATATAGCGGAGCCCGGTAATAAACCGCTCGCGCAATGCATTTAAAGGCTCCTGTTCATTCTCTGTTGCGAGGCTATGCTGAATCAAATCCCTGAGCGGTGGCTGCTGCTGCCACATTTCATTAAACAGCTCGGTCTTACTGGCAAAATGCCAGTAGACGGCGCCGCGGGTCACTCCCGCCGCATCAGCAATATCCGTCAGGGTCGTGTTGGTCACCCCCCGCAGAGCGAACTGCTGGATCGCGGACTCAATCAGGAGCTGCCGCGTGCGTAGCGCCTCTTCTTTCGTTTTTCTTGCCATACAAGCCCCCTTCCCGCCGGACAGGATATTTAGGATTTTCTGAAGATCGCTTAACCTAACATTTGTCATGGAATATTTTTTAGCAAAAATGCAGACAAGTTAATTCTGACGCCATCGTCAAATAAATTACCCAAATCAATATTAATAAATAACTCATTCACGGAATTGATGTCTATTTATTAAGATTTACAATTAAGGTAAACAGAATAAAAAGGCTGCGCGCTTTTTTGTTTTTGCGTGCCTTGCTGATTGTCCCAAAATAACTATCCCTTACATCCAGCGGCGTTTATTTGTAGGATGGCAAACTGCTTTTTAATTCCCTCTTTCTTTCACAGATTCGCCGCCGAATTTGGCACGTAATCTATAAGGAACCGCCATGACTACTCACGCCAGAGTGACACTTTTATCCGGTTTAATTATCTCGGCCTTATTGCTTACCGGCTGCGATAATTCGGACAATCCGCAACCCCATGCCCAGGCGCCGCAGGTGACGGTCCATGTCGTGAACAGCGCGCCGCTGTCGGTCACCACCGAACTGCCAGGCCGAACTTCAGCTTTTCGCGTGGCGGAAGTCCGCCCTCAGGTAAGCGGTATTATCCTGAAGCGTAACTTTGTTGAAGGAAGCGATGTCGAAGCAGGCCAGTCGCTCTATCAGATCGATCCGGCAACCTACCAGGCGGCGTGGAACAGCGCCAAGGGCGATGAAGCAAAAGCCGAAGCCGCAGCCGCCATCGCCCACTTGACGGTGAAACGCTACGTTCCGCTGCTGGGTACCCAGTATATCAGTCAACAGGAATACGATCAGGCGGTAGCCACCGCCCGCCAGGCCGATGCCGACGTCATCGCAACCAAAGCCTCCGTGGAAAGCGCCCGCATCAACCTGGCCTACACCAAAGTGACCTCTCCCATTAGCGGACGCATCGGTAAATCGAGCGTCACCGAGGGGGCATTGGTTACCAACGGTCAGTCGGATGCCCTGGCCACCGTCCAGCAGCTCGATCCGATCTACGTCGACGTGACGGAATCCAGCAATGACTTCATGCGCCTTAAGCAGGAAAGCCTGCAACGCGGCGGCGACACCAAAAGCGTTGAACTGCTGATGGAGAACGGCCAGGCCTATCCGCTTAAGGGTTCGCTGCAGTTCTCCGACGTCACAGTCGATGAAAGTACAGGTTCAATTACCCTGCGCGCTATCTTCCCTAACCCGCAGCATGTCCTGCTGCCGGGGATGTTCGTCCGCGCCCGCATCGATGAAGGCACCGATCCGCAGGCCATCCTGGTGCCGCAGCAGGGGGTGACTCGAACGCCGCGGGGCGATGCCTCCGTCATGCTGGTGAATGACAAAAATCAGGTTGAGACCCGTCCAGTGGTGGCTTCCCAGGCCGTGGGCGATAAGTGGCTTATCACCAGCGGGCTGAAGCCGGGCGATAAGGTGATTGTCAGCGGCTTACAGAAAGTCCGTCCGGGCGTCACCGTTAAAGCAGAAGTGGAGCGTGCGGCACCGGTCGCGCAATAAGGATACCCAGCCATGTCTAAGTTTTTTATCCATCGACCGGTCTTTGCCTGGGTGCTGGCCATCATCATGATGATTGCCGGCGGTCTGGCCATTCTCCAGCTGCCGATAGCGCAGTATCCGACGATTGCGCCCCCTGCGGTGGCGATCTCCGCCACCTATCCCGGTGCGGATGCTCAGACCGTGCAGGACACGGTCACTCAGGTTATTGAGCAGAACATGAACGGTATCGACAACCTGAAGTATATGTCGTCGACCAGCGATTCCGCCGGCTCAGTAACCATCACGCTTACCTTTAAGTCCGGCACCGATCCGGATATCGCCCAGGTGCAGGTGCAAAACAAACTGCAGCTGGCCACCCCGCTGCTGCCTCAGGAAGTCCAGCAGCAGGGAATTAGCGTAGAGAAGTCCAGCAGCAGCTTCCTGCTGGTGGCCGGCTTTATCTCTGATAACCCGGTCACTACCCAGGATGATATTTCCGACTATGTCGCCTCTAATGTTAAAGATCCCATCAGCCGACTCAACGGTGTGGGCGATGTCCAGCTGTTTGGCGCACAGTACGCCATGCGTATCTGGCTGGATGGCAACCTGCTGAACAAATACAACCTGACGCCAGTGGATGTCATTAATGCGCTGCAGGTTCAGAACGATCAGATCGCCGCCGGCCAGCTGGGCGGTACGCCAGCGCTAAAAGGCCAGCAGTTGAACGCGTCGATCATTGCCCAGACGCGGCTTAAAGATCCGCAGGAGTTTGGCAAGGTCACGCTGCGGGTCAATGCCGATGGCTCTGTCGTCCATCTGAAAGATGTCGCCCGCATTGAGCTGGGCGGAGAGAACTACAACGTCGTCGCCAGAATTAACGGTAAGCCCGCCTCTGGTCTGGGTATTAAGCTTGCGACCGGCGCCAACGCGCTGGATACCGCCACTGCGATTAAAGCGAAGCTAGCCGAACTGCAGCCTTACTTCCCCCAGGGAATGAAGGTGGTCTATCCGTACGATACGACCCCTTTCGTTAAAATCTCTATTCACGAAGTGGTCAAAACGCTCTTTGAAGCGATTATTCTCGTCTTCCTTGTCATGTATCTGTTCCTGCAGAACATGCGCGCAACGCTCATTCCGACCATTGCCGTGCCCGTCGTGCTGTTGGGCACCTTCGCCGTACTGTCGATGTTTGGCTACTCCATTAACACCCTGACGATGTTTGGTATGGTGCTGGCGATAGGTCTGCTGGTCGATGACGCCATTGTGGTGGTGGAAAACGTCGAACGTGTGATGGTTGAGGAGAAGCTCTCGCCAAAAGAAGCGACGGAAAAGTCGATGTCGCAGATCCAGGGGGCGCTGGTGGGTATCGCCATGGTGCTCTCTGCGGTTTTCGTGCCGATGGCCTTCTTCGGCGGTTCCACCGGCGCGATTTATCGCCAGTTTTCGATCACCATCGTTTCCGCCATGGCGCTCTCCGTGCTGGTTGCCCTGGTGCTGACGCCAGCGCTCTGCGCCACGTTGTTGAAGCCAGCCTCAGCTGAACACCATGAGAAAAAAGGATTTTTCGGCTGGTTTAACGCCCGTTTTGACCAGAGCGTTAACCACTACACCAACAGCGTCAGCGGTATTTTGCGTGGAACCGGCCGTTACCTGGTGATCTATCTGCTGATCGTCGTGGGAATGGCCGTGCTGTTTATGCGTCTTCCGACATCCTTTCTACCCGATGAAGACCAGGGGGTCTTCCTGACCATGATCCAGCTGCCTTCCGGCGCTACACAGGAGCGGACACAGAAAGTGCTGGATACCGTGACCGACTACTATCTGCATAACGAGAAGGCTAACGTCGAAAGCGTCTTTACCGTTAACGGCTTCAGCTTCAGCGGCCAGGGACAAAACTCCGGCATGGCGTTTGTCAGCCTGAAACCATGGGAAGCACGCAGCGGTGATAAAAACAGCGTGGAGTCCATCATCAAGCGAGCCACCGTGGCCTTCAGCCAGATCAAAGACGCCATGGTTTTCCCGTTCAACATGCCTGCCATTATTGAGCTGGGTACCGCCACCGGCTTCGACTTTGAGCTGATCGACCAGGGCGGGCTAGGCCATACTGCCCTGACGCAGGCGCGCAATCAACTGCTGGGCATGGTGAAACAGCATCCGGATCAGCTGGTACGGGTACGGCCTAATGGGCTGGAAGATACGCCGCAGTTCAAACTGGATGTCGACCAGGAAAAAGCGCAGGCGCTGGGCGTATCGCTCTCCGATATCAATGAAACGATATCCGCTGCGCTGGGCGGGTACTACGTCAATGACTTTATTGACCGTGGTCGCGTCAAGAAAGTGTACGTCCAGGCTGATGCCCATTTCCGTATGCTGCCGAGCGACATTAACAATATGTATGTTCGTAGCGCCAATGGCGAAATGGTCCCGTTCTCCGCCTTCGTCACTTCGCGCTGGATTTATGGCTCGCCGCGTCTGGAACGCTACAACGGTTTACCCTCCATGGAAATCCTCGGTGAAGCTTCGCCGGGCAAGAGTACCGGGGAAGCCATGGCGCTGATGGAAGCGCTGGCCAGTAAACTGCCGAGCGGTATTGGTTACGACTGGACCGGGATGTCTTACCAGGAACGCCTTTCCGGCAACCAGGCTCCCGCGCTCTATGCCATCTCGCTGATCGTCGTCTTCCTGTGCCTGGCGGCGCTGTATGAGAGCTGGTCGATTCCGTTCTCAGTCATGCTAGTGGTTCCGCTGGGGGTGATCGGCGCGCTGTTAGCCGCCACGCTGCGTGGGCTGAATAATGACGTTTACTTCCAGGTAGGCCTTCTGACCACGATCGGTTTGTCGGCGAAGAACGCGATCCTGATCGTCGAATTCGCCAAGGATCTGATGGAGAAAGAAGGGAAAGGGATCATTGAAGCAACCCTGGAGGCATCGCGGATGCGCCTGCGACCCATTCTGATGACCTCTCTGGCTTTTATTCTCGGGGTCATGCCGCTGGTGATTAGCCATGGTGCCGGCAGCGGGGCGCAGAATGCGGTGGGTACCGGCGTCATGGGCGGGATGCTAACCGCGACACTGCTGGCGATCTTCTTTGTTCCGGTCTTCTTTGTGGTCGTCAGACGACGTTTTACCCGGCACGCTGAATAACCCGGCCTGGTATTAAAGGCGCCCCTGCGGGCGCTTTTTTTTCGCCTGGTATATGAGCAACCACTACAGCTTACCGCTATCTGACAACCGCTATCGCGCGCGGCAGCGATGGGATACGATCGTTCTCTCCATCTTTTCTGCATATTCCCCTGCTTATCTTCACGATATTTACGTGGCTCATATATTGAGATGATTTCGGCATCCGGGCCGGACAATCCGCGGTGATAAAATAAGCCATTCCGTTCTGCACTGGCTCTCAGTACAACCCTGCGGATTATCCAGAGGTAATATCATGAAAAAGTATTTAATCGTGGCGCTGCTGGCCTCTCTGCTGGCAGGCTGTGCCCATGACTCTCCCTGCGTACCGGTGTATGACTCGCAAGGCCGCTTAGTCCACACCAATACCTGTATGAAAGGCACAACAGAAGACAACTGGGACACCGCAGGCGCGATCGCCGGGGGCGCCGCCGCGGTAGCCGGCCTCACGTTAGGGATCGTCGCGCTGACCCGCTAATTCTCCCCCGACCAGCAGATACAGGGGCTAGCGTCGAACCTGTATCTGCTCTTCTGCGCATCATCCACATGACAACCGAACAAACAAACTCACTGTCCCTTGCTGCATCACGCGCAAATCGGCTTTGACGGGTTTCCCCCTGGCGGCAGGACTGCTTATCAACAGATAACACAAAAGCAGAAGGCCCAGTCTTTCGACTGGGCCTTCTGCTTTATTTGATGCCTGGCGATTCCCTACTCTCACATGGGGAGACCCCACACTACCATCGGCGCTACGACGTTTCACTTCTGAGTTCGGCATGGGGTCAGGTGGGACCGCCGCGCTATTGTCGCCAGGCAAATTCTTTACAACGTGCCGAACTTTAACCTAAAAAGTGGTGCTGATACCCAGAGTCGAACTGGGGACCTCACCCTTACCAAGGGTGCGCTCTACCAACTGAGCCATATCAGCACGCTAA